>DVIT01000030.1 GCA_018711005.1 Candidatus Scybalocola faecigallinarum | reverse complement strand
ATTTCCGGTTCCGGAAAGGTGGCATATTTTGAGGGCGGTGTATCAGAGCCCGGCGCAATGGAAGCAAAACAGTGGATCGACTGCCTTATTGATGAAAGCAAAGATCCTCTGGTACGTCCGGAGCAGGCTTATGTTGTCACTCAGATCCTGGACGCTATTTACAAATCTGACGCAGAAGGCAAAGAATTTGTATTCTGAAAATTCAATCAGGACTGTCCCGTAAATGGGGGCAGACTGTAAGAAAGCAGGGGGCTGTCATACATAGCAGTATGTCAGCCCCCTTGTCAGCACATCTTTATCAGCAGATCCTTGGCAGCTGCTGGCCGGTCAGCTTTCCAAGAAGCCGGGTCCCTCCAAGGCGGGTCTTTAAAATAACCTTGCCCGGGCGGCTTTGGGTTACCGTGCCGATGCAGGCAGCCCCTTCGCCTCCGGGAAGCTGGTGCAGGGCATGGACGATAGCTTTCGCGGACCCGGGTTCGCACACGGCCAGCATACGGCCTTCGCAGGCACAATATAATGGATCCAGGCCTAAAAGCTCACAGGCTGCGGCCACAGGCGCATCTACAGGAATCTGCGATTCATCCAGCTCAATGGTCAGGTCAGAATCTTCTACAAACTCATTCAGGGTCGTAGCTACGCCGCCACGGGTAGGATCTCTCAGGATCCGCACCTGGCCTGATGCAAGGGCAGCGCCTGCCAGGTCTGTAAGAATACGGCAGTCAGAGCTTAATACCTCCTGGGAAAGCCCGGCCCGCGCCATCATAACGCTGGCGCCGTGACAGCCTGCGCTTCCGCTGAGGATCACAGTATCTCCGGGACGTATCTGATCCTTTCCAAGTCCGGGAGCCCGGAGGAAGCCAATGCCACTGGTATTAATATAAATACCGTCTCCCTTTCCCCGCTCCACAACCTTTGTATCCCCGGTAGCAATAATAATGCCAGCCGCCTTTGCCTCCTGCGCAATAGAGGTAATAATCTCCTTAAGATCTGATATTAAAAATCCTTCTTCCAAAACAAAAGACAAGCTTAAATACCTGGGAATCCCTCCGGCCATGGCAATATCATTGACCGTGCCGCAGACACACAATTTTCCTATATTTCCTCCGGGGAAACGCCATGGGGAAACAACAAAGCTGTCGGTGGAAAAGACCAGCTTTTCACTGCCGTCAAGGACAGCTCCGTCCCCAAGGACATTCAGGGCCGGATTATCAAATGCCGGAAGGAGGAGCTCCTCGATCAGGCCGGAAGTTTTCGTCCCGCCGCTTCCGTAATCTAATGTAATGATTTCTTCCATGATCTGTATTTCCTTTCTCGTATCATAAAAAACTCACGCCTCGTACCTGAACGCTGCCGCACAGGAGCCTTCAGAGGAAACCATACAAGGTCCTACAGGGTCCCCTGGCGTACATACAGTTTTAAATAAGGGACACTGACCAGGGGAGAGGACACCGCGGATCACCTGGGCACACCGGCAGCCGGGAACATCCGTCCCGGTTTTTGGCGTAATACCGTAACGCTTCATCCCGTCAAACCGGGCATACTCCCGGCGGATCTTAAGACCTCCGTCAGGCACCATGCCAAGCCCCCGCCACTGGCAGGACTCCGGTTCAAAAACCTGATCCATCATCGCCTTTGCCGCCGGATTTCCTTCCGGACGGACAAGACGCACATATTCATTGACCAGCTCAGGCTTTTTGTCTGCCAGCATTTGCATAAGCTTTAAAATAGAATAGAGCAGGTCTGCAGCCTCAAAGCCGGAAACCACTGCCGGAAGGCCGTAGTCCTTTGGCAGAAAGGCAAAGCTTTCGCTTCCTGTGATCGCCGCCACATGGCCGGGGCATAAAAATCCGCTGACTGAAAAATCATCGCCGCCGATCAGCGCCCGAAGGGCAGGTTCAGTAGACTTTAAAAGGCAAAGAACAGAGAAATTTTCAAGACCCAGACGGCAGGCCTCAAGGATGCAGGCCGCTGTCCCCGGAGCCGTTGTTTCAAATCCGACGCCAAGAAAAACCACTTCCCGGTCCGGGTTCTCCCGTGCCAGATTTAAGGCGTCCACAGGCGAATACACATCTATGACATTGGCCCCGGATGCCTTGCGGCGCAAAAGGCTGTCCCCACGGACCGATCCCGGAACGCGCAGCAGATCTCCATAGCTCGTTATAATGATCCGGGGATCCTCACTCAGCTTAAAAACCTCATCCATAACCCCGGAGGGTGTGACGCACACCGGGCATCCCGGGCCGGAGATGAGCTGTATGTTTTTGGGCAGGATGGTTTTAAGTCCGGTGCGGGCAATAGCCATCGTATGGGTCCCGCAGATTTCCATAAGCTTTACCGGGCCGGTAACCTGGCTGAGAGATTCAAGCTTATGCAAAATGCGCTGTGTATTTTCCGGATTTTTAAAAACGCTTTCATAAAGCATTGTTTAAATCCTCCATAAACTTCAGATTATCTAAAGCCTCCTGCTCTGTCATTTTCTCTATGGCAAAACCGGCGTGGACCATAACATAATCGCCGGGCTTAATATCCTTCATAAAATCCACGCGGATATTTTGCGTCAGCCCTCCGGCCTCGCCGGTGGCTGTATTTCCTTCAATTTTCTGTATTTTCATAGGCATGGCAAGACACATATCATATACCTTCTTTCTTTGCCGGCTCCATACCGGGCCGGGCATTTGCACCAATAAATAACTGACCCAGGGACACCCCCTCGTCGCCGGGCGATACCCGGTCATGGGTATACACCGTAAAGCCGTGGAGGGTAAGTAATTGTTTAATTCCGCATAATAAAAAACGGTTTTGAAAAACACCGCCGGATAAGACCACCGGAAGGTGCCGGGAATTTAAAGCCCTGGTCTGGAGCAGGGCCATATGGCACAACGTCTCCATAAACCGTCCGGCAATAACAGGACCGGAGATATGCTGCTCAATATCCGAAACAACGGCACGGATCAGCGGCCGTATGTCAAACCGGCGCACCTGCTGATCCATATAAAACGTCACAGGGTAGGGCGGCCGGGAATCTTTATGAAAAACAGGCACATCTTCGGCCAATGCCTCCACCTTCATGGCACCTTCCCCGTCAAAGGTGATCTGGTTCAGTCCCAGTAAAAGTGATGCTGCACCATCAAACAAACGGCCCATGCTGCTGGCATTTGGGCAGGCAATATGATGGTCAAGCATGACGCTGACAGCTTTAAGCTTTTCCTCAGGCAAAGGGGCGGCCTGCAGTTTAAGCCCTGCGTCCCATAAAAGGGCAGCCCCAATGCGTCCGATCTCACGGATTGCCTGATCGGCCCCGGGGAGAGGGATCGGGCGGATACTGCCGACCCGGCGAAAGCTTTCATAATCCCCTTCAAGAAATTCCCCGCCCCAGATGGTATGATCATCGCCAAGTCCCGTACCGTCCCATATAATGCCAAAAACCTTTGTATTAAGGCCATTATCTGCCATACAGGACGCCATGTGGGCATGATGGTGCCATACACGGATCAAAGGCAGGCCCTTTTTTTCACACATTTCCCGGGCCGCCTGAGTGGAAAAGTAATCCGGATGCCGGTCACATACCAGAAACTTTGGCGTAATTTTAAACAAACGCATATATGTATCCAGCATGGTCTGGTAATGGTCAAAGGTTTCCATATTTTTCAGATCCCCAATATGAGGGCTTAAAAACACATGGCCGTCACGGCCCAGGGCAAACGAACCCTTTTGTTCCGCACCCATGGCGCAGATCCCTGAAAAATCCCTGTCATGAAAGATCAGGGGCGCAGGCGCATAGCCGCGGCTCCTGCGTAAAAAACATTTTTTCCCGTCCACAGCCATGACTACCGAATCGTCGCACCGGTTTTCAATGGGCCGGTTATTTAAAAGATACCCGTCGGCAATCCCGGACAGCACATCTGCAGCCTGGTCGTTATCTGTAAGCACCGGACAGCCGGAGCGGTTGGCGCTGGTCATCACCAAAAGCCCTGGGCTGTCTTGCGCAAACAGCAGGAGATGGACCGGGGTGTACGGGAGCATAACGCCAATCCGACGGCTAAAAGATATGCCCCGGGGCAGCGCTGCATCTTTGCGCTTAAGCAAAACAATAGGCCTGGCACTGCCGGTAAGGAGCCGTTCTTCGTCCCGGGATACAAGGCAGATTTTTCTCACTTCATCCATGGAAGCAGCCATCAGCGCCAAAGGCTTTTCCGGCCGGTGCTTTCTGGCACGCAGCCGCTCCACGGCCTGAGGATCAAAAGCATCGCAGGCCAGATGGATACCGCCGATACCTTTAACCGCAATGATCCTCCCATGAGAAAGATAATGCCGGGCTGTCGTTAAAGGATCCCCCAACACAGAACGGCCGGCGGCGTCAAGGAAAAATACCCGTGGCCCGCATTCCGGACAGCAGTCCGGCTGGGCATGGTATCGGCGGTCGGTAATATCCTCATATTCCTTTTGGCATTGAGGGCACATATGAAATTCTGACATTACCGTTTTATCCCGGTCATAGGGCAGATCCCGGATAATAGTAAAGCGTGGTCCGCAGTTGGTACAATTAATAAAAGGATACTGATACCTGCGGTCCGACGGGGTGAAAAGCTCTTTTTCACAATCTTTGCAGGTAGCTATATCCGGGGCGATCAGAGTTGCCTCCAAACGTTTGCTGCTTTTTTGGATCACAAATTCCTTTTCCCTATTTAACGGCTCCATATTTTTTGTCCAAAGATCTTCAATACAAGACATGGGCGGAGGTGATGACGTTAAACATTCCAGAAATGCTTTAATGTCTGTTTCCTCGCCCTCCGCCTGGACTTCCACGCCGCCGGAGGTGTTTTTGGCCCATCCCACAAGATGGCAGGCATTGGCCGTCCGGTGGAGATAGGGGCGGAAGCCCACCCCCTGGACGATTCCCCGGATTTTTAAATAAATTCTTTGTCTCATGATTTTTTATCAGAAAGAATCTTTTCTGTTAAGAAATCACACAGCTCATCCAGCCCCTGGCCGCTGCGGCAGCTTACCCGGTAAAGAGGGGCGTCCGGATTCACCGTCTCGTAGTTTTGCTCCACCCGTATTTCATCAAAATCAAAATAAGGGAGCATATCATATTTATTCAGCACAAGACAGCCGGTATCTGTAAACATCAGAGGATATTTTTCAACCTTATCGTCCCCTTCGGGAATACTCAGAATCGTAATCCGCAAAGATTCTCCAATATCAAACTCCGCCGGGCATACAAGATTTCCGATATTTTCCACAAAAATCACATCCAGATCATCCAATGGAAGCATAGGCAGGATATTTTGGATGCTCATTGCCTCAATATGGCACGCGCCGTCTGTATTCAGCTGGATCGCAGGAATATCTAACCGGGCAATCCGCTCAGCGTCCACCTGCCCGGCAATATCCCCTTCGATCACACCGATACGGAAGCGGGCGCGCAGCTTTCCGATAAGGGCAGTGATCAGGCTTGTTTTCCCGGCGCCGGGACTGCCCATAATATTGATCATAAAAATATGGTGGTCCGAAAGTGTTTTACGGACCTGGTCGCTAACATCTTTATTCCATTCCATGACCTGATGAAGGACTTTGATCTCCATCTGTATCAACCTCCAGACTTTCTATAATAAAATCATTTGCAGATAAAATCTGCAGCCTCAGGCTATTACAAAAAGGGCAGGCAATGTGCCTGCGGGTAATCTCACTTTCCCTGCCGCAATCCCGGCACCGTACCTTTAAGGGCAGTGTTTTGGCCTGGATCTTAACCCCCTGGGCAATCGTCCCTTCGGCTAAAAGCTCCATATACATTTGGATACACTCGGGAACGATCCCTGAAAAAGGGCCAAGAAGCAGATGAATAGCCCGGATTTTCGTAGCCTGCACTTTTTTGGCTTCCTTTAAAGAGTAATCCAGGATGCCTTCTGTAATACTTAATTCATGCATGTAACCTCCCCTTTACTGTTACCGTAGCATTTACCGCAGGCCGGATGAGCGACTTGGGTAAACCATCACTATTTTACCACGGCCGCATATAAAATTCCAGTGAGAGTTCAAGTGTTATCCGGCTTCGTCCTTACAGAAGCATCAGAAATGTTCCAATCTTTCTTATAGTAAACTGCCCACTTATTTATTTTTCGAGTGGGTAGTTTGCTATTGACTTTCAATATAGAAATTGAATATAATAATAGTAAAGTGCCCAACAAATAAACAAATTTGCGGCAATTAAATAGAGGTGGACAAATGCTTCGTGAAAATGATATTAAAAATGTGAGAAAGCTATTCAATCAGCATCACTATGTAATGACTACTGCCGAGCTTCTTGAAGCTAAGCTATACTACGCAGATATCAAACAACTTTTAGATGAGGGTTTTATTGAAAGAATAAGACGCGGTTACTATCATTGGATTGAGAACTGCGAAACCACAGAGATAGTTATCATCAATAGTTTGTTTCCCGATGCTGTTCTTTGTATGGAAACTGCTTTATTCTATTATGAATACAGCGATAGAAATCCCGCTGAATGGAATTTTGCCATTGATAGAAATGTTTCAAAATTGCGAACCAATATAGAGTACCCATTCATTAAAGCATATCGCATGAAGTCCTATTTGGTTACGCTTGGTGAAACAACAGGTGAAATTGATTTCACAAAAGTACGAATTTATGACCGTGACAGAACAATTTGTGATGTTCTGAAAAATATGAGTAAAATGGATAAAGAAATTTTCAATAAAGCAGTACAAGGGTATGTTAGTGACCCGAAAAAGAATATACCAAACCTTATGATGTATGCAAAAAAACTGCGTGTGCAAAAGAAGGTTAAAGAATTGATTGGAGTGTGGTTGTAATGGCAGATATAGCAGCTTCTGTTCTGGCAAAGCTGCGAAATAAAGCAAAATTTTAAGCGTGTAGTTACACTTGCCGATGATGAAGATATGCAGAAGCGTTGGAAATTCTTTTTGAAAACCATAAAAGATAACACGCTTGAGTTTTCGGCAGTCATTAAGGAAATACAGGTTTTTCTTGAGCCTGTATTTGATGCGATTGTGAATGAGGATGAGTGGCAAAATCAGTGGAAATGTGATTTGAACTGGATTAAAGATGAAAGGGAGGATAATGCCGCACTTTAGCAGATGGGATAAATCTATCACAAGAAGCTCAAACAAGGTTTTGGTGAATAACATCATCTTCAAAAATGTAGACTTACATGTATTTATATATTTTCAATGTTTCTAAACACCATTCATATAAGGGGGATTTTATTAATGCAAAACAAATTTTTTACAGCAGAAAAGATCAGCAGCTATGTTACACGGATCACAGGTCTTGGTGGAGAGAATGCCTATCTCATCGAAGGCAGCGACAGAGCCCTTTTGTTTGACGGGCTTTCCGGCGTAGGCTCTTTAAAAAGCTTTGTCCGGGAGCTGACGGAGCTTCCTGTATTTCTTGTCCTGTCTCATGGCCATCCCGATCATGAAGGGGCTGCCTTTGAATATGGCCAGTGCTTTATCCATCCGGATGATATTGGCCTGATGTACAGTGAGTTTGCTTCCTCTGTTCAATCACGACTGGGCTATGTTTCAGCCCCGTCACCAATGGCACCGCCAAAACGCACAGCCCTTTCCGTTGAAGATGTGATCCCGCCGGCGCCGGTGAAAACCTATCCGGTCTATAACGGCGACATTTTTGACCTTGGCGGCGTGACGCTGGAAGTTGTTGCCGTTCCCGGACACACCCGGGGGACGATCATGCTTTTAGACCGGGCAGCCCGGACAGTCTATTCCGGCGATGCCATTAATCTGAATACCCTTTTAGGCCTGTATGGATCCACCACAGTAGAGGAGTACCATGAAAGCCTTCTTCATTTAAAAACTTTGCAAAAAGATTTTGACCTGCTTTTCGGCGGCCATGGCAATGAACCTGTGCCGGCATCCATTGTGGATGATGCCATTATGCTGTGCGAAAAAATCATGGCCCGGACCGATGACGCGGTGGAGGACATCAGTCTGTCCGGAGAACCGTGCCTGATCGCTGCAAAACGCCGGCCTGACTATTTGCCGGAATATGGCGGCTACTCCAACATTGTTTATACAAAGGACAAGATTTTCGGCAAAAAGGGCCCCGCCATTTTACAGGGAAAGCCCTATATTGACTGACAGCCATTGTGGAGGTGTACATATGGGAAATAAGATCATGGATATACACAGCCACTTTGTGCCGGAGGTTTATGCCGCTGCATTGAAAAAGCACAACGCCCTTTTGGAGGATGTTTTTCCCACACCTTGCTGGGATGTGGAAAGCCACTTGGATTTTATGGATCAGGCAGGCATTGCCTGGTCCCTTTTATCCATTTCCTCGCCTCAGCCATACTTTGGCGACGCAAGTGAGAGCCGTGAACTGTGCCGTGCCATCAATGAATATGGTGCCAAATTGAAAAAAGATTTTCCCGACCGCTTCGGCTATGCCGCATGCCTTCCCCTGCCGGACATTCAGGGGGCAGTCCTTGAGGCCAGATATGCCCTGGAAAATCTTGGAGTCAATGCCATTAAGCTGGCCTCTAACAGCCGTGGACTGTACCTGGGAGAAGATGCCATGGAGCCTCTTTTTCAATACTTAAATGACATGTCCGCAGTTGTCATTATCCATCCTCATCGTCCGGAACCTTTAAAAGAGGGGATTTTTACTGCCGGACCTGTACCTTTATTTGAGTTTATGTGCGACACTACCCGGGCAGTGATGAATCTTATTGCCAGAGGCCATCTGAAAAAATATAACCGGATAAAATTTGTCGTTCCCCATTGCGGCGCATTTCTTCCCAATATTTTCCAGCGGTTTGAAGGCATTTCCCAGATCCTTGCCCCAAAAGGGCTTATGGAAAAAGTGGATGTTAAGGAAGCCTTTGCATCTCTGTATTTTGATACTGCAGGAAATCCGGTGCCGTATCTTTTAGATCTGCTGCGCCACTTTGTCCCGGACAGCCACATCCTTTACGGCTCTGATCATCCCTACACACCGGACAGCCAAAAGCTGGAGCTGCTTCAAGCGCTTAAAGATCAGTTAAAGGAAGCTCCGACGCTGTCAGAAGATATCTTATATAAAAATGCGCAGGAACTTTTCTCATCAGATTTGTTGCATAAAATATTCGATTTGTGACATAAGAAGCCGGAAAAATAGGATGGAAAAGTCATAAACAAGGAAATACAGGTTCCAAATTTTATTGTATAATTAAGATGTTTTAGGATTTCGGAGCACTAAACGAACGTCCACCGGACGTTCGTTTAGCGCCGACCATAGCGGTAGCGAAAACCACGAAGTGCGGAGAAATCCGAGGCATCATGAGGTCAAAATACCTTTTGACGCTGGTTCTTTTTTATAAGCCAGGCTTTGTTCGCTTTTGAACAAAGTTTGGCTTGTTTTTGTTTCTTTTTTGGTACATTTCTCATTAGACTCTTGTAAAATTACAAAAAAAGTAATATAACTATTAATGTAAGATTGTTATATTTATAACGTAATACACAAAAGAACAGGAGGTTTTTTTATGGATCTGATTCCCATTTTGATTGCAGTGCCGGCAGTAATGGCGGTTATTCTGCCTCTTATTCGGGGAGCGAAGGTCCGGGGGATCGTAGTGTATATTGGCGCAGGGTGTATTATGGCCCTGTCATTGATCACTCTGGGGGTTTGGCTCGCCGGCGGCGCGCAAACACTGCATCTGTATGTCCATACAGAACTTGTGGATCATGCAATGACTCTGGCAGATTTGTTTTTGATGTGCCTGATCATTTACATGGGGGTTAAGTACCGCAGGATCCTTGTGATCTTACTTTCTGTCGCACAGACAGGTCTTCTTATGTATGTGGAATTTACCACGCAAATGCCGGAAACTTATCATATGATGCTGGACGGCCTTTCCATGCTTATGTGTATGATCATTGCCATTGTGGGCAGCCTGATCTGCATTTATACGGTAGGCTATATGAAAGGCTACCATAACCATCATAAGGAATATAAGGACCGGCAGCCTTTTTTCTTTTCCATGGTATTTTTGTTTCTTTCGGCAATGTTCGGCCTGGTTTTATCCCAGAGCCTGATCTGGATGTATTTTTTCTGGGAAATCACAAGTGTGATCTCATTCCTGCTTATTGGATATACCCAAACCGATGAAGCTATACATAACAGCTTTACAGCGCTATGGATGAACCTGCTGGGCGGCCTGGGATTTTCCGTTGCCATCGCGCTCCTTGCATTGAATACAGGAAGCGTCCAGCTTTCCGATGCCATTGTCTTTGGCGGCGCGCTGCCTTTGGCATGTCTGGCTCTTGCCGGACTGACCAAGTCTGCCCAGCTTCCGTTTTCATCGTGGCTTTTAGGCGCCATGGTTGCTCCTACGCCTTCCAGCGCACTGCTGCACAGCGCAACAATGGTTAAGGCAGGCGTATATCTGCTCATTCGCCTGGCGCCGGCTATGCATGGCAATACCGTCGGTATGACCGTATCCCTTATTGGCGGTTTTACCTTTATTGCTGCCAGTATGATGGCTATTGCACAAAATGATGCAAAAAAAGTCCTGGCATTTTCCACCATTTCGAATCTGGGACTCATCGTAGCATGTGCCGGGATCGGAGTAGAGGAGACTGTATGGGGCGCCGTCCTTTTGATGATCTTCCACGCAGTGAGCAAATCCATGTTGTTCCAATCTGTAGGTGCAACAGAAAACTGCCTTGGTTCCAGGGATATTGAAGATATGCACGGACTGCTTCTTCGCCTGCCAAAACTGACCTATATTATGGGTATTGGCATTGCAGGCATGTACCTGGCTCCTTTTGGCATGCTTATTTCCAAATGGGTTGCTTTAAGAGCTTTTGTAGATTCGGAAAATGTGCTCCTGGTCATTTTCATTGCATACGGCAGTGCCACCACAATGTTTTACTGGACCAAATGGCTGTCCAAGCTGACAACTCAGCATCATGCCCGGGTGGCTGTTAAGGATGTAACTGGCAGGGACGAGTATCTTTCCATGTTTGTTCATGCCGGGACCATGCTTTTAATGTGCCTTTTGTTTCCTCTGCTGGCTACAAAAGTTGCCAATCCTATTTTGGAGCAGATGTTCGGCTATTCCTATACAGTCCTGTCCATGAACGTGCTGACAACTATGGCTGTCATGCTTGTGTCTGTCCTTATTGTACCTACGATTATGGCTTTCGTATCCCGTATGGCCCGTAAAGAGCTTGTGCCAATCTACATGAACGGAGTTAATGAAGGGGATAACCGCCATTTCGTCAACAGCATGGGCGGATCGACCCATCTGTATTTAAGCAACTGGTACTTAAGATTTGAATTTGGTATGCGTCATTTAATGAAACCGTGTGTTTATCTTTCTGCCAGCCTTTTAATTGTTGTATTTTGTCTGATCATAGGAGGTGCCGTACAATGAGAATTGCCTTTGTTATCGGTTATCTTTTGCTGGCTCCCTTTCTTGGAGCTTTGATCGACGGCGCCGAGCGTGTGATCAGTGCCCGTATGCAGCGCAGAAAGGGCCCATCGCTGCTGCAGCCGTTTTATGACCTGCGCAAGCTGTTTTCCAAGCAGATGATCGCTGTAAATAATGCCCAGCTGCTGTTAAACTTAAGCTATCTTGTTTTCCTTGTGATCGCCGGATGTATGCTGTTTAGCGGGTCAGATATATTAATGTGCCTTTTTATCCTGTCCCTGGCTGATATGTTTCTTGTTATCGGCGCATCCAGCGATTCGTCCCCCTATGCCAATATGGGGGCCGGACGTGAAATGCTCCAGATGATGGCATATGAACCTATGACACTGATCATTGCCGTAGGCTTTTATCTGGCTTCCGGCTCCTTCCAGGTCGCTGATATTGTCCATATGTCTGTCAGCCCTGTGGTATTTATGCCGGGAATGCTTCTTGGATTTATGTTTACAGCAGCTATAAAGTTCCGTAAATCGCCTTTTGATCTATCAACAAGCCACCATGCTCATCAGGAAATGGTTAAAGGTATTACCACAGAAATGTCCGGAACAACACTGGGCATTATGAATATTGCAGAATATTATGAAATGATTTTGATTTTGGGTATTTTCTGCCTGTTTATTATTAATGAAAACTGGTGGAGCTGGCCTATTGCTATGATCGTGTGCCTGTTTATCCTGTTTTTGGAAATCCTTTGGGATAATGCTACAGCCAGATTAAAGTGGCAGCATCTGCTGTACGGATGCTGGCTTGTAACGCTTCTGGCCGGCGGATTAAATCTTTTGATCCTTATGCTGATCAAATAATGGAATGAAAGGTAGGGTTTAAAATGGGAGTAATGTCAAAATCTCCATGGCTTCTCCACTATGATGCCAGCAGCTGCAACGGCTGCGACATTGAAGTGCTGGACTGCCTGACACCTAAGTATGACATTGAGCGTTTTGGTATTATTAATACCGGCGACCCTTTTCAGGCAGATATATTACTGATCACCGGAGGCGTCAACAGCCAGACTGAGCCTGTTGTGCGGCAGCTTTACAGCCAGATGCCGGAGCCTAAGGTTGTTGTGGCTGTAGGCATTTGCGCCTGTACCGGCGGTGTTTTTAAGGAATGCTATAATATCCGGGGAGGAATCGATACAGTGATCCCTGTGGATGTATATGTTCCCGGCTGCGCCGCCCGTCCGGAATCCATCATTGACGGCGTTGTTAAAGCGCTGGATATTCTGGACGAAAAGAGAAAATTATTTAAGGCAGAAAAAAAGGGCAGGTAAAATTACTTTCCAAGTTGCTTTGCCCGTCCGGCCGCATGGCTGATTAGTTACACAAGATTAGGAGGACATATGGAATATATAAATGAGATCAGACCAATTTCCATGGACGAGTTCCTGGCCCAGGTGATCACTATGAAAATGGAGGACTGGCGCCTGGCCCAGATTTGTGCGGCCCGTCTGGAAGATGGTTATGAAATGAGCTATTCGTTTTGCAAAGATTATAATATGGTGACCCTCCGGCTGGTGGTGGGGACAGAAGATAAGATCCCAAGCATCACTCAGATTTATTCCTGTGCATTTATCCAGGAAAATGAAGCGTCTGAGCTTTTTGGCGTTAAGATTGAAAATCTGAGCATGGACTATCACCGGAAATTGTACCGCATTGATGCGGAAACACCGTTTAAGGAGAAGGGGTGAGCAGTATGGCAAAGAGAAGTATCGTACCCTTTGGGCCCCAGCATCCGGTGCTTCCGGAACCGGTGCATCTGGATCTTGTCCTGGAGGATGAGGTGGTTGTGGAAGCGATTCCAAGTATTGGCTTTATCCACAGGGGCCTGGAAAAATTAGTTGAAAAGAAAGATTTTAAACAATATGTTTATATTGCCGAACGTGTCTGCGGCATTTGCAGCTGCGGCCACGGTATGGGCTACTGCGAGGCAGTTGAAAATGTTATGGGCATCCAGGTGCCCCGGCGCGGCGCTTATCTGCGTACCATTTGGGAAGAAATGAGCCGTGTTCACAGCCACTTGCTGTGGCTTGGACTTTTGGCTGACGCCATGGGGTTTGAAAGTCTGTTTATGGAATCCTGGCGTTTAAGAGAAAAGATCCTTGATATGTTTGACGCTACTACAGGCGGACGTATTATTTTCTCCGTTATGTGCGTCGGCGGCGTATCAAAGGATATGGATAGCTCCATGCTCAAAGGGATTTCTGATACAATAAAGACAATGGAAGAAGAATTTGTTCCCATTATGGAAACATTTTTAAGGGATTATTCTGTCCAGGCACGGCTCAAAGGCGTTGGCGTGCTGCCGTTAAAGCAGGCCAGGCTTTTAGGGGCCGTTGGCCCTATGCTTCGGGCCAGCGGTGAGGAATATGACTGCCGGCGGCTGGGCTATGAAGCCTATAATGATCTGGACCTCCAGATCATCACATCCACAGAAGGGGACTGCTATGCCCGCTGTGAAGTCCGTTTAAAAGAAATCCTTCAGTCTTTCAGCCTGATCCGCCAGGCCATTGATAAGATCCCTCAGGGTGATATTAATATTCCTGTCAAAGGCAATCCTTCCGGTGAATATTTTGCCAGAATCGAGCAGCCCAGAGGTGAAGCCATCTATTACATTAAAGGCAACGGCACTAAATTCCTGGATCGTTTCCGTTTAAGAACGCCTACAACAAGTAATATCCCGCCTATGGTGGAAATGCTTAAAGGCTGTCAGATGGCCGATGTTCCTTTACTGATTCTGACCATTGATCCCTGCATTAGCTGTACAGAGAGGTGACGAGCATGGATAATGTAAAGTTTCTCACATTTGCCCGGACGGCAATTAAAAATATGTTTTCAAAGCCTGCAACTGTCGGCTATCCTTATGAGCCGGCAAAGTTTACCCAGAGATCCCGCGGCCATGTGGAGATTGCAGGCGACCAGTGCATCTGCTGCGGCATGTGTATGCGCAGCTGTCCTCCCGGAGCCATTTTAGTGGACCGGAAGGCCGGCACATGGACCATTAACCGCTTTGACTGTGTCCAGTGCGGCAGCTGCGTCAGCGTGTGTCCGAAAAAATGCTTAAGCATTGTCCCAGGCTATACCAGCCCCCAGAATCATATGGAAAGCGAAACGTTTAAAGCCTCTCCGTTGCCGGCCAAGCATTGACAAAGAGTTTTATTATTGTTAGAATGTTTTAAAACAAACAGGCAGGAATCAGAAAAAGCGCGGTACCGGACCGAAAAAGATCGGCAAAAGCGGTTTTTCGTTATTTTCAAAATGCCTGAACAATAATACGAGGTGAGGATAATGGAGCATAAAAAAGTGCTTTCGATTTTAGTGGATAACACCACCGGTGTTTTAAGCCGTGTTTCCGGCCTGTTTTCCCGGAGAGGGTATAACATTGACAGTATTACTGCCGGTGAAACGACTGACCCCAGATATACGCGGATGACCATTGTTGTCAATGGCGACGACCAGGTGCTTGAACAGATCCATAAACAGCTGAATAAGCTGGTGGATGTAGTGGATATAAAGGAACTGATGGATAACCGTTCCGTCTGTCGTGAGCTTGTTCTTGTCAAAGTCCGGTGCAATGCCCAGGAACGTCAGTCCGTGATCGCTATTGCGGATATTTTCCGGGCAAACATTGTGGATGTTTCCAAGGATTCCCTGATCGTGGAAATGACCGGTGCCCAGAGCAAGATCGACGCTTTTATCCAGCTTTTGGACGGCCATGAGATTTTAGAGCTTGCCCGCACAGGCATTACCGGACTTTCCAGAGGCTCCGACGATGTAAGATACCTGTAAGCGGGTTGAGACATGTTTATTTTTTAATGCAGCCGTTAAGTTTTTCAAAAATATCTTGACAAAGTCTGAGAATGTACTAAAATTAGATACATCATCATGATAAAGTATTACATAGATGAAGATGAATAGGAGGAAACGAACATGGCAAAAATCTATTATCAGGAAGACTGCAATCTTTCATTACTTGAAGGAAAGACGATCGCCATTATCGGTTACGGCAGCCAGGGACATGCACACGCATTAAATCTTAAGGATTCCGGCTGTGATGTTATTGTAGGTCTTTATGAAGGAAGCAAATCCTGGGCAAAGGCTGAGGCTCAGGGCTTTAAAGTATATACAGCTGCTGAGGCTGCTAAAAGAGCAGACATTATCATGATCCTTATTAACGACGAGAAACAGGCTAAGATGTACAACGAGTCTATTGCTCCAAATCTTGAGCCCGGCAACATGCTTATGTTTGCACATGGCTTTGCGATCCACTTTGGTCAGATCATCCCTCCGAAGGATGTAGATGTCGTTATGATCGCGCCAAAAGGCCCCGGACACACTGTTCGCAGCCAGTATCAGGAAGGCAAAGGTGTTCCTTGCCTTATCGCTGTTGAGCAGGATGCTACAGGCAAAGCTCATGATCTTGGTCTTGCCTATGCTCTTGGTATCGGCGGTGCAAGAGCCGGCGTACTTGAGACAACCTTTAGGGTTGAAACAGAAACAGACCTGTTTGGTGAGCAGGCAGTCCTTTGCGGCGGTGTTTGCGCATTAATGCAGGCTGGTTATGAAACTCTTGTTGAAGCCGGATATGCTCCTGAAAATGCTTACTTTGAATGTATCCATGAAATGAAGCTTATCGTTGACCTGATCTTTGAAAGCGGTTTTGCAGGCATGAGATATTCCATCTCCAACACAGCAGAATTTGGCGACTATATTACAGGACCAAAGATCATCACCGAGGATACAAAGAAAGCGATGAAACAGATTCTTTCCGATATTCAGGACGGTACATTTGCAAAGAACTGGCTGCTTGAAAACCAGGTTGGCGCACCTCACTTTATGGCTATGCGCAAACGTGCAGCAGAGCATCCCTGCGAAAAAGTCGGCGAAGAACTTCGTAAGCTTTACAGCTGGAACGATGATGATAAGCTGATCAACAACTAATTGAATCTATTTCAGGTTGTGTTCCGGAGAGAACATATACATCTTTCTATCCGGACACTGCCCGTAAAAAAATCCTCCGCTGTCTTACAGCGGGGGATTTTTTTTACGAACGATTCAGCCGGAGCCTGCCACTTTTTCTTTACATAAGGAAAATTTAATGATAAGATGAAATGAAGTGCAAACCTGTAAGGCTTGCATCATTGAACAATCACCTTTGGTACAAACCTTGGGTATAAAGAAAGGCAGGAGTTTTATGGATTCAAGACAAACGATCCTTTTGGTTGTTATTGGCGTGATCCTGCTCATTGCAGCCAAAATGATCTATGACGGCTTTAATAGAAAGAAGAAGATCTTACAGCGGATCAAACGGTCCTACGGCCGCCTTCCGGACAACGATTACTCGGCAGGGCGCTACAGTGACAACGGTATTGCTTATTATTATAAAAACCGTGAAAAGACCACCCCGGTCATTGATGATATTACATGGAATGATCTGGATATGGAAACGATCTACATGATCCTTAACAATACCGGCAGCGGCGTAGGAGAGGAGTATTTGTATGCATTGCTCCACACGCCATGTATGGATGATGAAAAGCTTAAAGAAAGAGACCGGATCGCCACCTATTTTGATCAGCATGAGGACGAGCGGGTGAAAGTCCAGTATGAGCTTAACCGTCTGGGTAAGCTGCGTACATCCAGCGTAGGCCAGTATCTGGCCGGGGTCCGTTCCATGCGTCCCCATCAGCCGGTCATCCATATTGCCTGTCTTGCAGCGCTGATCGTGATCATTATGGGATGTATCCTTAATCCTGCAGCATGGCTTTCCTTTATTTTTATCATTGCTGTTGTTAATATGGTGGTCTATTTCCACAGAAAAGCCAGTATCAGCAGCTATTTTGTTGTTTTTTCCTATTTATCCCGCATGAACCAGGCAGCGCTAAACATTGCAGACCTTAAGTGCACGGGCATTGCCGAGTACAGCAAGACGTTAAAGGCCTGTGCAAAGCCTTTAAGCAGTATCAGCCGTTATTCCTGGCTGTTTGTGTCCGGCACGGATTTTTCTGCGGACCTTCTGGCCATTATCCTGGATTATATTAAAATGCTGACCCACTTTGACATGATCCTGTTTGACTATCTGGCCTACCGTCTGTTTAAGTACGGCAAAGAGCTGGATCAGATCATGGAGATCATTGGTGAGATTGACTGTGATATTGCTATAGCATCTTACCGCCGCTACATGGCAGAGGGCCAAAAAACGCCGGTATGCCGTCCGGTACTTCATACCGGGGAAAAGGGATTTATTAAAGCAGAAAATATTTACCATCCCATGATCGTAAATCCTGTAACCAACACCATTTCAGAAGCAAGAAGCGTCCTTTTAACCGGCTCCAATGCTTCCGGAAAATCTACTTTTTTAAAGACCATTGCCATTAATGCGATCCTGGCCCAGACCATCTGCACCTGTCTGGCAGATTCTTATGAATCCTGCTTTTTCAGAGTGTATTCATCCATGGCCTTAAAGGATGATATTCAAAGCAGCGAAAGCTATTATATTGTAGAGATCAAATCATTAAAGCGCATTATTGATGCCGCCTCTGACCGTGACGGGGATTATGCCCATGTGCCGGTGCTTTGCTTTATTGACGAGGTGCTGCGGGGAACAAATACCATTGAGCGTATTGCCGCATCTTCCCGGATCCTTGAGGCTATTTCCAAGATGAATGCCCTGTGCTTTGCAGCGACCCATGATATTGAGCTGACGGCGATCCTTGAAAGAGACTTTTCCAATTATCACTTCCAGGAAGAAGTCAGCGACGATAATGTAACGTTTGATTACATTTTGTACCCGGGACGGGCCACCTCAAGAAATGCCATTAAGCTGCTTGGGATCATTGGATTTAACAAAGACATTATTGAAGAAGCCACCCGGGCTGCCAGAGATTTTGAGGATACCGGCAGCTGGGCTGTCCTGACAAACACCGGCAGGCAGGTTTAAAAATAAGGAGGAATGACTGTGAAAGTAACTGTGTATACAGACGGCGCTGCCAGAGGAAACCCGGAAGGTCCGGGCGGCTACGGCGCTGTTTTAGAATATATTGACACCAAAGGAATACTCCATGTACGAGAGCTTTCCGCCGGCTTTCGCCGGACGACCAATAACCGTATGGAAATGATGGCCGTTATTGCCGCCCTGGAAGCTTTAAACCGGCCTTGCCAGGTGGATCTGTACTCAGATTCCCAGTATGTGGTCAACGCCTTTAACCAGCACTGGATTTCCGGCTGGATCAAAAAAGGGTGGAAGCGGGGCAAAAACGAGCCGGTGAAAAATGTAGACCTGTGGCAGCGGATGCTTGCAGCCATGAAACCCCATCAGGTCACCTTCCACTGGGTCAAAGGCCACAATGGCCATGAGCAAAACGAACGGTGCGACACGCTGGCGACCACAGCCGCCGACGGCACAGACCTGCTCATTGACGAAAACTACGAAGCCCTCTGAGAGAGGGTAACCTCTGCGCCGTGGAAAGCACGGCAATAATAAAGAAAGGAGCTTTGGATGATGATCCAGTTCCCAGAGAAATTTTTAGATGAGATCCGGGCGCTGATCCCGGAGGAATATGATGATTTTATAAAAAGCTATGAAAAACCTATGAATTATGGGCTGCGGGTGAATACTCTGAAGCTTTCGCCGGAAGAATATTTGCAGCTTTCCGGTGAACAGCTTTGCCCGGTTCCATGGAACGAGCTTGGCTTTTATTATGACGGCAGCCAAAAATATACTAAAAATCCCTTATACCACGCCGGCTTATATTATATCCAGGAGCCGTCGGCCATGCGTCCGGCCCATTTGCTTCCTGTAGATGAAGGGGATGTGATCCTTGATATGTGCGCCGCGCCTGGCGGCAAAAGCACGGCCCTTGGGGCAAAGCTTAAAGGGACCGGTCTTTTAGTGTCTAATGACATCAGCGCGTCAAGAGCGAAAGCACTTCTGAAAAACATTGAATTTTTCGGCATTAAAAACAGCCTTGTTTTAAGTGAAGATCCTTCCCGTCTGGCCCAGGCCTTTCCGGAATATTTTGACAAGGTCATTATTGACGCTCCCTGCTCCGGAGAGGGAATGTTCCGCAGAAAGCCGTCCATGACTGCCAACTGGGAAAAGTTTGGCCCTGAGTATTTTGGGCAGATCCAGCGCAAGATCCTCTTAAACGGAGCCGATATGCTAAAGCCCGGCGGCTATATGGTTTATTCTACCTGTACATTTTCCGGATATGAAGATGAACAAAGCGTTGAATACCTTCTTGAAAACCGTCCGGAAATGACCTGTATCACCATGGAACGCCTGTGGCCCCATCAGGTAGACGGAGAAGGCCATTTTTGTGCCCTGCTGAAAAAAGCCGGAGAGCCTGCCCCGTCTGCGGCAGTTCCTGTGTATATGTCTAAGGAACCCTCCGGCCTTGACGGCTTCTGGGACTTTCTGTCCGGCGCCCAAATCGAGGATACCTTTGATCATAACCGTCTGGTGCTGCAAAAGGGAAGCTTATATTATTTTCCAAAACATATGCCGGACTTTAAAGGCCTTCATGTGATCCGCAACGGATGGTACTTAGGGGAGCTTAAAAAGAACCGTTTTGAGCCCTCCGGCGCCTTTGCCCGTGCCCTGAAAAAAGAGGACTGCGGCCATGTGCTGGATCTTCCTTTATCAGACCCCAGAGTTGTAAAGTATTTAAAGTGCGAAACCATTGAAGCAGATACGCAGGATACTGATGTTTTGGAAAATGGATGGTACCTGGTGTGCGTTGCCGGATACCCGTTAGGCTTTGGGAAAATGAACAACGGCACCTTAAAGAACAAATACCCCGTAGGATGGCGGTGGGAGTGAGGTGGAGCGCGTGAAATCTCTTGTCCGTCTGGACAAATATCTGGCAGATATGGGGATCGGGACCCGGAGCCAGGTGAAAGAAAAAATACGCCGCGGTCTTGTTACTGTGAATGGTGCTTTAGCGAAAGGCCCGGAGCAAAAAGTAGATACACAAAAGGATACAATCTTATGCGACGGCGCCCAGGTCGGCTACGTCCATTATGAATACTATATGCTTAATAAGCCTTCCGGCGTTTTAAGCGCAGCAAGGGATAAGCATGCAAAGACCGTGGTGGATCTTATTGATGAGAAAAAACGTAAGGATCTGTTTCCTGCCGGCCGTCTTGATAAAGATACCCAGGGACTGCTGATCATTACCAATGACGGCCCCCTGGCTCATGAGCTGTTATCCCCTAAAAAGCATGTGTCTAAGGTTTATTATGCCCGTGTGGAAGGCTGCGTTTCTTCCCAGGATGTCCGGGACTTTGCCTGCGGCCTTAAAGTGGATGAAGAATTAACAGCCCGGCCGGCCCGGCTGACGGTGATCCATGTTTCTGCGGAAGAAAACATCAGCGAAGTGCTTATTGAAATCCAGGAGGGAAAGTTCCACCAGGTCAAGCGCATGTTCCAGGCTGTGGGAAAAACCGTTACTTTTCTGAAACGGCTGACTATGGGACCGCTGCACCTGGATCCCGGTCTGCTTCCGGGACAGTACCGGAGCCTGACGGAAGATGAGATCCGCAGTCTTAAGCATCCGGAAGAAGCGGCCCGGCCCGGCTCCCTGGAAAATGGCCGTCTTAAAGATAATGACCTGCTTATGGATGTGGACGCTGTGATCTTTGACCTGGACGGAACCCTTATTGATTCCATGGGCGTCTGGGAATCCATTGATGAGGAATATCTCGGCCGCTTTGGCATTCCCATGCCGGAGGATCTGCAGGAGGCCATTTCCGGGATCAGCGTTACCCAGACGGCCATTTACTTTAAGGAAACCTTTGGCATTTCTGACAGTATTCAGGAGATCATCAGCGACTGGAACGATATGGCCATGGAACATTATACAAACCGCGCGCCTTTAAAAGGCGGCGCCCTGTTGTTTTTAAAATATTTAAAGCACCGCCAGATCCCATGCGCCATTGCTACAAGCAATTCCAGGGACCTGACACGGGCCGTCCTGGAAAGCCATGGGATCACCCGGTATTTTCAGGCGGTTGTTACCGGCGAGGACATTCATAAAGGCAAGCCGGAGCCAGACGTTTATCTGGAAGCCGCCGCCCGGCTTGACGCCAGACCGTCCCGTTGTCTTGTCTTTGAGGATATTCCCTACGGGATCATGGCCGCCGCCCGTGCAGGAATGGGCTGTGCTGCTGTTTTTGATACCTTTTCAGCCGGGGAGGACGATGAAAAACGCCGGCTGGCAGACTATTATATCCGGGATTATCTGGATATATTCAATCAAACATACGAGGAGTTAAAATAAATGGTAAAAGACTTTTTGCCCATTTGCCGGGAAGACATGGAAAAACGGGGATGGGATCAGGTAGATTTTACTTATGTTATCGGAGATGCCTATGTGGACCACCCGTCTTTCGGACATGCCATTATCAGCCGTGTCCTGGAAGCGGGAGGCTACCGGGTGGGGATCATTTCCCAGCCGGACTGGAAGGATAAGGACAGCATCAATGTTTTTGGCCGTCCCCGCCTTGGATTTTTGATCTCCGGAGGAAATATGGATTCCATGGTGAACCATTATACTGTGTCCAAAAAGCGCCGCCATAATGATGCCTACACGCCGGGAGGCGTGTTTGGGAAACGCCCCGACTATGCTACGATCGTTTATGGGAATCTCATCCGCCAGACCTACAAGGATGTTCCGGTGATCATCGGCGGCATTGAGGCCAGTCTCCGACGGCTTGGACACTACGACTACTGGAGCGACTCTATGAAGCGTTCCATTTTGCTGGATTCCGGCGCTGACCTGCTCCTTTACGGCATGGGAGAGCACAGTATTATTGAAATGGCGGATGCCTTAAACTCCGGACTTTCCATAAAGGATCTTACCTTTATCCGGGGAACGGTCTATAAGACAAAATCTCCGGAAAATGTTTATGACGGCATCACCCTTCCGGATTTTGATACGATCCGCAAAGATAAAAAGTCCTATGCGTCCAGCTTTTATACCCAATATACCAATACAGATCCTTATGTAGGAAAACCGTTGATTGAAAAATATAATGACCACCTTTATGTGGTGCAAAATCCGGCGGCATGGCCTTTAACTACAGAGGAAATGGACCGGGTATACAGTTTAAACTATATGCGCACCTACCATCCGTCCTACGAAGCTGCCGGCGGAGTTCCGGCCATTTCTGAGGTTAAGTTCAGTCTTGTCAGCAACCGGGGATGCTTTGGCGGATGCAGCTTTTGTGCCCTGACCTTTCATCAGGGACGGATCATCCAGACCCGCAGCCACGAGTCCATCATTAATGAGGCCCGGCAGCTTGTATGGGATCCGGATTTTAAAGGCTATATCCATGACGTCGGCGGCCCTACGGCCAACTTCCGGTACCCGGCCTGCAAAAAGCAGGAAAAGTACGGGGTATGCCCAAACAAACAGTGCCTTTTCCCTAAGCCGTGTGAAAATCTGCGGGCCGATCACAGCGATTACATGGAGCTTTTAAAGGAGCTTCGGGAAATCCCCGGGGTGAAAAAAGTCTTTATCCGCTCCGGCATCCGCTTTGATTATTTGCTGGCAGATAAGGATGACCGGTTTTTGGAAGAACTTTGCCGTTACCATGTTTCCGGCCAGTTAAAGGTCGCTCCGGAGCACATTTCCGATAACGTGCTGCGTCTGATGGGCAAGCCCCAAAACAGCGTATACCGCAAGTTTGTAAAGAAATATGAAGCCATGAATGAGCATCTGGGATTGAAGCAGTACCTTGTGCCTTACCTTATGTCGTCCCATCCCGGCTCCACCTTAAAGGATGCCATTGCTTTGGCGGAATATTTAAGAGATCTGGGATACATGCCCCAGCAGGTACAGGATTTTTATCCCACACCGTCCACCTTATCTACCTGTATGTATTATACAGGCTACGATCCGCGGACCATGGAAAAGGTGTATGTGCCTAAAGATCCCCATGAAAAAGCCATGCAGCGGGCTCTGATCCAGTATAAAAACCCGAAAAATTACGACCTGGTGGCTCAGGCCCTGACCCTTGCCGGACGCACGGATCTTATTGGCTACGATAAAAAGTGCCTGATCCGGCCAAAGCACGGCGCAGGGGCCGGCGGCTTCAGCAGCCGCCAGCCCCGGGAAATGTCCGGAAACCGCCGGGCAGCCTTTAGCTCCGGCACAAAAGGGGGCCCAGGTTCCCAGCCTGCAAAGAAGAAAAAGACGATACGAAACGTACATAAAAAGAAAGGCGGATGAAAATGAAAATTGCTATCGTCAGCGGAGCTTCCTCCGGCATCGGACGGGAGCTTGTAAAGATCATTGATAAGCATTGTCCTATGATCGATGAGATCTGGGTCATTGCCCGCAGAAAGGAACGTCTGGAGCAGCTGCAGTTTAAGACGGGCCATCCCCTGCGGATTCTTGCCATGGACTTGTCCAAAGAAGAAAGCCTGATCCGGCTGAAAAAGCTTATGGATCAGAAAAAGCCCCATATTTATGTTCTGGCAGCCAGCGCCGGATTTGGAAAGTACGGTCAAAATATTTCCCAGACGTTTCAGGATGCCACAGGCATGATCGACGTCAATGTACGCGCCCTTACAGGCCTGACTCAAATGTCCCTGCCTTACATGGTCAAAGGCGGACGCATCCTTTTATTATCCAGCAGCGCGGCATTTGTGCCCCAGCCGGGATTTTCCATTTATGCGGCCACAAAAGCCTATGTTTTAAGCTACGGCAGGAGCCTCGGCCAGGAAATGAAAAAAAGAGGGGTTCATGTTACCACCGTATGCCCCGGCCCTGTAAAAACAGAGTTTTTTGACCACTGCGGTACCGGAGAGACCCTTTCTGCGTTTAAGCTGTTTTTTATGGCCCAGCCGGAAAAGGTTGCCCGTCAGGCATGGCGGGATACTATGAAGAAAAAGAGCCTTTCTGTTTACGGCATTTCCATGAAAAGCTTCCGTATTCTGTCAAAGGCTGTGCCGCACCGGTGGCTGATCAAAGGAATGGGGCTTGTATTATGAAAAAGGAAAAGCTCATCTCCGGAGATTATGGCTATATTAATGCCCGAAAGAAGCGCCAGCTTTGTATTGTCCTGCTGTGGGCCCTGGTGATCGGAGCAGTGATCGGAGCCGGCTGGATCATTACAGGCACCCGCTTAAACCCGGCCACGGTCCTTGGCATTGTCCTTGTCCTTCCGGCCGCCAAGGCTGCGGTGGGCCTGTTCCTTATTATCGGCTACCGTTCCGGGAACCGGGAGGACTATGACGCCATTGTAAAACTGGCCGGATCCGGCTGTTATGTACTGGCAGATCTTGTCCTGACACAATATGAAGGGGCGATGTACATTCCCCTGGCAGTGATCCGGGGCGGCAATATTTTTGCCTATGCACCAAAGCAGAAAAAGACTTCTGCCCAGATCCGCCAGTACCTGACTTTAAGCGTTAAGGCCGCAGGAAGTACCGCCGTACCTTCTGTGGATACGGATTTCCAGGCATTTTCCCAGCGGATCAAAAAAATCCCGGCTTTAAAGGAAGACCCTTCCAAAACAGATGAGGCCATCCGCAGGGATGTTTTAAGCCGCGCGGTTTAAAGCGTGAGACTTTTACCCAAATGAAACGAGAGGAGTACAGGATGCAGACACGCAGTGTTACCCCCAATGAAGCGGGCCAGCGTCTGGACAAGCTTCTTACTAAAATATTAAACCAGGCGCCTAAAAGCTTTATTTATAAAATGCTGAGAAAAAAGAATATAACTTTAAACGGAAAGAAAGCAGACGGCAGCGAAAAGCTTGCCATTGGTGATGAGATCACCTTGTGGCTTTCTGACGAGACCATTGACAAATTTTCTCAAAATACCATCCTCCGGGTCAGATCCCACCTGGATATTTTATATGAGGACCGGGATATTCTCGTGATCAACAAACCTGTGGGAACCTTGTCCCAAAAAGCCGTGCCTTCGGATATTTCCGTAAATGAGGAGATCATTTCCTATATGCTGGACACCCATCAGGTCACTGAGGCGGATTTAAAAAGCTTCCGCCCGGCTGCCTGCCACCGCCTGGACCGGAACACCAGCGGCGTACTTATTGCGGGAAAATCCCTGCAGGGGCTCCAGGATATGTCCCAGCTGATCCGCCAGCGCAGCGTTGGAAAATATTACTGCTGCCTTGTCTGCGGCCATGTGGAAAAAGGCGCAGCTATCCAGGGCTATCTGATTAAGGATCCGGCTCAGAATAAAGTGCGCATTATACCGGAAGGGGGCAGCTCAGGGGATTACATTAAAACCATTTATGAACCTTTAGCCTCCAACGGCACTATGACCCTTTTGTGGGTCCAGCTGATCACCGGACGTTCCCACCAGATCCGGGCCCATTTGGCTGCGACCGGCCATCCCATTGCCGGAGATCCCAAATACGGCAATGAAGCCCAAAACCGCAGGCTTTTTCATGCATACCATTTAAAATACCAGCTTCTTCACTGTATCCAAATGACCATGCCTAAAGATACCCTGCGGCTTAGAGAAATTTCCGGGATGACCTTCCGGGCGCCTCTGCCGGGAAAGTTTACGGATATTTTAAGAGGCGAAAATATAACAGATAAGGTGGACAGCCATGGCAACCTGGAATTCAAGAGGCCTTAGAGGATCCGAGCTGGAGGAAATGGTCAATCTGACCAATGAGCGCTACCGCGCTGCCGGTCTGGCGCTGATCCAGAAGATCCCAACGCCCATTAAACCGATCAATATTGATAAACAAAGCCGGCATATTACGCTGGCTTATTTTGAACAGCGCTCTACCGTGGACTATATTGGCGCCGTCCAGGGGATCCCTGTATGTTTTGATGCCAAGGAATGCCAT
Source organism: Candidatus Scybalocola faecigallinarum (assembly GCA_018711005.1). Lineage (GTDB taxonomy): Bacteria > Bacillota > Clostridia > Lachnospirales > Lachnospiraceae > Catenibacillus > Catenibacillus faecigallinarum. The sequence continues at coordinate 93,057 of DVIT01000030.1, read as the reverse complement.
GCCGGCGCATTTCCCATTGCCAACGTCCATGAACACCAGGTGGTTTTCATGGAAGATTTTGAACGCCAGGGCGGCGTTGCATTTTTGCTCATTTACTTTGCCCGGGAAAATAAATATTACTACATGCGCTTTAAGGAGCTTGTAAAATTCTGGAACCGTTCGAAAACCGGACATGCCAAAAGCGTTAAATTTACCGAGCTGGATATGGACTATATGATTTCCGTTAAAGGCTATTACATCCAATACCTGCCCCTGCTGCAAAAAGATCTGGACAGCAGGGACGAACAGCAAACCTCCGGTTGACAAAAGCCGGAGGTCTGTGTATAATATTGACACATCGCTTATTTACCAATTTACCATAATAAAGTGATGAGACAAACGCAGACTTGCTGGAGCACGAAGTGCGGAGCAATCCGTGTCTCATGCCCGTTTATCGGGCAACTTAAATGAAGACGCCAGGGTCAAAACACCTTTTGACCCCATGATACATAATGAAAGGAGAGCCTATGCGCGATATATTACTTCATACGCCGGAAGGCGTCCGGGATATTTACGGCATTGAATGCGCCAGAAAGGTCCGGCTCCAGGATATGCTGTCCCAGGTTTTTGGACAGTATGGCTACCATAGGATCCAGACACCGGCATTTGAATTTTTTGATATATTTAACGGAGAACGGGGCACCGTTAAGTCCCGGGAAATGTACAAATTTTTTGACCGGGAGGGAAATACCCTGGTCCTTCGTCCAGACATTACCCCGTCTATTGCCCGGGCAGTCGCCAAGTATTACGGGGATGAGAAGATCCCTTTGCGCTTTTGCTACATGGGCAATGTATTTATTAATAATTCCAGCTACCAGGGACTGATGAAAGAATCCACCCAAATGGGAGCGGAGCTGATCGGATCTGACAGCCCTCAGGCAGACGGAGAGATGATCGCCCTTTCCATTGAGCTTTTAAAGAAATCCGGATTGGACAAATTTGTTCTGGATATTGGCCATGCCGGATTTTTCCGCGCCCTTATGGAGGAGGCAGGGCTGGATCAGGAAAACGAGGACTTATTAAAAACCCTTATTGAAAACAAAAATTTCTTTGGCATTGAAAATCTTATTGAGGAAAAAAAGATCAGCAGGGAGCTGTATACCATTTTAATGGAGCTGCCTAATCTGTCCGGTTCCTGGGAAATTTTAGACCATGCGCGGCAGTTGACCGGAAATTCCAAGGCATTGGCTGTATTAGACCGCCTTGCCAAAGTCTACCAGGTGATCTGCGCTTACGGCTATGAAGATTACGTAACTTTTGACCTGGGAATGCTCACAACCTATGATTACTATACAGGCATTATTTTCCGTGGCTATACTTACGGAACAGGGGACGCGCTTGTTAAAGGCGGACGTTACGACCATCTGGTGGGGCAGTTTGGAAAAGATTCTCCGGCCGTGGGCTTTGCCCTTGTGATCGACCAGCTGATGGCTGCCTTAAGCCGCCAAAAGATCCGGATCCCTCTGGACCATGACGCTGTCCTTATTTTGTACGATGAGGAAAGCTTTGCCGCTGCTGTCAAAGAGGCTAAGGCATTGCGGAGCCGGGGCGTCCTTACAACCCTTATGAAAAAGGACAATGGCCTGCCTGAGGACAGCTATGAGCGCTACTGCCGCCAAAACCTGATCCAAAGGAAAATAGATATGACCCGGGGCGGCTGCCAAAAACAGGAGGTGGATTGACCATGGAATATTTAACCTTTGCCCTGGCCAAAGGGCGGCTTGCAAAAAAATCCCTGGAATTGTTTGAAAAGATCGGTATACATATGGAAGAAATGAAAGATCCCGGTACCCGGAAGCTGATCTTTGTCAATGAAGAACAAAAAATCAAAATGTTCCTGGCCAAGGCCAGCGATGTGCCTACCTATGTGGAATACGGCGCAGCAGACATTGGCGTTGTGGGCAAGGATACGATCCTGGAAGAAAACCGCCGTCTTTACGAGGTTATGGATCTTGGCTTCGGCAAGTGCCGCATGTGCGTATGCGGCCCGGCAAGCGCTAAAGAGCGGCTCATGCACCAGGAGCTGATCCGTGTTGCTTCCAAGTATCCTCATATTGCCAAAGACTATTTTTATAATAAAAAGCATCAGACCGTAGAAATCATTAAGCTTAACGGTTCCGTAGAGCTTGCACCTATTGTAGGTCTGTCGGAGGTAATTGTAGATATTGTGGAAACCGGCTCTACACTCCGGGAAAACGGCCTGGAGGTTTTAGAGGAGATCTGTCCACTATCCGCCCGCATGGTGGTCAACCAGGTGAGCATGAAAATGGAAAACCAGAGGATCACAGATCTGTTATATGCCATCAAGCCTTTAGTAAGCCGGTAACCGTTTTGCACTGTTCACCCTGTGAACAGCAACAAACAGCAGCCGCTGACTGCAGGCCAGATCACGGCAGATTGAAATTTCTGCAGCCATTTGATATAATGATAACACCAGGAACACGAAACGGGGAGAAATCCGTGGTGTCAGGATTTTAATAACAGCTCAGTCCGCTGAGCTGTTCCAAATAGTAACGATAAAGCGGATTTATCCGCAAAAAGGAGGACCCATGAAAACTTTGCGTTTAACAAACAGCAGCGCAGGAGACATTCTTAATGATCTGCTTAAGCGCAGTCCAAATAATTACACAGAATATGAAGGCGCGGTATCCGCTATTGTGGAGGACGTCCGCCAAAGAGGCGATGCCGCGGTATTTGAGTACACCCAAAAATTTGACAAAGCTCAGCTTGATAAGGACACTGTCACGGTCAGTGAGGATGAGATCCGGGAAGCCTATGAACAGGTTGACAAGGATCTCCTTGGGGTGATCCGCCGTTCTATGGCCAATATCCGGGCATACCATGAAAAACAAAAACGTTACGGATGGTTTGATACAACGCCGGACGGTACGATCCTTGGACAGAAGGTGACCCCTCTGGCATCTGCCGGCATTTATGTTCCCGGGGGCAAAGCAGCCTACCCGTCATCCGTACTTATGAATACCATCCCTGCCCAGGTGGCCGGCGTGGAAAATATTATTATGGTGACTCCTCCCGGCAAGGACGGAAAGGTGAACCCGACGACCCTTGTTGCCGCCTGTGAAGCAGGAGCAACCAGGATTTTTAAGGTTGGCGGCGCACAGGCCATTGCGGCTCTGGCCTATGGTACAGAGTCTATTCCAAAAGTAGACAAGATCGTAGGTCCGGGAAATATTTATGTGGCTTTGGCTAAAAAAGCCGTTTACGGCCATGTAAGCATTGATTCCATTGCCGGCCCCAGCGAGATCCTTGTGATCGCCGATGAAACAGCCAATCCGGAATATGTGGCTGCTGATCTTTTATCCCAGGCAGAGCATGACGAGCTGGCCAGCGCCATTCTTGTGACGACCAGCGAAACGCTGGCCGAGGAAGTGTCTCAGTGGGTAGACCGCTTTGTCCGGCAGCTTTCAAGAAAAGAGATCCTGGAAAAATCCCTTAATAATTACGGCTATATCCTGATTGCCGACGATATGGACAGCGCCATTGCCATTGCCAATGACATTGCGTCTGAACATTTGGAGATCGTCACTGCCAATCCGTTTGAAGTTATGACAAAAATAAAAAATGCCGGCGCCATTTTCCTTGGTGAAAACAGTTCCGAGCCTTTAGGGGACTATTTTGCAGGGCCCAATCACATCCTGCCAACCAACGGCACGGCCAAGTTTTTCTCACCCCTGGGTGTTGACGATTTTGTAAAGAAATCCAGCATTATTTATTATTCAAGAGAAGCCCTTAATAAAGCCAAAGATGATATTATCCATTTTGCCCAGGCAGAGTCTTTGACTGCTCATGCCAATTCCATAAAAGTGCGTTTTAAAGATTGATCCACTAGCACAGGAGGTAGATGCCAATGGGAGAACGAACTGCAACTATACACCGAAAGACCAGCGAAACAGATATTACCATGACCCTGGATCTGGATGGCCGGGGCGGGGCATCCGTCAAAACCGGTATCGGATTTTTTGACCACATGCTCAACAGCTTTGCCAGACACGGATTTTTTGATCTGGACGTCAATGTTGACGGTGATCTGTACGTGGACTGCCATCATACCATCGAAGATACAGGAATCGTCCTTGGCGAGGCTATTAAAGCGGCCCTTGGCGATAAAAAGGGGATCCGACGTTTTGGTTCATTTATCCTGCCCATGGACGACGTCCTTGTCCTTGCTGCCATGGACCTGTCAGGAAGGCCGTATTTTGGCTATGATGTCACATTAAGCCGGGAACGGGTAGGGGATTTTGATACAGAGATGGTGCGTGAATTTTTCTACGCGGTTTCTTACAGCGCCGGGATGAACCTGCACATTAAGTTGCTTTCCGGTGAAAATAACCATCATATTATAGAAGGTATTTTTAAAGCCTTTGCCAAAGCACTGGATGAAGCTTCCGGCATGGATGCCCGTATCCAGGATGTACTATCCACTAAAGGTGCACTCTGATAAAGAAAGGTCATGACTATGCAATTATATCCAACCATTCATATTAAAAATGGAAAATGCTATAATCCTTCGGCTGATTCTGCAGATAAGCAGAATATTTTCACCAGTTCTCCCATTAAGCTTGCAAAAAAATGGGAAGAAGTGGGAGCCTCCTGTCTGCATATTGTTGATGTGGACGGAGCCGTCATGGGCTACCCTGTCCATGACGACCTGATCCGGGAGATCGTCCGTACTGTCAGCATTCCGGTTCAGGCAGGCGGTGGCATACGGTCCATTAAAGATATTGACTATCTCCTGAATATGGGAGTCCGCAGAGTTGTCTGCACAACACAGGCGGTCCAAAGCAACCGTTTTGTGGAGGAAGCTATCGCCTCTTTTGGAAGCGACTGCTTTGTGGCAGGTATTGATGCGGTCAATGGCATGGTGGCTGTTGAAGGACGGGAGCGGTTAAGCAAATATAACCCCATTTCCCTGATTAACGGCATGGGGCAGAGCGGCGTTACAACGGTAATTTATACGGATATTCTCCGTTCTTCCCTGCAAAAGGGACCGAGTATTGACAATACCCGGGAATTAGTTGCCCGGACCAATGTAAAGATCATTTATGCCGGCGGTATTGCCAGCCTTGCGGATATTGAAGCCATCAGCAGACTGAACGTAGAGGGCATCATTATCGGATCTTCTTTGTATAACGGACATGTGGACTTAAAAAAGGCAATCGATATTTTTGAAAAAGGAATGACTGGAAATGAAAACTAAAATGATCCTTCCGGCAGTCATGCTGACGGAGAACAACACAGCGGATCAGGTACTGGCACAGTCCCTTTCTCTGGAGGACAGAGGCGCCGACGGCATTTTACTGTGGGATGGACGGTGCAGCGGGGACAGCCAGGAGGAGACGCTGATCAGCTTACTAAAAACCATTACCCAGCAGACGGATATATTGCTCACCGTCTATCAGGTGTTCCCCCGCTTTGAGGATATAAAAAAGATCATTTACGCCGGCGCTGCCCGGGTTATTATGAACCCCCTGGAAGGCGGCCGGGGAGAGACGCTTAAAGAAGGGATCGCCCGCTTTGGCGGTGAAAATGTCCTTGGAACATTTTTAAATACTCCGCAGGATAAACGTCCGGATGAGAAACAGTTCCGGGAGATCGTCCAAATGACCGGATGCCGCATGTGGCTCATGGATCCGGAAACAATGGCCCAATATGAAGCCGCCATCGGGGAACTGGCACTTGAGATCACTCTTTGTGCAAATTCCGGACAAAAAGCTGGCGACCATCTTGCAAATTCTCAGATCTTTGAGATCACCTGGCTGGAGCTTTCATCCGCCTGTCCGGATGCCCATACCCCACAGGACTTTGTGGCATTGAAAAAGGAACTGAAAGATCAGGGGATCCACGTACAGGTTTTTGAAAGCGCTGTTCCTTTCAGCGAATTTAAAACCAACAGCGACGGCCTGATCCCGGTAGTGACTCAGGATTATAAAACCGGAAAGGTACTGATGCTGGCCTATATGAATGAAGAATCCTACAATGAGACGATCCGCAGCGGCAGGATGACCTATTACAGCCGCAGCCGCCAGTGTCTTTGGAAAAAGGGGGATACATCGGGCCATTATCAGTTTGTCAAGTCTCTGGACATTGACTGCGATAAAGATACGATCCTTGCTAAAGTAAAGCAAATCGGCGCTGCATGTCATACCGGCAATGAAAGCTGCTTTTTCACCAATCTTGTGAAAAAGGACTATGATGATGTTAATCCGGCAACCATCCTTCAGGAAATCATGGCCACAGTGTCTGACCGTAAGGCCCATCCCAAGGAAGGGTCTTATACCAACTACCTTTTTGATAAGGGCATTGACAAGATCCTGAAAAAAGTGGGAGAGGAAGCCACGGAAATAGTCATTGCCGCCAAAAACCCCGATCCGGAGGAATTAAAGTACGAAATTGCCGATTTTCTCTACCATATGATCGTCCTTATGGTTGAAAAGGGCCTGACATGGGAGGAAATCTCCGGCGAACTGGCAAAACGCCACTAAAAACATCCTGGAAGCATGGAGCTGCTTTAAGCCCTGCTTTCAGGATGTTTTTTTTATGCTCTAACAGGGCAGCCCGCCAAACTGTTACTTTATGCCGCCAAAAAAGGTTCAATTTACGTTGACAAAGATTTTAATTCACCTTATAATAAAATGATGTCGGGAGAGGGCATATTGCGCCTGTAATCTTGTTTTTCTCCCGCAAAAACTACAGATTTTTAGCAAAGCCAGCAGTCGGGATGTATTTTTAATGAATAATTATGCAAGCTGCGTCGCCGAATCCAAAGTTTTTTTGAGATTTGCCGGCGGGGCTGTTCCGTCTTTTGGCCGTTGTTTTGGATAAAGCTGCTTACAGGAGGTATTTATCGTGAATAAATTTTACGGATTAAATGAATTAAGAAAAATGTATCTGGACTTTTTTGAAAGCAAAGGGCATCTGGTGATGAAAAGCTTTTCACTGATCCCTCATAATGATAACAGTTTGCTGCTGATCAATTCCGGTATGGCCCCATTAAAGCCATACTTTACAAAGCAGGAGATTCCTCCCTGCCCCCGTGTGACCACATGCCAGAAGTGTATCCGTACCGGGGATATTGAAAATATCGGAAAAACAGACCGTCACGGCACATTTTTTGAAATGCTTGGAAACTTCTCCTTTGGAGACTATTTTAAGCATGAAGCCATTGCATGGTCCTGGGAATTTCTCACAAAAGTCATTGGTCTTGAGGAGGACCGTTTGTATCCTTCCGTTTATGTGGACGATGATGAAGCCTTTGAGATCTGGAATAAGGAGATCGGCATCCCGGCAGAGCGCATTTTCCGTTTTGGAAAAGAGGACAACTTCTGGGAGCATGGCGCAGGTCCCTGCGGCCCCTGTTCTGAGATCTATTATGACCGCGGAGAAAAGTACGGCTGCGGAAAGCCGGGCTGTACTGTAGGCTGTGACTGCGACCGTTACATGGAAATCTGGAACAATGTATTTACCCAGTTTGAAAATGACGGCCACGGCCATTATGAGCTTCTGGAAAGCAAAAATATTGATACAGGTATGGGCCTTGAACGTCTGGCCAGCGTTGTTCAGGATGTGGATTCCATCTTTGATGTGGATACGATCAAAGCGCTGCGCGAGCAGGTTTGCGGCCTGGCCGGCGTACAGTATAAGGAAAACCATAAATCTGACGTATCTATCCGTATTATTACAGACCATATCCGTTCTGTAACCTTTATGGTTTCTGACGGTATCCTGCCTTCCAACGAGGGCAGGGGCTATGTGCTGCGCCGCCTTCTGCGCCGTGCTGCCCGTCACGGACGTTTACTTGGCATTTCCGGAAAGTTTTTGGCCGATCTGAGCAATAAGGTCATCGAAACATCCAAAGACGGCTATCCGGAGCTGGAAGAAAAGAAGGAATTTATTTTTAAGGTTATCAATGAAGAAGAAGATAAATTTAATAAAACACTGGATCAGGGCCTGATCATCTTAGGCGAAATGAAGGCTCAGGTGCTTGCATCCGGCAATAAGGTACTGTCCGGTGACGATGCATTTAAGCTGTATGATACCTACGGATTCCCTATGGACCTGACCGAGGAGATCCTGGAAGAAGACGGCATCACTATTGACCATGAGGGCTTTAAGGCAGCCATGGACCGCCAGCGGGATATGGCACGTAAGGCCAGAAAGACAACCAACTACATGGGTGCTGACGTTACCGTGTACCAGTCCATTGATCCGGCAGTGACCAGCCATTTTACAGGTTATGAATATACACGTTATACATCTGATATCCTGGTACTCACCACAGAGAACGAGATCGTGGAAGCCCTGGTTGACGGCCAGAACGGTACCATCATTGTCAGTGAAACGCCGTTTTATGCAACCAGCGGCGGTCAGGAAGCAGATACCGGAAAGATCACCTGCGGTGACAGCGAGTTTATTGTAAAAGACACCATTAAGCTTCAGGGCGGCAAGATCGGCCATGTAGGCGTTGTTACTAAAGGCATGTTTAAAACCGGCGACAAGGTTGATCTGGCTATTGATGATAAGAAGCGCAGCGACACAGCCAAAAACCACAGCGCTACCCATTTGCTCCAGAAAGCCCTGCAGATGGTTCTTGGAAACCATGTACAGCAGGCCGGCTCCAGCAACAATGAAAAGCACCTGCGCTTTGACTTTACCCATTTTTCACCCATGACTCCGGAAGAAATCCGGCGGGTAGAAGATATTGTTAATGAGGAGATCGACGCAAACCTTCCTGTGCTGACTAAGGTCATGGACATTGAGGAAGCTAAAAAGACCGGCGCCATGGCTCTTTTCGGAGAGAAGTACGACAAAGATGTTCGCGTTGTATGCATGGGCGAGTTTTCCAAGGAATTGTGCGGCGGTACTCACGTATCCAATACCGGAGCTATCCGGGCATTTAAGATCGTATCCGAAGGCGGCGTTGCCGCAGGCGTACGGCGTATTGAGGCCCTTACCGGCGACGGGGTATTTAAGTATTATGCCGGACTTGAGCAGGAATTAAAGGATGCTGCACACGCTGCAAAGGCTGAACCGTCCGCTCTTGTAAAGCGTATCGAAGCGTTAGTGGAAGAAGTGCGCACCTTATCTGCTGAAAATGAAAAGCTGAAAAATAAAATGGCAAGAGAAGCTTTAGGCGATGTTATGGATCAGGTTCAGGATGTAAAGGGAATATCCCTTTTAGCTGTTAAGGTTCCCGGCGTAGATATGCCCGGACTGATGAACCTGGGCGACCAGCTTAAAGCAAAATTAGGGGAAGGCGTTATTGTCCTTGCTTCTGAAAAGGACGGAAAGGTCAGCCTTCTTTCCATGGCTACTGACGGGGCCATGAAAAACGGAGCCCATGCCGGCAATCTCATCAAAGGCATTGCCAAGCTTGTCGGCGGCGGTGGCGGCGGACGCCCCAATATGGCCCAGGCCGGAGGCAAAAATCCGGCAGGCATTGAAGCTGCTTTAAAAGAAGCAGTCCAGGTATTAAACGATCAGCTCCGATAACAGGAGGTGATACCTGTGAAAGAGATAAAAAAATTAGCTCTGGTTCTCGGGTGTGTCCTGCTGTTTATCGTATACTACTTCCTGTGCAGCTCCAATGCACGGGAAGTCAGAGAATACTATTCATCCGGCGGCACGGCAGATGCGGGAAATATGCAAAACGTTTCCATTGAAGATGCGATCCATCAATATGTCATCGATCATATGGAGCAGGAAGTAAAGATTACCGGCACCGGAGATATTATGTTTTATGATTATCAAATGGAGCGTGCCTACAACAGTACCACAGACACCTTCGATTTTTCCCCAAGCTTTCAGTATATCAGCAAGTATCTTTCCGATGCTGATTATACTTTAGGCAACCTGGAGGCTACCATGGCCGGAGAAGGCAACGGTGCTTCCCAGAATGACTACGGATACTGGGCGGATATCCAGTCCTTAAATTTCAACGTCCCCGAATCTGCGGCCGATGCGCTGAAAGGTGCAGGCTTTGACATGCTCACTACCGGCAACAACCATGTGCTGGACAGCGGTCTTGAAGGGGTGGCATCCACCATTGACTTTATTACCGGGGCAGGTCTTGACCAGACCGGATCCTTTAAGTCTGAATCCGATGCCCGGTATGTGATACGGGACGTCAACGGTATAAATACCGGATTTATCGCTTATACAAACCATGTAAACGCAACACTGGATGACAGCAACAGTTATGTGGTCAACACACTGGATAATTATTCGGAAGAACAGATCAGCCTTATGTGCAGCCAGATTGCCCAAATGCGCCAGGAAGGTGCTGAATTTGTTGTTGTCAGCCTGCATTTTGGCGAGCGTTATGTGTCTACAGTCAGCGATGAGGAGAGAGCTTTGGCCCAGCGGCTTGTAGAGTCTGGCGCTGATGTGATCTTTGGCAGCTATCCTCATGTGCTTAAACCGATGGAAGTGATCACTGCTCAGGCAGAGGACGGAACAAGCCGTACCGGCGTTGTATTTTACTCTCTGGGAAATTTCCTTTCCTCCATGCAGTATCAGTCCTCCAACGCCTATCCGAGAGACCTGGGCGCTGTAGCCAGCGTATTGATCTCCAAAACCAGCGATGGAGTGCAGATCGATGGTATAGAGATCGTTCCAACCTATGTGGACTGGACTGATGAAGACATTGCCGTCCTTCCCATCTGCGAGGTTGTGGATAATCCGACGGCATTTGAAAGTCGTTTTGGAGACGACGCCGCATCCCAGCTGGATCAGCAGCGTATTGAGACAGGTTATGAATCGGTTATCCAGACTATTATTGGCGAATCCGGTCTGACTTATACATATTCTGATTATAAATATCAAATTAGTTTAGAAAAATAGTTGACGAATAAAAAAAATATGCTATAATTCATATAGTGCTATGAAAAATATACCCACAGTTGTATAAGCACAATACGCAACTGGAGGGAGGTAAGGTGTGAGCTATGTCAAACGTTATCGTTAAAGAAAACGAAACTCTGGACAGTGCTTTACGCAGATTCAAAAGAAACTGTGCAAAAGCAGGTATTCAGCAGGAGATTCGTAAGAGAGAACATTACGAAAAGCCAAGCGTTCGTCGGAAGAAAAAGTCCGAAGCTGCGAGAAAGCGCAAGTTCAAATAATTAAAAGTGTCTTGAAATAAAAGAGGCCATCTCAGAAGATTTTATAAGCTTCCGTGAGATGGTCTCTTTCAATTTCCGGGAAAGTGGCCTTCTAACCATGGCCCTGGGTTCATATAATATATTAATTTCTGCCAGGGATTTTGGAAGGACAGCAAAGCAGTGGGAAGATCTATGAAGCGGCATAAGGCCATGCAAAAGCAGGTGAAAAAGACCCATTTTAAAAAGAAAAAGGCGCCTTCCGATATATCTGTCAAGGCGCTTTTTAAAGATTCCCTCCATTATTTGGATATTACCGGAAATGATCCTCCTACCATGCATTTGTGGGGAAACCGGGGACTATATATTGAACATTATGAAAAGATCCTGGAATACACCGGCGTACATATCCGCCTCCAGCTGAAACACATGCAGATTTCCATTCGTGGACAGACGCTTGTTTTAGAATATTTTTCCAGGCATGAGCTAAAGATCCGGGGAGATATTGAAATTATCCAGTTTATGGCAACGGACCGGGGGGATGAGCAATGAGCAGATGGATGGATTTTGTATCCGGAACCGTGGAATGCTGCATAAAAAACACAGCGCCGGAGCGTTTATTTAACTTGTGTAAAAGCCGCGGCATTATCCTGAAAAACATTTATGAAACAAAGGATCATATTTACTTTACAATGAAGCTCTCCCACTATCGCAGCCTCCGGCCCATTGTAAGGAAATGCCGGATCGTTCCCCATATTTGCCGCCGTCGCGGCCTTCCCTTTATCATCCATAAAAACCGCCGGCATTGGGGCTTTTTTGCAGGGATCGGGGCAGCTTTGGCCCTTTTGGTCATCCTTTCCGGATTTGTATGGAATATTGAAATTTACGGCAACTATGGACATACGGATGAAACACTGATCGCCTGTCTTAAAGACATCGGCGTACATACCGGACAGTTAAAAAGCCGTATTGATCTGGATGATCTTGAAGATGAACTGCGTCTGGCCTTTGACGATATTTCCTGGGTCAGCGCCCGCATCGATGGCACAGTGCTTAAGATTGACATTAAAGAGGGGCTTGTACTGACCCCGGACGAGGAAAAGGATGTTCCGGGAAATGTGATCGCCCAGGAGGACGGTGTTGTTTCTTCCATCGTCACCCGGACAGGAACAGCCCTTGTCAAAGCCGGGGACACGGTTTCCGCCGGAGATGTGCTTATTTCCGGAACTGTGGATATTTATAATGACGACGGGACGATCAAAGAAACCCGCCAGGTCCATGGGGATGGAGACGTTTATATCAGGTCTGTTTATCATTGTGAGGATTATTACCCGGCCCGCTATATAGAAAAAGATTACACCGGACGGGAACGTACCCGGACCGATATAGAGCTTTTGGGACAAATATTTTCCTTTGGAAGCCCAGGCGGAGATGGATCCGGGGAGGAAAATAAAACCTATACGGAAACCATCTCAACTGTAACCAAATACCGTCTGACTCCAAGCTTTTATCTTCCTGTGCGGCTATATACAACAAAAACCCAAACCTATACCCCAAAGGTCTGCACCTATACCTCTGAGGAAATGGAAACCCTTGGAAATGCGGCCATACAGCAAAAGCTTTCCGCCCTGTCTCTGGGAAATGTGCAGATCCTGTCCCATGACCTGTCAGTTGCTGTGGAAAAGGATTATTACGTGGTCCGCGGAAATATCCACATGATTTCCCAGGGCGGTATCTTTGAGCCATATGGCTCTTGACTGAAAAAAATCCGGCTGATACAATGAACGTATGTCAAATTTAAAAGAGTATTTAAGAAGAAGGATGATTTATGTACAAAAAATTATCACATTTTGATCCGTCCGGCAATGCAGTAATGGTGGATGTATCTGAAAAGGAGATTACCCGCCGGACAGCCACCGCCAGGGGATATATTTCCGTAAACAGGGATGTGATGGACGCTGTTGTATCCGGGACTGCCAAAAAAGGTGATGTGCTTGGCGTAGCCCGGGTCGCCGGGATCATGGCTGTGAAAAATACAGCGTCTTTGATCCCCATGTGCCATACGCTTCTGATCAATAAATGCAGCGTGGATTTTTACACCGATGAAGCTTCCGGGCGGATCTGGGCCGAGTGTACTGTCCGGGTCGATGGAAAGACCGGTGTGGAAATGGAAGCGCTTACCGGCGTCAGCGTGGCTCTTTTGACCATTTATGATATGTGTAAAGCACTGGACAGATCTATGACCATTTCCCAGATCCATCTGGTGAAAAAAACCGGCGGCAAAAGCGGCGATTTTTATAATGAAAAGGATGAAGAAAATGAATGACTGCTGGGGAAGGACCATTGATTATCTGCGCATTTCAGTAACCGACCGATGTAACCTAAGATGCGTTTATTGTATGCCTGAAAACGGCGTAGTTTCCCTTGCCCATAAGGATATTTTAACCTATGAGGAGATCATGAGGATCGTTAAGGTCTGTGCCGGCCTTGGCATCAAAAAAGTCAAGCTTACCGGCGGCGAGCCTTTAGTCCGCAAAGATCTGGCCCGGCTGGTGTCCTGGCTGAAAGCCCAGGAAGGCATTGAGTCAGTAACTTTAACGACTAACGGGATCCTGCTGAAAAGCCAGCTAAAGGAGCTTGTCAGTGCCGGACTGGACGGTGTAAACATCAGCCTTGACACGCTGGATCCCAACGCCTATAAAAGGATCACCCGCCAGGGGGATTTAGAAACAGCCCTTGCCGGGCTTAACGCCGCATTAAGCTACGCAGAAAGTCTTACCGTTAAGGTCAACTGCGTTCCTTTAGGCAATGATCCCGATAATCTTTCTGCCATGGCAGGTCTGTCCAAAAGTCTGCCTGTCCATGTGCGTTTTATTGAAATGATGCCTATGGGCCTTGGCCAAAACTTTGCTTTTACCGGCGAGGATGAGATCCTTGGGATCCTGGAAAAAGCCTATGGAAAGGCCCAGGCCTTTAACGAGCCCCTTGGCAATGGTCCGTGCCATTATTATTCCTTTCCCGGATTTTGCGGCAAGGTAGGTTTTATCAGTGCCATGAGCCACAAATTTTGCAGCCGGTGCAACCGTGTGCGCCTAAGCGCCGACGGATTTTTAAAAACATGTCTCCAATATGACAGCGGCTGTGACCTGAAAGCCCTGATCCGGAGCGACTGTGATGACCCGGACCTGGCCCGGGCCATTATCCGGGCCATAGATCATAAACCTAAAGATCATCACTTTGGCCAGGATTCCTCTGACATGAAACCGGCCAACGCAGACAAAGATGAAACACTGTCCATGTTCCAGATTGGAGGATAATATAAATTTGTTGGGAGGTTCAACGACAATGGAAAATATAAAAATGAATGCAGCGATTATTACGGCCAGTGATTCGGGCTACGCCGGACAGCGGGAAGATCTCAGCGGGCCTGCCATCCGGGAAATGATTACCGCTGCCGGATATACGGTTGTAAAATCCCTGCTTCTGCCGGATGACCGGCAAATGCTTAAAGAAGCCATGGCACAGATCGCAGATCATAACGAAGCCTGCCTGATCTTAACCACCGGAGGGACAGGCTTTTCCCAAAGAGACTGTATGCCGGAAGCTACCATGGATGTTGCAGAGCGCCTTGTTCCCGGCATTCCTGAGGCCATGCGGGCTTACAGCATGCAGATCACCAAAAGGGCTATGCTTTCCCGTGCGGCCTGCGGGATCCGTAAAAATACGCTGATCATTAATCTGCCGGGAAGTCCAAAAGCAGTCAGAGAATGCCTGGAATATATTCTTCCGGAATTAAAACACGGCCTGGAAATCCTTCTGGGTGAAGCATCCAACTGTGCCCGGTAGCAGGTATTGCCGGAATAAAGATAAGGAGAGAAGCGCAGATGAAAAAGATTGATACAAAAGATGCCGTAGGACATGTATTATGCCACGACATTACCCGTATTGTAAAAGATGTTGTGAAAGATACGCCTTTTCGCAAAGGACACATTGTCACTCCGGAGGATATTCCCCTCCTTTTATCTCTTGGAAAGACCCACTTATATGTATGGGAAAATGACGATACGAAATACCATGAAAACGAGGCCGCCCAGATCCTGTGCCAGATTTGTATAAATGAGTACATGGAAGCATCACAGGTACGGGAAGGAAAGATCGAGCTTTCAGCTGCCTGCGACGGCCTGTTTACTGTGGATGTCCCTCGCCTTAATGCCATTAACAGCCTGGATGAGATCATGATCGCCACACGGCATAATTATTTCCCGGTCCATAAAGGGGACAAGCTGCTGGGCACCCGTGTTATCCCTCTGGTCATTGACAAAAGCCGTATGGAAGAAGCCAAAGAAATTGCAGGCGATACGCCGTTGACCTGCCTGCATCCCTATCTGCCCTTAAAATGCGGCATCGTTACAACCGGCAGTGAAGTCTTTTACGGAAGGATCAAGGATACCTTTACCCCGGTTATTGAGAAAAAAATGGCAGAGTACGGCATTACCGTCATCGGGCATATTACTGTGGACGATTCCATGGAAAAGATCACCCGGGCCATTTTCCAGCTGAAAGAACAGGGCGCAGATGTGATCGTCTGTACCGGCGGCATGAGTGTGGATCCGGACGACATGACGCCCGGAGCCATTAAAGCCACCGGAGCAAGGATCGTCACCTACGGGGCGCCGGTACTTCCGGGCGCCATGTTCCTTCTGGCTTACATGGATGACGGCACGCCCATCATGGGACTTCCCGGCTGTGTCATGTATTCCAAGGCCACTGTTTTTGATCTGATCATGCCAAGGATCGCCGCCGGCCTTCCGGTAAGCAAGGCAGATATTGTGGCCCTTGGCTGCGGCGGATTTTGCCTGGGCTGTGATACGTGCCATTATCCGGCATGCAGCTTTGGCAAGGGCTTATAGCAAATAAACAGTGCCTGCACAGCGGCAGCCATGATCGTTCGACAATATCGAACGCTTATTTGACAATGCCGAACCGCTGTGAATTGCTGGCAAAACAAAAAGCCGTTATACTTTTTATGAATAAGGAGATGTACTTTTTATGGGAAAAGTGATCGCTGTATGTATCAGTGAAAAAAAAGGAACCCAAAAGACCAGCGTCCATGAAGCACAGTTTATTAAAGACTGGGGGATCGAAGGAGACGCCCACGCAGGAAAGTGGCACCGCCAGGTCAGTCTTTTGTCTGCGGAAAAGATCCA
This sequence comes from Candidatus Scybalocola faecigallinarum, assembly GCA_018711005.1. Taxonomy (GTDB): domain Bacteria; phylum Bacillota; class Clostridia; order Lachnospirales; family Lachnospiraceae; genus Catenibacillus; species Catenibacillus faecigallinarum. Next base: position 76,694 of record DVIT01000030.1, on the reverse strand, counting down.
GGCATTTAAAGACCGTGGCGCGGACATCCATGACGGGGCATTTGGCGAAAATCTTGTCATTTCCGGCTTTGATTTTTCCAGCCTTCCGGTAGGGACAGTTTTTCAATGCAATGACGTTATACTGCGCATGACCCAGATTGGCAAGGAATGCCATCACGGCTGCGCCATTTACCAGCAGATGGGCGACTGCATCATGCCCAGAGAAGGGGTCTTTTGTGAAGTCCTTAATGGCGGCACGATCCGGGAAGGAGATACATTTTCCATTAAGGAGGTATAACAACAAATGAAACGATTTTTCACATTGATGGCAGGCACAGCAGTTATTGCTGCCATGGCAGCCTGCGGCACAGGCACCTCTGCAGACCAGACCTCTGGCCAGGACACAAGCCAGACCTCATCTGCTGCGGTATCTGAGGGCGAGCCTGTAGAGCTGACCGTTTTTGCAGCAGCATCCATGACAGAAACCATGGAAGAAATTGCGGATCTTTATGCCCAGGTGGCTCCCAATGTGACCATTATTTACACCTTTGATTCTTCAGGAACTCTGGCAACACAGATTGAAGAAGGCGCGGACTGCGATCTGTTCATTTCCGCAGCACCAAAGCAGATGAACCAGATTGACATTAATGGCGGCGAGGATAATACGGATGGTCTGGATTTTGTCCTGGAAGATACCCGTATTGACCTTTTGGAAAATAAGGTTGTTCTTGTTACTGCGGACAACAGTGATTCCGGGATCACATCCTTTGAGGATCTCACCACGGATAAGCTGGAAATGCTGTGCATTGGCAATGAAGATGTGCCTGTAGGGGATTATTCCTTAAAGATCCTTGATTATCTTGGAACAAGCGCCCAAGAGCTTGAGTCCCAGGGAAAGCTGACCTATGGCTCCAATGTTAAGGAGGTTACGACCCAGATATCTGAAGGGGTGGTGGACTGCGGCATTATTTATGCCACAGACGCATTTTCCGCAGGCCTGACTCCTGTAGATGAGGCAACTGCCGAAATGTGCGGACAGGTAATCTACCCGGCAGCCGTCATGAAAAATTCAGAAAATATTGAGGCAGCCAAAGCCTTCCTTGAATACCTTCAGGGAGATGAGGCCTCTGCTGTTTTTGAAAGCGTAGGCTTTACCCCATTAACCTAAAACGGAAAGGAGTAAGGCGCTGTGGATTGGTATCCGTTGTGGAATTCCCTGAGGATCGCCGCCATTTCCTGTGTGATCGTGTTTTTTTCAGGGATCTTTGCGGCCTATTATGTGGCCCGTTTAAACCGGGTGATCAAAGGCATCCTGGACGTTATCCTTACACTGCCCATGGTGCTTCCGCCGACGGTTGTGGGCTATTTTCTTCTGCTGATCTTCGGCCCAAAGCATCCTGTAGGCGAGCTGTTTTTAAATGTGTTTGACATAAAGCTGGTCATGACCTGGTATTCCGGGATCTTTGCCGCCGTGGTGGTTTCCTTTCCGTTAATGTACCGTACCGCCCGGGGCGCCTTTGAAAGCTTTGATATGACCCTTGCCTATTCCGGACAGACTTTAGGGCTTTCCAATACATATATTTTTTGGCGTATCCGTATCCCGGCATGCCGCCAGGGGATCCTTGCAGGAACGGTACTGGCCTTCGCCCGGGCCCTGGGCGAATACGGGGCAACCAGCATGGTGGCCGGCTATACGCCGGGGCGCACGGCAACCATATCCACTACCGTCTATCAGCTGTGGCGCACCAATGACGAGGCGCTGGCTTTTAAGTGGGTCATGGTGAACCTGGCCATTTCCACAGTGGTCCTGCTGGCTGTAAATCTTCTGGAGAGGAAGGAAAAGTAAAATGGCACTTATTGTGGATATAAAGAAAAAGCTTGGAAATTTCTGCCTGGATGTGCATTTTAAAGCGGAAAATGAGGTGCTGGGCCTTTTAGGCCCTTCTGGCTGCGGCAAGAGCATGACCTTAAAATGTATTGCCGGTATTGCTGCACCGGATGAGGGACAGATCATCTTAGATGGAAATGTGCTGTTTGATTCTGAGAAAAAGATCAACCTGTCGCCCCAAAAACGTCATGTTGGTCTTTTGTTTCAAAATTATGCCCTTTTCCCCAATATGAATGTTTATCAAAATATCCGCACCGGTCTCTGGCGGGACAAACGCAGCCGCCGTGATACGGATATGGCGGTTAAGAAGATCATGGAAAAGCTTTATATCAGCGACCTGGAAAAGCATATGCCGTCCCAGCTGTCCGGCGGGCAGCAGCAGCGGGTGGCCCTTGCCCGGATCCTTGTGTCAGATCCCCGGATCCTTATGCTGGATGAGCCTTTTGCATCCCTGGATGCATATTTGCGCTGGGAAGTGGAAACCCAACTTGCCCGGATCCTTAAAGACTATAAAAAAACGGTACTTTTCGTTTCTCATGATAAGGATGAGGTCTACCGGCTGTGTCCCCGCGTATGTGCTATGACCCGGGGATATGCCAGTGAACCCCAAAATGCCGCAGAGATGTTTGAGCATCCCTCAACCCTTTCCCAGGCGCTGCTTTCCGGGTGCAAAAATATTTCCAAGGCCCGGCCCTTATCGGGCCATTCCTTAATAGCAGAGGAGTGGGGGATCTGCCTGGAAACAGCCCGGCAGGTGCCAAAAGATCTTACCGCTGTTGGGATTCATGGAAAATATTTAAAGCCGTCTTACGCAGAAACTGATCTTAACCGGATCCCCTGCCAACTTACCCGGAAAGCATCTGATTCTATGTATGACAAATACCAGCTTATCCCTTCCGGCGTCCTGCAGGGCCAGGGCAAGCTGCTTTGCATGGACGTTATAAAAGACACCTGGGATCCCGGCAGTTTTTTTGAGCCGCCGGAAAGCTTTATTACATTTAATGAAGAAAATCTTATGTTCTTTACCCATTAGAACAGCACTCATAAAACCAGCCACATAACAAACATCCGGGCCTGTGGAGCGTCGCAGACCCGGATGTTTGTTATATAAGCCATTCCTCTGTCAATGTATCAAGGAGGCCTGTGCCCGCAATAACATTACACCTTTACTAAAAAGCCATCTTCTGCTATAATTAAGCAGTGCATATCCGCAAAAGTAAGGAGCGATATCTTGCAGACAATCATTGTTGAATTTGAAAATATGGACCAGATGACCCAGGTATTCGGGCCATTTGACAGGAATATTAAATTGATTGAAAAGGCCCTGCCCGTAACCATTACCGGGCAGGGAGATCATGTAAAGGTTACCGGAGAGGATGTTATGGCCCAAAAGGCGGCGCGCACTCTGGAAACCTTAAAAAAGATGCGGGACAACGGTCAGGTGATCAATGATAACGTTGTCAGCCAGGCCATAGAATTAGTGGATGACGGCGCCGCAGATGAAGCGCTGATGGTCATGAAAGATGTGATCACTTTAACCTATCGTGGAAAACCGGTTAAGTGCAAGACCATTGGCCAGAAAAATTATATTAATGCTATTAAAGAACATGCCGTGACCATATGTATCGGCCCTGCCGGAACAGGAAAAACCTATCTGGCCATTGCCATGGCGGTGGATGCATTGAAAAAAGAGGAAATTTCCCGGATCATCCTGACCCGGCCTGCCGTGGAAGCGGGAGAGCACCTGGGATTTCTCCCTGGCGATCTTCAAAGTAAGGTGGATCCCTACTTAAGGCCTCTTTATGACGGCCTTTTTGAAATGCTGGGAGAGGAAAGCTTTAACCGGAACCTGGAACGGGGGATCATTGAAGTGGCGCCTCTGGCCTATATGCGAGGCCGTACCTTAAATAACAGCTTTGTGATCCTGGATGAAGCACAAAATGCCAGCCTTGAACAAATGTTCATGGTCCTGACCCGTCTGGGCGAAGGCTCCCGGATCATTGTCACCGGCGATGTGACTCAGGTGGATCTTTTGGACAAGGCTTCCGGCCTGGAGCGCACGGCCCAAATATTAAAGGATGTGGACGGGATTGCTGTAACAAAGCTTTCCAATCGGGACGTTGTGCGCCACAAGCTTGTAAAAGATATTATTAAAGCCTTTGAAAAATATAAAGAAAAAGAAGAAACCAGGCAAAGGAGGAAGCCGGATGACACTGAACATCGAAAGAGAGACCGCCATTCCAGAAGGTCTGGACTATAAAAAGATCATTGAAGATGTCGTCAATGCAGCTTTGGAGTTTGAGGACTGTCCATATGAGGTGGAGCTGAATGTGATCCTCACCTCCAATGATGAGATCGCTATGATCAACAGAGATTACAGAGATCTGTACCAGCCTACAGATGTGCTGTCATTTCCTATGGTGGAATATGTTGCCCCGGGAGATTTTTCGTGTCTGGACGATTATGATGCGGAGGATTATTTTAATCCCGAGTCCGGCGAGCTGATGCTGGGGGATATTATTATTTCCATGGACAAGGTTTTGGAACAGGCGGAAAAGTACGGCCACAGCCGGGAGCGGGAGCTGGGATTTTTAGTTGCCCACAGCATGCTCCATCTGTTTGGCTATGACCACATGGAACCTGAAGAAACAGAAGCTATGGAAGTCAAACAGAGAGATATTTTAAATTTAGTCCATTTGACCCGGTAAGGGCAAAGCGGACAAAAAGGAGTGTTGGATATGACAAAATATAAAGGAATAAGTATGGCATTAGTTGTTGCCATGATGATGGCTGCTGCCGGATGCTCCGGCGGTTCTTCTGCTGAAAGCGAGACTCAGGCTCAGACACAGACAAGCGCACCGGAAACGGAAACTGAAGCTGCAGAATCGGAAACAGAGTCCGAGACACAGGCTGCAGCTTTACCGGAAGGGCAGATGTACAGCTTCCTTACCGGAGAAGTCATTGACAGTACCGTCGGCATGCAGCGTCCTGTAGCTATTATGATCAACAACATTGAAGAAGCAACGCCCCAGCAGTGCGGAACTTCCCAGGCGGATATTTTATATGAAGCCGTTGTTGAAGGCGGGATCACCCGTCTTATGGCTGTTTTCCAGGATACCAGCAAGATCGAGCGGGTGGGCTCTGTGCGCAGCGCAAGACACAATTATATTGATTTTGCCAATAACTTTGACGCTATTTATTGTCATTATGGCCAGTCGATTTATGCTACAGACCGGATCGCCCAGGACGGCATAAAGACCGTCAGCGAATATGTAGGCAGCGCTTATTTCCAGGATAATACCTATTCTGCGCCCCATCACATCTTTGCCAGCGGCGAGACTTTAGAGGCTGGAATTGCAGAAATCGGTGAGGAGAGAAATCTTCCGGATAATTATGAAAGCTGCTTTGTATTTAATACTGAAGACGTTGAGCCGGATTACGGAACGATTGCCAATACAGTAGCTATCCCATTTACATACAGCCAGCCCACATTAGACTACGATGAAGCTACAGGCCTGTACAGTAAAACTCAGTATGGCGCTCCCCATGTAGATGCCAATAATGGCGAACAGCTTACCTTTAAAAACATCCTGATCCAGTATGCACAGTATGAGGATATTGTAGGCGGTTCCGGCTGCCAGGATATTACCCTGGACGGCGAAGGGGATGCGATCTATATTACGGACGGCAAAGCCATCAATGTTACATGGAAGCGCGCAGATAAAAATGACCAGACCCGGTATTATACAGAAGATGGCCAGCAGCTGTCTATGAATCCCGGAAAAACTTATATTGCTGTAGTTCCTCTGGACTTTAACATTACGTTAAGCGAATAACAGAGGATGAGGTTGTTTCATGGCAGATAAGAAAAAATCCTCAAACAACAGCATTGTCGTACAAAGCGCCATTTTAGCTGCAGCCCAGATCCTTGTGCGGGTCATCGGTCTTTTATACCGTGTCCCCATGCAGCGGATCATTGGAGACGTCGGCAACGGCTACTATGGCGCCGCATACGAGATTTATCAGTTTATTTTGCTTTTGTCGGCCAACGGCATCCCTACGGCAGTAGCGCTGCTGGTGGCCCGGCATCTTGCCCGGCGAGAGTATAAAAATGTATACCGCATTTTTAAGGGATCCATGCTTTTCGCATTGATCATCGGCGGTGTAGTTATGTTATTCACCCTTGTGGGCGCCCGGTGGCTGGCTGTGGCATTATTTGGTATTGATTACGCCGATGTAGCCATCGCTTTGCGTATCCTTGCGCCGACCTTGCTTATTTCCGCGGTCATGGGGGTTATGAGGGGATTTTTCCAGGGAAAAAATGTAATGATGCCTACCGCTGTCTCCCAGATGGTAGAACAGGTCTTTAACGCTATTGTCAGCGTTGTGGCTGCATACTTCCTTATTCCCGGGGGACCTGCATGGGGCGCTGCCGGCGGAACGCTGGGAACCTGTATGGGCGCTTTAAGCGGCTTCATATTTATTGCCATTATCTTCTATTTATATAAGCCAACCTTAATGCGTCTTGTAAAAAAAGACCGGTCCCGGGTCCATTTAAGATCTGAGCAGGTCATGAAAATGGTGGCAGTCACCATGGCTCCGGTCGTTTTAAGCTCTACGGTTTATCAGATCAGCGGGATCATTGATACATCCATGTTTTACAAGATCATGAGCGGCCTGGATTATGCTTCAGAAGCAGCGGCAGAGCTGTTTGGAAACTACAGCGGCCAGTACAAAATGATCTTAAACATCCCTCTGGGCATTACATCTTCCATTGGTATAGCTCTGATCCCTGCAGTAACGTCACTGGTTGCCTTAGGCAAGCGCCGTGAAGCCAGGGAAAAGATCGATTCCATTATTAAATTAACCAATCTTGTGGCGATCCCGTCCTGTGTGGGTCTGATCGTCCTTGCAGAACCCATCATGAATCTGCTGTTTGTAATCAATAACAATGTGCCCATACGGCTGCTCCAGCTGGGGGCCATTACAGTGATCACTTATTCCTTTTCCACAGTAACCATTGCCATCTTACAGGGAATGGGGAAAATGAAAACACCTGTAATCAATGCGGTCATTTCTTTGGCCATCCACATTGTTGTTGTATATATCCTTCTCCAGTTTACGGATATGAACATCTATTCACTGGTCTACGGAAACCTTGTATTTTCCTTTGGCATGTGCGCATTGAACCTGCTGTCCATGTACCGGTATATCGGCTATACCCAGGAAGTCTTTCATTCCTTTGCACTGCCCGGGTTTGCAGCAGTGATCATGGGTGCGGTAGCATTTTTCATTTACCGCGCTGTTTATTATATCGTACATATGAATCTCATTGCTATTATTTTTGCTGTGGTCGTCGGCGTGCTTACCTATGGGATTGTTTTGATCCTGATTGGCGGTATGAGCGAAGATGAGCTGAGAAGCATGCCAAAAGGCCATTTGCTTGTGGCATTTTGCCGCAAGATCCACATATTATAATAAAAGTTTTGCATATTTCCAATTAAAAGAACAGATAATGTATGTAAAGGAGTGAGCTTTACCATGAAAAAATACATTGTCTGTTCTTTTTGTGGTCTTTTGGTCATGACCGGCGCTTATATTTTCAGTTATCAGAAATTGTCGGAGCTTTCCTATGATGATCCTTACAAAGGACAGGCATCGGTGGAAATTTCCGCCCGGGAAGACACTATAAAATCCTCGGCCCGGCTTATTGTAGAAACCTACAATGCCCAGGACCAGACCATCAGCCGCAAGGAGACTGCCATGCCGGCGATGTATCTTGGACTGACCCGCAGCGGCGTCCTTGAAAAGCTGGATCATTATATGGACGACTTATCTATTGCCGACCTGGAAAACGGCCTGGTCAGCTTTGATCTTATGTACTTTTCCCCGGACTGTTTAATGCTTCGAAAAACCTATCAGCCGGATGAGGATTTTCATAAATATTATATAAAACTAAGCAAAGGGTGCATTACGGTCTATTACAGCGACAGAAAAACCGTCTATGAATACACGGATATTGATTTTAACGCACTGCCTCCGGATGTGGCCGCAGATGTGATCGGCGGCATGGAAATTAAGGATGAGAAACAGCTTTATGATTTTCTGGAAACCTATTCATCGTAAAACTCTTGTCACCGGCAGGGGAGTAGTGATACAATAAAAGAAAAAACCGAGGAGGAATGGACATTGTCTATTTTAGTTACAGGAGGCGCCGGATATATCGGCAGCCATACATGTGTTGAACTCTTAAATGCCGGCTATGATGTTGTGGTCGTTGATAATCTTTACAATTCCTGTGAAGAAGCGCTGCGCCGTGTGGAAAAGATCACCGGAAAGAAACTGACATTTTATAAGGCAGACATCCTTGATAAAGATGCGCTTACCCGTGTTTTTGAAAATGAAAGTATTGATTCTGTCATCCATTTTGCCGGCCTTAAGGCTGTGGGTGAATCTGTTGTAAAGCCATTGGAATATTACCACAATAATATTACCGGAACATTAAATTTATGTGATGTTATGCGCAATTTTGGCGTTAAAAATATTGTATTCAGTTCTTCTGCAACCGTTTACGGGAAACCGGCCTTTGTCCCCATTACAGAGGAGTGTCCAAAAGGCACCTGCACAAATCCTTACGGATGGACAAAATGGATGCTGGAGCAGATCCTGACCGATCTGCATACGGCGGATCCTCAGTGGAATGTAATTCTTCTGAGATACTTTAATCCTATCGGCGCCCATGAAAGCGGCCTGATCGGAGAAAACCCCAAGGGTATCCCAAACAATCTGGTTCCTTACATTACCCAGGTCGCTGTCGGCAAGCTGGAAAAGCTTGGTGTTTTTGGCGATGATTATGACACGCCTGACGGCACCGGTGTGAGAGACTATATCCATGTGGTGGATCTTGCCAGAGGCCATGTAAAGGCCATTGAAAAGCTTACAGAAAAGAAAGGTGTGCTTACATATAATCTGGGCACAGGAAACGGATACAGTGTCCTGGATATTGTAAAAGCCTTTTCAAAGGCCTGCGGCAGGGAGATCCCATACGAAATCAAGCCCCGCCGTGCCGGTGATATTGATACATGTTATTCTGACGCTTCCCTGGCAAAAGCAGAGCTTGGATGGGAAGCCAAGAAAACCTTGGATGACATGTGCGCAGATTCCTGGAGATGGCAGAAAAACAATCCTGAAGGATATCCTGAAGATTAATATGGGTTAAAGATCAATAGCCAGCATAAAACAGCCGCGTGGATAACAATACCTTATCCACGCGGCTGTCATAGAGTAACAGTTCAGATAGCTGAACTGTTACTCTGCAGTCTAAAAAAATCATAAAATACTTGCTTTTACAAAAGCGCCTGGCTGATAAAAATCGTGTCTGGGAAGCTGAATCGATGAAAAACTTCCATAGTGTTCAATATCCGGATGCTCAGAAACTTTGTAGAAATTACAGTAAATATGGCGTTTTACTTTCCAGCGGGATCTTGGCTGAAAAAAGAAAATCGTAGATTCAGGAATAAAAAATACGATCTGCCAGCCATAGGGAGTCACCTTAGGTCGAATATTCAGGTCTGTGATCTGGTCAGGACTAAAAGGCACCCGCAAATGCCGTGCCGGACCATAAGAAGCGATGCATATGCCTCTTGCGTTAAATTCAAAACTGAAATAATTATTATTTTCCAGATCAAACTGGAAAAATGCATCCAGGGCGCTGTCCTTGTATACCGGATCAAAGTTGCGTGTACAGTCTGCTTTGGGATGTACTTCTTCACATGCAAGCCACACAAGAAATCCCTTGTTTTCAATATACCCCACACATCCTTGGGCTTTGGGGCGATAGATACTGCGCCATTGAAAATTTGAAATTTCAAAGGAGTGGCATTGCTTTAGCTGGGCTTTACCGTCAATCCGGCGGATTTCGTAAACCATAAAACCACTCTCCTTTGTTTAAATGAAGCGGCACTTATACCACTTTAACTGTACCCTATATGGTGCTAAAATTCAAGAGATTTAAGAAAAACTTTATAAAGAATGAAAAATCGATTGCTGTTTTCCTATTACAGTGGTAAACTAAAAAAGTCAAAGAAAAGAAAGAGAGAGCCATGACCGCAGAAATTATTATTATCGGAGGCGGTGCCTCCGGACTTATGGCCGCTATTGCGGCAGGAACAATTTTTTCAGATACAGACAGTACGCCCGGCGGCCAAAGTCTCAGGCCGGCAGCCGGCGGATCTGCCCCTGGAGCTTATATGCCTGTACTGCTTTTTGAGCGGATGGATAAAACCGGGAAGAAGATATTAGCTACCGGCAACGGACGGTGCAATTTTTCCAATACATACATGGATCGATCATGCTTTCGATCGGACAGTCCAAAGCTTGCAGAAAACGTACTGGAACAATTTGGGCAGGAACAGGCCACAGAGCTTTTCCAAACACTGGGCATTATGGTCAAAAACCGGGACGGCTATTTGTATCCCTTATCCGGACAGGCATCTTCTATATTAGATGTGCTTATGTGCGAGCTTTCCCGGCTTCCGGTAAAGGTCGTCACTGACAGTAAAGTCCTGAAAGTCATGCGTGTAAAAGATAAATATCAGGTGACCGATGGCCGTGGACAGGTGCATACTGCTAAAAAGGTCATTATTGCCTGCGGCGGACGCGCTTATCCCAAGCTGGGTTCTGACGGCTCCGGCTATAAAATTGCAAAAGCTTTGGGACACACTGTGATCCGTCCCGTGCCAGCCCTGACAGCTCTTTATACACGGCAGGACTTTTTCAAAAAAGTGGCCGGTGTACGGGCAGACGGATGTATCCGTCTTTATATTACTAATGATGCAAAACCTGCAGGTGATCCGCCAGTGCCCGCAGCCTGGGACCGGGGAGAGCTACAGCTGACGGATTATGGAATTTCCGGAATCCCGGTATTCCAGGTCAGCCGTTTTGCCGCAAAGGCCCTGGCCCAAAAGCTCCATGTTAAGGCCGTTTTAGATTTTATGCCGGATATGGACGAGGGCAGGCTTTTTGTGTATTTATGGGATCGGGCAGTTTCCAGGCCGCAAAAGACAGCGGAAGAATTTCTCATTGGTATGTTTAATAAAAAATTATGCGATCTGTTTATTTCTCTGGCGCAGCTTCCACCCGGGCAAAAAACCGGAAGCCTGAGTAAAAAACAGCTTGGCAGCCTTGTCCGTATGATCAAGGCCCTTGAGACAGATATTGTAAAAACCGGCGATTTTGACCATGCCCAGGTTTGTGCCGGCGGCGTGGACGGCCGGGAATTGGATCGTCACCTGCAGTCTTTAAAATGTCCGGGCCTTTACTTTTCCGGAGAAATCATTGATGTAGACGGAATCTGCGGAGGATATAATCTCCAATGGGCCTGGTCCAGCGGATATGTGTCCGGGCAGCATGCCGCACTTTCTGTGCTTAAGGAGAACTGAAAAGAAAGGAACAGCCTATGATACGTATCAGCCAGATAAAACTTGATTATAAAAGCAGCCGGGATGCCCTGGTATCTGCTGCTGCCAAAAAGCTTGGCATTGCTCCCGATGGGATCCTTAATATGGAAATCGTGCGCAAGTCTCTGGACGCCAGGAAAGGACAGATCCACAGTGTCTATACTGTAGATGTGACGGTTGAAAAAGAGTCTGTTATTTTAAAGAAAAAAGCCAAGGATAAAAATATTTCCAAAGCGGAAAAAACAAAGTATCATTTTCCTGCTCCCGGAGATACGCCTCTGGATGCGCCTCCGGTCATTGTAGGAAGCGGCCCTGCCGGACTTTTTTGCGGACTTATGCTGGCGCGCCACGGCTATAAGCCTGTGATCGTGGAGCGTGGGAGCCAGGTCCATACACGGTGCGAAAAGGTTAAAGCCTTTTGGGAAAAGCAGATCCTGGATCCCAACTGCAACGTCCAGTTTGGCGAGGGCGGGGCAGGAACATTTTCCGACGGCAAGCTGAATACCCTTGTCAAGGATAAGTATGGGAGAAACCGCCTTGTGCTGGAAATCTTCCACCAGGCCGGCGCACCGGAAGAAATCCTTTATTTAAACAAACCCCATCTGGGAACGGATGTGCTTGTAAACATTGTGGAACATATGCGCAATGAGATCCTGGCTCTGGGGGGACAGGTATACTTTGATTCCCAGATGACCGATATATATATAGAAGATTCTCATGTTACAGGAATTGAAATCAATCACAGTCAAAAGCTTAAAACCCGGTGTCTTGTCCTGGCCATTGGCCACAGCGCAAGAGACACCTTCCAGCTGCTTTTGGAAAAGAAAATGGATATGAGCGCCAAGGCATTTGCTGTTGGCGTACGTATTGAACATCCCCAGGATATGATCGATCAGTCTCAGTACGGAAGATCCAGAGATCCATGGCTTAAGGCAGCCGATTATAAGCTGACCCACCAGTGTGCCAACGGCCGGGGTGTGTACACCTTTTGCATGTGCCCGGGCGGCTACGTGGTCAATGCTTCTTCTGAAGAAAAGGCCACTGCTGTTAATGGCATGAGCTACAGCGGCCGTGACAGTGAAAATGCCAACAGTGCCGTTATTGTTACTGTGACCCCGGAAGATTTTTCGGATAAAGGACCATTGGCCGGTGTGGGCTTTGCCCGCCGGCTGGAGGAAGCCTGTTATAAAGAGGCAGAAAGGGCGGGGGGCAAGGGTCTTGTTCCCGTACAGCAGTTTGGCGATTTTTGTGAAAACAGGGCCAGCACCGGCTATGGCCAGGTGCATCCTGTCCATAAAGGCGGCTGCATCCCGGCGGATCTGAACCAGTGCCTTCCCGGCTTTATATGTGAAAGCCTGAAGGAAGGAATTCAGGCTTTTGGTCACAAAATTCCCGGCTTTGACCGGGCGGACGCTCTTTTATCCGGCGTGGAATCCCGCACATCCTCCCCTGTACGTCTGACCCGCAATGAAGATTTTGAAAGCAATCTGGGCGGAATTTATCCCTGCGGAGAAGGGGCCGGATATGCCGGAGGCATTACCTCTGCCGCTATGGACGGCATAAAGGTCGCCGAGGCCATTGCCCAAAAATATTATCTTTCCGGAAATATAAACCATGAACGTTATCGCAATTATAAGTAAGGAGAACACCAAAGATGACTGCACAGGAAAAGATTTTTGACAGAAAAGAACTGAAAAACAAAAAAAGGATCGTTGTCAAGGTTGGCTCCTCATCCCTTGTTCATGAAATGACCGGGGAGCTTGATCTGTATAAGCTGGAACAGCTGGTGCGTCTGCTGTGCGACCAGAGAAACCAGGGCAGGGATGTGATCCTTGTATCCTCCGGCGCCATTGGCGTTGGACGGAAGGCCCTGGGGCTTAATAAACGGCCGGATACCCTGCCCTTAAAGCAGGCCTGCGCCTCTGTAGGCCAGGCGGCGCTGATGATGATCTACCAGAAGCTGTTTAACGAATATAACCAGCTTTCTTCACAGATCCTTATGACCAAGCATACCATTATCCGGCCTCAAAGCTGTAAAAATGCCAAAAATACATTTCGCCAGCTTTTAGCTATGGGTGTGATCCCTATTGTTAATGAAAACGACACCATTTCAACAGATGAAATTGAATTTGGCGACAACGATACATTATCTGCCGTTGTGGCAGCCTTATCCGGGGCAGATCTTCTCATCCTGCTTTCGGATATTGACGGGCTTTATACAGATGATCCCAATACCTGCGCCGACGCACAGCTCATTCACTGCATCCCGGAGATCCATGAGGAGCTTTACGCCATGGCCAAAGGCTCAGCCAGCGATTTCGGCACCGGAGGCATGGTCACAAAGCTGGATGCCGGACGTATTGCCACGGATGCCGGATGCGATATGGTCATTGCCAACGGCCGTGATTTTCACGCCATCCACAAGATCCTCAATGGCGATGATATTGGCACCTTATTTTTAGCCCATAAAAACAAAAACTTTAACCTGACCGATTATATTGAAAGGAAACGGTGATTGTGTATGAAACATGTAGGACTGGTTTTGGAAGGCGGCGGACAAAGAGGGGTATTTACCAGCGGCGTGCTGGATTACTTGATGGAGCGGGGCCTGCAGCTTCCCTATGTGATCGGCGTTTCTGCCGGCGCCTGTAATGCGGTGGATTATGTTTCCGGCCAGATCGGACGTACCAAAGAATGTATGATCGATGCCCAAAAAGAATACGGTTATATTAACATGAAAAACTTCCTTAAGACCGGGTATCTTTTTGACATGGATATGGCCTTTGACCGCTATCCCAATGAGCTGGTGCCTTTTGATTTTGAAGCCTATAAAAAGTCTCCCATCCGCTGTGTCATGACAGCTACCAACTGTAAGACCGGTATGCCGGCGTATATTGAGGAAAAAAACGACCGTAAGCGGATTATGGCCGCATGCCGCGCTTCCTCAAGCCTTCCCTTTGTAGCCCCTATGGTCAATGTGGACGGTGATCCTATGCTGGACGGCGGTCTTTCCGATTCTATACCGGTTAAACACGCCATGATCGACGGATATAAGGACAATATTGTCGTTCTGACCAAGGTAAAGGGTTACCGCAAACCGGACAACCCGGGGAAAAATTATAAAATGGCAAAAATATTTTATAAAAAGTATCCCTATCTTATAAATGCATTAAAATACCGGAACCAATCTTACAACAGGACATTGGACTATCTTGAAAAACTGGAAGCCAAAGGCAGGATCTTTGTGATCCGGCCGGAATTTGATGGTGCCGGGAGAGTGGAAAGAGATGAAGAAAAGCTCAACGCCTTTTACCGCCACGGCTATGAATATATGAAAGCCCATTATGACCAGCTTTTGTCCTGGCTGGAGAAAAAACCAGAGGAGGAACAAAGATGATCACTGATAAAGATATTGCCCGGATCAACGAGCTGTACCATAAGTCCAAAAACGAGGGCCTTACCCCGGAGGAAAAGCAGGAACAGGCCCATCTGCGCGGAGCTTATATTACAGCGATCCGCAAAAATCTCAGATCAAATCTGGAACGGATCCAGATCCAAAATCCCGACGGAACTGTAGAAAATGTAAAGGACCGTCTTAAAAACAAAAAGAAATACTACCACTAAAGGATATGAGCAATCATGGATAAGCAAACCCTCCGGCGGGAAATGAAGGGCAGGCGCAGCAAGCTGGATCCCCAAACCGCTCTGCGGCTTTCAGAAAAAATTTGCAGCCGCATTCTCGCCTGGTCCATATACGCCCGGGCCGATGTGATCCTGGGATATTTTCCCACCGGCAGCGAGGCCGATATAAAGGCGGTGCTGCTTGCGGCTTTGCAGCAGGGCAAAAAAGTGGCTCTGCCAAAGGTTTTTGGCCAAAGACATATGGAATTTTTATACATTAACGGCTTTAATGATCTGGAAAAAGGCGCCATGAACCTTTGGGAACCTGCCATTGGCTGCTCCGTATTTGACCCGTTATCCATCCGGGAGCAGCAGACGCTCATGCTTGTTCCGGGCCTTGCTTTCTGCCAGGACGGACAGGGCAGTAAACCTATCGGACGACTGGGTTATGGCGGCGGCTTTTATGATACGTATCTGTCACGGATAACCGGAGGTAAAATTTCCGGCAGCGCCAGCTGCCATCTGGCTGCCTGCGGGGTCGCTTATGATGTACAAAAGATCAGCTGCCAGGGATTCCCTCTGGAAAGCCATGATCTGTTTATAAAATATCTTGTAACTGAAAAATCAATTTATGGACAGGAGGAGATAAGATGACACTTGGCGAAATGGGAGCTGCCGCAAAGAAAGCATCCCGCTTTCTTGTAAAGCTGGGCCAAAATGATAAAAATGCAGCCCTGGGCAATGTAGCCCGGGCGCTTGAAGCACATGCACAGGAACTGATCTGTGCCAATGAGGAAGATATTAAAGCAGCCTGCGAAAAGGGTATGAAGGCGTCTTTAATTGACCGGCTCCGTCTTACACAGGACCGTATCGGCGCCATGGCCCTTGGCCTTGACCAGATCGCAGCCCTTAATGATCCGGTAGGCGAGATCGTCGAGTCCACGCTGCGCCCCAATGGCCTTGAAGTATGCAAAAAGAGGGTTCCCCTGGGTGTTGTTGGCATCATTTACGAATCCCGTCCAAACGTTACGGCAGATGCCTTCGGACTGTGCTTTAAAACCGGCAATGCCGTGATCCTAAAGGGAGGCAGCGATGCCATTCATTCCAATAAAGCCATTGTGGAAGTGATTCGCACAGCCCTGGAGGAATATGCAAAAACCGCCGGACTGGATCCGGTGCTTTTGTCAGACAGTATCCAGCTGATCCAGGATACAAGCCGTGAAACAGCCAAAGCTTTTATGCGGCTGAACCAGTATGTGGATGTACTTATCCCCAGAGGCGGGGCCGGCCTGATCCGCACCGTAGTGGAAAACAGCACCATCCCGGTCATTGAAACCGGCACGGGAAACTGCCATGTTTATGTGGATGAATATGCGGACATTGATATGGCTGTAAAGATCATTGAAAATGCCAAAACCCAGCGCACCGGCGTGTGCAATGCCTGCGAATCCCTGGTGATCCATAAAAATATTTTGGAAAAAGCCCTTCCCTCGATCTGCCAGATGTTAAAAAGCCATCACGTAGAAATCCGGGGGGATGAAGCTGCCAGAAGTGTTGTCAGCGACCTGGTGCCTGCCACAGAGGAAGATTTCGGCACAGAATACCTGGACCTGATCATCTCTGTAAAAACCGTGGATTCCCTGGATGAAGCGATTGATCATATTAATACGTATAACACAAAGCATTCCGAAACTATTGTTACAAAAGATTACGGCAATGCCCGCCGTTTTCTTAATGAAATCGACGCCGCTGCTGTTTATGTTAATGCCTCTACCCGTTTTACCGACGGCTTTGAATTTGGCTTTGGGGCCGAAATCGGCATCAGCACCCAAAAGCTCCACGCCAGAGGACCCATGGGATTAAAAGAACTGACAACGACAAAATATGTTATCTATGGAAATGGACAGATCCGTAATAGCTAAGGAACTTAAAAACGTCTCGTCACAAAGTAACTGTGGCGGGACGTTTTCAGTTCCATAGCTTACCGGAAACAACCGGGATAGCTTGATTGAATAGTTACATGTATTTACATCAAAATTTTAATGTAAATATTGCATACAAATTATCTTTATAGTATACTATATACTACGAAAGGAGTTGATCGTATGCCGTCATTAGTTGACCTTACAGAACGCCTTGTGCCTATTTCTGACTTTAGTCAGGGAAAGACCGGGAAAATTTTTTCTGATGTATCTGAAAATGATCATGAGTATATTATATTAAAAAATAATCAGCCTACTGCAGTAATTATGTCAATAAAAGAGTATAAAGAAACTCAGCAAAAATTAGAAAAGCTGGAGAAGTTTTTAGAAAAGATTAATGATATACATTTATTACAGCAAGCTGAAGATCGGGAAAATTCTGCAACATCTTCTTTTAACAAATTTGTTATCGAACAAGGCTATTCTTTAGAAGATATTGATAAGCTGGCAGAGAGTGTGGAAATTGAGTAATGGCATGGGAAATACGAATTACTGATGAAGCTAAAAAGGAGTTTAAGGACTTCAATAATGATATAAAACCCCAAATTTTAGCCGGGATACGCAAGGTTTCGCAAGCCCCATTACCGCGCCCGGATGGTTATGGTCATCCTCTGGGAAATAAAAATGGAAATAATTTGACTGGTTTTTTCAAAATCAAATATAAGAAAATCGGGATCCGCGTAGTGTATACACTTGCTTTAGATCAGAAAATTATGAATATAATCGTTATTTCCAAACGGTCTGACGATTATTGTTATGAACTTGCAGGTAAATTATATCAAAAATATGGCGACGATGTTTTTAAAGATATTTTTGATATTTTATAAGTTAAGTGTTCGCTTAAACCATTCGTGCAGCGAATTGTGCTATAATTTTTATTGCAAGATTTCATATCATTATGTATAATTAAAGCTGTTTTCATAATTTAAGTTTTCTATGTTCGGAGAAATCCGCGGCATCATAGATATTACTGAATCACCCAGAAACCAGTAGAAGGAGAGCATACACTGTTATGTCAATTCAGGAAAACCCAATAGAACTTAGCAAAATATATGAGGAAGCGCCGATCACCGAGCCACAAAGACAATACTACTTTATGGAGCTTCTAAAAAAAATCGTCAAACAGCGAAGCGAGGCCCTTGGACGTCCCCTTTGCTTTTGCTGTGTCACCTTCGGCTGCCAGATGAATGCCCGGGATTCGGAAAAGCTTTCCGGTATTTTAGAGGCCATCGGATATGAGCGGACCGAAAGCGAGGACGCAGACTTTGTCATTTACAATACATGTACCGTGCGTGAGAACGCGAACCTGAAGGTTTACGGACGTCTTGGCACATTAAAAAAGATCAAGGAAAAACGCCCCGGCATGCTCATCGCCTTGTGCGGATGCATGATGCAGGAGCCTCAGGTCGTCGAAAAGCTCAGGACCAGCTATCGTCATGTGGATATTATTTTCGGTACCCACAATATTTATAAGTTGGCAGAGCTGATCATGAACCGTCTGGAATCCGGTTCCATGATCATTGACATATGGAAGGATACTGATAAAATCGTGGAGGATCTGCCGGAGCACCGGAAATATCCCTTTAAATCCGGGATCAATATTATGTTTGGCTGCAACAATTTCTGCAGCTACTGCATTGTGCCATATGTGCGGGGCCGTGAGCGGAGCCGCCGTCCGGCGGATATTTTAGAGGAAATCCGCCGGGATGTGGCAGACGGTGTTGTGGAGGTCATGCTTTTAGGGCAAAATGTCAACTCTTATGGCAAGACCCTTGAAACACCTGTGTCATTTGCCCAGCTGCTTACAGAGATTGAAAAGATCGACGGTCTGGAACGGATCCGTTTTATGACATCCCATCCAAAGGATCTGTCTGACGAGCTGATCCAGGTCATGGGCAGTTCCAAAAAGATCTGTCCCCATCTGCATCTGCCCCTCCAGTCCGGCAGCAGCAGGATCTTAAAAAAGATGAACCGTAAGTATACAAAAGAAGATTATCTGACACTGGTGGAAAAGATACGCAAGGCATGTCCGGACATTTCCCTTACCACAGATATTATCGTAGGCTTCCCCGGTGAAACGGAAGAAGATTTTAAAGAAACTCTGGATGTGGTGGAAAAGGTCCGCTATGACAGCGCCTATACGTTTATTTATTCCAAGCGCAACGGTACGCCGGCTGCTTCCATGGAAGATCAGGTACCGGAAGATGTGATCAAAGACCGGTTCGACCGGCTGCTGGCCAAAGTCCAGGAGATCGCTTCCCAGGTATGCGCCCGGCATGAAGGACAGGTGATGGATGTGCTGGTGGAGCAGTTAAATCACCAGGATAAATCTTTAGTCACCGGCCGCCTTGGCAATAATACTGTGGTCCATTTTCCCGGAGATGCTTCCATGATCGGAAAATTGGTCCCTGTTTTATTAAAAGAGTGTAAAGGTTTTTATTATATTGGAGAATCATACGAAAAGAGGTAAATGATGGAAAAAGGAGTTAAAATCACAGACATTTTTGGTGCAAATGTATTTAACGATGCAACGATGCGGGAACGCCTGCCCAAAAGGATCTACCAGGAACTGAAAAACAGTATGAAAGAAGGGGTAGAGCTGGATAAGCATGTGGCCGATGTGGTGGCCAATGCAATGAAAGACTGGGCCATTGAAAAAGGGGCTACCCATTACAGCCACTGGTTCCAGCCTTTAACCGGATATACAGCAGAAAAGCATGACGCATTTATCACCCCTACCGGAGACGGCGGCGCTATCCTGGAATTTTCCGGAAAAGAGCTGATCAAAGGCGAGCCGGACGGCTCATCCTTCCCATCCGGCGGTCTCCGCTCCACTTTTGAAGCCAGAGGCTACACAGCATGGGATCTGTCATCCCCGGCATTTATCCATGAATCCCCATCCGGCGCTGTTTTATGTGTCCCAACAGTCTTTTTCGCTTACACCGGCGAAGCTTTAGACAAAAAGACACCTCTGCTGCGTTCTATGGAGGCTATTGACCGCCAGGCTGTGCGTATTGTCCATTTATTTGGAAAAACTGATGTAACAAAGGTGACCACCTCTGTAGGTGCTGAGCAGGAATATTTCCTTGTGGACAAGGATCTTTATATGAAGCGCAAGGATCTGATCTTTGCAGGACGTACACTGTTTGGCGCTCCTGCGCCTAAAGGCCAGGAAATGGATGACCATTACTTTGGTATTATTAAAGAGCGGATCGCCGCATACATGAGCGATCTTAACGAAGAACTGTGGAAGCTGGGCGTTTCTGCCAAGACACAGCATAACGAGGTAGCTCCGGCCCAGCACGAACTGGCCCCTGTATATGCCACGACCAATATTGCCACAGATCACAACCAGCTTGTTATGGAGGCTATGAAGCGGGTGGCCCTGCGCCATAACCTGGTGTGCCTGCTCCATGAAAAACCATTTGACGGAGTCAATGGTTCCGGTAAGCATAATAACTGGTCTCTGATCACAGATACTGGCGTAAACCTTCTGGATCCGGGTAAAACCCCTCATGAAAACCGCCAGTTCCTGCTGATCCTGGCTGCCATTTTAAAGGCTGTGGATGACTATGCGCCTTTACTGCGTGAATCTGCCGCAAATCCGGGAAATGACCACCGGCTTGGTGCAAATGAAGCGCCGCCGGCTATTATTTCCGTATTTTTAGGCGAACAGCTGGAAGATGTTTTAAACCAGCTGTGTGAAAAAGGTGAAGCGACCAGCTCCAAAGAGGGAACCGAATCCAACATTGGTCTGGCAACAGTGCCTAATTTCCGTATGGATGCCACAGACCGGAACCGTACATCACCATTTGCCTTTACAGGAAATAAATTCGAGTTCCGTATGGTCGGTTCTTCTGCCTCTATTGCAGACGCAAATATTGTATTAAATACCATCGTGGCTGAAACACTGCGCCAGGCAGCAGACATTCTGGAAGCTGCTGATGATGTGGAAATGGCTGCCCATGACCTGATCAAGAAATGGGTCAGCGAACATATCCGGATCATTTTTAACGGCAACGGCTATTCCCAGGAATGGGTCAAAGAAGCGGCCCGCCGCGGACTGCCTAATATTACCAATATGGTTGATGCCGCAGGCTGCCTGACAGATCCTGAAACCATTGATCTGTTTTCACGCCACAACGTTATGACCCAGGTAGAGCTTAAGGCCAGAGAAGAAGTGGCTTATGAGCTGTATGCCAAGGCGATTAATATTGAAGCCCGCACAATGATCGACATGGCCAAAAAAGAGATCATTCCTGCGGTGATCAAATATACGACAGATGTAGCGGCTTCCATTCAGGGCGTAGAAGCTGTCGGCTACGATGCCAGCGTGCAGCGCACCGTACTGTCGGATTGTTCAAAGCACTTAAAAGCCATGAATGACGCCCTTGTCAAACTGGAAACAAACATTGCCCAGGCTGCTTCCCTGGAACATTTCAAAGAAAGAGCCGTTGCCTACAGAGATATTGTATGCACAGCAATGGATGAGCTCCGCCGTCCTGCAGATGCTTTAGAGCTTATTGTGGATGCCAAGGAATGGCCGTTCCCAACCTATGGAGAATTAATGTTTAATGTATAAATGATTTTGGGGTATCAGAAAGCCAGCGCTTTCTGATATCCCTTTTTGAGGACTTGCAAATCGTGCCGCCGGGGACGACGGCAGTACAAAAGAGAAGGAGTATCAACCCATGGCGCCATTAACACCAATGATGCAGCAGTATGTAAAGACCAAGGAGCAATATAAGGACTGTATTCTTTTTTACCGTCTTGGTGATTTTTATGAAATGTTTTTTGACGACGCCATTACTGCGTCTAAAGAACTGGAGATTACCCTGACAGGAAAAGACTGCGGCCAGGAAGAACGGGCTCCCATGTGCGGTGTTCCCTACCATGCTGTGGATTCCTATCTGAACAAGCTTGTATCCAAAGGATATAAAGTAGCCATCTGTGAGCAGATGGAAGATCCCAAGCTGGCCAAAGGCCTTGTTAAGCGGGAAGTGATCCGCATCGTTACCCCTGGGACCAACTTAAGTATGCAGGCCCTGGATGAAACGAAAAATAATTACCTTATGTGTATTGTTTATATGGATGACTGCTTTGGCATCTCTACTGCAGATATTTCCACAGGGGACTACTATATGACTGAAGTAGATTCTGCTAAAAAGCTCATGGATGAGATCACCAAATTTTCTCCGGCAGAAATCATCCACAATGATGCCTTTTGCATGAGCGGAGTGGATCTGGATGATTTGAAGGAACGGCTGAACATATCGGTTTCTGTACTGGATTCCTGGTATATGGACGAGGAACAGTGCCGGGAGCGGCTGAAGCGGCACTTTAAAGTATCGGTTCTTGAGGGCTTAGGCCTTGGCGACTATCCTACCGGAACCATCGCCGCAGGAGCCCTTTTGCAGTATCTGTATGATACCCAGAAAAATTCCCTGACACATCTGACCCATATTACTACCTATAATTCCGGTCAGTACATGGTCATTGACAGCTCTACCCGCAGGAACCTGGAGCTTTTGGAAACCCTTCGCGAAAAGCAAAAACGGGGATCCCTGCTGTGGGTCCTTGATAAGACAAAAACAGCTATGGGTGCCCGGCTGCTGCGTACATGGATCGAACAGCCCTACATTGACAAAAAGCCCATTGAAATGCGTCTGGACGCCATTGAGGAGATCAACCGGGAGCTGATCAACAGAGATGAGATCCGGGAATATTTAAACCCGGTCTACGACCTGGAACGTCTGATCAGTAAGATCAGCTGCAAAACAGCCAATCCAAGGGATCTGATCGCATTTAAGTCATCGCTGTCCATGATCCCGCCGATCAAGCTTTTACTCAGGTCCTATTCATCCCCGAAGCTTCGGGAAATTTATGACCGGATGGACGGTCTGGAGGATCTGTGCCAGCTGATTGAAAATGCCATTAATGACGATCCCCCCATTTCTTCAAAAGAAGGGAGCATTATTAAAGACGGATTCCATGAGGACATTGACAAATACCGTCACGCCAAAACTGAAGGAAAGCAGTGGCTGTCCCAGTTGGAAAGCGAAGAACGGGAAAAAACAGGCATAAAAAATCTCAAAGTCAAATTTAATAAGGTTTTCGGCTATTATCTGGAAGTGACCAATTCCTATAAATCCATGGTGCCGGACAGCTGGACCCGCAAACAGACATTGACCAATGCAGAGCGCTATATTACCCCCCGCCTTAAAGAGCTGGAGGATACTATCCTTGGCGCTGAGGATAAGCTTTTTTCCCTGGAATACGATCTGTTTTGCGACGTCCGGGACAGGATTGCCGGAGAGGTGTCCCGTATCCAGGCCACGGCAAAGGCTCTGGCAAACCTGGATGTGCTTTGTTCCCTTGCCCTGGTGGCGGAGCGGAATAACTATGTGCGGCCAAAGATCAACACAAAGGGTGTGATCGATATTAAAGGCGGCCGGCATCCGGTGGTGGAAAAAATGACTGCCAGCCAGATGTTCATTGAAAATGACACGTATCTGGATAACCAGAAACAGCGCATTTCCATTATTACAGGCCCAAATATGGCGGGAAAGTCCACTTATATGCGCCAGACCGCCCTGATCGTACTTATGGCCCAAATGGGCAGCTTTGTCCCTGCAGCTTCAGCTGACATTGGCATTGTGGACCGGATCTTTACCCGTGTAGGCGCCAGCGATGACCTGGCCAGCGGCCAGAGTACCTTTATGGTGGAAATGACCGAGGTAGCCAATATTTTAAGGAACGCTACCAAAGACAGCCTTCTGATCCTGGATGAGATCGGCAGGGGAACCAGTACGTTTGACGGCCTGAGCATTGCATGGGCTGTAGTGGAATATATCAGCAACCCCAAGCTTTTAGGGGCCAAAACCCTTTTTGCCACCCATTATCATGAGCTGACAGAGCTGGAAGGCAAGCTTTCTAATGTCAATAATTACTGTATTGCCGTTAAGGAACAGGGGGATGATATTATCTTCCTGCGCAAAATCGTCCGGGGCGGCGCAGATAAAAGCTATGGTATACAGGTAGCCAAGCTGGCCGGCGTACCGGATCTGGTCATTGACCGGGCCAAGGAGCTGGTGGAAGAACTGGTCAGCGCAGATATTACAGACAAGGTCCGTGAGATCGGCGCCGGCAAAGAAGATGTAAAAGCCCGCCAGACACCGGAACAAGACGAGGATGACGGACAAATGTCTTTATTTGATCCTCAGCCCTCATCAGAGTCCGATGCTGAGACGGAAAACACAGCAGATCCACGGGATCCGTCCGGCCATGCCGGCACTTTGGCGCCCCAGATCCCGGAAGCCTGGACTCAGGTGATCAGCCAGTTAAAGAAAGCCGACCTGTCCCGGATGCGGCCCTTAGACGCCATGCTTTTACTGGACGAGCTCCAGCAAAAACTGATGTAACTGCCGGAAACCTTCGGGGATACCTATATGGCCTTAAAAAAACGGCCAATAAGGAGGAAGCCCCCTTCGGGGATACCTGCATGGCCTTAAAAAGACGGCCAATAAGGAGGAAAACATGCAAAATATTAATGTCCTTGATTCGGATACCATTAATAAAATTGCCGCCGGTGAAGTCGTGGAGCGGCCGGCTTCTGTTGTTAAGGAGCTGGTGGAAAACGCCATTGACGCACATGCAACAGCCATTACTGTAGAAATCCGTGACGGCGGGACAAGTCTGATCCGCGTCACTGACAATGGCAGCGGCATTGATAAAGAAGATATTCCCCTGGCCTTTCTGCGCCATTCCACCAGTAAGATCCGCACCGCTCAAGACCTGCTTATGATAGCATCCCTGGGGTTTCGGGGGGAGGCATTGTCCAGTATCGCCTCCGTGGCCCAGGTGGAGCTTCTTACAAAAACACCGGAAGATCTTACCGGTGTGCGCTATTGTATTGACGGCGGGAAAGAGACTGCTTTTGAGGAAATCGGCTGTCCCTCCGGAACGACGATGATCGTCCGCAACCTGTTTTACAATACCCCGGCCCGGAGAAAGTTTTTAAAATCCGATATGACCGAGGCCGGTTACGTCAATGATCTGATCATGCGCCTTTCCCTGTCCCATCCGGAGGTGTCATTTAAGTTCATAAATAACCGTCAAAACCGGATCCACACTGCCGGAAATATGCAGCTAAAAGACATTATCTATAATATTTACGGCCGGGATATTACGGCAAATCTTTTAGAAGTCTGCCAAAGCTCTGCCAATATGGAAATAAAAGGCTTTATTGGAAAACCTCTTATTTCCCGGGGAAACCGGGCCTATGAAAATTATTTTATTAACGGACGCTACATTAAAAGCCCGGTGATCACAAAGGCTATTGAAGAAGCTTACAAAAACTTTGTCATGGTCCACAAATATCCATTTACAGCCTTCCATCTTTCAGTAGATTCTTCCCTGATCGACGTTAATGTCCATCCTACAAAAATGGAGATACGCTTTAATAACAGCGAAGAAGTTTACGAACTTGTTTACCGGACCATCCGTGACGCCCTGGAAGGCCGGGACCTGATCCCCGATGTGTCCATGGATACAGAGCGGGAGATTGCCGCACGGCAAAGGCAGGAGATGAAGCAGCAGCTTTCGGCCCCGGCGCCGGAGCCTTTTGAAACCCGGCGAAAGCAGCAAATATCCCGGCCCGCCCCTGCCGGCAGCGCTGCGCCCAACTCAGGCAGTGCTGTGTCGGGTTCTGCCAGTGCTACGTCGAACCCTGTCAGCTACATCCGCGAAAGCTCAGGAAGCTTTTCTACAAGCGCCGGCAGTTTTGTTTCAAGCTCCGGCAGTTTCGCCCCAAGCTCCGGCAGACATACACAGGCGGAAGCATCCCCGGCAGGCCCGGCGGCAGCGCCCAACCGGGCGTTTCCGGTACCAGAGACTGCTCCAGCTCCTGAAAGCGCCCCGGCACCAGAGAGCATTCCGGCATCTGAATCCGTTTCCGGGTCGGAGGCGGATCCCCGGTTTTTAGGAAAAGGCGAGCAAATGGAGCTTTTTGACGATAAGCTTTTATCCAGTAAAGCCCGGCTGCGCCACCGGCTAATTGGCCAGGTTTTTGAAACCTACTGGCTGGTGGAATATGATAAAAAGTTATATATTATCGACCAACATGCGGCTCATGAAAAGGTCATGTATGAAAAGCTGAAAAAGCACTATGAAAACAGCAGCGCCGTTTCCCAGCAGCTTGATCCGCCCATGATCCTTTCCCTGACCATGCAGGAGGAGGAAGCGCTGAACCGGTATATGGACCAGTTCCAGGCATTAGGCTTTGAGATCGATCCATTTGGCGGACGGGAATATGCCATCCGCGCCGTTCCCTCAGAGCTGTACGGATATACGGAGAGAGATCTGTTTGTTGATCTGCTGGACGGAATTTCCGACCAGGCAGGACATTTTAATGCAGAGCTTATTAACGACCGGCTGGCCACTATGGCCTGCAAGGCAGCAGTTAAAGGAAACCAGGCGCTGTCCTTTCCGGAAGCAGACGCCCTGATCGATGAGCTTCTTGCAGCGGATAATCCGTATAACTGCCCTCATGGAAGGCCCACCATTATCGCCATGAGCCAGTATGAGCTGGAAAAGAAATTTAAACGGATCCAGTAGGAATTTCCAGCGCACAAAGTGCGGAGAAATCTGTGGCATCATAGCGCAGCATTATAGAATGAAACAAGCGACACAATGCCTTCCCGGGCCAGAGGTATTTGGCCCGGGAAAATTTAAAGTATAGATCAGGAGCGGATACTATGAACCAATGGCCCCTTGTCATTTTAACCGGCCCGACAGCAGCCGGTAAGACTCAGCTGTCTTTAGCTCTGGCGAAACGTATCGGCGGAGAGATCATTTCCGCGGATTCTATGCAGGTGTACAAAAAAATGAATATTGGGACTGCCAAGATCCTTCCTCACCAGATGGAAGGTATTCCTCATTATCTGGTGGATGTACTGATGCCGGATGAGGAATTTAATGTGGTCGTTTTTCAGCAAATGGCCAAAGCGGCTATGGAAGATATTATTTCCCGGGGAAAGATCCCCATTGTTGTGGGTGGAACGGGATTTTATATCCAGGCCCTTTTAAATGATATAGATTTTACGGAAAATGACAGTGATCCGGCCTTTCGCCGCAAGCTGGAGGACATTGCCCGCCAGGGACACGCCCGGCAGCTGCATGACCGTCTGGCCCAGGTGGATCCCGAGTCTGCGTCTCAGATCCATCCCAATAATGTCAAGCGTGTGATCCGCGCTTTGGAGTTTTATGAAAAGACAGGGCAAAAAATTTCAGACCATAATGCCTCAGAACGACAAAAAACCAGTCCATATAACAGTGCTTACCTTGTGCTGACCTGGCCCAGGGAGATCCTGTATGAGCGGATCAACACCCGGGTGGATCAAATGCTTAAGGAAGGGCTGGCAGACGAGGTGAAAGGGCTCCTGGAGGAAGGCTACAGCCCAAATCTTGTATCCATGCAGGGCCTTGGCTATAAAGAATTTGTGCCTTATTTCTCCGGAGAATGTACGTTGGACGAGGCTGTATATATATTGAAAAGAGACACACGCCACTTTGCCAAACGACAGCTGACATGGTTCCGCCGCGAACGGGATGTGGTGTGGATCGATAAAAGTGAATACGAAAATGAAGAAGCAATTCTTGAATATATTATAGATTTACTGACAGAAAGAGGAATTATATCATGAGTGAAACGTTAGAGCAGTATTATCAGACCTTAGGGATCTCCAAAAATGTTTATGATTTTTGCCAGGCCATGGAAAAGGATCTGGCCCCCCGTTTTCAGGCCTTTGACCAGACGGCTGAGTATAACCAGCTTAAGGTCATCCGCGCCATGCAGGAACATAAGGTCAGCGATTATCACTTTGCCGACAGCAGCGGCTATGGCTATAATGACAGCGGACGGGATACCCTTGAGGAGGTTTATGCCAGTGTATTCCACACAGAGGATGCCCTGGTACGCCCTCATATTACATGCGGGACCCATGCGCTGACCATTGCATTGGCCGGAAATCTCCGCCCGGGGGATGAGCTCCTTTCTCCGGTAGGCAAGCCCTATGATACGCTGGAAGGGATCATCGGCATCCGTCCTGAAAGAGGATCTCTGGCAGAATATGGGATCACTTACCGTCAGGTAGATCTGCTTCCCAACGGTGATTTTGACTTTGAAGGCATCCGTAAAGCGTTAAATTCTAAAACAAAACTGGTAACTATCCAGCGCTCCAAAGGCTATCAGCCCCGTCGGACCTTATCCGTGGAGCGCATTGGCCAGCTGATTTCCTTTATTAAAGATATCCGTCCCGATGTAATCTGTATGGTTGATAACTGCTACGGCGAATTTGTAGAAACCTGTGAGCCGTCAGATGTGGGCGCAGATCTGTGCGTAGGCTCCCTTATAAAAAATCCCGGCGGCGGACTGGCCCCCATTGGCGGTTACATTGCCGGTAAAAAAGAATACGTGGAAAATGCCGCGTTCCGTCTTACGGCGCCCGGCCTTGGAAAGGAAGTCGGCGCAAGCCTTGGCGTTAATCGTTCCTTTTTCCAGGGGCTGTTTTTGGCGCCTCAGGTTGTCAACGGAGCGCTGAAGGGGGCGGTTTTTGCTGCCAATATTTATGAAAAGCTTGGTTTTGAATGTGTTCCCAATGCCACAGAAAGCCGCCATGATATTATCCAGGCAGTTGTCTTTAACCATCCGGAACATGTAATTGAATTTTGCAAAGGCATCCAGGCTGCTGCACCTGTAGACAGCCATGTCACTCCGGAACCCTGGGCAATGCCGGGATATGACTGCGATGTGATCATGGCAGCCGGCGCATTTATTTCCGGTTCTTCCATTGAACTGAGCGCAGACGCCCCCATTAAACCACCTTACAGCGTTTATTTCCAGGGCGGACTTACATGGCATCATGCAAAATTCGGCATTATGATGTCCCTGCAAAAGCTTGTGGACGCCGGTCTTGTGCGGATCTGATCCCCGGGGCCGGGTCCTTTGGCCCCGTCTTTTTGACATTTTTCCAAAAAAGAAAGCTCACTTTATACAATTTTATAAAGAATTATATAATTTTTTAATAGGCGCTTAGTGTATACATTTTTCAGGTTTTATGATAAACTTACTATGAAAGCCAGCCTCATCCCTTTACCGGTCCTGGAGAGAGCCCAAAGGGGGATTTTATTTATGCTAAAAACAAAAGAGCTGCCTGAAAATGAACGGCCCTATGAAAAGTGTGAAAAATACGGGGCACAGGCTTTGTCAGACGCTGAACTTCTGGCAGTAATTATACGCACAGGAACAAAGACGAAACGCAGCGTAGAACTGGCCATGGAAATTTTAAATATGGCCGGTAAACGGGACAGTCTTAGCGGTCTGAATAACCTGACCATGACACAGCTGATGAGGATTCCCGGGATCGGCCGGGTCAAAGCCATTCAGATCCAATGTGTCCTTGAATTATCCAAAAGAATCCAACGTTCCTGTACTTCCATGGGACCGGACTGTACAAATCCTGATGTGATTGCCGGCTATTATATGGAGGACATGCGTCATTACCGGCAGGAGCATCTGATCTTGCTCATGCTGAACACAAAAAACAAAAAGATCGGTGATATGGTTATATCCAAAGGCAGTGTTAATGCTGCGCTGATTTCTCCAAGAGAAATATTCCTGGAGGCGCTGCGCCATAATGCTGTGAATATCATCCT
Source organism: Candidatus Scybalocola faecigallinarum (assembly GCA_018711005.1). Lineage (GTDB taxonomy): Bacteria > Bacillota > Clostridia > Lachnospirales > Lachnospiraceae > Catenibacillus > Catenibacillus faecigallinarum. The sequence goes on along the minus strand of DVIT01000030.1, from coordinate 47,052 downwards.
GCTGCATAATCATCCCAGCGGCGATCCCACGCCCAGCAGGGAGGATATTGAGGTCACACAGGCCATTGCAGGTCTTGGCAGGATGCTGGGAATCCGACTTTTGGACCATATCATCATTGGGGACAAAACCTATAAAAGCCTGTTTCAGTGCGGGTTTATCCAGGAATAGAAGGAGAACTCCGCAAGGATAACCCGGATGGGCTAAAAAATTATGCTCATAATGAAAGGAATGTTTTATGGCAGGACGAAAATATGGTTTGGACTTAGGTACAAATTACGTAAAAATATATGATAATACCCGTAAAAATATTCTTGTTGAAAATAATATGATCGCTATACGTAAGAAAAAGGATATGGTGGCCGCAGGTGATGCGGCCTATGAAATTTTTGAGAAAGTTTCAGATAGTATTGTGATCAAACGTCCGGTTCAAAACGGCGTGATCGCAGATGTGGAGCCTATGGGGAAGCTGTTTGACTATCTGCTGAAAAAGCTTAACTGCAGCAACAGCATGATGCGTCACAATGAATTTTATCTGGCCGTGCCTTCTGCCATTACAGAAGTTGAAAAACGCGCCTTCTTCAGTCTCATCGGCTACTCATCTTTTAAAACTCATAATGCAAGTCTTGTGGAAAAACCGGTGGCAGCAGCTTTGGGAGAGGGACTTGACGTTACACGGGCCGGCGGCATTATGATCGTAGATCTGGGCGCAGATACTACAGAAATTTCTATTATCGCTCTGGGAGGCATTGTGCTGAGCCGTCTGATCAAAACCGGCGGCAATACCATTAATGATGCTATTTGCAGTGAAGTCAAGCTCAGACATAATGTGATCATCGGGAGCAAGACCGCTGAATTTTTAAAATTATCCCTTGGTTTTGCAATCCCTGAAATGGCAGAACCGGCAAAGGTTTTTGGCAGGGACCTGATCACTGGCCTTCCTGTTAATGTTTTAGTGCCGTCCGCACTTGTTTATAACTGTATCACAACTGTACTTGAGCCTGTGCTGGATGCGATACGCGGGCTTTTAGAGCGGACGCCTCCGGAGCTTAATAATGACATTTTTGACCATGGCATTTATGTTACCGGCGGCACCAGTATGATCCCGGGACTGGACAGGCTCATCGCTTCCCGTACCCGTATGAAAGTCAATATGTCGTCTCATCCTCAGGAAAGCGTTGTCAAAGGCCTGGATGTTATTATGAACAGTTATGAACTTTCCAATCTTGCTTTCTCAGTGCGGGAATCTGCATTCTACTAAGGAGGAAGCCCCCTCCGGGGATACCTGTATGGCCTTAAAAACATGGCCAAAAGGAGGAAGCCCCCTCCGGGGGTACCTGTATGGCCTTAAAGGCATGGCCAAAAAGGAGGAAATATGAAGCAGCACAAAAAAAATGGAGGCGTTAACCCCAAATACCTGTTTCTGGCACTGCTGGCAGTATGCTGCGTGCTGATCAGCGTAAGCTTTACATGGGGCGCTTCCAATAATATTGTCCAAAGCACATTAGGAACATTGATCGCGCCCATGCAGACAGGATTAAACAGTATCGGTACATGGGTGTCCTCCCTGGTGGAAGATTCCCGCACGGTCAGTGAACTTCAGGAGGAAAATGAAGCCCTTCAGCTGGAGGTTGATACTTTAAAATCACAGATCTCCTCCATGGAAAACAATTTAAGCGAGCTGGATGACCTTCGTGAACTGCTCCAGCTAAAAGAAAGCTATCCCAATTACAGTATGGTCGGCGCCAGGATCATCAGCAGCGATGCCAGCAACTGGTACGATACATTTACCATCGACAAGGGGACAAATGACGGGATCCAGGTGGACATGAATGTTATTGCAGACAATGGTCTTGTAGGCATTGTTATTGAAACCGGCGTCAACCATTCCATTGTCCGGTCCATTACGGATGATTCCAGCAGCGTCAGTGCTATGGATGCCATTTCCGAAGACCATTGTATTGTCAATGGAAGCCTGGAAGAAAAAGATACAGGCCTTTTAACCGTAGAGCTTATCCGGGATGACGCGCAGATGGCGGAAGGCAACGAGATCATTACCTCATATCTCAGTGATAAATTTCTTCCCGGACTGACTATCGGCTATATTACAGACATTACTGAGGATTCTTCCACGCTGACCAAAAGCGCCCGCGTAACCCCTGTGGTTGATTTTGAACACCTCAGGAATGTTCTTGTGATCACCCAGCTGAAAGCGGACCTGGTAGAGGACGAAGCTCTTAATAATACCAGTGAAACTGAAACCGAAACTGACAGCAGCTCCCAAACTGCACAGACATCCTCCGGAGAAACCGGAGAATCCAGATGAAAGGATTGTAGACAGTTGAAACGTACTCTTATTTACATTGTCGTGATCCTGGCGGCGTTTTTACTGCAAAGTACCATATTCAAATTTTTTGCACTGGCAGACATCGTCCCCAACCTTCTGATCATACTCACAGCCAGCATCGGCCTGATCCGCGGGCGGAGCGAAGGCTGCGTGGTGGGATTTTTCTGCGGGCTTCTTATGGACATTTCCACCGGAAATTATCTTGGAGCCTATGCATTATGCTATATGATCATCGGATTTGTGCTTGGATATTTTAATCAGATTTATTATGAGGAAGATATTACTTTGCCTCTGATCCTTATTGGAAGCGCAGACCTGCTTTACGGCATATTTATGTATCTGGTCAGCTTTTTAGTGAGAGGACGGTTTAATTTCGTTTTTTACCTGAAACGGATCATCCTTCCCGAGCTGGTCTATACGGTGATCGTATCTATAGTAATATACCGGGTAATATTGTTTATATGCAAGAAGCTGGATAAAAAAGGAAGTGAGGATTTCATTGCTTAAAGCACTCTTACGAGGAATCGTTTCAGTAGTCCGCTCAAGATTATTTATCGCCGGTGCCTTTTTTACGGTACTGTTCGCAATCCTTTTCTACCGACTGTTTGTTCTTCAGGTGGTGGAAGGCGAGGACTATCTGGAACAGTTTACTTACAGAATACAAAAAGAAACAGAAATCGCAGCCCCCAGAGGAACGATTTACGACTGCAACGGCACCGTACTTGCCTATGACCGGATGATTTATTCCGTCATTATTGAAAACAGCACGCTGCCATCCGATAATGAAACCCGCAACACTATGATTGAAAATCTGATCCGGATTGTGGAAGACCATGGCGAAGAAACGATTTACTCCATCCCCATGGAAATTGGAGAAGACGGCACGATCCAGTTCACCGGGTCGGATTCTACTATCCGGAATTTCAAAAAGGATATTTTCGGCGTCAACTATACAGACAGCCTGAGTACACGCCAGGAAGAAATGACAGCCCAGGAGCTTTACGATTACATGCGCGGTGAAAATCTTTTTAATGTTACAGGAGATTATACAGATGCAGAAATGTTAAAGATCCTGGCACTGCGCTATGAGCTTTATATGACCCGCTACCAACGATACGTCACCGTTACTGTTGTATCGGATGTAGAGGATGATCTGGTTGCCGCAATAAAGGAAAACAGCACCTCACTTCCGGGAGTCACGATTTCCCAGTCGTATGTGCGGGAATATAATGACAGCGAATACTTTGCCCATATTACCGGCTATACAGGAACTATTTCCGATGATGAACTGGAGGCCTTTGCAGAAGACGGACACACGGAATATACGGCCAGCGATACTGTAGGAAAAACCGGCATTGAAAGTGTGTTTGAATACGAACTGGCCGGTGAAAAGGGGTCCCAGACTCTTTATGTGAACAGTCTTGGCAGCGTCCTTGATGCAACGGATGTTACAGCTGCCGTCCCGGGAAATGATATTTATCTTACCATTGATGCAGATCTGACCAAAACGATCTATGATCTTCTGGAAGAAAAGATCGCAGGTATCCTTTTATCTAAGCTGGTGGCTACTGTAGACGAAGATAATAATGAAAATCATCTGGTACCTTACATTGATGTTTTTCATGCCTTTATTGAAAACAATATTATTGATACAGAACATTTTTATGAAAGCGATGCAACCGACCTGGAAATGTCCGTGGGTGAACGTTTTAATACGTATATTGAAAGCGTAATTTCCCAGATTGAAAGTATTTTAAGGGCTGATACGTATGCCCCTCAAAGTACATTGTCCGATGAATATAACAGTTACTGCAATTATATTTATACATGGGCCCGGGACAACGGCATATTAAACGGTGATCTGTATGATGCTGACGAAGAAGTATACAGCCAGTGGGAAAACGGCGAGATCGGCCTGGGAGATTTTTTTGAGCATGCCATTGCCCAGGGCTGGATCGATACATCCCTCCTGAATATTTCCGGAGAATATGTGGATACGTCAGAAGTATACGACGCTTTAGTCACAGCCATTTTAAACGGGATCCGGGATGATTCCGGATTTCAGAAACGGGTTTATAAATATATGCTTTCTTCAGAAACCATTACAGAAAGAGAAATCTGCCTGCTCCTTTATGATCAGGGGATCTTATCCAAAGAAGATGATGATTATAACAGCCTGGTAAGCAGTACAGTTACTGCCCGTAGTTTTATTTACAATAAGATCTATAATATGGAGATCACACCGGATATGCTTGCTCTGGATACATGTTCCGGTGCAGTTGTAGTCACAGACCCTAACAGCGGCGAGGTTAAGGCATTAGTTTCTTACCCAAGCTATGATGCCAACCGGATCTCTGATCCGGAATACTATGCGTCCCTGCTGAGCAATGAATCCCGGCCTTTATTTAACCGTGCTACCCAGCAGACCAGTGCTCCCGGATCCACCTACAAACCGCTTTCCGCCATTGCCGGGCTGGAAGAAGGGCTTATCGATCTGAGTACAGAGGTTTATGACCGGACCGTTTTTGATAAAGTTGTTCCCAGCGCACGGTGCTGGAGCAGTGTCAGCCACGGCTCAGTTAATGTCATCCAGGCCATTGGCGTGTCCTGCAACTACTTTTTCTATGAGCTGGGCTATAACGCAGCACTGACAGCAGACGGCACGGAAGATGATGAACAGGGTCTTGAGCTTTTGGCCAAATATGCCGAGATGTTTGGATTTAACCAGACCACAGGCATTGAAATCGGCGAAGCTTCCCCCAATATTTCCGATGAATCCAGCGTCCGCTCCTTCATCGGACAGGGTACCAACAACTATACAGCCACCCAGGTTAACCGTTATACAGCGGCTCTGGCCAATCGTGGAACCGTATATAATCTTTCTCTGGTGGACCGGATCACAGACCACGAAGGAAATCTTGTTGAAGATTTTACGCCGGAGGTTTTAAACGATCTGACGGATACGATCCAGGATTCCACATGGAACGCCGTACAGCAGGGTATGTGGTATGTTACCAATAAAACTTCCTCCTATCAGGATGTTTTCACCAGCCTTGATGTGGAGGTTGCCGGCAAATCCGGTACTGCCCAGGAATCTGATCTTAAGCCGGAGCATGCGTGGTTTACCGGCTTTGCCCCTTACAGCGATCCTCAGATTGCTGTAACGGTACGCATATCCAACGGGTATGGTTCTACCAATGTCGTAGATACCTTCCGGGACAGTATTGCCGCTTATTTTAACCTGCCTTTATATGATTCCCTGCAGAATGATTCAGAATCTTCGGACAGCGGCAGACATGCCCTTTTGCCCATTAACTATAATGGCGGCGTTCATACAGACGACGGTGCCGATTAATCAGTAAGGTCACGGCACATAAACACAAAAGACAAGGACGATCCAAAAGAGCAGGATCATATGTGTTAAATTGGAGGGAATTGTCATGAGTGAAGTGTTTGTGATCACATCAGGAAAAGGCGGCGTAGGCAAAACGACCACATCCGCAAATATCGGGACCGGCCTGGCAATGCTGAATAAAAAAGTTGTCCTTATTGATACAGACATCGGTCTCCGCAACCTGGACGTTGTCATGGGGCTGGAAAACCGAATTGTTTATAACCTGGTAGATATTATTGAAGGAAACTGCCGCATTAAGCAGGCTCTGATCCGGGATATGCGGTATCCGGACCTGTACCTGCTCCCTTCTGCCCAGACGAAGGACAAAAACGCGGTTTCCCCGGAGCAGATGAAAAAGCTGATCCAGCAGCTCCGGATGGATTTCGATTATATTATACTGGATTGTCCGGCCGGTATCGAGCAGGGCTTTAAAAATGCCGTAGCCGGTGCTGACCGTGCGCTGGTTGTTACAACGCCGGAAGTTTCCGCAATCCGGGATGCCGACCGGGTAGCAGGTCTGTTAAAAGAATACCACATGGAGAGGGTACAACTGATCGTCAACCGGCTGCGGTATGATATGATCCGCCGGGGCGATATGATGTCTGTAGACGATGTAGTGGATATTCTCAATCTGGAGCTGATCGGCACGATTCCCGATGATGAGGATGTGGTGATCTCCACCAATCAGGGCGAACCTCTTGTGGGATCGGATTCCATGGCCGGGCAGGCCTACCGGGATATATGCCAGCGCATTCTCGGAAAAGACGTTCCGGTCATTACATACAAATGTAAGAGAGGTGTACGATACCGATTACAGACCCTTTTTGGCAGAGTATAAGAAGGGGGTTTTGTAAATGAAATTTTGGCGTTTTTTCGGCAGACGCGCTTCCGGAAATATTGCCAGAGACAGACTAAAGGTACTTCTTGTTTCAGACAGGGCGAATTGTTCGCCGGCAGTGATTGAAAATATACGGGAAGATCTTTTAAACGTTCTGGCAAAATACGTAGAAGTAGATACTGGTAAAATAGATATTGAAATTATACAGGCTCCTGACAGCCCGGATACAGCGCCGGCCCTTGTGGCCCGGGTGCCCTTGCGGGATGCCAAGCCAATGCATTTACAGGAGAATTATGATAAAGCGATTTAATTATTTTTTGCATGGCCTGTTCAGATACGACTTTAAAAAATATGATATAAAACTGGTCCTGGCCGTACTCGCCCTTTGTGTGATCGGTGTACTCACCATTAACAGTGCGGCCGACGGTTTTGCATCAAAGCAGCTTATCGGCGTCTGTGCAGGTTTTGTCATAATGATATTTTTTTCGTTAATTGACTATAATTTTATTGCAAATTTCCAATGGATTTTGTATGCTATTAATATAGTGATGCTGCTGGCGGTTCTGCTGTTTGGTATTGATGTCAACGGAGCGCGCCGGTGGTTCTCGCTGGGTTCTTTCGGCACCCTGCAGCCTTCGGAATTTGCCAAGATGCTGATGCTCATTATTTTTGCAAAGTTCATCAGTGACAACAAAGATCGGATCAGCAGATTTTCCACCATAATGATCACCGGGATCTTATATCTGATCCCTCTGGTACTGATCTTTGAAGAACCGGATCTGTCAACGACCCTTGTATTTGTTTTCCTTTTCTGTGTACTCATGTTTGTGGGAGGCATCAGTTTTAAGATCGTGGGCGGCATCCTTGCAACGACCATTCCGCTAGGCGCTCTGTTTTTATGGTATGTTACCCAGCCATTTCAGATACTGCTGGATGACTACCAGCAGACGCGTATCATGACCTTTTTAAATCCTTCGGATTATCTTCTGACAACTTATGCGCAGCAGTATAATTCCGTTATGGCCATTGGCTCCGGTCTGCTTACAGGGAAGGGGCTGAATAATAATACATTAACATCGGTTAAAGGCGGTGACTTTTTATCTGAACCGCAGACCGACTTCATTTTCGCAGTTATTGGAGAGGAACTGGGATTTGTTGGAAGCTGCGTTGTCATCGGCCTGCTGCTGATCGTTGTCATATCCTGTCTTTTCATTGCAAGAGACGCAGCCGATATGACGGGACGGCTCATTGCCAGCGGTTACGCGGCGATCATAACGTTCCAGACATTTGTAAATATTGGTGTAGCTACGGCGATCCTTCCAAATACAGGTCTGCCGCTGCCGTTTGTCAGTTACGGTCTCAGCTCCCTGCTGGCGAACTTTATTGGTATTGGTTTAGTTTTAAATGTGGGATTACAAAGAAACAGGAGGTAGATATTTTATGAATATCGGATTAGTCGCACACGACGCAAAGAAAAAGCTGATGCAGAATTTCTGTATCGCTTACAGAGGAATTTTAAGCAAGCATGAACTGTATGCTACCGGAACAACAGGTAGGTCGATTGAAGAAGTGACCAATCTGAACATACACAAATTTTTAGCCGGCCCCTTAGGCGGCGAACAGCAGCTTGGGGCACAGATCGAGCATAATAATATCGACCTTGTGATATTTTTGCGGGATCCCATGCACGCACAGTCTCATGAGCCTAATGTCCATGAGATCGTTAAGCTTTGTGATATGCACAACATTCCCATTGCCACAAATCTTGCCACTGCAGAGCTTCTTATCAAAGCTCTGGACCGGGGCGATCTGGAATGGCGGGAATTTTATAAATAGACAGGAAGTAGCGAAACTATGAAACGAGGAATAATCGCAGCTGCCTGCTGTACTGCAATGCTTATTTCCGGGTGTCAGCCATCCAGCGGACTGTTAAACAAGTATTCCGAAATGGAACTGCTTACAAGCTCCGATGTCCTTAGCCTGGTAGACCCGGAAAAGGGGGAGGGCTATGCTGCCGATCTGGCCGTCGTCTCCGTCTCAGATAACGAGGCATCCATTTCCGACACGACGATCACCACTGACGCTGCACTGCTCATACAAACCAATACTCAGGAAGCGCTTTATTATAAAAACATATATGAGCCCCTGGCTCCGGCCAGTCTGACGAAACTGATGACCGGCCTGCTCGTATTAAAGTACGGGAATATGGATGATATTGTCACTATTACGGAAGAAATGGTCTATACCGATGTTGCAGGTGCTCAGATGGCGGGATTTGCGGCAGGGGATCAGGTCAGCGTCCGTGATCTGTTTTACAGTATGATCGTTTATTCCGGCAACGACACTTCCACAGCCCTGGGCATCCACATGTCCGGTTCTGTTGAAGAATTTGCAAAGCTGATGAACAGTGAAGCAGCTAGCCTTGGCGCAGCCAACACCCATTTTGTCAATGCCTGCGGCCTGGATGAGGACGGTCACGAAACCTGTGCCTACGATCTGTATCTCATGTTTAATGCATGTATGCAGTATGAGGATTTCAGGAATGCCATCAGTCAGACTTCTTACACGGTTAATTATACCAGTGCTTCCGGGGCAGCGGCCAGCAAGACACTGCCTAATACAAATCTGTATTTTACCGGGGACTATACGCCGCCGGAGGGAGTCCATATTTTTGGAGGGAAAACCGGAACCACCGGAGCTGCCGGGGCATGTCTTATTTTATATACAACAGATGATGGGGAAAACTCTTATATATCCCTGATTTTAGGCGGAGATGACAAGCCGGAATTGTATCAACAAATGAACAGCCTGTTATCAATGATTCAGAAAAACTGATTGAATTTTCGGGTATTTTGTACTATAATTAATATACATTATATATTAAAAATATATAAAAAATGGAACACTAGGAGGAGAGTACAATGATACAAATTATTTCAGGTGTAAAGGGCAAAGGAAAGACAAAGTATCTCATTCAAATGGTAAACGATGAAGTAAAGGGGTCGAAAGGAAACATTGTCTACCTTGATAAAAATAATAAACATATGTACGAGCTTAGCAACAAGATCCGTCTCATTAATGTAAAGGATTATCCTCTGGATAATTATGACAGCTTCTTAGGTTTTGTTTGCGGCTTGATCTCACAGGATCACGATCTTGAAGCAATGTATCTGGACAGTTTTTTAAGTATTGCATGTGTAACCGAAGAATATGTTGGCTATGTGCTTACACAGCTTGAAAAGATTTCCAACACATTCCATGTGAACTTTGTGATCAGCGTTTCTATTGATGCTGAAAATCTGCCGGAAGAATTCAGGGACAAGATCGTTATTTCTTTATAATGGAGAGATAAAAGACCGTTCCCTCTGCATCAGGGGCCACCATTGACTCCTGCAGAATATGCACACGAATAAAAATTGCCGTACGCAGCCTTCTACAGAATGTCCGTGTACGGCAGTTTTTCTGTGTGTACTTAAGGATCTTTTCTATATGAGCATCCATGGCATGCCAAAACAGCCTTACTCATCCTCAGTTCGCAGCTTCCAAAAAAGAACAATGGAATAAATGGCAGCAAGCCCTACAATGGCAAAGATGATCCGTGTGACCATGGACATATCACCAAAAATAAAGCTTACAAGGTCAAATCTGAAAAATCCTACAAGACCCCAGTTAATGCCTCCGATAATAATCAAAAGCAGCGCCAGGACATCCAGCCAGTTTCTTTTCATAATGTACCTCCTCATTTGAGATTTTATAGGGTAGTATACCCTTACAAAAACTTTTTATGCATAAAGGGTTTCCTTATTTGACAAAAGCGTTTATAATGAATAACGGAACTCTTTGTTTTCAGACAGGAGCGATGAATGATATGACAAAACAAAGATACCGCACCTATTCCCAATATCTTAAAGAAAAATATAGTGAAAAAGTATACAAGCTTCCTGTGAATCTGCCGCTGACATGTCCCAACCGGATCCATGATACAGGCTGTACATTCTGCGCAGAAACAGGCACCGGTTTTGAATCCAGAGACAGCCGTATGGACGTACGCACACAGCTGGAGCAAAACCGCAGGCTCATTGAAAAAAAATACCATGCACATAAATTTATAGCCTATTTCCAAAATTATACAAATACATTTCTGCCTCCAGAGCAGCTCCTTGCCTATTTGCACCAGGCTGCCACGGCGGACGGAATTGTTGAAATTGCCATTTCCACCCGGCCGGACTGTATCAGTAATGAGATCCTTGACCTGCTTCGGGCATTTCAGAAGGAAAGCGGTCTGCACATTCATTTGGAACTTGGGCTTCAGACGGCAAATTACCATACCCTGGCCCGGATCCACCGGGGCCACGGACTGGCCGAATATATTGATGCCGTACTGCGAATTGCCCCTTATGGCTTTACCGTATGTACGCATATTATATTGAACCTGCCCTGGGATACTATGGAGGATGTGATTGAGACGGCAAAGCTGGTGTCTGTCCTGCCGGTTCAGATCGTAAAGCTTCATTCTCTTTATATTGCCAAAGATTCTCCCATGGAAAAGCAGTTTCTTAACGGAGAATTTCAGATCTGTCCGGCGGAGGAATACCTTTTGCGGGTAAAGACCTTTTTAGAATATGTCCGTCCGGATATGGTCATTGAGCGGCTGTTTTCCCGGATCCCGGAAAAGGATTCCGTGTTCTCCAACTGGGGCAGGAGCTGGCGTCATCTTAACAGCCAGCTGGAGGAGATGCTGGAAAACGATCATGTCATTCAAGGCGCAAAGTGCCATTATATGAACGGTGCAAAGCTTTCACTTCTTTCCCAGTGCAGGGACTGAAGAAGGCTTATGCCTGACTCCTGCCAACCTACAGAAAAAAGGAGTGGATTATGAGTCCTGAAAATCATACAACCAAGCCATCATCCGATCTGAACCGTCCGGAGAAAAAGGTCCGGCACCGCCATATCAATATTAATATTGGCATGATCGTATTTTTTATCATATTTCTCTATTTGGTCATTAATATTATTATTTACATGGGCAAAGAGCAAATCGCCGTGGTGGAAGTACAAAACGGCAGTATCGTAGATAACGGCTATTATACGGGGATTATCCTGCGCAGCGAGGAAGTCGTGACCGCCCAGTCCTCCGGCTATATTAATTTTTACGTGGGCAATGGTGAAAAGGTGGCAAAAGATGGAAATGTATACATGCTCAGTGCATCGGCGTCTTCGGATACTGCTTCGGACTTTTCCGGATTTTCCAGCACGGATTATGCAGATATCAGCCGTATCATTTCCCTTTATACGTCAAATTATTCCGACAGTATGTACTCGGATCTGTACACCTTTAAATATGACCTGCAAAATCAGATTTCCGAGGCTCTCAGCTCCCATAATATTTCCGCCATTCAAAGTGCGGGGCAGGGCTTTGACAGCGTATCTGCCGAAAAAAGCGGGATCGTCTGCTATACCTATGACGGTATGGAAGGCCTTACCCGGGATCAGATTACGGACGATATGTTTAATTCAAACAATTATGAAAAACAGCAGATTGTTTCCAACCAGTGGATTGACAGCGGGAACACTGCCTACAAGCTTGTGACAGACGACAACTGGTCCATTGTGATCAAGCTTACGCCGGAACAGGCAAGAAATCTTTCTCAGGAAACTTCAGTGACCATACGTTTCGCTAAAGATAATGTCCAGACCTCTGCCACTGTACAGGTTTTTTCCAATGGTGAGAGCAACTACGCATCTTTATCTTTATCAAAATATATGGTACGGTATATTGCTGACCGGTATATTGATATAGAAATCATTGAAAGCTCAGCCGAAGGCTTAAAAATTCCGTCCTCAGCTATTGTCTATAAGGATTTTTATAAGATTCCTGTGGACTATCTGATCACCGATGAGGATACAAGCGAGTCCGGTTTCTATAAATATACTTACGATGAAAGCGGCGAGATGAGCGCAGTCTTTTATAAAGCAGATATTTATGCCAATGACGGCGAGTATTGCTATGTGGATACCTCCGACTTCCAGCTTGGGGATTATGTGGGCAAGGTCAACTCCAACGACCGGTACCGCATTGCAGAAACCGCTCAGCTTACCGGGGTATATAATATTAATCAGGGATATTCCATCTTCCGTATTGTAGATATTTTATATCAAAATGACGAGTATTGCATTGTGGATGAAAATACGCCTTATGGCTTAACCCAGTACGACCGGATCATTTTAAATGCATCCCAGGTGGATGAGGATCAGATCATATATTAATAGGAAAGGGGATATCCTGTCATGGATGAAAGAATTAATGAAATTGCCCAAAACATAAAAATTGTCCGGGATAATATTGAAAAGGCCTGCAGCCGCTGCGGCCGTGACCCAAAGGAGGTCACTCTGATCGCAGTTTCCAAAACAAAGCCTGTGGAAGATGTACGGGCCGCCATGGCGGCCGGTATGGAATATTTCGGTGAAAACAAGGTCCAGGAGCTGACCATGAAGATGGATACCATTACAGAACCGCTTCACTGGAATATGATTGGACATTTACAGAAAAATAAGGTAAAATATATTGTCGGACGGGCAGAGCTGATCCATTCTGTAGATTCCCTGGATCTGGCCCAGAAGATCCAAAGTGAAGCAGCCAAAAAGAATGCCGTGGCAAATATCCTCCTTGAGGTTAATGTATCCGGCGAGGAGAGCAAGTTTGGAATCCGGCCAGAGCAGTTGGAGGATTTGGTCCGCCAGATCGCTGTTTTACCCAATGTCCACATTAAAGGGCTTATGACTGTGGCCCCTTTTACCGAAGATCCGGAAGAAAATCGTCAATATTTTAGAAATTTAAGAAATTTAGCTGTTGACATAAAAAGTAAAAACATTGATAATGTTACTATGAGTGTCCTGTCTATGGGTATGACAGGGGACTATATGGTCGCCATCGAGGAAGGGGCCACTATGGTCCGGGTTGGCACCGGGATTTTTGGTGAAAGAAATTATGTATGTTAGGAGATTTGATATATGGGCAAAGGATTAGATAAATTTTTAAACATAATGCGTCTTAACGATGATAATTATGATGAGGATTATGATGATGAATTTTCTGAAGATTATAACGATTATGTCGAAGACTATGATGATTATGATGACGAACCGGAAGAACCGGTTGTCCCTAAAAAGAAAAAGACGTCTTCCTTCAGTAATCGTAAACCGGCATCCTCACCAGCGCCGGAGCCGGCAAGAGACTATTCGTCTTCAGCATCTGCAGGAACGTCTTCCAGGACCAGCAGCAGCCGCAGCAAGATCGTTCCTATGAAGCAGCCGTCTTCCCGCAGTGCAGGTATGGAAGTTTCTATTCAGAAGCCTTCCTCCTTTGAAGACAGCAGCGAGATTTGTGATGAACTTTTAAACGGAAAGGCAGCCATTGTCAATCTGGAAGGGATCGATGTGGATGTTGCTCAGCGGATCATTGATTTTGTTTCCGGTGCGTGCTACGCTATGTCCGGCAATATCCGAAAAGTATCCAGCTATATATTTATCGTAACACCGGCAGGCATTGATATTTCCGGAGATATGGAAAACGTGCTGACCGGCGGTGCTTCTAAAGTGGACATGTCTGCGTTCCGTCTGAATGTTTAAAAGATCGAGGAAAATTTGGGAGGTAATCAATTATGCTTACACCAGTTGATTTGCAGGGAAGAACCTTTAAAAGCGGCATGGGATATTCAAAAGCAGATGTGGACAGTTTTTTTTCCACATTAACAGCGGACTATGAAGCTTTATACAGGGAAAATATGGAACTTAAAGATAAGGTAGGTACCTTAAATGAAGGGATCAATCACTACCGCAGTATTGAAAAGTCCCTTCAAAAGGCACTTGTTCTGGCAGAACAGACGGCAGAGGAAACCATTTCTTCAGCCAAGACCAATGCTACTGTCATTGAACAGGAGGCTGTGTTAAAGGCCCAGTCTATTGTGGCTGACGCAAAGATTGAGCTGGATCACATCCATGCCAAAACCGTGGAGATGCTTCAGCAGTATGAGCGGTACCGTTCTCAGTACAGAGCCCTGGCTCAGGCCCAGGTTGAACTCTTGGACAGCGAGTCCTTTAACATCGAGGTTGCTTCTCTGGACGCATTTTCCAGCCTTGAACAGGAAGCTGCCCAAAACAGCGCTGCTGTCCATGCTAAAGTCCAGTTCCAGGAAACAGAGGAAAAAACTGCGGCTGTTATGTCAGAGCCTTCGGACGAAGACGAAGACGAAACCTTAGATGACGATATCCAGATCAATGATCTGGCCAGCCTGTTTGCAGATGATCATTCCGACGACGCACAGGAAGATTAACCATAAAAATGCCGCGCGTATTGTGCGCGGCATTTTTGTACATAAACGGAGGTACCTTTTATGAAAACATTAACCGTACATGACCAGGATAAGCCGGTCTACGATATTGTTTTTTCCAGGGATTTTGGAGCCCTGGAACATACGCTGAAGCCCTTGGATCTATCCGGGCGCAGAGTATGTATCGTCAGTGAGACCCGGGTTGCCGGTCTTTATATGGACACCCTTATGTCCATTTTCCAGGGTCTGGCCAAAGAAGTCATCCCTTTTGTTTTCCCTGAAGGGGAGGAACATAAAAATCTTTCTACCGTCCAGGATCTGTATGAACGGCTGATCCAGGCCCACTTTGACCGGAAGGATATGTTAGTTGCCTTAGGCGGCGGCGTTGTGGGCGATCTTACAGGATATACTGCAGCTACCTACTTGCGGGGCATTGATTTTATCCAGATCCCCACAAGCCTCCTGGCCCAGGTGGACAGCAGCATTGGCGGTAAGACCGGTGTTGACTTTAATGCCTATAAAAATATGGTAGGTGCTTTTTATCAGCCCAGGCTGGTATATATGAATTTTTCATTGCTCAAAAGCTTAAACAGCCGGCAGTTTGTTTCCGGCATGGGCGAGATCATCAAGCACGGCCTGATCAAAGATATGGACTACTATGCGTGGATAAAGGCCAATCATGCGCAGATCATGGCCCGGGACGTTCAGATCCTTTCAGATCTGGTCTACCGCAGCTGTGAGATTAAAAGAGCAGTGGTTGAACAGGATCCTAAAGAAAAAGGAGAACGTGCCCTGCTTAACTTTGGCCATACCATCGGCCATGCTGTGGAAAAACTTGAAAACTTTTCACTGCTTCATGGCGAGTGCGTTGCCTTAGGAACGGCAGCGGCATCTTACATTTCCTGGAAGCGGGGGAATATTTCTCAGGATACCTATGAGGATATCCTTCATACACTGACCCTGTTTGAGCTGCCTGTAAAACTGCCTGAGGCCCATCCCTTAAAGACAGCGGATATTTTAGCCGCCACAAAGCTTGACAAAAAAATGGAATCCGGCGCTGTAAAGTTTATTCTTCTTTCTCCGGCAGGACACGGGATCATTGATAAAACCGTTACCGATGACCAGATTCTTGCCGGCGCAAAAGCGATAGGCGCTTTATAAGCCCGAAGCGATCCGTGATATCATGCGGTCAAATTTTAATTTGACCGCAACAGAATCAAATTCTGACAACAAAGGAGACATCTATGAAATTAAAGAAATATGGAATTCCCGTGATCACAGTGATCCTTTTATGCGCACTGGATCAGCTGACAAAACATCTGGCAGTCCTTTACCTGAAGGATTCCGATCCTCTCGTGCTGTGGGACGGGGTTTTTGAACTTCAGTATGTGGAAAACAGGGGCGCTGCATTTGGCATTTTTCAGGGCCATCAGACAGCATTTTTTATTTTAACCGTTGCTGTTGCCGCTCTGCTTGTATGGTTTTATATAAAGATCCCGTCCCAGCGCCAGTATTTTCTTTTAAAAATCCCGGTTGTTGTATGCTTTACCGGAGCCATTGGGAATTTTATCGACCGGGTTTCCCAGGGCTATGTGGTAGATTTTTTCTACTTTAAACTTATTGATTTTCCTGTATTTAATGTGGCGGATATTTATATTACATGCTCTGCCGTATTTTTTGTAATCCTGTTTTTATTTAAGTATAAAGAAGATGACTTTACCTTTTTAAGCCGTAGAAAAGAAACTGACAATGGCGCACCTGCCCATGAAACGCCGGAGGAATCTGAAGATGAAAGATCCAGCGACAATAACTGATATTTCGGAAACAAGCGATGTTTCAGACCCGGTTTTTGAGGAAGACGACAGCGTGGAACAGATCCTTGAGTCCACTGTGGCGCCGGAGAAAAACGGGATCCGCATTGACAAGTATCTTTCCGAAACATTTGAAGATTATTCCCGGTCATGGTTCCAGAAGCTTATCAAGGACGGAGCAGTCCTTGTCTCCCAAAAGCCGGTGCGGGCCAATTACAAGGTGGCATCCGGGGACAGTATTTCAGTTCATGTTCCGGAGCCGGAAATACTGGATGTAAAGCCGGAAAATATTCCTCTGGATATTTTATATGAGGATGACGACGTTCTTCTTATTAATAAGCCCAAAGATATGGTCGTCCACCCGGCGCCCGGACATCCGGATCATACGGTTGTCAATGCGGTCATGTACCACTGCCGCGACCAGCTTTCCGGGATCAACGGTGTTTTGCGTCCCGGTATTGTACACCGCATTGATAAAGATACCACCGGCGTGATCGTTATATGCAAAAACGATCGGGCTCATTTAAGCCTGGCCGCCCAGCTTAAGGAGCATTCCATCACAAGACGGTACGAGGCCATCGTTTATAACAGCTTTACAAAAGATGAGGGGACTATCGATGCCCCTATCGGCCGCTCTGCCACTGACCGGAAAAAAATGGCTATAAACGAGAGAAACGGCCGTCCTGCAGTGACCCACTATAAGGTACTGAAACGGCTGGGCAAGTATTCTTATATCCAGTGTACCCTGGAAACCGGACGCACCCACCAGATCCGCGTCCATATGGCCAGTATCGGCCATCCCCTTTTAGGCGATACGGTTTACGGCCCCCAAAAATCCCCCTTCCGGCTTATGGGACAGACGCTCCATGCCAGAGTTTTAGGCTTCATCCATCCGTCCACCGGACAGTATATGGAATTTGAGGCCCCGCTGCCGGATTATTTTAAAGAACTGCTTGTTAAGCTGGAGCAGTCCTGACAAAAAAGGCACCTGCCTGTGTAAAAAGGTACCTATCGATATAAAAAGACGTCACCACGCAGCAAAAACGTGATGACGTCTTTTTATTATTCTTTCTTTTTATTATTCTTACTTTGGCAGTTCTACCCAAAATACCGTTGCCTCATCTGAGCTTTCTGCCCAGACTTTACCTTTATGGAGATCCACGATCTTTTTCACAATAGACAGGCCGATGCCGGTTCCCTGGGAAGCATGGGAGGTGTCGCCCTGGTAAAATTTATTAAAAATCCGTATCATATCTTTTTCAGGGATTTTCGGCCCGTTATTTTTGATTCCTACTAAAATATTCTCCGGACGCTCATAAATTGAAACTGTGATCTCTCCGTTTTGCGGCGTAAACTTTACCGCATTATCTAAAAGGTTGATCCATACCTGCTTAAGCAGTTCTTCATTGGCAGAAACTGTATGCTCGCTAAATTCACAGGAAATCCCTATATTTTTAGCGTTCCATTTTTTCTCCAGAAGAAGCACACTGCGGCGCAGCTGTTCGGACAGATTATATTCTGTTACATCTGTAAGGATACTTTGATTTTCTATTTTTGTCATATTCAGCACATTGGTAGCCATTGTGGCCAGACGTCCGGATTCCTGTTCAATAATGGACAAATATTCTTTTGTTTCTTTTTCATCCACATTTCCCCGCAAAAGCAGACGGGCGAACCCGTAAATGGATACAATAGGCGTTTTAAATTCATGAGAAAAATTATTGACGAAATCGGAACGGAGCATTTCCGTATTCTCCAGCTCCCCGGCCAGCATGTTAAAGCTGTCCTCCAGACTTTTTCCTACGCGTCCTTCGCCAAAACGGAGCCGCACTTTGTAATCCCCCTGAGATAAGCGGTTTAAGGCAGTAATAAGCCGGTTCACCGGTTTCAGGGAAATACGGCCCACCACAAAGGATACCATAGTGCCAACAATAACGCTGGATATGGAAAACTGTACGATCACAAAAATAAAGTTGGCCCGTCCGGAAGGAACATACTGGAACAGCCCCAGATGGACCATCAGATATGTCGATACGGAAACCATGATCACAGTCACTACAAGAACTAAAAAGGCAATGATCGTCACAATAACAATTAAGGGGATATGCCTGTGTTTTTTCGCCTTCATGCTTTTTTCACCGCCTTATATCCCAGTCCCCGCACAGAAATGATCTCAAATTCCGGCCACCCGTCAAAACGCTTCCGAAGACGGCCAATATGGACCGTAACTGTTTCCCAGCCGGTATCGCTGTCCATGCCCCAGATTTCATCCATTAGCTGGATTCGGGTAAAAATCTGTCCCGGATAGGAGAGCAGCTTATAAAGTAAAAGAAACTCCTTTTGCGGCAGTTCCTGGATCTGCCCGTGGCCGGTAACTGTCATGGCATTATAGTCCAGGACCACATCGCCAATGACGATCTTTTTTTCATTAACGATCTTGGCCCGGCGCAAAAGGGCATGGATACGCAAAAGCATTTCTTCCTCATCCACCGGCTTGGTCATATAATCATCTGTTCCTACAAGAAAGCCCTTTTTCTTGTCCGCCGGCAGCTGCCGCGCCGATACCATCAGGATGGGGATGTTGTCTGAAGCATCCCTCAGCTCCTTTGTCAGTTCATATCCGTCCATACCGGGCATCATAATATCCAAAACCATAAGATCGATATGTTCTTTTTTCATCATGTCCAGGGCTTCCAGGCCGTTGGCTGCCGTAAAAACCGTATAGCCTGCGTCCTCTAACACGGCACGCATATATTTTCGTGTGTTTGTATCGTCATCAGCCACGAGAATATGAAACATTTTCTATCACCTCCAGATTTCTTTTTATTATAAGCCCTGAGCAAGGAGCATGGCAAGAGATTTTGTCCACTGGCCTGCATCCGTTTAGATTCAGTTTATTTTTGGACTCTATAATGTAGATATTCAAAAATGTTGGGATCACAAGATCATGTTTTTCATGCCAGCATGGAAAACATGATCTTTTACCCCTGGCATCATCAAAATACTGAAAGGAGTTTATATATGCTGAAATTATTGAAAAAGTTCACTAAAACAGAGTGGACCTTTGCTTTTATAGCATTGATTTTCATCGTTGTCCAGGTATGGATGGATCTGACCATGCCGGATTATATGTCTGAGATCACCACTCTGGTACAAACGGAGGGCAGTGCCATGAGCGATATTCTTATCGCCGGCGGTAAGATGCTTGCCTGCGCACTGGGCAGCTTTGCAGCATCATTTTGCACAGTGATCTGTGCAGCAAGGATCGCAGCAAACTTTTCTGCCAATTTACGGGCATTGCTTTTTAATCAGGTGCAGTCCTTTACCATGGGCGAAATTGGAAATTTTTCTACAGCCAGCCTGATCACCCGTTCAACCAATGATGTTATGCAGGTCCAGATGTTTATCGTTATGGGACTTCAGGTGCTTTTAAAAGCGCCTATCACTGCCGTATGGGCTATTGCGAAGATTGCAGGAAAAAGCTGGCAGTGGACCTTCAGCACCGGTGTGGCTGTGGTGATCCTGCTGCTTATCGTTGGCATCTGCGTTGTGGTGGCCATGCCTAAATTCAAACGTCTTCAGATCCTGACAGACGATATTAACCGTATCACCCGTGAAAACCTGACCGGACTTAACGTTATCCGCGCATACAATGCTGAGGATTATCAGGAAAAGAAATTTGAAGATGCCAATCACAAGCTGACAAGCACACAGCTTTTTGCCAACCGGACCATGGCCTTTATGATGCCTGGGATCCAGCTGGTCATGAACGGCCTGTCCCTGGCCATTTACTGGATTGGAGCTTATTTAGTCAACAGCGCACAGGGCATGGAAAAGCTGTCCATTTTTTCGGAAATGATCGTTTTCTCCCAGTATGCCATGCAGGTTGTTATGTCCTTTATGATGCTCGTTATTATCCTGGTTATTTTTCCAAGAGCTTCTGTAGCTGCCAAACGTATTAATGAAGTCCTGGATACCCGCCCAAGCATTAAGGACGGTACAGTGACCAAGCCGGATACCGGACTGACCGGCGAAGTGGAATTTCGCGATGTCTGCTTCCGTTACCCGGATGCTGACGCAGATATGCTCCAGAATATTTCTTTTACAGCTCATAAAGGGGAAACCGTCGCCCTGATCGGTGCTACCGGCTGCGGTAAGAGTACAGTGATTAATCTGATCCCCCGTTTCTATGATGTTACAAAGGGACAGGTCCTTGTGGACGGCGTGGATGTGCGTGAATACGACCAGAAGGCCCTGAGAAACAAGATCGGATATGTTTCTCAGAAAGCAACGCTGTTTTCCGGTACGGTCCGCAGCAACGTAGCCTTTGGTGATAACGGCCGTGAAGAATTTCCGGATGAGGATATTGTCAATGCCGTATATACCGCTCAAGCCAACGAGTTTGTTGAAAAAATGGTGGATACCTATGACGGTTATATTGCCCAGGGCGGATCCAACCTGTCCGGCGGACAGAAGCAGCGTCTTTCCATTGCAAGAGCAGTGTGCCGCCGTCCTGAAATATTTATTTTTGACGATTCTTTCTCAGCCCTGGACTACAAGACAGACCGGGTACTGCGGGACGCTTTAAATAAAGACTGCGGCGATGCCACCCGGATTATTGTGGCTCAGCGTATCGGAACGATCCGTGATGCTGACAAGATCATTGTCCTGGCCGACGGAAAGATCGCCGGTATGGGCACACATGACCAGTTAATGCAAAACTGCGAGGTTTATCAGCAGATCGCGCTTTCACAGCTTTCAAAGGAGGAACTGGCATAATGGAAAATAATAAACATACATCCAAGGGCATGCATATGCGCGGTCCCGGCATGAACCGGGGCGGCGGAGAAAAGGCCCGGGATTTTACAGGAACTTGGAAAAAACTTATCAAATATTGCAAAAGATTTCTTGTACCCACTTTAATCGCAGTTATATGTGCCATTGGAGGTACGATCTTTACTTTATTAGGCCCGGGAAAGCTTTCAGATATGACCGAAGTGATCACCCAGGGGCTTACAGGCAGCATTGATCTGGATGCTGTCGGACGCATTGGTTTTACACTGGTGGCATTTTATTTGTGCAGTATCATTTTATCCTTTACACAGCATTTTATTATGACTACCATCTCCCAGATGGTTTCCCAGCGGATGCGCAGCGATATTACCCGCAAGATCAACCGTCTTCCCATGGGCTTTTACAGCCGTACATCTCACGGTGACATTCTTTCCCGTGTGACCAATGATGTGGATATGATCTCCATGTCCCTGAACCAGAGCGTAGGTATGCTTGTTTCTGCCATTACACTGTTTGTGGGATCATTATTTATGATGGTGATTACCAACGTGCTTATGGCTTTAACAGCTATTGTGGCTATTTTGATCGGCTTTTCGCTGATGCGTCTTATTACGGCTCATTCCCAAAAATACTTTGCCCGCCAGCAGCGCCATCTGGGTGAATTAAACGGGCATATTGAGGAAGTTTATTCCGGCCATACGGTTATCAAGGCTTATAATGACGAGGATCACGCCAAACGTATTTTTGATGAAATGAACGGCAGCCTTAAAAGCAGTGCTTTCCGCGCGCAGTGCCTTGCCGGACTTATGCAGCCTTTAATGGTATTTATCGGTAACCTTGGCTATGTGGCTGTCTGTGTAGTTGGTGCGGTGCTGACCATGAACGGACAGATTGGTTTTGAAGTTATTGTTGCATTTATGATGTATGTGCGGTTCTTTACCCAGCCCCTTTCCCAGATCGCTCAGGCCGTCCAGTCTCTCCAGTCCGGCGCGGCAGCTGGCGAGCGTGTATTTGAGTTCCTTGAGGCTAAGGAAATGGAAGATGAGGATGACAAGACAGCACATCTTGAAAAGGCCAAAGGTTATGTAGAATTTGACCATGTAAAATTCGGCTATGATCCTGAAAAGATCATTATCCATGATTTTTCTGCAAAGGCATCTCCGGGACAAAAGATCGCCATCGTGGGACCTACCGGCGCAGGAAAAACCACACTGGTCAACCTGCTGATGCGTTTTTATGAAATTCAGGGAGGCAATATCCGCATTGACGGCATTTCTACCAGAGATCTTAAACGTGAGGATGTTCATTCCCAATTTTGTATGGTGCTTCAGGATACATGGCTGTTTGAAGGTACTGTCCGGGAAAATCTCATTTACTGTTCTGAAAATGTCAGCGATGAGAAAATGGAAGCCGCCTGCAAGGCCGTAGGACTGGATCATTTTATCCATACACTGCCACATGGCTATGATACTATCTTAAATGACCAGCTGAACCTGTCTCAGGGACAAAAGCAGCAGCTGACTATTGCCCGGGCCATGATCGCCGACAAGCCTATGCTGATTCTGGATGAGGCTACCAGCTCCGTAGATACCCGTACCGAACTGCAGATTCAAAGCGCTATGGACGCTCTGATGAAGGGACGTACATCCTTTGTTATTGCACATCGTTTATCTACGATTAAAAATTCGGATCTGATCCTTGTTTTAAAGGACGGAGATGTTATTGAAAGCGGTACCCATGACCAGCTCCTGGCTAAAGGCGGCTTCTATGCAGATCTGTATAACAGCCAGTTTGACAAGGCATCTTAAAGAAAGAGGGAAATAAAAATGAAATGCAACTATATCACTATTGAGCGTGAGTATGGCAGCGGCGGCACAAAGATTGCCCGCCGCCTTGCCGAAGTATGCAGCATTGCCTGCTATGGCCCGGAAATTCTGGAGGCTGTTTCCAAAAAGAACAATGTGCCTGTGGAACATATCCAGCACTATGAGGAATCTGTTTCCGGAAGTTTTCTTTATACTTTGTTTGTCATGAGCCAGGTTCAGTCCGGGGACTCCGATATGCTGACCAAGGAAGGCCATATTTTTCTTGACGAGCAAAAAGAGATTCAGCGTCTTGCATCCTCCGGGCCGGCCATCTTTCTCGGACATTGTGCCTCAGAGGCGCTGAAAAAACGCAGCGGCGTTGTAAAAGTATTTATCCGTGCAGACAGCGATGAGAAAAAGAAAAGGATCATGAGAGACTACGGCATCGCAGAAAAGGATGTGGAACATGTCCGCAAACGTTTTGACAACAAACGTTCTAAATATTACTATGCCAACACGACAAAGCGATGGTCAGATATGAAAAACTACGATATTGTCCTGGATTCTTCAAGACTTGGCATTGACGGCTGTGTCCGTGTACTTAAAGGCCTCTTTCAGCAGTAAAATCTAAAGACATAAAAAGCACCTCCTGTATCCCGCTTAAAGCGGGGCAGGAGGTGCTTTTTATTTACGGATCATTCTGTCCTTAATGCGGTTACAGGATCGCTTTTCGCTGCCTTCTTGGAAGGAATCAGACCGCCGATCAACGTCAGGAAAATACTGATCAGGATCAGAGCTATACCAGCCGCAGGCGGCAGAGCCGCACGGATATCAATGCCTTCTCCGGCCACAGAACGGATAATCTGGTTAGTTGGAATCAGCAGCAGGAGCGTCAGCCCGATACCAATCAATCCTGCACAAAGGCCTACAATAAAGGTCTCTGCATTAAATACCTGGGAAACGTTCCGCTTGGAAGCGCCAATAGCACGTAAAATACCGATTTCTTTCCGCCGTTCCAATACGCTGATATAAGTGATCACGCCAATCATGATGGAAGATACCACCAGTGAAATGGCCACAAAGGCCACAAGAACATAGCTGATCACATCAATAATATCCGTCACTGAGGACATAAGCGTTCCTACCATATCCGTATAGCTGATCACCTTTTCCTCCTGGCCCAAATCCCGCATACGGTCGTTATAGCTGTCAAGAATATCCACCACATAACCTTTGCTTTCAAAATCCAGAGGATAAATGTTTATGCTGCTGGGATCATTCGGGTCTGCATAGCCAAGTGTCCGAAGGTTGCTGTCATAGGATGTGTTCTGACCGGACATCATAGATGTCAGCAGCTCTGTTAGCTCCTCCTCAGTCATATTCACCTCAATGGCATTGGCAAAAGCATCCGCATCAAAGCTGAATGCATTTTCCATATTAGCGCCGATCTGGCTCATGGCCTGTTCCATGCCGCTGGTCATCGTCTGGCCAAGCTGTGTCATGATCTGCTGCATCAAAGCGGTGATCTGGCTCTGCAGGGCCTGAGACAGGGCAGAGGAGTAAGTGCCCATAATCTGTTCCATATACGTCTGCAGGATACCGGAAAGCTGGGACTGCAGGCTGTCCGCGTTAATGATCTGGCCGATCCCGTTCATAAGCTGCTGCTGGGCCTCCGGCGTCTGTAAATAGGCGTTAAAATGCTGATCCATCTGGCTGGGATCCGGAAGGCCATTGGCTGCCGCATACTGTTCATATCCGGTGATGATACTGTCCGCCAGAGCATTAAGCTGCTCCGGAGATACATTAATATTGCTTCCGGAAATAATGATCTGGGCAGCGCCGTCGGCGATCATCTGCTGAACCTCCGGCGTTTGGAGATAGGCCATTAAATATTGCTGGATCTGAGCCGGATCCGTCACTTCCGTCAGGCCGTTGGATTCCAAATAGGCCTGAAATCCTGAGGCAATCTGGGTTATAAGGCTGTTCAGCTGATCCGCAGGAACCGTAATGTTACTGGAATCAATGATCGCTTCCAGCTGACTGGAAATATTTGTCTGAGCCTCAGGCGTCTGGAGATAGGCCTGGAAGGACTCATTAAGCTTTGAGTAATCCGCCTGAGGATTATTGGCAGCATACTGCTGATAGCCATCCATTAATGCCTTTACCAGATCATCAATATATTCTGTGGAAATCTGAATATCCAGCTGGTTCATAATGTCTGCAATATTAAGCCCCTCCAGCTCCGGAAGATCCAACGACAGATTGCTAAAATCCATCATCCCGGACAGATCCAGGGAACCTGCACTGAAATTAAAATACTGGGACATATCTGTATCCAGAGCGCTTTCATCAAACTGGAACGCATCCTGAACCGCGTCTTCATTAATCGTAAACAGAGATTCCAGGCTAAAGCTGTTCTCCGTGTTTTCCTCACCGAATTTGTTCCCTGTAAATACATTGACGCCAGGTTCACTGATCTGCTGCTGGACGATGGGACTTTGGGCCGCCTGTTCCATCACATGCTGAGTCAGGCTGGCCGGATAGCAGATCCCGGTGCTGAGCATGGCAGCCGTCGTACCGGCCTGGGGCTGTACAACGCCCACAATGGTCAGATCCTCACCTTCGCTGACTAATTGCTCCATATAATCCGTATCTTCGGTTTTATCCGTCCATACGTCATAACGGTCATCATATGCATAATAATCTGCTGCATTAACCAGCTTAAATGTAATGCCGATAAAGTCCTCATAGGCATAAGACTGTGATCCGTCCGGCGCTTCTACATTTTCTTCATTTACAAAAGCTTCCACCATATCATCCAGCTCGGAAAAGTCCCTGAAGCCTAAAATATAAGGCAGGAAATCGCTGATCCTTCCATCGGATGAGAGGACAAGAACGCACTCGTTATAGTTTTCAGGCCACCTGCCCGCCTTAACATCATACTGATCCTCATACAGATCAGCGTCCTGGGGCATTTCAAAAAACACATTGGTACTCATCATGGATGACATCATACTGCTGGAGCTTGCCCCGGAGCCAAGTCCCATAGATGCAAAGGTATTATCCGGATGTACCTGACGGACGCTGTCATCAACCATCTGATAAATCTGAGGCGAAACATCATAGGAATATTCAATGGCATTGGTATACTGTTCAATACCGCTTTCGCCGCTTTCAAAATAGGCCTTTAAAGATTCCAGGTCATTGGAATCCACCTGCGAGAAAAGGCTTGTGAGCATCTGCATGACTCCAACCTGGCCTTCTTCCTGGTCTTGACTGCCTGCAAGGCCGGACATCATAGAAGAAATATTCATACCGGTACTTTGGATCTGGAGAGGATATTCTGAAAGAGTATCCTCCTCAACAGACTGAATATAGGTATTGACGCCATTGGATATGGATAATATCAGCGCAATTCCAATAATACCAATAGATCCGGCAAAAGAGGTTAAAAGCGTCCGTGCCTTCTTTGTACGAAGGTTATTAAAGCTTAAGGATAGAGCCGTAAGAAATGACATGGATGATTTGCCCATATTTTTATGTACCGGAGCTTCCAAATGGGTTTCATCCACCTCAAACGGGTCTGAATCGGACCGGATCACACCATCCTTTAAGTTTACAATACGGGTGGCATATTCCTGGGCCAGTTCAGGATTATGGGTCACCATAACGACCAGACGGTCCTTGGCCACCTCCTTTAAAAGTTCCATAACCTGGACGCTCGTTTCGCTGTCCAGGGCGCCGGTAGGTTCATCAGCCAGCAAAATATCCGGATCATTAACCAGCGCTCTGGCAATAGCAACACGCTGCATTTGCCCGCCGGACATTTGGTTAGGTTTTTTATGGGACTGCTCACCAAGCCCCACCTTTTCCAGGGCAGCTCTGGCTCTCTTTTTCCGTTCTCCCTTTGAAATACCTGAAATGGTCAGCGCCAGTTCCACATTGGCAAGGACCGTCTGGTGGGGGATAAGGTTATAGCTTTGAAATACAAAGCCAATGGTATGATTTCTGTAGGAATCCCAGTCCCTGTCCTTATACTTTTTTGTGGAAATGCCGTTAATGATCAGATCTCCGGTGTCATAGCGGTCAAGTCCTCCGATAATATTTAATAAAGTTGTCTTTCCGGAGCCGCTGGGACCTAAGATGGCCACAAACTCATTTTCCCGAAGGTTCAGGCTGACATTATCTAATGCCTTTTGGACCAGGTTCCCGGTTTTATACTGCTTGCTGATCTGCTTGATCTGAAGCATAGAGGCAATCACTCCTTTTTGCTGCGAAAATTTACACAAACATAAATAAAATTATAGTGGATTTACACAAACATAAATAAAATTATAGTGGAATTACCGGGGAATGTCAACAAAGCCCCCATGGTTTTAGCAGTGAGACTGACGGCCTTCAGACAGGTCGTGATGCAGTATAATCTGCAGGATGCATCAATATGCCGTTGACAGAAAGTTACAAAACTGAGACAATGATTGAGCCTTTTATGCAACCATGTTTTGTTAAGATTAGAGTATAAAAATCCGTAAGTAATATTCAGGGAGTGATTTGTATGAAAAACACAAATAATTTTTTTAGCAGGAAACATCCGTGGCTGATCGTTATTTATATGATTTTTTATCTGTCCGGATTTGCCCTTCTGGAACAGCGCACCCCAGGCAGCTTTCATCTGATCCATCTGCCGGGAGATGACCTGATCCCGTTTTGCGAATATTTTATTATTCCATATGTGTTATGGTTCGTGTACATTGCTGCCGTTGTTATTTATTTTACATTTTTCAATAAAAATGTGGGAGAGTACTGGAGAGTCATAATCACCCTTTGCATTGGAATGACACTGTTTTTATTTGTATCCTGGATCTATCCCAACGGACACGATCTGCGGCCTGAAACCTTTGCCCGGGATAATATATTTACACAAATGGTTCAGATGCTTTATACAGCCGACACATCCACAAATATCCTGCCAAGCATCCATGTATTTAATTCTGTGGCTGTAGCCATTGCACTGGAAAAGTGCCAGGCTTTAAAAGGCCGCCGGATTCTTCGCAAAAGCGCGGATATTTTGTCTTTCCTTATTGTGCTTTCTACCATGTTTTTAAAACAGCATTCCCTGATGGATGTGATGTGCGCCCTGGCTTTAAACGTCGTTGTTTATATGCTTGTTTATGTGCCTGTCCAGCGGCGGTCAGCTTTGCCCAAACACCAAAATGCCGGAATAAGAAGAATCCTGTCAGAATAAGTCGAACACTTGTTTGTTTTCCCCATTGATTATGAGTCACAAATATATTACAATAAAATCACGGATGGGTTCCAAATGTTATCAGTTGTAAAATGATGTGATTCATAAGTATAGGGGTGGTGTTTAATGATCGTTCCCAATGAAAAAGAAATCAAAAGCATACTAAAGAATAAAAATATGATCTTAAAAAGCCTGCGGACAAAACGCTGCGAAATTTATCGTGAATTAATGGACAAAGAAGATTTTATGCGAGCCATTTTATTACATACGCCGCAGATGGCCCAGGCTAATAATAAAGGCGCCGGCTATAAAGACGTTGTGGATGAAATGCAAAACTATGAAAAACAGTCCCGCAAATATGTCTCGGAGCTGCGCACACTTTTAAAGGAAATCACTAAAAAAGAGGCCGTCGTCCGAAAGGTCTGGTATTGTTTTTCCAGGCTGCCGGAGCCATATTATACCTATTTACATGCATTATATGTAGATCAGCTGCCTTATAAAGATGTTTTGAAGCGAAGCGGCTGTTCCAACAGTATATTTGCCCGGCGCCGGAAAAAGGCCATGGAAATGCTGCAGAACCTGTATAGCCAGACGCCAAATGATGATCCATGGTATCTGACAGATTTAAAAGATACGCCGGAAATTACATATTAGGGCTAATTACAGATTAAAGTTAAGGAAGTTACTTGTTAAGAATCCGGAAAATTTACTTATTATTTAATATTAAAAATTTAAAGCAAAAATTTTCCAGCTGGCAATCGCATCGATTGATCTAAAATGATGACAAATAAAACTTATTCAATATTTACTTAAGCATTTACGCCGTAAATTCTATGAGCCGCAGCAACACGCAGTCAACAGGAATAGCGGCGTAAAATTTTTTATAAAAAACATTTAAAATAATTTTTATTACAAAATTTAATATAAAAACTTTAAACCCGCTGTAAATGTATATGGCTGGGGCCAAAAGCCGCTGAAATACAGGAAAAGGAGCAGGGATCAATCTCTGCGCCAAATACAGATTTATTGCGAAGATGTAGACAAAAACCGGATTTTATGGCATAATAAACCTTGTTGGTGTATTTTTCTTTTTAAGTGAGGTTTTCATTATGGAACAAATGACATATCATGAAAAAATGAATATTGAAAATACAGTCCGTCTGCGCAATGTACTCTCTGAGCTCCCTCCCTTTGCCAGGGACTATTTCAGAGCTATAGAACCAACCACATCATCCAAAACGCGGATTTCATATGCCTATGATCTGAGGATCTTTTTTAATTATTTGATCGAGAATAATCCCATGTATAAAAACTACCAGATCAAAGACTTTACACTGGATGATCTTGACCGCCTGGAATCTGTAGATATTGAAGAATATCAGGAATATTTAAAGCTGTACGACTCTGACGATAAAATCGTTGTAAATACGGAAAAAGGCCTTGCCAGGAAAATGTCCTCCCTGCGCAGCTTTTACAATTACTTTTACAAGCGTCAGGTCATTAAAAACAACCCGGCCCAGCTGGTATCCATGCCAAAGCTTCACGAAAAAGCCATCATCCGTCTGGATGTGGACGAGGTGGCCTCTCTGCTGGACTTTGTGGAAAACTGCGGCAGCCAGCTGAAAGGCCAGAAAAAGGTTTACTATGAAAAGACAAAATTCCGGGATCTGGCCATTATGACCCTTTTGCTGGGCACCGGCATCCGTGTGTCTGAATGTGTCGGCCTGGATCTGAATGATGTGGACTTTAAAAACAGCTCGATTAAGGTTACCAGAAAAGGCGGCAACCAAATGTACGTATACTTCGGTCCTGAGGTGGAAAATGCCCTGAATGACTATCTGGAAATCACCAGGAAACAGATTACGCCGCTGGCCGGCCATGAAAACGCCCTGTTCCTTTCATCCCAGAGAAAAAGGATCAGTGTGCGTACTGTGGAGGATCTGGTAAAAAAATATTCTTCCCAGGTCACACCCAATAAACATATTACCCCCCACAAGCTGCGCAGCACCTATGGTACCAACCTGTACAAAGAAACCGGGGATATTTATCTGGTGGCTGATGTTCTGGGCCACAAGGATGTAAACACTACGAAAAAGCACTATGCAGCGCTTGGGGATGAACGCCGCAGAAAGGCCGCCTCAGCGGTCATATTAAGGGAAAAACGCCACGACGATCCCGCCGGCCACTGACCGGGCGGCCGATCAGTGCCGCACCAATGAATCGTTACAAAAATACTGCTTACAGGAGGATATTTACAAATATGAAACTTCAGCAATTACTCAGCTACGCCCGCCGGGCTGTGGACGACTACCAAATGATACAGCCCGGGGACAGGATCGCCGTAGGGATCTCCGGAGGCAAGGACAGCCTTACGCTCCTTTACGCCCTTCACGGATTAAAAAGATTCTACCCGAATCCTTTTGAAATCGAGGCCATCACTGTGGATCTTGGGTTCCCGGACTTTGACCTTTCACCGATCCAGGAATTATGCGATACACTGGGCGTACGCTACACGGTGGTTAAAACCGATATTGGCCATATTATCTTTGAGGACCGCAAAGAAAAAAATCCCTGCGCTCTTTGCGCAAAAATGCGAAAAGGCGCTTTTAATGAAAAAGCCAAGGCTTTAGGCTGCAATAAACTGGCCTATGGTCATCATAAAGACGATCTGGTAGAGACCATGCTCCTTTCACTTATCTTTGAGGGACGCTTTTACTCCTTCTCTCCCATGACGTATCTGGACCGGATGGACATTACCCTTATACGCCCCCTCATCTACGTCAGCGAGGCGGATGTGGTAGGCTTCCAGCATAAATATAATCTGCCGGTATGCAAAAGCCCGTGTCCGGCCAACGGATTTACCAAACGGGAATATGCCAAAGAGCTGGCCAAACAGCTGAACCGGGAGCATCCCGGGGCTGTGGAACGGATGTTCAGCGCCATCATCAACGGCAATATTCCTAACTGGCCGCCCCGTGCAGAAAGCCATGTACCCGGAAAAAATATCAGCAAATCGTGATCTTTATCCCCGGACAAGCGCTCCGGCCTGTTAAGGCCTTCCAAAGCGCTGTCCGGGGATCTTTCACCTTAATAGGCCGGAGCATCTGCATAATAAGGGATCAGGATCAGCTGTCCGGGATAGATCACCTCAGAATCCATCTGGTTCGTCTCGCAGATCTCATAAATATACTTATCCATACTGCTGTACTCCGGCGTTATATACTGCCGGGCGATCTCCCATAAAGTATCCCCGGATTCAACCACATAGCTTGTAAAAAACTTCCGCTCGTTCAGCCGCTGGTGGGAATCTGCGGATGCTTTTGTAGAGCAAAAAACAAATACAAGGATAAATGCCAGGGCGATCAGTATAAACAAAGTCGCAAAACGTCTTTTGAGCATGATTCGATTCATCTTCATAATAACTCCTCCTTGTGCTTTAAATACCAGAACATCTGTTTGTATTTATGATTATAGCGAACGTTTGTTCTTTTGTCAATAAAAAATCGAACATATTTTCGTAAAAACAAATGTTTGCAAAAATATGTTCGATATGCTATGATATAGATATATACATCGCATTTCTGTTGAAAAAAATAGCACTTTTACATACTCAGGAGGTTTGTTCCATGGATAAAGGAAAGATCAGCTCAAAGCAGTCAGAGATTTTAGAATATATTAAAAAACAGATACTTGAGAAAGGCTATCCGCCGGCAGTCCGGGAGATCTGTGAAGCAGTCCACCTGCGTTCCACATCTTCTGTCCATTCCCATTTGGAAACTCTGGAGAAGAACGGATACATCCGCAGGGATCCTACAAAACCCCGGGCCATTGAGATCGTCGATGACGATTTTGCCCTGTCCCGCCGTGAAGTTGTCAACGTTCCCATGGTGGGCACCATCACCGCCGGAGAACCCATCCTGGCTGTGGAAAATATCCAGGGCTACTTTCCCATTCCCGTGGAGCTTATGCCCAACGCTGATGTATTTATGCTTAAAGTGCGGGGTGAAAGCATGATCAACGCAGGCATTTTCGACGGCGATCAGGTGATTGTCCAGCGTCAGCCATCTGCAGACAACGGCGATATTGTTGTTGCCCTTTTAGAGGACAGCGCAACCGTCAAACGCTTTTTTAAGGAGGACGGCTACTATCGTCTCCAGCCGGAAAACGACGCTATGAACCCTATTATCGTTAATTCCGTAGAGATCATCGGAAAAGTGATCGGCCTTATGCGCATGGGCATGTGACCATGACACAGCACATTTACAAGGGATCATCTGCATTATTGCCTGTCCTCCCTTGTGTAAAGTAAAAAGAGGCGGCATTCTTGGAAAACCTGTCTTTCCCTGAATGCTGCCTCTCTTTTTTGTGAATTTTTTTACCATCAATCTCCCATGCTTATATAAAAGTAAAAGGAATCATATTCATTATTAACATCTTCCGGATCGGTAGAATAGGCTGCGGAACAGTTTGCATTTTCATCATGCATATTAATGCCGTCAAAATACGAGCCATTCATAAACTGTTCTGTAAATTCTTCCGGAAACTGAGGCATTTCCAAAAAAACTGCATCACTTGCCGGGGCGCCGGATGCAGCAAGCAGGGCGTTAAGCGTTTCAATATTTTGCTGCGCCCGCTGAAGGTTTGCCTCCTTCGTATCTTCAATATCAATCGTCAGCACATAATGAACCTCACTGATCTTCCCGTCATTTCCCACATGTAAGGTAATCCTGGAAGAATCCTTTGATTCCCTGTCATATAATGAACCGATGATCTGATAACCGTAAGACTGGTATCCCTCAGCCGGATCATCAATGATCACATTTGCACATCCGTTTTCCAGGGCATCCCGGACTTCATAGACAACCGCAGCGGCCCTTTCCCGTTCCTGATCAGCTGCTTGCTTGGAGGATGCAAATTCAGGAATAAAAACCATAGTCAGCAGCACTATAGGTGCAAGGATCATCAGACACACATATTTCTTTGTTTTTGGAACTTTGATCCGGTAAAACTCCGCCATTCTGCACGCATCTTTTTTAACAGAAAACATCGTTCTGCAGACCAGATCCACTGACTGCACTGCCGTTGCGGCCTGCATATCATCCCCAGCCTGCTTAAATGCCGGGTTTTTGGCCCGCCTCATCAGATTTCCGGCAGCGTTCATGCCATGAATCTGACGCAGGTGCTCCGGATCTTCATAATCTGGCGTGATCAGCCCTGCTCTGTGCATCAGACTGAGCCAGCTTTCCTTTTTGCCAAGGGAGCGCATTTTTACATACAGGACAAGCGCCGGTACAAGATAAACGGCCACGATTCCCAGATACACCATCAGTCCCGGCATATACAGCGATGTATTGTTAAATGCTATATCATCGATCATGACAAGTAAAACAAAGTAAAATCCAATCAACAGATCAATGATAATAGCCGCCAGGATCAGATTGGGATAAATACAGCAGCGCCGGATCTTCTTTTTCTCTTTTTCTGTCAACATCCCTTATCCTCCTCTTTTCTTTTGCCTGGATCTGCACCGGCTGTGCAAAAAACAGATCTTTATTTTTCATGCAAAACATTTCAGATTTACATAATTAAATTATGTAAATCTGAGTAATAAACTTTTTCCTTATCCTTATTCAGTTTCCAAATCTTCTTCGGCAACAACGCTGCCCTCCCGCCAGATACGTTCAAGGTCGTAAAACAGACGGTCCTCCTCTGAAAAAATATGGATGATAATATCTGAATAATCCATCAGGATCCAGTTTGCAGAAGAATATCCCTCAACATGCTTCGGAACATATCCTGCCTTTCCCAGTTCTTCAGACACATTATCCGAAAGCGCCTGAACCTGATTTTTATTGCTTCCGCTGGCAATAATAAAATAATCGGCAATGACAGAGACATTTTGAATATCAATAATCTTTGTATCAATGGCCTTTTTGTCTTCCAGGGCCTTAAGTGCCAGACGGGCCATTTTCTTAGAATCGCTCATAGGTAAATTACTCCTTTTTAAAGCTTTAACATGTCTTTATAATAGCTGTATGTCTCCTCAGTTGTCTGATCCACATCCTGAGGGGACTCATTTAAATACTTCAGTGTCTGATCAAGGATCATATAGACGGCCAGATCAAGGTCCTGAAAGCTGACCTGGCGCAGTTTTTCCAGATTCGGCGCCTTTGTACGGTTAGGCTCAATATAATCTGCTGTAAAAACGATCTTCTCCAGCAGGCTCATGTTGGGCCGGCCGGTGGTGTGCCACTCAATGGCATTTAAAATATCCTGGTCATCCACACCATATTTTTTTTCAGCAATATAAGCGCCAACGCGGCCATGGAGCAGAAACGGATGCTGTTCCTGGGCAGGGGTGATCAAAAGGCCATGCTTTTTACTCTTTTCAAGGAGCTTTTCCGGCTTCATATGTTTCGCACAGTCATGGAGCACGCCTGCGATCTGGGCCTTTTCCAGATCTTCCCCATAACGCATGGCCAGGCACGCGCTTGTATACTGAACGCCCAGCGTATGGATAAAGCGGGAACCATTTTGTTTTTTTCTTAATATTTCATGAATTTCCCCAATCGTATAAAACATAAGCTTCCTCCTTGATCTTGCAGCCCCCTTGATCTTCAGCTGCCGTATAAATGATAATAATAAATATAATTCCTCACCTTTTCAGGGACCATAAAACGAATGGACTGTCCGGCAGCAATACGACCGCGCAGTTCTCTGGAGGAAATGTCCAGTTCCGGCGCAC
Organism: Candidatus Scybalocola faecigallinarum; assembly: GCA_018711005.1. Classification (GTDB taxonomy): domain Bacteria; phylum Bacillota; class Clostridia; order Lachnospirales; family Lachnospiraceae; genus Catenibacillus; species Catenibacillus faecigallinarum. The sequence goes on along the minus strand of DVIT01000030.1, from coordinate 11,745 downwards.
CCAGCAGAGAGATCCTTGCATTATATTTTTCCCGAAGCCTTTGGGCTTCTGCCTGAAGCGCCTGAATATCCGTGTTATCCCGGACTGCCGCCAGGATATGAGCCAGATTTAATATGATCTCCGGATGGCGCCAATGATCCATATCCTTAACAGAATCTGCGCCCATAATAAAATAGTATTCTGTGTCTGGAAATTTCTGAGACAGCTCAGACAATGTTTCACAGGTGTAGGACAGCCCCTGTTTATTTAATTCATAATCAGAAACTCTAAAATAAGGAATATCTTCCGTTGCCAGACGCAGCATTGCCAGACGGTCCTTATTGCTGATGATTTCCTGATCCTGTTTATGAGGAGGGCGGCCGGCCGGCATAAAGATCACATAATCCAGCCCGTACTGCCGGTAGCTTTGCTCTGCAATGAGTAAATGGCCAATATGGACAGGGTCAAAGGTCCCGCCCATGATCCCCACACGCTTATGTTTCTTTTCCATGGCAGCCTCCCTGTCTGTTAATCCGGAAGAACAATCTTCTTTTTATTATCTTTGCCTTCCCGATATAAAACGATTTTCTTTCCGATCACCTGGACCACCTGTGAATGGGTCCGTTCTGCCAGATAATCCGCGATCTCATGAGGATCATCCGTACAGTTTTGCAGTACGGCGATCTTGATCAGCTCTCTGGCAGCAAGAGCCTCATCCACGGCCTTTGTCAGCTCCGGCGTCAGTGAGAATTTACCCACATGGCACACCGGATCCATAGTCATGGCAAGGCTTTTTAAATAAGCCCGCTGTTTTGAGGTTTTAATCATTTTCAATCTCCTTCAATCACATTCCCGCCCCTTGGGGGAACTATTGCCAGATGCCGCTGCGGCAAGAACTCCCTGCCGCCCGGACGATCTGCATTATTTATAGTAATCAAACTGCAGGTTATACATGCGTACTGTATCGCCTTCCTGGATTCCCAGAGCCTCTAACTGGTCTAAAATGCCGTTTTCCTTCATAAATTTCTGGAAGAAATCAAAGCCCTTTTCAGATTCCAGATTTGTGTATCCGAGCATACGCTCGATCCGCGGCCCTTCTACAACAAATACGCCGTCCTCATCTTTTTCTACTGTATAAGGTTCTTCAAACCGGACATTTTCCGGGAAGAACTCCCGTTCAAATACAGTTGGCGCCTCATTCATTTCATCCAGCAGCTTGCGCACATGGTACAGCAGCGGCTTTAAGCCCTGGCCGCTTACTGCGGAAATAGGAAATACGGCAATACCTTCCGGCTCAAAGGTTTCCTTAAGAAGGACAATAGCATCATCATTTTCCCCATCATACAAAGCATCGATCTTATTGGCCGCGATCACCTGAGGACGCTCAAGGATCTTTGGATTATAAGCCTCCAGCTCTTTGTTAATGGCATAAATGTCTGCAATCGGGTCACGGCCCTCAACACCTGCCGCATCCACAATATGGATGATCACCTTGGTCCGTTCAATATGCCGCAAAAAGTCATGTCCAAGGCCTACACCCTGGGATGCACCCTCAATGATCCCCGGAATATCGGCAATAACAAAGCCTTTGCCCCCGTCAAGATCTACAACACCCAGATTAGGGTTCAGGGTTGTAAAATGATAATTGGCAATCTTTGGCCGTGCATTGGTCACACGGGATAAAAAGGTGGATTTTCCCACATTGGGGAAGCCTACCAGGCCAACGTCGGCAATGACCTTAAGCTCCAGGGTCACGTTAAGCTCCAAAGCCTTCTGTCCCGGCTGGGCGTATTTTGGCGCCTGCATGGTGGCTGTGGCGTAGTTCATATTACCTTTGCCGCCGCGGCCGCCTTTTAAAAGAACTTCCCGTTTGTTGTCGCCGGACATGTCGGCAATGACAAGGCCGCTGTCTGTGTCACGGATCACGGTTCCTTCCGGCACCTTAATAATAATATCTTCTCCGTCCTTGCCGTGGCAGCGGCGTTTGCCGCCGGGTTCACCGTCACCGGCACAGTATTTGCGCACATGACGGAAATCCATAAGGGTATTCAGACCGCTGTCTACTTCAAAGATCACATCGCCGCCTTTGCCGCCGTCGCCGCCGTCAGGGCCTCCGGCCGGAACGTACATTTCCCTGCGGAAGCTTACGTGGCCGTCGCCGCCTTTACCGGAACGGATATAAATATTCGCTTTATCTACAAACATCTTTTCACCTCCTGTGGTTGGGCTTTCGGTTTGCCGCGCTGTGTGCGGCAAACCATAAATGAAAGCTACGGATGGCTCCGTGCTGACGCACGCTTGCCAGGCTTTCATAGTAAAAAACGACTTCAAATTTTGAAAAATCTGAAGTCGTTTTAATGTTATTATTCGTTTGCAGCTACGGGGTAGATAGAAACCTGCTTTTTGTCTCTGCCTTTTCTTTCGAATCTTACCACACCGTCCACCAGAGCAAATAATGTATCGTCGCCACCGCGTCCTACATTTACGCCAGGATGGATCTTTGTTCCGCGCTGTCTGTAAAGAATGTTGCCAGCTTTTACAAACTGTCCGTCTGCTCTTTTGGCACCAAGTCTTTTGGACTCAGAATCTCTGCCGTTCTTTGTGGAACCAACACCCTTTTTATGAGCGAAAATCTGAAGGTTCATTTTTAACATTGCCTTACACCTCCTTGAATATAACTCGGATATATTCACGACCATAATCTTTTTCGATTTCCTGTAAACCAAGAATCATGGAATCCATCAGTAATACAGCTTCCCGGGAGAGGGGCAGGTCAAACCGGCATTCCACGTAACCATCCTTTTGTTTCACATGAAACGTGTCGGAAGTAAACGATTCAATGGAGTTGACCGTGTTTACTGTAAGCACGGAAACGGCAGCACAGATAATATCATATCCTTCCTGCGCATATCCGGCATGTCCCTCAGACTTAAAGCCTGTATAACCTTTACTGTCCTTGTAAACTGTTACCTTGATCATAACACTTCACAACAACAAAATTAAGCATTGATCTTTTCAATCTTTACTTTTGTATAAGCCTGTCTGTGGCCGTTTTTCTTGTGATAACCAGTTTTTCTCTTATATTTGTAAACAATGACTTTCTTGCCTTTAACTTCGCCTACAACGGTTGCAGAAACGCTTGCACCTTCAACTGTAGGATTTCCGACTTTAACGTCATCTCCGCTTACAACAAGAACCTGATCAAAAGTTACAGATTCGCCGGCTTCAACGCCAAGCTTTTCAACTCTAATGATATCGCCTTCGGCTACTTTGTACTGTTTACCACCTGTTGCAATAATTGCGTACATATGGCACCTCCTATTATCATTACTCGCTAGTTACGGTGGCTTAAAAGCACTTGAAAACCTCACTATGCGGCACACTATTGCATGATAGCATTAATCGCCCAAATTGTCAATAGATGACATAAAATTTTTTGTCGGAATTGGAACAACAGGTTATTATGCACAGTAGCGGGAAATACTCGCTTTGCTGCAGTAACAAAACAGGCCACACACATAAAGCTGCCGCACCAAGGTGCGGCAGCCTTTGTCTTACTTACATTTGCACTTAGCTGTTATTCCTCTTTTTGTGATGCAGGTGCTACAAAATCCGGCCATTTTCTGTGGACAAGATCCACGATCATATTCACCGTACCGTCAACACCGAGGAAGCTACTGTCAATAGCCATGGTCTTGCCTTCTACTCCGCCCCACTTGCGGTCTGTGTAATACTGATAGTAGGAACGGCGGATCTTATCGGTGCGGGCGATCTCTTTGCGGGCAGCAGCATCTGTTTCAATAAGATACCTGTCCTTAATACGCTCGATGCGCTTGGGCAGAGGCGCGAAAATATGCAGATGCAGGCAGTTCTCAAAATCTTCCAGAACATAGTCTGAACACCGTCCAACCACAACGCAGGATTCCTTTGTGGCCAGATCTTTAATAATCGCTGATTGTGTCCAGAAAAGCCGGTCATTCACTGTGCCGTAATCGGTTCCTGTGGGCAGATAGGCGCTGAAAAACGGATTGGATGCCTTTTCATCGGCCTGATAGAGCAAATCGGAATTAATACCGCTTTTTTGAGCAGCGATCTCGATCAGGTTCTTATCATAAAAACTGATGCCTAAAGCTTTGGCTACCTTCTGGCCAATCTCACGCCCGCCGCTGCCGAACTCTCTGCTGATGGTAATAACAATATTTCTACTCATAAGAAAACCCCCTTTGTTCTCTTTGATTAAATCGGCAGATAAAACTTGCCTCCATGGTGCCCAATGCCTGCTTGTCCTGCATGCCTCCGGCACCATATCTATGTCTCTATTATAGCATGGAGTTTCCTAAAATTAAAGCATATTTATCAGAAAATGATGGGATAAAACCCAATAATTCCAACAATTATACCAAAAGCAAAGCCTGCAGCCACATCACTGATATAGTGTACCCCGCAAAGGATCCGGGAAACTGCCACAAGGACAGCCATTCCCAAAACGATCACTCCAAGCTGGGGTTCAAAGGCCAGACACGCCATAGAAATAACAGCTGCGCTGGCGGTATGACGGCTTGGAAAGCTTTTTCCTTTTTTCGGCTCTTTTTGAAAAGTGATAGGGGTAAAATCAAAGGTTTCATAGGGCCTTTGGCGGCGGATCAGGATCCTTGCCCCGGTAACCGCCAAAAAGGCGGCCAGAGGCACGCCTGCAAAACGCAAAAGCCTTTCAGGCCAGGCAATGGCCGTAAAAATACATATAACACCGTAAATCCCGGCAATGATCCAGGGAATCACACGGCTGATCACAAACAGGAGAAAATAACGCTCCTTTGTCTGTTCAAAAAATTTGGTAACACTTAAATAAGCTTTCCTATTCATGGCTGGCCTCCCAGATCGGACAGATCATAAATAAAGCCCCGGCCGTGACACCGGGAGCATGGCTCTGCCAGTATTTCATAAATCGGCTTCCGTTCCTTCTTTCGCGTCATTTCCACCAAGTTCAGCCGGGTAGTGTCTACAAGGACGGTCTTTACCGGATCAGCCTTGAGTAATTCCTTAAAATACTCAAACAGCTGCCGCCGCATGCCGGCGTCCTCCATATCAATAAAATCAATAATAATGATCCCGGAAAGATTCCGCAGCCGCACCTGGCGGGCAATCTCGTCCGCAGCTTCCATATTGATCTTAAAATAGGTTTCCTGCACTGCCTTTTTCCCTGTGTACCGGCCGGTGTTTACATCGATCACCACCATGGCTTCTGTGGGCTGTATCACTAAAAAGCCCCCGGATTTCAGCCATACCTGAGGCAGCAGCAGCCGCTCGATCTGGGTCTGGAGACTTTTTACCTTCACCAGGGGCCAGCTTTCATCCTTATATAAAACGACCGGAACCCTGCTATTCCTGGCCAAAAGCGTCTGGCAAATATTTTCATAAACCTGGGGGATATCGGTAGTCACCTTTTCAAGCCGGGGGTGATTCAAAATATATTTTATATAGCCGGGCACAGCTGAATAAACTTTTGAAAAGCACGAAGCAAACCTTGCCCGCTGTAAAAGCTCCTGAAATTCATTTGCCAGGCGGTCCGCTTCAAAAAGCAGCGCCTCATCCGACGCCTCCTGGCTGTGAGTACGGGCAATAAAGCCGTACTCTGGCGTTACCTTTGGCTCAAGAAGCGCCTTTAAGTGCTGGCGTTTTTCATCTGAAGTTATTTTTGCGGAAATCCCCACAGACGGCTTGTGAACAGTCAGCACAAGATCACGGCCGGTCAGATGGATATTGCCGGACAGCATGGCCGGCTTTGTTTTCACCGGCTCCTTAATCACCTGGACAAGAAGCTCATCTCCCGGAACAATAGCAGCACTTTTTTTAGGATTCATAAAAAAATGCTCCTGATTTTCCTTAAGGGAGTAATAGCCCTTTTGCTGCCCGCCGATTTCCATAAATGCTGCATTTATATTTTTTACAACATTTTTTACCTTGCCCACATAAATATTTCCAAGAATATTATGATCTTCGTCATCAAAAAAGAGCTCCGCCAGACGGTCATGTTCATAGACTGCGGTCATAATCCGGGATTTCCACCGGACAATGACCAGATAATTTTCAGGGACGCTCATGGATCAAAGCCCCCTTAGTCCATGTCATAGCCAAGATCTTCCAAAGCAACAAGGCCTTTGTCCGGATCCTTTGCATACATTTCCAGACGGCAGATCTGAACACGGATCCCTTCAAAAGTTTTGCCAAGGGTCTGCATAAACGTTTCCATAACAAACTCCGGCTTCAGATTGTCCAGACTTCCGGCAGCAAGACGTAAAAATACCGCGTGGTCATGAACCTCATAGCCGTAGATCAGCGGACGTATATCCACCTCCCGCTGGCTTTTTTTCGTCTTTTTCGTTACCTGGATATGCTCCTGATCCATAAATGCCGTAAATGCCGCTTTCACCGCTTCATCAAAATCTCTTGGATCAGAAAACTCGATCTCATAATCTGCCGCTGCCAGAATCGCCATGGCATTGGAATTTTTCGTTTCATCATCAATGCGGCGGCAGCTTAAGATCTTCACGCCTTCCACCATTTCCTTATTTAGCAGATCTACCATAGTCTGTGAATCAAAGGAGGAATTCGCCATAATATCCATATATTCCCCCCGGCTGGTCAGCCCCACCCCTAAAGGGGCGGCAAAGGAAATGAGCTGGTGCGGTGAAAAGCCCTGAGAATAAGCAATATCAATGCCGCTTCTGCGGAATGCCTTCTGAAAATACCGCATCATATCCAGATGTCCGATATATTTCATGATCCCTTCTTTAGAAAACTTAATTCTCAGCTTCATAGCACACACCTCCCTCATATACTTTAGCGCCGCAGCCGGAACACTTTCCACGGCAGTTTGGCGTCACAACGCCTTTTTGAGCCTGAGCCCACTCCCGTTTTAAAAATGCCTTGGTCACACCTGCATCAATAAAATCCCATGGCAGGATCTCATCCAGGTCGCGCTCTCTTAAATTATAGAAATCCGGATCCACCTCATGGGCCTTAAACGCTTCCATCCAAAGGTCATAACGGAAATTTTCCGACCAGGAATCATAAAGGCAGCCGGACTGGTATGCGGTCAGGATCACCGGGCCAAGCCTGCGATCCCCCCGGGCCAGGATGCCCTCTAACTGGGTCAGCTCCACATCATGCCAGTTGTACTTAATACTTTTATGATTTAACTGATCCCGGATCTTACCATTAAGGAACCGCTGCTTTTCCAAAAACTGCGCATTGGTGTTCTGGGCCACCCATTGGAACGGCGTAAATGGTTTCGGTACAAAGAAGGATGTACTGGTCACCACATCCACGCGGCCGCCGCCGGGGCGTTCAGATTTAGGAATGGTGTAATAAAGGGCCGCAATGTCATTGGACAGCTTGGCAATCCCTTCAATATCATCCGGCGTTTCGCCGGGAAGTCCCAGCATAAAATAAAGCTTCACCCGGTTCCATCCGCCCTTAAAGGCATCCATGGCCCCGGTAAAAATATCTTCCTCCGTCAGACCTTTATTGATCACATCCCGCATCCGCTGGGTGCCGGCTTCAGGAGCAAAGGTCAGGCTGCTTTTTTTCACATCCTGGACTTTACTCATAACATCCAGTGAAAATGCGTCAATACGCAGGGATGGCAGGGAAATGTTGATCTTTTTCCGGCGGCACTCATCCATAAGGAAATTTACCAGTTCTTCCAGCCGTGAATAATCACTGGAGCTTAAGGAGCTTAAAGTAATCTCCTCATGTCCGGTAGATTCCAGCATTTTTATTGCATAATCCTTTAAAAATTCCAGATCCCGCTCACGGTTGGGGCGGTAAACCATCCCTGCCTGGCAGAAACGGCAGCCACGGATACAGCCTCTTTGGATTTCCAGCACAACACGGTCCTGAGTTACCTTAATAAATGGGACAACAGGTTTTTCAGGATAATACGTATGGCTTAAATCCGTCACCACCTGCTTTTTAATACTTACAGATGCATTGGGGTTGTTGGGTGTAAAGGAAGCGATCGTCCCATCGTCTTTATAAGCCACATCATAAAACATCGGCACATAAAGTCCCGGGATACGGGCCGCCTGTTCTAAAAATTCCATACGGCTTTTGCCTTCCTGACGGCACTTTTTGTATACATCCATCAGGTCATTGTACACGGTTTCCCCTTCGCCAATATAGAAAATGTCAAAAAAGTCCGCCAAAGGCTCCGGATTATACGTGCAGGGGCCGCCGCCGATCACAATAGGATGCCCCCATGTCCGGTCTTTCGCCAGCATAGGGATCTGGGACAGATCGATCAGCTGCAAAATGTTGGTATAGCACATTTCATACTGGATCGTAATACCCAGAAAATCAAAGTCTTTCACAGGCACCTGGGATTCCAGGGCAAATAATGGGATATTCTCCTGACGCATAATAGCGTCCAGATCTGTCCATGGGGAATACACACGCTCACAGCACGTATCTTCTCTTGCATTGAGCATATCATAAATGATCTGTATGCCCAAATAAGACATGCCAATCTCATAAACGTCGGGAAAAGCCATGGCAAATTTAATATCTACAGATGCATGATCTTTACAGACTGCATTCACTTCATTGCCCAAATAACGGGCAGGTTTTTCAACCTTTAATAAAATCTCATCGCTTAAAGCCAGTTTTTTCATATTCTTTCCTTTTTTATATATTTTTAGGGGTTCAGACGCCAAAAGCGCCTGTTTAGCAAGCCTATTGTACTATATGGGGTTTGATCTGTCAAAGTCTTATTCATTTTCCCATTTCCAAACATACCAGATCATGTAAACCACTTTCCGCGGTCTTTCAATAATTCCTGGGATAATTTCATGTCCTCTTTTTCCTGTTCTGTCACATGAATATTTTTATCCTTTTTACCCATAAGACTGTAAATAAAGATCAGATTTACCATGTATATAAAAAATACGATCCACGCAAAAACATTATACCGCAAAGGCTGCATCCATGAGATAAACAGGATTCCTGCCAAATATATAACAGGGATTAAAAGCAAAACGATCTTAACAACTATTTTTTTCATAATATTTTCCCTCCAATCCTCGAAAGGCCCCGCTAAAACGGCCTTAGAAACTAAAAAAAGCAATCACCATAATCAATATACCCAGTATTACATGGAGCATTATATGAATCCTGGCTTTCAAAGTGACCTCCCCCCCTCTTAACCCCACCGGAGCGGCAGCGCAGATCTCAAAGATGCGGAACCATTGGCTGCCATTCGTGAAATCGCCGCGCACCATGCGGCATGTTAGTGATTATAAATTTATTTTACCATCTCACAGTTGTGTATACTATTGATAAAATAGTAGAAATCATTTTTTGAATTTTGTGAAGATATGCTTTAAAAAAGAACGCCTCCAGCGTTTACTCTTGAAAGCGTTCTTTACCATAATATACTCATGCCTCCTGCATTTTGCCGTCTTGAATTTCCAGAACCGTATCAAACATTTCCACAATATTCGCAGGAATGTTATGGCCTATATAAAGTACAGTTCCATCCTGATCGGATGTAATCCTTCCCAGCAGTTCCGTCATTGACTCCCGATCCAAATTGGCAAAGCTTTCGTCAAGAATCAGGAAAGGCGTATGGAAAAGGAACATTCTTGCCAAAGCAATACGTTGCTTCTCGCCGCCGGAAAGATTCTGCCCCGCCTGACCGATCCTCTCGTCCAGCCCGCCGGCAAAACGTTCCAGTACCGGAGTAAATCCGGCTTTTTCCAAAGCCCCTCGGATCTCCGGATCAGAGTATTGCTGAGAATAAAGAGTCACATTATTGCGCAATGTATCGTCAAAAAGGAATGTATTTTGGGCGCTGACCGTAACAAATCCCACATAGTCGGCAGGGGCCAGTCGGTCGATGGATATTCCATTCAGAAAAATATTGCCCTGAGCAGGTTTCAGTGAGCCGGACAGCAGCTTTGTCAGCGTTGTCTTTCCGGAACCAGAAGCTCCCCGCAGAATATACTTTTTCCCTTTTTTAAATGTATAGGAAACATCCGTCAAAACCGGATTCCGGCCATAGGAAAAAGAAATATTGTCAAGGGCAAGGCACTGAAATTCCGCCGGCGGAGAACACCATGCCTTGTCCTCATCCCCGCTCCCGTTCAAATTTTCCAGCTTCTCAATGATTTTCTTAGAGTTGATAATTTCCGCCACATCAGCGCTGAAGGTTTGCAAAGGCGCAATAATATAGACACTGAGCTGAGCAACAGCGATCAGGCTCCCTACAGACATATGATCCGTCACAACTAAAATTGCACCAATAAAGTACAATCCCACATAAATCAGTTGAGAAACCCCATAAGAAAGGGCTTTAGCCAGCGCGTTTAAGTATTTGACACGAAACTTTGCATCTTCCCATTTTGAGTTGATCCTGCTAAGAGATATAAAAGATTGTGCAGTTAAATGAAAGCTTTGAAGCAAATCAAATCCCTGGAGATGCTCCGTTGCTGTTATTGTAAAGTCTGCTGCCCGCTGAGATTGGCAATCCTTCGCCTGTGAGATGGCCGGAGAAAGCATTTTGGGGATCAGCATTTGAGCTGCCGTCAGTACAAGCACAAAAAGAGCAATCGGCCAGGAAATCCAGAACACACAAATCAAACTAAAAACGAAAGAAAGCGCGTCAGGGATGATCAGGAGAATTGTGGTAAAATAGGACTGTCCCACTAATTCTATATCATTTGTCAGCGTAGAAACCCAGTCACCGGTATTCCGGCAGTGAAAGGATGGGAAATCCATTGCCAGAAGTCTCTGAGTCGAATCATTCCTCAGCCCTATTTGAGCATTTTTCAAGACCCGTGCCCGCAGGTATTTTACCAGGTAGTCTGAAAGGCTGGCCAGACAAACATATATAAGAAATATTATCCCATATCTGGCAAACTGTGAAAGCTCCTTGTTCATGGCCAATTCTACGCAAATTGACATTACATATGCCAAAGCTATCGCCAAAATCGAATCAATCGCCACAATCAAGATATAAAGGCAGAAGCATTTCTTTTGTTGTTTAAATAAATAGGAGAACATATCATTACCTCTCAATTTGATTATTGCGACTATTATTTTACGCTTTCACAAAAATTTTTTCAATTACCACAATATCAAAAAATCGGTCCTGATCGCTAGTCCTTTTCCCTATACATCCCATAAAACCACCGCTGCCCCATTTTAAATAAAACCACTGCCCCGGCCACACAGCCTATAGTCGTTGTAAGCCATACCCAGTCCGGCACGGTTGGTGCTTCCTCCATCACCGATGGACGGATACGGACAGAGTGGTCCACCTCCAATGGCTGGTATACGCTTTCCGTCTGGAAGGAAACACGTTCCTCCCAAAGGGTACCGTCCGCTTTTTCAAAAGTGATAACCAGCGCCCCGCTAAGCGCTCCCTCTGTCTCTGAGGAAAGCTGGATCACGGCATTTTCCCGTTGGGAAGGCTCCAAAGTCTCCACCACATACGGCTCCTGTTCCGTAAAATCCTCCCCTTCCACACGGATCTCTATGTTATGCACTGCCACATGGCCGCTGTTGGTCAAAGGGATCTCCACCATGCCTGAACCGTCATCATAGGCCGCATTGATCCGCTCCGGGAAGGAAATGTTTCCCACAGTAAGCTGCTCTACCGGCGTGACTGCCACAGATGCCTTTTCTTCTTTTTCCCAGTAAGTGCCATAATAGCTCCCCACACCGGACATGCGTACCGTCATGGTGTATTCCCTCCCGTCCAGGTCC
>DVIT01000029.1 GCA_018711005.1 Candidatus Scybalocola faecigallinarum | reverse complement strand
GTTTTTGCTGGAAAAACCTCCCTTCTTTTGGGCTTGCGAAGAAAAACTTTTTTTCCTATTTTTATTATCTCGCAAATCCCTGAAAAAAGGGAGGTTTTTTAATAATTATTTTTAATCGTCAGAGCTGTCCTATATTAAAGAGAGGAGGCATGCTGTAACCACTGGCCTTGGTGGCTATGAGTTACAGATAATTAGGATGAAATTAATGATCGCATCAGATATTCACGGCTCTGCCTGTTACTGCCGGCAGATGATCGAGGCCTTTCACAAGGAAGGGGCTGACCGTCTGCTTCTTTTGGGGGATATTTTATATCATGGCCCGCGTAATGACCTGCCCAAGGACTATGCGCCTAAAGAGGTCATTGCCATGCTTAATGCAGAGAAAGACCGCATTTTTTGCGTGCGGGGCAACTGTGATACAGAGGTTGACCAGATGGTCCTTGAATTTCCCATTTTAGCGGATTATTGTATATTAACCGTGGGAAAGCGGCTGATTTATGGGACCCATGGCCATCACTATCATTTGGATGCGCTTCCGCCAATGCAGGCCGGGGATATACTGCTTCATGGGCACACCCATGTGCCGGCATGGGAGCCTTTTGGAAATCATAACCTTTACCTGAATCCGGGGTCGGTTTCCATACCTAAGGCTGAAAGCGGTCATAGCTATATGATCCTGGAGGATCATAAGGCGGTATGGAAAACGCTGGATCAAAAGGTCTATCATATCCTGGATTTAGAACTGGATTGACCGGATGGCGTTTATACCGGGGGAAAGATAAGCAAAAACTCTGCGCCGCGGCCGGGCTCTGAGCGGACTTTCAGCTCTATAGCCAGGTCGCTGGCCATTTTTTGAACAAGATAAAGGCCCATGCCGGTAGAGCGGTTTAAATAGCTCCCCCGGTCACCGCTAAAGCCTTTGTCAAAAATAAATGGCAGATCTGACGGCGGTATGCCGGGGCCGTTGTCCTTAACCGACAAAACTATTTTCCCTGAGGCGGGATCTGTGCGGATAGAAAAGTCTATGGCAGGCGGCTCATTTTGGGGCAGATATTTTATACTGTTTGCAATAAACTGGCTGAGAATAAACATGAGCCCTCTTTTGTCTGTAACGGCACATACATCATCCCCATGAAATAAAACATGAAATCCCGCCTCATCCAAAAGGGAATGATTATCCCGGACTGCCTCCCGGCAGAGCCGGAGCAGGGGTAAAGGTTCCCAGTAATAATCTTTGTGGGAATTTTTCAGCCTGGAAAAGTAAAGAACCTGCTCCACATTGAGCCGGGTCCGGTCGCGGACATGGATCAGCCGCTGTCTTACCAGCGGAGACATTTCGTCTTTTCGGTTGTCCAGCATAAGGGTCATAAGTGCAAGAGGCTTTTTGATCTCGTGGGCCCAGTTTTCAATATAAGTTTCGTAATCCTCTACCATTGTGGTTTGCTCATCCAAAGCTCCCCGGGCATTTCTTAAATGCTCGCTCAGAAGCCGTACATAAGGGTGCAGAGACCTGGGAACTGATTCCAGGAGCTGATATTCACCGGCTTCGTCCGGTTCAAGGAGAAAGTCGGAAAATGCCTGGCCGGCTTTATGCTGGCGGTGGATATGAAGCAGTACAGGGACGACGAGGACGGCTCCGGACACAAAGGCCATAAGGAGGGCAAGGCTGTGTAATTGGGCCGGATATGCGATCCAGGCGAAAAATATAAAAGCCAGATTGAGAAATCCAATGGCTATGAGCCATGGAATGCATGAGGCAATGGCATCTAAAATTATTTTTATCTTTTTCATTCTTTTTTCCTGCAGCGGTAGCCCTGACCGCGGATGGTTTCAATAGCATGGGTAAATCCCAGCTTTCCTAATGTTTTTCTGAGCCGGGTCAAATTGACCTGAAGGGCATTTTCATCAATAAATTCTTCTGTCCCCCAAAGGGCCTGGCACAGCTCCTCTTTCGATACAATGCGGGAACTGTTTTTTAGAAGGACGGCCAGAAGCTTTCCTTCATTGGGCGGCAGACGGAAGGACTGGGTTTCGGTGTGTAAAGTAAAGGTGCTGGGATCCAGAAAAAATCCATATCCCTGTAAAAATTCATGCCCCTGTAAAAATTCCGGGATCACGCGGGGGCGCCGCAGGAGCCTTTGGATGCGGGCCAAAAGACGTTCCATGGGGCAAGGCTTTGTCAGGTAATCGTCGGCACCAAGGCCCAGGGCGTGGATTTCATCCTGCAGGCGGTCCCTGGCCGTAAGGATCAGGATGCTTCCGCTGTACCTGGATTGGATAGCTTTACAGATCTCAAACCCGGAGGGCCGGGGAGATTAATGTCCAAAAGAACAAGATCCGGGGAAATGGTACAGATCCGGCTGGCGGTATTTTCAAAATCCGTTATGGGGATCGGTTCATACCCGGATTTTGCCAGCATATCCGTCAGTTCTTCACGCATATAAGGATCATCTTCCACAATAGCAATTTTAGACAACAACTCCACCTCTTTTATTTCGGTCTCCCTTCTTGCAGATGATTTTACAGGAAATATTAAATTTTTGCAATCGCCCGGTCTCCTGTGCGGGCCACGGCAAAGGTATAAATGGCCAGGATCGCCAGGACAGCAGCTGCCATGACCAGCATTAGCGGATGGAGCATTGCCTGGTGATCCGAAAAGGTATGAAGATGGATCTGCATGGCGTAAAGACCTGCGGCTGCGCTGATACATGCCAGGCCGGCGGGCAAAAGGAAGAATATCAGCACCTGATGATGGAGGGAGCGCTTCATTTGGCTGCGCTGCGTTCCCAGTATGGCCAGCGTTTTGTATCTGTCCATGGTTGTCTGCATTTGGGTAAGAAATTCCAGGGCAAGAAGGGCACAGGCAATGATCAGGAACATAAATCCCATATATAGCGCTGTGTAACTGCCTGAGATAATGTAAAACAGCTGGCGGCCGAAGTTGTTCAGATAGCTTTCGTAGGTCAGGCCGGAAGTGTTTAAAATATCGCAGATTTCCATAATGGATCCCATCAAGCCTTTTTGGTCAGCCATTGCCTGGGGCACGCAGAAGTTCCAGTAGGTCATACGGCTTTCTTCATGGGTGTTTTCATAAAACAATGCATCCGGCACAATTAAGCCGGTGAAAATCTGTATATTTTCATCGGCAGTGATCCCCTTCATGGGGACGCATGGAATGAGATATACAGGATTGCCATTAAAATAAAGGAGAGGTTCTTTACTATCGGTAATACATCGGTCCAAAAAGGCGGTTAAATCGTCTAAAACCACATCTAAAAAGTCAGGATTTATATAAAATGCAGCCTGATCATCCTCCAAATGGATCGTTTTTTCACCGGCAGCAGTGAGCAGGCGGTTGTAGGCCGAAACCGGGATCAGTTTGGGATCTTCCCCTCCGGTAGCAAAAAGCCCATACAAATTCAATGCCGGGGAAGTCGCCGGATCAAAGGAAAAATTAACTGCATTTTCTGCCACGTTTTTTTCCTCCGGCGTCAGGTTTTCCCAAATAACTGTTTCAAGCGCCGACCAGTCCAGTACAGATGCACTGTCATCCTCCGGCGAAGAAATCGCTCCTGTTTCCATAGGATTAAGCTGGGAAACATAAGGCGCCATTGCTTCAGATGTAAGGAAATCCCGGGCCGCAGCATTATTTCCTGTGATGGTAAAATCATAAACCGCATAGGTGCGGGTAAGCTGGCTCTTATTGATCAAAATTCCGGAGGATCCGTCAGTGATCAGCATGATGGCCAGCATGATCAAAATGGACGCCGCACTGACGGTTATATATTTGTTGACGATATTTTCCTGAAATTGTCTTAAGGTGAAAATAAACAGCCCTCTGGAAAAAGGGCGGCGTATGTATCCTGCCCCCAGGCGGATCACCCGCGACAGGCCGCGGATAAACAAAACGGTCCCGATGATGCCGGTTAAAACCGCGGCGTAAAGCATCATCCCTCCCGCCATGGTAAAGCAGCGGATGACTATAACATAGGCTGCGGTCAGAGCAGCGCCTCCGATGATCAGAGTGGCTATGCTGCCTTTCAGTGTTCCGGCATTTTGTTTTTTGGACATTTTTCCATAAAGCAGGCTGTGAAGCTCTGCAGCAAATAACCGGCCGCCTAAAATACATATGGCTGCGGCCTGTACAGCGAGAAAACCAAGAACTGTCCAGGCCATGCTCCTCAGGGATATACAGGCCTCGTGGGCAATGATGCCCTGGCCCACAAGACGGGCCGAGGCAAGGCTTAGGATTTCTGAAAGAAAGATCCCTGATGCCAGACCGCCGCAAAGGGCTGCCAGCCCTGTCAGGAGATTTTCCAGGAGAATTTGGACAAAAAGGCGGCCGCGCTTCATGCCTAAAAGGAAATACAGTCCCATTTCCCGGCTTCGGCATTCAAGCTGATATTTATTGGCAAAAAACACAAGAAAAAACAGCAAAAGCAGGGCACATAAATAAACGGTAGGCATAAGGAGCCTAAGGAGACACTGGACAGCGTCCCGCTCAATAGTGGCAAGAAATCGGATCACATCCTGTTTTTCCAGGGACATAACAACATAAAACGATGCAGCGGCAGTGACCAGGGTGATAAAATAAATAAGATTTTCACGGCGGCTCCTGCGGGCATTTTTCCAGGCCAGATTAAAGAACATTTGCGCTGCCTCCTCCCATTTGTGCCATAACATTTAAAATACGCTGATAAAACCCGTCCTGAGTTTCCTCCTGACGGCGGCGCAGCTCATGAAAGACAGTCCCGTCCTGGATGAACAAGATCCGGGAGCAGAAGCTGGCAGCACTGGGATTGTGAGTGACCATTAAAATGGTGGCCCTGCGCTTCTGGTTCACCTCCTGAAGCTTTTCCATCAGCTGACGGGATGAACGGGTATCTAACGCTCCGGTAGGTTCGTCAGCCAGGATGATCTCCGGTTCTGTGATCAGACACCGGGCCGCCGCTACCCGTTGTTTTTGGCCGCCGGACATTTGCGCCGGAAATTTCAGTAATACATCCTGTATGCCAAGAAGCCCTGCAATATCCATTAAGCGGGACTCCGGGGATACGGCCGGGGTACCGGACAAAAGGATCTGTCCGCTGGTGGGCTTCAGGATAGTGGCAATACAATTTAAAAGTGTTGTTTTTCCTGACCCGCTGGCGCCCATGATCCCTAAAAATTCACCGGAAAATACGTCAAACGAGATTCCGTTTAATGCTTTGACGGGCATCCCATCTTTTTCATAAGATTTGTGCAGATGATGCACTTCCAGCAGTTTTGTTTGAATACACATATCAGAACACCTCACATTTTCTTGTTGGTAAAGCTTATTGTACAGGAAAATGGGGCGGGAGGGTACTTACAGTTTATGTAAGGAAGGTAACAGTGCAGCTGGCTGAACTGTTACAAGGGAGGCGGCAGGTCGGAGAAAAATGTGGAAGTGTTTCCTTATTAGTGTTAAAATAGGTCTTATAAACAGGAAATTTGAGGGAGAGTTTATGTTTAAAGATCAAATTGCGGAACAGCTCAAAAAAATGTCAGAGGAAGAAAAAAACCAGTGGATCATGAATCAGGCGATACTATGTGACGAAAATGCCAGAGATGATTTTTTTAAAACATTGACTGGAGAAAAATTGGTGAGTTATATGCCTGACGACAGGGAAATTGAAGAATTTTGTCAAAAGGTGAAAAATGGCGATAGTTATATAGAATATGAAACCCGCTACTATGAGTTTGACGACGATGGGCATTATGTGGATAATTGGTTTGAGGACTATCACGATCCTAAAGGTGCCTTTGTCTTTCTGGATAAAATCTTTAATGGCTGTCATGATCTGATCGAACTGGAAGCATATGAAAAGGCGGCATTTATTTTAGATAGGGTTTGCCGTCTTGAATTTAGGGTGACGGAATCAGAAGACTCAGAAGATGATTGCCAGGAATCGTTATATACTGTGGCACATGCAGCCAGTCAGGGAAAGTTTTCCATGGGGAGGAAAGAGATTGCATCCGATTGGATTAGAGCGGTGGCAAAACTGGAATCAGCCACGGATATTTTGGCAAAGGCACTGGTGAAAATTTTTAAACAGCCTATATGTGAAAATACGTATCCAGATATTCTTGTAAAAGAAAAAATTCCGGAACAGACCTATTATCATATGGCCAGTCTTTTAAAAAAAGAGATTGCCGCAGATGAGCTTATGTATGAAAAAATGTTTTTTAATTCTGGATATTCTGCAAGAAAGAGATCCTTTGAAAAGACTCTAAATAGAAAGCAGTTTATTCTGGCTAATATTTTTTATTGCTGCCTGAAACTGCCGCAAAAAGCCAGGGGAATCGAACCCCTAAAGTTGGAAATATATTTTCAGCAGCTTAAGGAATTATTCTCCCTGCTGCCATACACAGATGCGAAAGAGTCCTGGGAAACGGTAGAAATCCATAAAATATGCCAGGAGCTTTTAAATAGGGAGAAACTGGAAGAACAGCCCTGGGAGCTTAGACAAAGTTTTTTTGGTCTATTGCCAGGGCAGGGATTTTCTGGAAATCATAAGTTTGAGGATCTGCAGGCGCTCTTTTTAAAAATGTGTACCACATCCGGGGAATTTCTGGAATATGCGCAAGTGTTGGAAAAATGTGGCTACAAAAAACAGGCGGCAGATTTATATCATAAGCATGGAAGAAATGATAAGTATTGTCAGTATCTTGAGCAAATTTTAAGCAACAAAAGTCAGCCTTATGTAGAACTGATCAAAAATTATGTCCAGTCCGGAAAATGGGATAAAGCATGCGAGATTGCCCAGAAAGGTATTGATAATTGTAAAAGGGATGACCAAACGGAATTTTTTATTATTTTATTAAAAGATGCCCAAAAACATCACAATGGATATAAATTTAAAGAGCTTTATGCAAGTGTAAAAAGGAGAAAATATGTGGACACAAGCAGGGTTGAAGAAGCATTGGCTGATGAGGATGTGTGGTACGGGATTTTTCTTCAACAAAACGATTCAGCGAGATAAAAACCGGATTTATTTTTTATGAGATTTTTCCTTGACTTCGAGTAAGCTGTAAGGTATATACTATTTTCAAATGGGTCAGTGCCCTTTGTGAAGCTGCTGTTTTTTGCCGGATAAAGACGGATGCCGCTGCTATCTGGCAGGGACAAAAGCAGGTGCGGCCCGGAAAATCAAAGGAGGTTCATACCATGACAGAACTTGGAGCAAACATTAAAAAACTGGGATTTGGCCTGATGCGTCTGCCAAAGATCGGAGACAACATTGACATTGAACAGACAAAGAAGATGGTGGATCTTTTTATGGATGCCGGATTTACATATTTTGATACGGCATGGGCATATGGCGGAAGCGAGGATGCCATCCGTCAGGCGCTGGTAGAGCGTTATCCAAGAGAGAGCTTCCAGCTTGCCACAAAAAATGCCGCATGGATCAACTGCAAGACAAAAGAAGAAGCTCAGGCACAGCTCGATACATCTTTAAAGCAGACCGGTGCAGGGTATTTTGATTTTTATCTGCTGCATAACCTGGGTGAGCATCGTACAAAATATTTTGATGATTTTAACATGTGGGATTTTGTTAAGGAAAAGAAAGCCGAAGGCGTGTTAAAGCATATTGGATTTTCCTTCCATTCCACACCGGAAGAATTGGAAGAAATTTTAAAGGCTCATCCGGAGATGGAGTTTGTTCAGCTGCAGATCAACTATGCAGACTGGGATAACCCGGCGATCCGTTCCAGAGAATGCTATGAAATGGCCAGAAAGTATAATAAGCCGGTGGTGATCATGGAGCCTGTGAAAGGCGGTATGCTGGCAACACCTCCTCAGCCGGTAGCAGACATTTTTAAGGCAGCTAATCCTGAGGCTTCCAATGCATCCTGGGCAATCCGTTTTGCTGCACAGCTTCCCGGGGTTATTACAGTACTTTCCGGTATGAGCAATGTAGAGCAGATGGAAGATAATCTGTCTTATATGAAAGATTTTACATCTCTTTCTGCCGATGAGCAGGCAACCATCGAAAAAGCGCAGGAAGCTATGAAAAAGATTCCGCTGATCCCATGCACCACATGTAATTACTGTGCAAAAGTCTGTCCTAAAAATATCGGTATTTCCGGCTCCTTTACAGCCATGAACCTGCTGACCTTATATGGCAATAAGGAATCTGCCGCAGGACAGGAAAACTGGCTGGTAAGCGGACATGGCAAGAAACGTGCCAACGAGTGTGTTAAGTGCGGAAAGTGCGAGGAAGTATGTCCTCAGCATATTTCTATCCGTGCAGAACTTGAGCGGGTAGCAAAAGAATTAATCGGCTAAGTGAAAACGTTATTGGATCAGAAAAAGTTTTTTGCTCCTTCGGTTGAATAGCCGTAATACGGTGATGGCAGACAAATCTAAAAAGACAGAGCTGTGAATTTTGGAGTCGCTTGATTCCTTTTTTCACAGCTCTGTTTTGCTGTTACCTGTCATGTTTCTTTATCGGGCACTCTTTCGGCGTGTTTTAATCCCTTGTACACCGACGTTGATCATACCCAATGTTGAGGAAGAATCGATTTTTCATGCAGTATCCGTAGTTTTTTAGAGAGAATTTTGGGGATTTCTTCAAGTTGATCGCAGCAATAGTCCGCTTGCTCGCAGTAACCTTTATGGACAAGGATTGTCTCCATACGGGCATTTTTTCCTCCGATTATATCTGCATGAATACTATCCCCGATCATGATAAATCGGGTTCCGTGAGGATACCGGGACCGAGCAAGCTGAAAAATTTCCGGACGGGGTTTGTCATAGCCGATTTCTGCGGAAATAATGTAGTCCTGGAAAAAAGGCGATAATCCTAAGGCATGAATAATTTCTTTTAAATCCGGATGATTATTGGAGAGAATAATATTTTGGCATTTACCGGAAGTTTGCTGTAAAGTTGAAAGCGCATCTTCGTATAAACGGTAATTTTTTGCCTGTCGGATAATGCTGCGTATTTTTTTGCAGGACAGGGCTGCTACGGAATCTGAAACCCCAAGGGATTGGTAGACTTGGAAAAAATAGTGGTTCATGTGATGCCACCAGTGGTCATTAATGGTCTTTCGGTAATCGCTGTCTGGTGAATGCCAAGGAAAGCCGGAAGCCATAAAGGGGCGGATGTCTTGGAATGAAACATGGGTATATGGATCTGTCATTTTTAAAGCGTGATACACGCTATTTGTCCATAAGGGATCTGAATAAGTTAAGGTACCGTCAAAATCCCAGCATAAAACGATCATAAATGATGCTCCTTTCGCCATTTTTTTCACCCCTGATCCTCATCGCTTAGCGCCCATCCAAAATCATTGTGGTAGATCATCTGTTTCGTCATGCCGCCGTCAATGCAGATATTTTCTCCTGTGATAAAACCGGCCTTATTGGAGCAGAGATACAGTACCATGTTGGCAATATCCAGAGGATTTCCCACCCGGCCGGCAGGATGCTGTGCGGCATCCGCGCCTGTATACTCTGTATAAGCGGTATCGATCCAGCCAGGGGAGATAGAGTTGACGCGGACTTTTCCTCTAAGACTGACCGCCAGGGCATGAGTAAGGGCCGAAATGCCGCCCTTTGCGGCGGTATAGCTTTCTGTCTGCGGCTGGCTCATACGATCACGGGAGGAGGAAATATTCACAATAGCCGCATCGGGAGCAAAATGCGGAAGAAAGAGCTTTGTAAGGTAGAACGGCGCTGTCACGCCTACCCGCAGAGCGTAATTAAATTCTTCGTAGGAGCATTGGGAAATTCCTTTCATCAAGGGGAGCGCATTGTTAATCAAATAGTCCACTTTGCCATGCTCAGCGATTACCTTGTCAACAAAGCGGACAAGGGTTTCTTCTTCTGCCAGATCGCCGATAAAGCAGTCGTTGGGTTGTTTATCGATGATACATACAGATGCACCGTTTTTCATAAATTCCTCGGCAATACATTTTCCAATGCCCTGTGCGCCGCCTGTAATGACGGCTACTTTATTCTGAAACATATTATCAGCCTCCTTCATATTTTCAGTACACCATGGCCGCAGCGCGGCAGAATAACTGTCCCGGTTATTATACCATGAAATATTAGAAAATTTTTCAAAATTTCCCAAAATATCCTTGAATTTCTTTTTCTCTGCTTCTATACTGTTTGTATACTCCGGCATAAGTTTTTACAGATGCAAAAAATGCAGGATAAAATGTAGCAGAATTGGAGGGAATAGGATATGCAGGTGACAGACAAGCTGACCCGTCCATTAACTGAAGTAAAGTATTTGAATGCGGATAATGTGGATCGATATCGATGCATTATGCGTATTTTTTTTGAAAACTATGAAAAGCTCAGGTATTGGATGTATGAGGAGGATGTGTTTGAGGCGATGAAGGCGGATCCCTACTTCGCCCAGTACCGTCAGGAGCAGTGCCGTCAGGATCTGGAAGCGCTGGCGGAGTGGAAGAACCTGATACGGATCCAGGATACGCGGCGGGTAGCCACGTTAGCTGAGTTTAATAACCGGAATTTCCGCTATCAGATGTCTGAATATAGTGTGGAGATTGAACGGCTTGTGCTGCGTCTGGAAAACCTTTTTATTGAAGGCGCCTCTCTGGAGCCAACTCTTTTAGAGCGCATCCGCAGAAATGTGGGGAAATTTCAGGCGATGGCAGAAGCGGATATGGGAACTGTTTATACATGGTGGACGGATCTGAATAATGATTTTATACGTCTGAACCAGAATTATCAGGATTATATCCGTGATCTGAATAGTGTCCGGGCAGAAGAAATGATGCGGACACGGGAATTTCTCGTATTTAAGGATCGACTTGTAGACTATTTGAGAAACTTTATTAAAGGCTTGCAGCGCAATGTTGGGGTTATTGAAACAGAACTGCGCACGCTTTCAAAAGATGTACTGGAGCAGGTGCTTGCAAAGGTGTTGTCGTATGAAATGTCTATTCCACGTATGGATGTGGAAGTTAATGAAACGATGCTTAAAGAGAGGATCCGCGGCAGATATGAAAGTATTCATGACTGGTTTGTGTCGGAAGGCGGAGAAAATGAAGCGGGGAAGCTTTTTGATGCGACAAATGATATGATCCGAAGGATCACCCGTTATGCAGCCATGTTAAGTGAACGAAGCACGTATGGTGCAAACCGCAGGGAGGAATACCGGAAGGCAGCATCTGTTTTTTTAAAGTGCGGTTCCATATCTCAGGCTCATGAAATGGCTGCTATGGTTTTTGGTGTAGAATGTCCGCGGCATCTTAAAGGGGAAATGGTGCGTGAGACAGATAGCATGAACAGCGGTGTTTACGAGGAAGCGCCGGAAACTTTTACGATCCGGCCAAGGATCCGTACATATAAGGAAAAGACCCGGCGCTCTGCAATGGCCGATCACAGCCGCCAAAAGGCTGAAGCCAGACGGCAGCTTATAGAAAATTTAAAGGCCGAAAAAGAAAAGCTGGATAGACTTGAAAAGGATGGACGTATTGACTTTTCGCAGCTTCCTGTGATCGAGCCAAGAATCCGGGAAATTCTTTTAAAATGGCTGTCCGATGCGCTGGAGGACGGAGATTTCACGGCACGGACCGATGACGGACGGCAGTTTTGCCTGGATATGAGCCGGGGGCAGGAAAGGTGCGTCGTTCACTGTGAGGACGGAAATTTTACAATGCCATCATTAAGTATCGTATTTTTGGAGGAAGGTACATGAGAGAAGAATTAGAAGCGCTGATAAGCCGGCGATGGATCTTAAAGGATCTGGATAAGGAGCTGTATTACCGGGTACGGGATGCGTCTGGAGAGATACGCCGGTTTGCTACGGAAAAAATGGGATGTTCCCTTATTGAAAATTCTTTGCTGGTGAAACTGGAAAAAATCCCGGCAAAGGCTGAACCGGGAATGGGGATCATGGAATTTACTTCCCGGGAGGAATATGCATTTTTATGTATCTTACTTATGTTTTTGGAAGATAAGGAGCCTGGAAATCAATTTGTACTGTCTCAGGTAACTGAATATGTTGAAGCAAATATGCCTGCAAAAACAAAGGTGGACTGGACGGTCTATACCCATCGGAGACGTATGATCAAGGTTATGCGGTTTGCCGTGTCCCAGGGGATGCTTCTTGTCACTGACGGCAGTGATGAAGACTTTATGGACAGCGATAGCGGAGAGGTTCTTTACGAAAATACCGGGGCATCCAGATATTTTATGCGGATTTTTTCTTCTGACATTATGGGCTATACAAAGCCGGAAGATTTTGCAGATAGTGATTGGTTTGGCATTGATGAGGAGCGGGGAATAGCCCGGCGCCACAGGGTTTATAAAAGGCTGCTGCTTTCCCCGGGAATGTACCGTAATGACGGTTCAACGGAGGATTTTGAATATTTAAAATATTACGGACACAGACTGGCCCAGGATCTGGAAGATGTATTTGACTGCCGGTTGGATATTTACAAAGGAAGTGCCTTTTTTGTGATGGGACAGGACTGCAGTCTGGGGGAGACATTTCCTCAAAATAATGTGCTGTCCGATATTTTGCTGCTGTGCGCGGGGCAGATCCGGCGCAAGGCAGAAGAAGGCGGCTGGCAGATTGCAGAGGATGAAACGATCCTGACAGATGCGCTAGAGCTGGAACGTGTACTGAAAAATGTAAAGTCCGCTTTTGGCTCCGGTTTTACGAAAAATTACCGGGAAATGCCGGAAGGTGAGTTTGTCCGAACGATTATGGAGGCAATGGAAATATGGGGATTTATCCGTACAGACGGGGAGGGCCGGATACGCATTTACCCGATTGTGGCCAGGATTTCCGGAGAATACCCGAAAGATTATGCAGGAGGAATAAAGGATGAACAGTAAATGGCAGGCAAACCGGATCGGGCTGATCAATTTCTGGTATTATGATGATCAGGAATTTTCCTTTGCAAAAGGGCGGATGCTTTTGCGGGGCTCTAATGGCTCCGGGAAATCTGTGACTATGCAAAGTGTTATTCCGCTGCTTTTGGATGGTAATATGAGTCCGGAACGGCTGGATCCGTTTGGTTCCAGGGACCGGAAAATGAGCAGCTATCTTTTGGAGGAGGGCGATGAGCGGGAGGAACGCACAGGGTATCTTTACCTGGAATTTCGCCGCCGGGAGACGGATACATATATGACCATAGGTATGGGAATCCGTGCACGTAAAGGAAAGCCTTTAGATAAATGGTATTTTGGCCTTTCGGATAACCGTCGGGTAGGCCGGGATTTTTTCCTGTATAAAGAAGCCGGGGATAAAGTCACCTTGTCTAAAAAAGAACTGGAAAACCGTATTGGCGAGGGCGGCGTGGTTTTTGACCGTCAGCAGGATTATATGAGCTATGTTAATCGTCAGATCTTTGGTTTTGAAACGGCGGACGAATATAAGGAAATGATCGACCTGCTTATCCAGCTTCGTACACCAAAGCTGTCTAAAGATTTTAAGCCTTCTGTTGTCAACGAGATTTTAAGTGACTCTCTGCAGCCGTTGTCGGATGAAGAACTGCTGCCTATGTCAGAGGCCATTGAAAATATGGACACCCAGAATATGAATTTAAAAGCCCGCCAGGAGGCCAGGACTGCAGCAGAAAAGATCAACCGTGTCCTGGATCGTTATAACCGTTTGATCCTTTATGAAAAAGCAGAAAATTATGTGTCCGGACAGAAACAGGCAGAGACACTGAAAACAGAAATCCATGTGCTGGAAGCCTCACGGGTGCAGGCATTAGAACGGGGAGCCGCCCTGGAAGAAGAACGGGAAGCGCTGGATGCTCAAAAGGATGCCATGGAAAAGGAGCGGGCATCGTTAAACCAAAGCGATGCCGTGAATTTAAAAGAACGCCAGGTGGAGCTTTTAGGAAGAATACAGGCCCATGAACAGACCTGCCGGGAAAAGGAGCGCCAGCTTGCATCCAAGCAGGAACAGGCCATGTCCATTGAGAACCGGAAAAAATCTGAAAATGACCGGCTGTTTGTTAAAGAGCAGGAAATATCAGCACTGCTGGCGGAAATGGACGAGGAAGCAAATGCCATGGCTTTTGAGGAGCATACATTTTTTTCCGATGAGCTTTTAAAAGATCTTTCGTCGCCCTATGTGTATGATACCCATCAGATGCAGATGGAGAATACCCGGGATAAGATCACACAGGGGCTGGAGATTTTACGCGAGGAGGATTTATGGCGCCGCCAGGCAGATGAGCAACGGAAAAAACGGGACAAGCACCAGCGGGAAGAAGACAGCGCTATGCGCCAGGTGAATCTTCAGGGCGATATATTTGTCCAGATCCAGAATGAGTGGGCAGAAAGTCTGTACGGCTGGGCCGGAAAAAATGAGGAATTAGTGCTTTCCGATGAAACCTTAAAGTCTATGGCTGCCTTTGTCCAAAATTACGGAGCCGGTTCGGATTATGGTCAGGTGCGGGAGGCTGCCGCCGATGCATGGCTGGCGGCTAAAGGCCGTTTGGATACTGCTTTACAGCAAAAATCAGAAGAAGTCCGCCGTCTCCTTGAGGAAAAGGAAGGGCTGGAGGCTGAACTTGTGTCCTGGGAAAATATGCGGGAGCCAGAACCGGAACGCAGCCCTCAGGTGCAAAAAAACAGGAAGCGCCTGCAGGATATGGGAATACCCTATGATGAGTTTTATAAAGTCCTGGAGTTTGGCAGCACTTTGTCCAAAAAAGAATGCGACGATCTTGAAGAAGCTTTAATGCATATGGGGATTTTGGATGCTCTTGTGATTGACGAAAGCTATAAGGCTCAGGTATTGAAAATGGATCCCGGAGCCTGCGACCGGTATTTGTTTGTTTCCCATGATCATCCTGAGATAAGTTTGCTGGATGTGCTGGACTTAAATGATAATGTCAATGACATTTTTTCAAATCAGAGAATTACCGGGATACTTTCCGGAATTGCTTATGGCGCTGATGCAGGTACAGCGGTATATAAAGATGGAACTTATCAGATCGGTGTTATTACCGGAACAGTTTCCGGCACCCATGAGGCAGGCTTTTTAGGCACCAGGGCCAGGGAGGCGAACCGGCAGGCGAAGATTGCCGCCTGCAAGGCTGCCATAAATGCGCTGGATCAGGAACTGGGGCATTTAAAAGGGGATGTTTTGCTGTTGGAGCACCGTCTGGAAAAGGCCCGGAAAGAATATCAGGCATTTCCGTCAGATGAGGATTTAAGAGAAGCATGGCGAATGCTGTCCCAGGCAGAGCAAAGGCTGGAGCAGCTAAAGACAGAAGGTCTCCGGCTGGAAGATGAGCTTCGGGAAACCGGAGTAAAGCTTGGACAGATCCATAAAGAAGCACTGGCAGTTGCCGGGAGTCTTTATCTGACATGCAGCCTGGATATATTTCAGGCGGCTGATACGGCAGCCAGAGATTATAGCCAGCATTTTTACCGGCTTAAGTCTGCCCATGAGGTTTATCTCCAGGCTGTGGCTTATTTAAAGGAATTCGATGAACGTCTGGAAGATCTGGATCAGGATATGGATCAGATCCGTTATGATCTGGGGAACACAAAACGTGCTTTAAAAAATGACCAGGCGGCCTGTGATTCTGTCACAGAGCAGCTAAAGCTGACCGGTTATGAACAGATCCGCCAGCGTCTGGACATGTGCATTCAGTGGCTTTTGGAGTACCCTGAAAAGCTCCGGGCATGTGTGGAGGAGCGTACACGAATGGCTGAACAGGCACGCCGTGCAGATGAACAGCTGGAAGAAAAGGAAAAGAAGCTTCAAGAGAGTGAACAGCGGTGCCGGTGGCTTGAGAAAGTTTATAGGGCGGAACTGGAATTAGGGTATGTGACGCCCATAAGGGATATGGCTGCAGTACCCTCAGACCGTCCGGATGCTTCTTTGTCAGATGAGTCCCAATATGTATATGACATAAAACCTCAGGATGTAATCGGACTTCTGGCTTCCGAATGCAGGAATATGCAAAAAGATGGGATCATCGGCAATTTGAATCAGGTTTTATTTGAAAATCGAAGTTTTCTCAGCGGGGAACAGCCGGCACAGACAGAGCTTTTTGCACAGCTGGACGAGGAGGCACCGGCGGGCTGCCCCTCCGCCCGGAGGACGGATATTGTGCCTAAGTATCAGGGGACGGCAGTTCCGTTTTATAAGCTTATTATGTATCTGGATGATGAAATCCAACAGCTTACCCAGCTATTAAAGGAAGGCGACCGGGAGCTGTTTGAGGATGTGCTGGCCAATACGATCAGCCGGAAAATCCGGGGGCGGATCAATGGTTCCATGACCTGGGTAGAAAAAATGAATACGCTTATGGGCGCCATGAATACATCCAGCGGTCTGAAGCTGTCCCTGAGATGGCGGAGCAAGACCGCAGAGTCTGAAAATCAGCTGGATACCAGGGAGCTGGTGGAACTTTTAAAACAGGATTACCGTCTGATGCAGGAAGAAGATGCGGCCCGACTGTCGCTGCATTTTCGCTCAAAGGTTGCGGATGCACGGCGCAGGGCTGCGGAAGGGGCCGGACAGGTATCTTTTTATCAGGTTATGAAGGATACGCTGGATTATCGGAAATGGTTTGAATTTCAGCTGTTTTATCAAAAAAGCGGCGAACGGACAAAGGAGTTGACCAACAGTGTGTTTGGAACCTTTAGCGGCGGTGAAAAGGCCATGGCCATGTATGTGCCTTTGTTTTCGGCTGTGGTAGCAAAATATCAAAGCGGACGTAAGGATGCTCCAAGGCTGATTTCTTTAGATGAAGCCTTTGCCGGTGTGGATAATAAAAATATTCGGGATATGTTCCGCCTTATGACCGAGTTTGGCTTTGATTTTATCATTAATTCCCAGGTTTTGTGGGGCGACTGTGACACGTTGGACGCGTTGGCAATCTATCAGCTGGTACGTCCCCAAAATGCCCGCTTTGTAACCGTGATGCCTTATTTGTGGAATGGTATAAAAAAAGAAATGATGGAGGATGAATATGAAATGGAGCGAAGATGCAGCGGTAAATGAATGCAGGGCTTACTTTAGCTCTCATCCGGTGCTTATGAAGCTTTTAAAGGGATTCTGGGAAAAATACCGTTCCTACGGCAGTTTTACAGGGAACGTGACGCTGAAAAATCTCACCCAAGATCAGCGGGAAGTATTGGAGGGGTTTTTTCAAAAAAGCTTTCACGGGCAAAAAAGCGCTTCCATTTCGGCGGCTAAATTTGAAAAGGCTCTTAAAAACAGCCGTTTCCATCAAATCACGCCAGAACGGCTGTTTTTAGCCTGCTTTGGAGCGGTACCCGTGGGAAAAAGGGACGAAGCGCAGCGGCATCAGGAACAATGGTCAGATATGATCATGCAGGTGCAATCCCGGTGTAAGGATCCCCTTGTTCAAAGCTGGCTTGAGGCATATACGGAAAATCCCGGTGACTTTCCTGTTCTTTCCCGGCGGCTGCGTTCCTTTGGGGATGATATTTTACAGGGGCGAAAGCTTCTTGAAAAGACAGCAGATATTTTGATCCGTCTGCCTCAAAGGCAGGATCAGGTGGAATACAGGGCTGTTTTTAGTGCAAAACTTACAGGAAATCCCCATAGTTTTGATGATGACCGGGCCGACGGCCGTCTTTTATATGAGCTGGTAAAATGGTTTGTACAGATGACGGATGGTAATTTTGA
>DVIT01000005.1 GCA_018711005.1 Candidatus Scybalocola faecigallinarum | reverse complement strand
AATACTGTCTATATCTATAGCGATCCTGCCAGATGGCGAATAGTCAGACGGAGCTGTTGGGGCGAGTATGATTTTTCTGGCGATAGGATCGATCTTTTTTATGTTTCCTGTGCATGTGATATAATCTCCGCCGGACTTTTTTGCGTCTGGGATGAACCATGTGATGGAAATAAGGGGCGAAGTGTTTGGATGGTTTAAAATATCATTAAGTTTTTGATCTAACTGTGCTTTGCTGGTTTCGTCTAACTGGATTTTTTCGTGGGTCAGCCGTGCGGTTTCTTTGACAATATCCTGGTAACCGGTAAGGGCCTGGAATGGAGAAAACTGAGCTGCCCGGTTTTCCATGGACATGGGAGGATGCACCTGAGACTTGTGGTGTGGCAGCTGGAGCATGTCGTCATAGCGGCGGGGATCTTTGCTGATGAAAGTTTTTGTATAAGGTTTTTTGGGGTCATTTTTTTGGACCACTGTGAGGGCCTCCCTTCTGTTTATGCCCGGTGGCCGCCGATCTGATTGTTGCGTTCCCGGGTCATGGCGCCGTCTTCCAGGTTCATACCTTTTAAAATGGCATTTTTTCCAAATTTCTTTTGAATATCAAGAATCGCTTTTTGCATTCGCTTTTCCCGTTCCAGTGATTGCAGTTCGTCTGTATGGGATTGAGATGGAGCATCTTTTGCGGGAAAAAGCTCCATTTGGGTATAGGTTTGCTTTTGGCTGGCTTCGCCTTCTGTGAGCACATGATTGGCGGTTATGGAAATACGGCGTACCAGGAGGCGTGGGTCAATGATTTCCGTATAAAGCTCGTCCATGGCTGTTGTGATCTGTTTTGTGCTGGAGCTGTAGTTTTTCAGGTTTTTTGAACCGTGGGCGTGCTTGGGGATCTGGCGTCCGTACCGGTCTGTGGTGATTTCTCCTTGATAACTGCTGCTGCCGGAAGTTTTCCCGGAGGATGAAATATTTTTTGTGTCATATCCAACGGTTAATGTGATCTGGTTGGTAACCAGCCCTTTATCGACAAGGTCCAGTACAAGCAGCTCGGTCATTTCCCGGACAATGAGGCGAGTTTTGTTAAAATCATAGGGACATTTAAGGACCTGTCCGGATCCTACAGAGTTATTTTCCGGCTTATATG
Source organism: Candidatus Scybalocola faecigallinarum (assembly GCA_018711005.1). GTDB lineage: Bacteria > Bacillota > Clostridia > Lachnospirales > Lachnospiraceae > Catenibacillus > Catenibacillus faecigallinarum. Next base: position 36,663 of record DVIT01000005.1, on the reverse strand, counting down.
CTTTAATGGCAGCCATGGTGCATGGTTCATATCCCCAGGCATGGTCTATGAGCAGTTCGGCATTGATGCCAAAAAGCTTATAGAGCAGGGCTTCATTATAGTAATCCGTCTCTTTGCCTATGGAGCAGCGGGCAATATCGCCCATGGTGTAAAGTCCATGTTCATACAGTTTTTTGGCATATCCCGGACCAACGCGCCAAAAGTCTGTAATAGGCTCATGGGTCCATAAAAGGCGGCGGTAGGATGTTTCGTCCAGCTGGGCGATGCGTACGCCGTTTGCGTCGGGGGCCACATGCTTGGCGACAATATCCATGGCGACTTTGGCCAGATAAAGATTTGTGCCTATGCCTGCGGCAGCGGTAATGCCGGTGGTGTCCAAAACATCTTTGATAATGGTCTGGGCTAATTGCCGGGGGGTTTGGCCATAAGTGTCCAGATAGGCGGTAACATCCATAAAGACTTCGTCAATGGAATAAACATGGATGTCTTCCGGGGCAATGTATTTTAAATAAATACCGTAAATTTTGGCGCTGCATTCCAGATAATGGGCCATGTGGGGGACGGCAATAATGTAATCCAGCATGAGGGACGGGTCACGGGCCAGTTCTGTATTATTGTAAGAGCTTCCGGAAAATGTCCATTTTCCATGGGTATCCCGGACGGCTTTTTTGGCGGTGATGGCTTTTGATAAACGCTGTGCATTGATTTCCCTGACTTTTTCTGAAACCTGGAAAAGCCTGGGACGGCCGGGGATTCCGTAGGATTTTAATGCGGGAGAGACGGCCAGGCAGATGGTTTTTTCTGTACGGGAGGCATCGGCGACGACCAGATTGGTGGTCAGCGGATCCAGGCCGCGCTCTACACACTCTAAGGAGGCGTAGTAGCTTTTTAAATCTATTGCAATATAAGTTCTTTCTGTTGAATCTATATTTGAAGCTTGCTGTGCCATAAAGCACCTCCGGATCGTTTTTGTATTTAAAGCCTGCGGATCACATCCCAGGCCAGCATTAGCAGCCGGTGGGGAATGAATTTGGCAACCAGGCGGTGAAAGGTACAGACCAGCCCGGGCGTGGATACACTTAAGCCGATGGAAGCATCCCGCATGGCCCATGCAGCCACTGACCGGGCTTTTGAGGCCAGGGGAAAATGACGGATGGCAGGCTTTTTTTCGGTGGTCGGGGCGGCGCCGGACATGGGAGTATTTGAAACCGTTTTGGCTCTTGGAATAAACTCAGTGTCTTTGATCCAGTAAGGACATACAGCGGTGACAATGATGCCTTTAGGGCGCAGCTCAGCGTGGAGCGAACGGCTGTAGCTGAGCAAAAAGGATTTTGTGGCAGCATAAACGCCCAGGTCGTTTAATGGCATAAAGGCAGCTGTGGAGCAGATCTCAAGAATATGGCTGTTTTTGCCCATATATGGCAGGGAAAGCTGGGTCATGTCCATGGCTGCCTTGCAATTCAGAAGTACCATATTATCCAGGGTTTCCCGGCTGATCTCGCTGTTGGGACCCATTTTCCCAAATCCGGCAGAATTGATCAGCCAGCGGATTTCCGGTTTTTCCTCCTGGAGAAGCTGGGCGTAGTTTTCAATGTCTTTTTCATTGGATAGATCCATAGACATGGGCAAAAGGGCGGCATGACACTGGATCTTTTTGGCAAGAGCTTCCATGGGCGCCAGACGCCGGGCGAACATCCATATTTCATCCAGATCCTGGCGGTGTGCCAGGCGGCGGACAAACTGGATGCCAAGTCCGCTGGAGGCTCCGGTAATAACTGCGATTCGCATAGTATCCCTCCATTTTTGCGGGGCAAAGATTTTTTGACCCCGGCATTTTAAAGTTCTATTCATAATATACCACGAATGGAGGATATTAGACAATAAAAAAGCCCGGATACTATCATTTGTGATAATACCCGGACCTTTTGGCTGAGTTTACAATGAACAAAATATATTTTTACAGATCAGGCGTTTTCAGAAGCATTTTCATCTGCAGCTTCCGGTTCAGGAACAGAATTATGGACTTCTGTCACTGTAACAACCGTAGCATCCGGATCTGTGAGAAGATCGATTTTTTCATTTTTGGCGATCTCAAGATCTTTTACTTTAATAGAATCGCCAACTTTAAGTGTGCTTACATCGATTTCTACTTTTTCCACAAGGTCTGCAGGATAAGCACGATAGGAGATTTCTTCCATCTGCTGCTGAAGCACGCCGCTGACAACCATTTCATGGTTATGAAGCACGATTTCAGCGACAGAATGTACTTTTTCGTTGCTGACCAGTGCCTGGAAATCCATTTCCATAATTTGATGCTTCATGGAATTATAATCAACTTCCTTAAGTAAAACGTCCATGGCTTCACCGTCTACGTTTAACATAAGCTGTGTGCCTTTACCGCCTGTTTTAAGGAATTGTTCGGCATCTTTTACCGCGATTTTTACTGGTATTGATTCCTGCAGCTTTTTGCCAAATACAACACCGGTTACGTATCCTTCCCGTCTAAGCTTTTTTGCCTTTGTTGACATGTCTCTTGTTTCAGCTTTTAAAGTATTCATTTAACTTTTCCTCCAATCACTGAGCTTTGCTTAGCGGCCTTTTAAGGTCTGTTAAGTAGTTCCTTTAGATTACGGCTATATTATAGCACTGTGTTTTGAAAAAGATTAACCAAAAATACGTGTTATTTTGCTGCTATTGGTGAAATTTTTCTGGTAATTGTTTATATAAATTTAATATTTTGGTTCAACTTTGCACAAAAATCAGTTTTGGGTAATGGATATGCTGATTTGACGGGGAATGCTCTGCCTGTTCGGCCATAAAGTCGGATCGTGAGTGAAAATACAAATCGTTGACTTTTATTTTTTTAGTGCTATAATTAGTTTCATGGAAGCATAGCTCAGCCGGGATGAGCGTTCGCCTCACACGCGAGAGGTCATGGGTTCGAGCCCCATTGCTTCCATTTCTTTTTGCTCTGCATAAAGCGTAATATTAAAAGGCCTTTGCCGGTCAGCGAGATGGACTGGCAAAGGCCTTTTGCTGTCTTGCGACCAACAGACTGCCTATAAAGATATATCCATAGGGGTATGGGTACGGAGTAAAGTGGAGTAAAGAGGAGTAGCGCCGTATTGTGGCGTATGCTATAATCATAATAACCGAAGTGAGTAAAGGCACAGAGCTTTTACATCACTGCATTTCTAATTATTTCATTTTAAATATTCCCTTAGATAAAAATTAAATTATGTTTACAGGCCCATAAGCAATGATAAGTGCTATTGGCTTTATTCATATTCCCATTGAATATATATCCGGATCAGATCCGTAAATGATTTTCAGAAAGCCGGGAGTGGTATTTCTGTTAAATATAGATAGTTTGCGGGAAAGGAGGGATTGCTGACGATGTCTGAATCATTACAAAAAATCGTAAAACGGCTGGTAAAAAATATTAAAAAGTAAAGGAGCTTAGGTATGAAGAAAATAATGAAAAAAAGGCAGGAACGATGGTTCGGTTTTTTGCTTGCAATATGTATGGCAGTCACTTTGCTGCCATTGGGGGTTTTGGCATCAGAAATTGAGGAATCCAACGTTCCATCAAAACCGGTGATTGATGGATTTGATGGATATGATTGTTATGGGACAAATCCCTATAGGGTGATTGATGGGTATACATTAGAGAGTGAGCTGCCCGGGGAGGTTGCAGTTAAGCTTTCTGACGGCGAGAGTGCTGCACTGGCAGTGACCTGGGAGCTTGCAGCTGATCGGGACGGTGCGTATGAGTTTGGAGTACAGCTCCCGGATACGTATGAATTATCGGAAGCATTGAAGTCAGACATTGCCAATGGTAAGGCGCGTCTGCCCTGGATTTTAGCAAAGGTGCAAGAAACAGAGGAAAATACTATACCAAAAGAAACAGAAAGCAGCCCTCCTGTGATCGTGGCTTTTGGTACTTCAGAGGGAAGTCTGACGATTCCAAAGGGAACTTTGGAGGCAGTCCTGGCCCAGCTGCCATCATCTGTGCAGGTAACGCTGGAGGATGGCCAGACGGTGGATGTGGCCGCATCATGGGAGTGTACAGACGATTATGAGAATACGGAATATGAACGCTATACGTTTTGTTTGGTGATGCCGGAAGGTTACGTCCTGGGCAGCGGTCTTACAGAATGGGATCTGCCGTATTATGAAGTGAACATATCCAATATGGGAAGTAAGGAGAGCAGACATTCCTGGGTACCCAGTCCGGATGGAACGATGACCATTGATCAGGCATTAGGTGCGACTGAGGATATTGTGGCCTATCTTGAGGCCAATGCTCAGATGTACCTTGGAACGCCATACAGCGGTGCATTTGCCGATCCGTCAGCCAGCGGCGTGCCTGGTGTGGGCATGAATTGTACAGGCTTTGTGGGGCATGTGCTTATGGCATGCGGCGCGGATCTGACGCCTATTGTGGAAGGGGATATGCCTGCATATCTGGCGAAAGCCTGGACAAACCTGTCCTGCTGGGAGTGGTGGCTTGATCATCATCCGGATATTATTTCTTACCGTTTTGATTCTACAGCCCAGGCTCTGTCAAGCGGGATCCTGGAAAAAGGGGATATTATCATTTATGAGCCAGATGTATCTGTCTGGAATGCAGGAAGCGATGCCCATGGGAACAAGGCGGACTGTCATATTGGTTTTTTCTGGGGGGATGATCCTCATGAGAATAAGTTTTGGCATTCCAGCCATGAAACAACAGGGATTGAGGGCTCTGACCGGATCGTATATGCCGGAACAAATCCCGGAAATCAGATTTCTCAGCTGGCGCCGAAATGTGTCAGCTATTGCTACATTGTAAAGACCACCCATCCGGAAAGGGGTTATATGCAGCTGCATAAGACATCCGGAACTGCGGCAATAACGGATGGCAATGGCAGTTATTCCCTGGAAGGCGCAGTGTATGGTGTCTATACGGATCCTCAGTGTACAAAAGAAAGTCTGGCAGCGACGCTGACCACTGATGAAAAGGGATACTCACAGATCATTGAATTAGATGCGGGAACTTACTATGTTAAGGAAACCCAGGCCTCCCCGGGTTATGCTGTGGATGAAACGTGCCATACGGTGGAGGTGACCGATGGCCATACTGCAGATGCCCCTGTAGTGGTTCAATCTGTAGAAAAACCTTTGTATGATTCCATGGGATTATCTATTACAAAGATTGACGGAGAAACCGGTGCGGCGATGACCCAGGGATCCGCCTCCCTTGCCGGAGCGCAGTTTACCATTAAATATTACGACGGCTATTATACGGCCGATCAGCTGCCAGAGATGCCTGCCAGGACATGGGTTATTGAAACAAAGCGGCATACCGCAGGCGGCGAAACCGCTTATATTGCTGAGCTGACTGGGGATTATAAAGTTTCGGGGGATGATTTTTACTATGACTCTGATCGTATTGTTTTACCATTAGGAACAATAACAGTTCAGGAGACTAAAGCTCCGGAGGGATATACGCTGGAAGGAGGATACCTTCAGCCGGCCGCCGGGGGTGATTGCGTTACCGGGGTGTATGTTGCCCAGATTAAGGCGCAGGGGTCGGCAGTCCGTCTGGAGGGCGGCAATGAATATATAGCGGCCAATTATGCCGGCCGCGGCGGCGTTTCCATCCAGAAAGTGGATGCGGATACCGGGGAAGGTGAGGCTCAGGGTAATGCATCGCTTTCCGGTGCGGTTTACGGGATCATTAATCAAAATGAAGGGCCTGTGATTGTTCATGGCCACAGCTATGGAAAAGGTGAAGAAGTCCTGCGTCTGACGACGGATGCTTCCGGCAAAGCCCGGACGGCTGAGGATGTATTGCCGTTTGGCGATTACCATATAGTTGAAATCGATCCGTCCAATGGCTACCGGATCAACAGTACCGCCCAAAGCTTTACGATTAGTCAGGCGGGCACGGTGATGGCCCTGAGCCGCGACTTGCCGGAAGCAGTGATCCGTGGTGGAGTAAGGATCCAGAAGCGTGATGCTGAAACATTAAATACTGTTGGCCAGGGAAATGCCAGCATGTCTGGTGCAGTGTTTTCTATTATAAATCTCAGTGAAAATCCTGTATATGTGGACGGAAAAAAATATGGAAATGGTGAGACCGTGGCAGAGATTACGACTGATGCGAACGGCATTGCTCAGACTCCGGCAGATTTTCTGCCTTATGGGATATACCGTATAACAGAAATAAAACCGCCGGCAGGCTATACCGGTGAAGGGGTAATTACCCGAGAGTTTACTATTGAAAAAGATGGGGAGATGGTAGATCTGACAGATAAAGAACATTCGATCATAAATAAGGTCATCCGGGGCGGCGTAAAGATCCAAAAGTATGACCTTCAGTCTGGCGATGGCACGGCACAGGGCAGTGCTGCTTTAGAGGGCGCAGTTTTTGAAATTACGAATATGAGTTCCGAAAGTGTGATGGTTGATGGAAAGACCTATGATCCCGGCCAGGTGGTCGCTTCGTTGACGACGGATAAAGATGGTCTGGCACAGACTGCTTCGGATATGCTTCCTTTTGGATTATATAAAATTACAGAAGTTTCTCCCCCTAAAGGATATTTAGGTGAGGGGATTGTGGAGCGGACGTTTGTTATTGCCCAGGATGGTGTCATTGTGGATATGACCGGGGCGGATCAGGCAATTTATAATCAGGTTATCCGCGGGGATTTTGAACTGACTAAGATTGATGGCAATACTCAAAATGCTATGGCAGGGATCCCTTTCAGGATTACATCCAATACGACCGGGGAGTCTCATACGATCACTACAGATGCCAATGGCTTTTATTCCTCGGCTTCAGACTGGAATCCCCACAGCCGCAATACGAATGGCGGCAAAGCTGAAGATGGCTTGTGGTTCGGCCTGGATGGTAATGGCAATCTTGTGGAAGTAAATGACGCGCTGGGGGCATTGCCTTTTGATACATATCGTATTGAAGAACTGCGGTGTGAGGCCAATGAGGATAAAGCGCTTTATACCGGAACACTGGTAATTTCCAGAGATGGGTATACTGTAAATCTTGGAACTATTGAAAATGATACGATTAATACCCCTGAGATCTATACATCTGCGCAAAACGGAAATAATGGCACCGCCTATGGGACGCCTGGAGAAAGTGCAGTGATCATTGATACGGTGGCCTATACCGGACTGATGCCGGGAGAGACATATACCCTTAGGGGGACGCTGATGAACGCAGATTCCGGTAAGCCGATGCGGGATGCCCAGGGAGAAGCGGTGACCGGGGAAGCTACATTTAAAGCGGTTCTTGAAAATGGGACTGTGGATGTGGAGTTTGTTTTTGATGCATCCGGTCTTGCCGGAGCGGATGTGGTGGTTTTTGAGAAGCTTTTTTATAAAGACGCGGAAGTCGCTGCCCATGAGGATTTGGAAGATGAGGGGCAGACCATCCATTTCCCCAAGATCGGTACTGAGGCTGCAGACAAGGAAACCGGTGACCATCTGGGCAATGCCGGTATGGAGACCGTGACCATTATTGATACGGTGACTTATACAAACCTGGTGCCGGGAGAGGAATACACGGTTATGGGAACGCTTATGGATAAGACAACCGGTTCGCCGCTGTCTTATAATGGCCAGATCTTTACTGCTGAAAAAAGATTCGCTGCTGAAACGGCGGATGGAAGGGTGGAACTGACATTTTCTGTTCCCGGAGCAGCCCTGCTTGGAAAGACGGTAGTTGCCTTTGAGAGTATCCGCTATAAAGGTGTGGAAATCGGAACCCACACAGACATTAACGACAAAGAACAGACGATCCATTACCCAAAGATCGGAACGTCTGCGGAGGATTTAAACAGCGGGACACACCAGGGCTATGAAAGTGAGACAGTGACGATCATTGATACTGTGGAATATACCCATCTGCTCCCGGACCGGGAATATACAGTGAAAGGCGTTCTGATGGATAAAGATACAGGAGAACCTTATCTGGCAGATGGAAAGGAAGTGACGGCTCAGGCGGCGTTTACGCCGGAAGCTGCACAGGGCAGTGTTCAACTGACGTTTACCTTTAATGGACATGGATTGGCCGGGCATACTCTTGTTGTTTTTGAAACAGTTTATTATAAAGACTTTATAGTGGCGGCTCATACGGATATTAATGACGCGGGGCAAACGGTGGATTATCCGGAGATTTATATTGGAACAATGGCTGTGGATCAGCTGACAGAAACACACCAGGGCTTTGCCCGGGAAAAAGTTGTTATTGTGGATGAAGTGACCTATAAAGGTGTTGAACCGGGCCGGGAGTATACCATGAAGGGGATCTTAATGGATCAAGAGACCGGGGAGCCTTATTTGGCAGGCGGTACAGAAGTGACGGCACAAAAGACCTTTACAGCAGAAGGGGAAGAAGGCTCTGTAATCCTTGAATTTTCTTTGGATGGTTCGGAGCTTAAGGATGTTGTCCTGGTGGTCTTTGAGGAATTGTATGATGGTGAGATGAAAATTGCAGGTCATGAGGATCTTTCTGATGAAAACCAGACGGTTTCATATCCTGAAATCACTTTAAAGACTGAGGCAAAGGATCAGGAAAGCGGCGGTCACGAGGCCACAGCTTCGGAAACATTGACGATTATAGATACGGTCTCCTATACAGGGTTAGTTCCGGGGCGGGAGTATATTATGAAGGGGATACTGATGGATAAGTCCAACGGAGAAGCGTTCCTGGCGGATGGCGGTGAAGTGGTTGTACAGACTGCTTTTACACCAGAGACCGCAGATGGCAGTGTTGAAATGACTTTTACGTTTAACGGCAGTGACTTGGATGATAAAGAGCTGGTTGTTTTTGAGTCTTTATATTATGGGGAGATTGAGATCGGAACCCATGAAGATATAGAGGATGCGGCTCAGACGGTTAAAGTCGTACAGCCGGAAAGTCCGACGCCGGAAACGCCTGCTATGAGCGTACCTAAGACCGGGATCGGCATGTATGGCAGTTTTCGCATCGCCGCTGCAGCAGGTTTGCTCACAGCATCGGGAGTTATTGTTTTAATTATTTCCAGGAAATATCAGGATAAGCGTAAGGCCGGAAAAAAATAGATGGGCCGGGTCCATGAGGGAGCTTCTTTACACAATATTTCTTTTGTGCTATTATTTTACATGGAAATTCAGGCGCCTGCACAGGCGTTATCATTTGATCATAAAGGAGGGGCCTTATGGTATTAAACAGAAAGCCAATGCTTTTAAAGAATCTTGCGGTTTATGGAACCAATGGTTCTAAAGAAGGGATGCAGTTTGTGATTCAAAAAGAAGGGGATGTGATGGCTGCCTATACATTTCCGGAACCTTTTGCATTTGATTATACTGCGGAACAATACAAGACCCGCCGGGAGTTTTCGTGGGATGATGACGGCTATGAGGAAGCCATCGCATGGATCAACAGCCAGTTTGAAGAACGGATCGAAGAATGGGAAGCGGCAAAAAAGGCCGGAATTTCCGGTGCAGTGACCCATATTTAAGAAGTCCTGTTTTATAGACTGACAATTTTTATAGACTGACAATCTTTATACCTGGTTTTCTTTTCGGGCTTGTGCAGCTGTCTTGCTGATGAAAGGCAGGCTGCGCCGCGCACATATGCCCGGACGCATATATGGCGGCGCTGTTCATGCTGCGGTGTTTCGTTTAACGGTTCAGCTGTGCCAGCTGTTCCTCGTTAAGGGGAACGATAGGAGAGTTGTCATCACAGGTGTTGCGGTTTTCCACAATAAGGACTTCTGTACCTTCATCCATAATATGATTGTGCCATACGCCTTTTTTAATATTGTAGATCTTTCCGGGCTCCATGGAAACTCTGTGAATATCTTCAGGAGTATCTCCGTCTTTTCCAAGGAAAAGAGTGCAGTTTCCCCGGATCAGTACAAAGACTTCATCTGTTTCCAGGTGCTTCTGCATAGTTTTTATATTTTCCAGCTTCAGATCATCACAAAATTTTAAAACAGCCACCCGCCATTCACCGAAATCTACCAGCGGTTTGTAGCCTTCCGGCTGAAATTCAATGATTTCTATTTCTTTATGTTCCATAAGATACATCCTCCTTACCTTTTATCAGCGCTTGCTGATAAATCTGTTTTTCTTAAGTATATCACCAGCGTTTTACTAAAAATAGTTTCTGTTTTTTATTTTATTCTTCATATTTTAGGATTGCGGGAGTACGAAGTGCGGAGCAATCCGTGTCTCATGCCCATTTGTCGGGCAACTCATTTTATTATAAAAGCCTGTCTCAAAGCAGAGGCTAACGGGATGCTTGCAGACCACGGATGGGCAAAAACTGTGGGAGAAGCATAATAATGTTAATGAGTACACGCAGCGTCTGGAAAAACAGGCGGTGTTGTCCAATGGTTCAGAACCTGTAGAGACTGAAAGGATAAGAAAGTGAGGAATAGTAATGGAAATCAGAACAAATTATATGACAAAAAACGGATTGTATGATCCCAATAAAATCATTAATGTGCAGGGCATCATCCTGCACAGCGTAGGCTGCGCTGTGGACAAGGCAGAAACATGGTGGGATCGATGGAACAAAGCATCCTATAAAAGTGCTTTGGTGCATGGCTTTATTGACGCGGAAAAAACGGTGATTGCCGTGCCCTGTATGGAACAGAAGGGAAAGGCTCAGAAAGCATATCATGTGGCCAATGATAGTACGCATAATAAATATTTAGGCTTTGAAATGTGCGAGTATGGCGGGATCAAATATACATCCGGCGCAAACTGGGATAAAAGCAACAAAGCCCAGGTCATTGCCTATGCACATAAAACCTATAAAAATGCTGTAGAACTGTTTGCCCGGCTGTGTGATTTCCACGGCCTGGATCCTGAAAAGGATGGCGTGATCCTGTCGCATCACGAGGCACATTTGCGGGGGATGGCTTCGGGTCATGCAGATGTGGAACACATCTGGAATTACGCGGATTTAAGTATGGCGCAGTTTCGGAAGGATGTTAAGGCTGCCATGGGCGGCGCTGCACCGACGCTCCCGGGCGTTCAGATGTATCGTGTCCGAAAGTCATGGAGCGATGTATCCAGCCAGATCGGCGCCTTTGAAAATCTTGATTATGCCAAGGCTCTGGCAGATAAAAATAAAGGTTTTACTGTTTATGACTCCAATGGCCGGGCGGTATATGCCAATGGTACAGCTGTCGGAAAGCCTCAGCTTAAGGAGGATGGGTCCTGGGGCAGGAATACCACATTAAGGCTTCAGGAGATTTTTAATACGACAAGAGATGGGGTGGTATCCAATCAGTGGGCCATGTATAAGGCTCGGAATCCGGGCCTGTATGATGGATGGGAATGGCATTCAGTGCCCAATGGGCAGGGAAGTGAATTGATCACAGCCATGCAGCAGTGGGCCGGCATGGCCGCCAGCGATTGTGATGGTGAGATCGGTCCGGCGACCATTAAAGCGATCCAGCGCAAGATGGGCACAACCCAGGATGGAAAATTCAGCTATCCGTCCGGATGCATCAAGGCCCTTCAAAGGTGGGCCAATGCTCAGGCCTGATATCCGCCCCTCTTGATTTCTCTGTAAATAATAAGTTATAATATTTTTTGAATTTTAATCTTTCCTTAATCTTTCACCGGTATAGTATACTCATCAAAGGAAAATACTTTACCAAATATAAAGAAAGAGAGGAAATGGATTATGTTAAGAAAGAATTTATTATTTACAGCAGTAGCAGTGATGGGATTCGCTTTTGCAGCAGGGTGCGGTTCACCTGCATCTTCAGTAAGACAGACAGAAAGCGGTGTTGTTCCCCAGTATGAATCATCGGCGCAGACTCAGGATGATGCTTCGGCGGCAGATACAGCCGCGGCTGACAGCACTTCCGGTCAGGATGACCAGACCGGCACACAGACTCAGGCAGCCCCGGAAAGTACAGCTGAGACTCAGGCGTCACAGGCGCAGACATCTGCATCCGGAAGTACAGGGATCACTGAAGAAGATGCCAAGGCAACAGCTCTTGCTGATGCAGGGATCAGTGAGTCAGATGTGACCCGGATCCGGGTAAAGAAGGACAGAGATGACGGGCGCAATATTTATGAGGTAGAGTTTTATGTGGATCGGGAGGAATACGATTATGACATTGACGCAGACACAGGAACGATCCTGAGCAAGGATTTTGATATTGATGATGATTTTTACCAGAACAGTACCCAGAGCAGCCAAAGTACCGATGTGATTTCTGAGAATGACGCGATTGCAGTTGTACTTGAAAGAGTTGAAGGCGCCAGTGCATCTGATGTATGGATCAAGCTGGACTATGATGATGGCCGTGCTTATTATGAAGGCGAGATTTATTATGATAATACAGAATATGAATTTGAATTAGATGCGTATACCGGTGAAGTGATCGAATGGAGTCAGGAAAATTACCGGGATTGATAAAACGGAAGGACGATGAGAAAAGTGCGTATTTTACTGGCAGAGGATCAGAAAGATCTGAATCAGCTGCTGACCCGGCGGCTGAAAAACGAAAATTATAGTGTGGATGCATGTTTTAATGGGCAGGAGGCCCTGGATTATCTGGAAGGCGCTCAGTATGATGCGGTGATCATGGATATTATGATGCCAAAAATGAGCGGTCTGGAGGCATTAAAGATCATCCGGGCCAGGAAAAATTACGTGCCGGTCCTTTTATTAACAGCAATGGATAGTATTGAGGACAGAGTCAGGGGACTTGATGCCGGAGCCGATGATTACCTGGTAAAACCATTTGCTTTTGAGGAACTTATGGCAAGGATCCGGGTCATGCTGCGCAAACCGGCAGCAGTCCAGACCAATGTTTATTCTGTGGGAGATCTGGAGGTCCATGTGGATACAATGAAAGTGATCCGCGGCGGCCGGGAGATCTCCCTGTCGGGGAAGGAATTTGCCCTTTTAAGGTATATGATCCAGAACAAGGGGATCGTTTTGTCACGGGACCGGTTAGAGCAGCATTTGTGGAATTATGATTATTCCGGAGGCTCTAATGTGATTGATGTGTATATCCGTTATCTTCGCAAGAAAATTGATGAAGGGTTTGATAAAAAGCTGATCCATACGATCCGGGGCGCCGGATATGTGCTAAAGGAAGGGGAATGAGACGATTGTCCCTGAAAATGAAATTAACCCTTTTATATACAGTTCTCATGACGGCTGTGGTTTGCGGGATTTTAGTGCTTTTGTTTTCCCTTGGAAACCGACAGATTCTTTCTTCAGTCCAGAATCAGCTGAGAGAAAGCGTGTATGGTGCGTCTGGGGAGATCGACTGGGAAGACGGAAGGCTGGAGTTTGATTCGGATCTGGATGATCTGGAAAATGGCGTTTATCTGTCTGTTTACGGGGAAGATGGTACCTGGCTTTACGGCCGCATCCCTTCCGGTTTCCCGGATACGACGCCCCTTAATGACGGGAGCTTGCGTACAGTCAGCGGTAATGGGCAGGATTACAGTGTTTTTGATCTGTATACATCCATCAAGGATTATGGCAATGTATATATTCGGGGGATCGTGTCGGTTTCTGCAGCTGAGGAAGGGGTCTATGTGATCCAGAATATGGCGCTGATATTTCTGCCCCTTTTGGTTATAGTTACGGCAGTTCTCGGATATTTTATGACCCGCAGGACATTAAGGCCGGTAAGCCGGATGACGGCTGCAGTCCAGCAGATCCGCCGGGAAAAGGATCTTTCAAAGCGGATCGGGCTTGGCAGGGGCAGTGATGAGATTTACCGGCTGGGCCAGACTTTTGATGCCCTTTTGGAGCAGATCGAAGATGGATTTAAACGGGAGCAGCAGTTTACTTCAGATGTTTCTCATGAGCTGCGTACCCCGGTGGCGGCTATGATGCTCCAGTGTGAAACGTTATTGCAGGATGATTCTTTAAGCCCCCGTTCAAAAGAGGGCGTGGAATTTCTGTATCAGAAGGTGCGCTATCTTTCGTCCATGATTTCCCAGCTCCTTTTGCTGTCCCGGGCCGATCAGGGGCGGCAGAAGGTGATGATGGAGCTTGTGGATTTTAGTGAACTGATGGAAATGACTGCTATGGAAGCAGAGGAAATGGCTCAGGAGAAATCCATCCGGGTGTCGGTCCGGATCGCCCCCGGACTGTATGTGAAGGGGGATGAGACGCTTCTTATACGGATGGTTATGAATCTTATTGAAAATGGGATCAATTATGGCCGGGAAGGCGGCCATTTAGATATAAGTCTGGAACAGGACGCAGACCGGATCCGGGGCAGTATCGCTGATGATGGGATAGGGATTTCTCAGGAGGACCTTCCCCATATTTGGGAACGGTTTTATCAGGCGGACAGCGCCAGGAGCAAAACATCCAGTTCAGGTCTGGGCTTATCCATGGTAGCGTGGATCATTCAGGCCCATCATGGGCAGATCCAGGCACAGAGCGCTTTAGGACAGGGCACGGTGTTTTCATTTTGCCTGCCGGCGGCAGCCCCGCACCAGAATTGTTGACTTTTTTTAGTGAACGGATTATAATTCCTTTATTAAGCGTTTTGACGCCAGTGTGCAGCAAAAAAAACAGAGGAAACACCCCAGGAATGATAGGGGAAGCATTATGAATGATACTGAAAAGACGCCTATGTCACTAGAGGAATTATGGGAATTGATCCGGCAGAGTGAAGGCCAGCCCTTTTTTACGGCAAAAGGGCTGCCATTTACATATAAGATCCGCGGCGGCGAGATGTTTGTGGACCGGCGGGAAAAAGCCAAGTCCATTGCGCTCTACGGTTTACCGGGCTTATGAAAAGATCCTTGAGGGAATCGCCTGCGGAGAGCCGGTGACCGGGCCTAAAAAGCTGAATCTGTTTGGTACTCCCTATATATGGAGTATCCTGACCACATTGTTTCCTGAATTTAAAGGACACACGTGAAATACGCCGCAGCAGGCTGCGGGACATTAAACCTTTAGGGGCTGCATGGGCCAAGTATTGTGGCCGCAATGCAGCCCCTTGTGTGGATAAGGAGATGTATAATGAACGAAAGTCAGATAAAGACCATAGGGATCCCCAGGGGCCTTATGTTTTACCGCAACGGACGGCTGTGGAAGAAATTTTTTGAAGCTCTGGGTTTTGATTGTGTGATCAGTGAGAAAAGCAATCGGGAAATCTTAAATGAAGGGATGGAGTGGGCCATTGACGAAACCTGCCTCCCTTTTAAAATGTACCTGGGCCATGTCCTTTCTCTTATTGGAAAATGCGATGCGATCTTCGTTCCCCGTATGGGCGGCTATACAAAACAGGAAAAAATGTGTACCCGGTATGAAGCTTTGCCGGATCTGGTGGAAAATGTTTTCCGGGAGAAGCATGTACATATCCTTTCAGTCAGCTATGACTGGTATGACAAAACGACAGAGGAGCAGGTTTATATTGAGCTTGGACAAAAGCTTGGAAAAACTAAAAAAGCGGCGAAAAAGGCTTACCATGAAGCCAGAAAATATCAGGCCAAGATCTTTAAGGAGCGGGAGCGGCGCATGGAAGGCTTGCTGGAGCAAAAAGGGACAAAGATCCTTTTGGCAGGGCATCCCTATGTACTCCATGATGCATTTATGGGGCAGGAGCTGGCCCGTATTTTAAGAGGTATGGGCGCGGAAGTGGTATTTACCGATGATATGGACCGGGATACAGCCTTAAAGCGCAGCTATCATTTTTCAAAAGTCATGCCCTGGCTGATCAACCGGGAGATTACCGGCGCCCTGATGCTGCTGCGCCAGAAGGTGGACGGTATTGTGATGATCAGTGCGTATCCCTGCGGCCCGGATGCCCTTGTGAATGATATGCTGGTGCGCAAGATTAAGGATGTGCCGGTGCTGCAATTAACGCTGGATGCCCAAAATGGTACTGCCGGGGTAGAGACACGGCTGGAAAGTTTTATGGATATTATACAATATCAGAAAGCAGGCGGTTATGGAAATAAACATTGAACAGAAAAAGAAGCTGGCATTTCCCAGATTCAGCCATTATAATCTGGCCATCCGGTACCTGGTGGAACAGGGCCTTGATGCCACATACATCCTGCTTCCGGAGGCAACAAAGGAAACCATAGAGATTGGCAGCCGCTATAGCCCGGATTATGCCTGCGCTCCCTTTAAACATACGCTGGGAAGTCTGATCGAGGCTGTCCATGCCGGCGCTGATGTGCTCCTTGAGACGGGAGGACTGTGTCGGTTGGATTATTATGGAGAACTTCAGGAGGAAATCCTCCATGAGCTGGGATACCGGTGTGAGTTTATAAATCTGGCCCATTATATGGCCGGGAGTAAAAAGGAATGGCTCCGGCTGGCAAAGCATTTAAGCCCAAAGCTTAAACCGGCAAAGCTTATTGCAGCTTTTTACGATGCCGTAAAAATGGTGGAGTATTTAGACGAGATCGAGGCTCTGTATTATAAAAATGCTGCGTTTGAGCAGGAAAAGGGAAGCTTTAAGCAGATCCACCGGCAATTTTTGCTGGATATGCAGACGGCAGAAAATCATAGCGAGATTAAGGACGCTTATATGCGGGCTCGTCAGGCGATGAGCAGTGTTCCCCTGAACATGCCGGCCCACCCGGTACGCATTGGTATTGTCGGGGAGTATTTTACGGTCATGGATGCCCATTCTAATCAATATATACAGGAGAAGCTGGCGGCCCTTGGCTGTTCTTCCTACCGGTTCATGAGTGTGACCAACTGTCATTTTCGGGCCAAGGAAAGTACATTAAGGCCGAGGATTAAAGAATATGCCAGCTACAGCATGGGTCCCACCACCACATGGACGATCAATTCGGCGCTGGAGTATGCCCGCAGCGGCTTTGACGGGATCATCCATGTAAAGTCTTTTGGATGTACGCCGGAAATGGATGCCATGCCGGTGCTTCAAAATATCAGCCGGGATTACCATATTCCCGTGCTGTATTTAAGCTATGATACTCAAAATAGTGATACCGGCCTGGATACCCGGCTGGAAGCATTTTGCGATATGCTGGAGAGGAAGAAGAAGGTACTGCGATGAAAAAGAAAGCATATATTGGAATTGATATTGGCTCCATCTCCACGAAAGGTGTAGTCATTGACGAAAATCATACATTTTTAGCGGAAAGCTATTTGTGGACTGAAGGAAATCCGACCCAGGCTACGAAAAATGTCCTCCACGAGCTGGAATCCCAGATGGACATGGATCAATATACGATCGTGGCTGCGGGAACCACGGGAAGCGCCAGAAAGCTTGTAGGAACCATGATCGGAGCCCAGGTGGTGAAAAACGAGATCACTGCCCATGCGGTGGGAACAACGACCCTTCATCCGGATGTGCGCACGATCCTGGAGATCGGCGGCCAGGATTCCAAGATCATTTGTGTGGAAAATGGCGTTGCCGTGGACTATGCCATGAATACATTGTGCGCAGCAGGCACAGGAGCATTTTTGTCCAGCCAGGCCCACCGTCTTGGTGTGGCTGTGGAGGATTTTGGTGAGATCGCCCTGAAAGCAAAGCGTGCGGCGCCGGTAGCGGCCCGGTGTACCGTATTTGCCGAGTCGGATCTGGTTCACAAGCTGCAGGTAGGCTATCCGAAGGATGAGATCATTGCCGGATTATGTAAGGCTGTGGCCGGAAATTATCTGAATAATGTGGCCAAAGGCAAAAAGATCATTGCTCCGGTAGTGTTTCAGGGCGGCGTAAGTAAAAATGCCGGTGTTGTAAAAATGTTTGAGCAGGAGCTGAACATGCCGGTGATCGTTGACGAAAAAGGACATCTTATGGGTGCTTTCGGTATTGCTGTACTGGCAAAAGAAAGCGGATTGTCCCGGGAATTTTCTTTTGATGTGGCAGATATGGAATTTTCCACAAGGGAAGTGACCTGCGGAAAGTGCGCCAACCATTGCGAGATCATTTGCGTGTACCGGGAGAATGCCCTTATTGATTCCTGGGGCAACCGGTGTGAGCGCGGAACCATTGCCAGATAAAACAGTTATAATTTCATTTCCCCCTTCATATAATGTATAAGCATATATGGAAGGGGTATTTTTATGGAGCAGTTTAATGTCTATAAAGATATACAGGCCCGCACCGGCGGGGAAATATACATAGGCGTCGTCGGGCCGGTACGCACCGGAAAATCCACCTTTATCCGAAGATTTATGGAACAGATCATGATCCCCAACATGGAGGAAAAGGACCGGGCCATAGCCACTGATGAAGTGCCGGTCAGCGGCAAAGGAAAAATGATCACCACCGTGGAGCCTAAGGTTATCCCCAAGAATGCCGTGTCGGTCCAGCTGGACGCAGATATTTCCGTCAAAATGCGGCTGATCGACTGTGTCGGTTTCATGGTGGAGGGCGCCACGGGCCATATGGAGGAAGATAAAGAGCGTATGGTAAAAACACCGTGGTTTGACGAGGAAATCCCATTTAGCCGGGCGGCCCATGCGGGAACGGAAAAGGTGATCCGGGATCATTCTACCATCGGTATTGTTATGACCTGTGACGGGAGCTTTGGAGAACTGGAGCGTCCCATGTTTGAAGAACCGGAGGAGCTGACGGTTAATGAACTGAAAAAGATCGGCAAGCCGTTTGTTATTGTCATTAACTCTGCAAGGCCCTATTCTGACAGCACCCGGCAGCTGGCGGATCAGCTTTCTGCCAAGTACGGGGTGGCGGCGATTGCGGTGAATTGTGAGCAGCTGCGAAAAGAAGATATTCAAAGGATCATGGAAGCGCTGCTCATGGAATTTCCTGTGTGCCAGATCAATTTTTATACCCCGAAATGGCTGGATATCCTTCCGGTACAGCACCCTCTGAAGGCGGCGGTGCTGGAAAGTGTGCGGGCCTATTTGGCAAAGGTGAATGTGATCCGTGATGTGCGCCTGTGGCAGGAGCTTCTGAAAAACGATTATATGGATAAGTTTTTTATTGAGGAAATGAATATGGCCACAGGCATTGTAAAGATTACCCTGACTTTTGAGATGAAGTATTATTATGAACTTTTATCCGGGATCTTAGGCTGCAGTATCCGGGGAGAATATGAACTGTTTAAGGTTATGAAAGAGCTGGTAGCCAAGAAAATGGAATTTGACAAGGTGGCCCAGGCGATTGATGAGGTGCGCCAGAAAGGCTACGGCGTGGTTACTGCAGGAAAAAGCGAAATCCAGATCATGGAGCCGGAGCTTGTAAAGCATGGTAATAAATTTGGAGTGAACATCCGGGCCAGCGCGCCGTCCATCCATATGATCAGCGCAGGCATTGAGACTGAGATCGCGCCGATCGTGGGGACGCAGCAGCAGGCCCAGGATCTGGTGGATTATATCCGGTCCGCCCAGTCCGGTTCCAGAGAGGCTATATGGGATACATTGATCTTCGGGAAATCGATTGGGGAACTGGTAGATGAGGGCATGAAGGGAAAAATCGCAAAACTCAATGATGAGTGCCAGCAAAAGCTCCAGGAAACCCTGCGCAAGATCATTAATGACAGCCGGGGAAATATTATTTTTGTTATTATCTGAAAATGAACAGGCGCCCTGCCGGGAAATCTGGATTTCCTGCGGCAGGGCATTTAAGTGCAGGGGAGTATCCGCCGGGGTTCTTAATTACAGATTTTCCCATTCCATAATAAAATTGTGGGCTGCCGGAGGAATAAAAGTCTGACGGGAAATGACAAAACCGACTTTTCGTTTGTGAATGGGAAATCCAAGTGGAATTTCCACTAAAAGTCCCTGGTCTAATTCATTTTTGACAAATTCTTTAATGACACATCCAATGCCCAGACCGATTTTGGAAAAGTCAATAAGCAGATCCATAGTAGTGACTACAAGGAGATTTTTGGCGATGATCTGGTTTTGCTCCATATAATCATCAATATATTGCCGGGTCATATTATGCTTATCCAAAAGCATAACCGATGCATTTTCAAAAATTTCCCTGGTATCGCCCAGTTCCTTTAAGTGCATCTGTTCCACATAATTGGGCGTGGCTACAAAAATATCTTCAATTTCTCCAATCTTAAAAAACTGGTACTTTTTCGGGTCATCGGGAGTTCCCACAAGGCCAATGTCGATCTGGTTCTGGTCTAAAAGCTCCATGGTCTGGTTGGATGACTGGCATAAAATAGAGATCTGTATATTGGGGTGACGCTGAGTGAAGGTTTTTAGGTAGGGCAGGAGCAAGTATTTGCATAATGTGGTGCTGACGCCAATACGGATATGGGAAAGACCCTGTTCCTTCCGCAGCTTCAGCTGTTCTTCCCCCTGGCGCAAAGCTCCGAAGGCTGTCTGTACATGGCTGTACAGCAGCTGTCCCTCCTCCGTCAGCCGCACACCCCGGGATGTGCGGATAAACAGCTGGGTATCCAGCTGCCCCTCCAGCCGGCTGATAGATTTACTCAAAGATGGCTGGGAAATAAAAAGCTGCCGCGCCGCCTTTGAAATATTCCCAGTATTGGCCACTGTATAAAAAATCCGATACAAATTCAAATTCTCATCCAATAAAATCCCCTCCTGACACCATGTACATATTTCCGTACTGTTCACCCTGTGAACAGCAGCTCTATTCTCTGGAGTTATAGCAAGTATTCTTAATATGTATTTCAATTATACCACCAAATATGCTATCATAGCAATATGTTAATCGTTCAGCCATGCGTCAGGTTATAGCAGCGGGCCGGCGCAAGCTGGCTTGCAGAGGACCGTTGCTATAACCTGACATAGGGACGACGTCCCCAGCGAGCGAAGGCAAAGCCGGAGCGAGCTGGCATGGCTGAACGAAAAAAAGGCCATGCGTCAGTTCATAGCAGCGGGCCGGCGCAAACTGGCATGGCTGAACGAAGGACTCATCTGAAGGAGGAATTGATAATGGGAATGACAATGAGCCAGAAGATTTTGGCACATGCAGCAGGTCTTGAAAGCGTTGCAGCAGGTGATCTGATCATGGCAAATCTGGATATGGTCTTGGCTAATGATATTACAGGGCCGGTATCTATCAATGAAATGGATAAATTTACGAAAAAAGGTGTATTTGATAAAAACAAGATCGCCCTGGTGCCGGATCATTTTTCACCTAATAAAGATATAAAGTCTGCACAGAACTGCAAATGTATGCGTGAGTTTGCTTACGATAATGATATTACTCATTTTTATGAGGTTGGCCAGATGGGGATCGAACATGCTCTTTTACCGGAGCAGGGCGTTGTAACTGCCGGCGATACGGTTATCGGAGCAGATTCTCACACATGTACCTATGGAGCTATTGGCGCATTTTCCACAGGTGTCGGAAGTACAGATGCCGCTGTAGGTATGGCTTATGGAAAGGCATGGTTTAAAGTGCCTTCTGCATTAAAGTTTGTCCTTACAGGCAAGCCGGGACCGTGGATTTCCGGAAAGGATATTATCCTGTATATTATCGGCATGATCGGTGTGGACGGAGCCCTTTATAAATCCATGGAGTTTGTGGGCGATGGTATCCAGTATTTGTCCATGGACGACCGCTTTACGATTGCCAATATGGCCATTGAAGCCGGCGGGAAAAATGGTATTTTCCCGGTAGATGAAAAAGCTATTGAGTATATTGAAAGCCATATGAGCCCTGAAAAGAAGGCAGAATATGAAAAGACCGGAAAGAAGCCTTATACCATTTATGAAGCGGATGAGGATGCTGTTTACGATGAAACTTATGTGATCGATCTGAGCACATTAAAATCTACCGTTTCTTTCCCTCATTTGCCGGAGAATACCCGTACGATTGATGAGGTGGGCGATATTAAGATCGATCAGGTTGTGATCGGTTCCTGTACCAACGGACGGCTTGAGGATCTTGAAATTGCAGCAAAAGTATTAAAAGGCCGTAAGGTTGCCAAGGGGCTTCGCGTGATCGTGATCCCTGCCACACAGCAGGTGTATATGGATGCGATGGAAGCCGGATATTTAAAGACGTTTATTGAAGCCGGAGCGATTGTCAGCACACCGACCTGCGGACCATGTCTGGGAGGCTATATGGGTATCCTTGCCGAAAATGAGCGGTGCGTATCTACAACAAACCGTAACTTTGTAGGCCGTATGGGCCATGTGACCAGTGAGATCTATCTGGCCAGCCCGGCAGTTGCCGCAGCCAGCGCAGTGACAGGAAAGATTTCCGGGCCGGATGAACTGGATTGATTGGAAGTAGGAGGTATATGACATATGAAAGCATGTGGACACGTTTTTAAATATGGCGATAATGTAGATACAGACGTTATCATCCCGGCAAGACATCTGGCCACCACAGACGCCAAGGGACTGGCAGAGCACTGCATGGAAGATATTGATGCGGATTTTGTAAAAAAGGTACAGCCGGGAGATATTATTGTGGCTAAGAAGAATTTTGGCTGCGGATCTTCCAGAGAGCATGCGCCAATAGCCATTAAGGCTTCCGGTATCAGCTGCGTTATTGCTGAAACCTTTGCAAGGATTTTTTACCGCAATGCCATTAATATTGGACTTCCCATTATTGAATGCAAGGAAGCCAGCGAAGGTATTGAAGCCGGAGATGAGGTTGAAATCGATTTTGACTCAGGTATGATCTACAATAAGACCAAAGGAACCAGCTTTAAAGGCCAGGCATTTCCGCCGTTTATGCAGGAACTGATCGGAGCCGGGGGCCTGATCAATTATATGAACCAGCAGAATTAAAAGAAATGACCCGGGCGGCTTTTCGCCCGGGCTTATTTGACATATCCGGAGTCTGGTGAAAGCAGGTTCTTTGTCTGGCCGGATGCAAGGGTGAACTGTTACCTGAAAGTATCAGAATAAAGCATCTTATCTTGAAAAATGTAAAATAATTTGGTATCATAGTGTGATACTAGTATAAATTTTGAAGGTTAGTTAGACTGAACTTGCAAAAATAAAAAGAGACGATAACCGCAGGAGGTTTCCTGTATGGCTTTGAAGTACAGGCCGAAAAGGAGGAACGATGAAATATGGAGTTTAATATTGCTGTAATCCGGGGAGACGGTATTGGCCCGGAAATCGTAAATGAAGCCGTAAAGGTATTGGATCAGGTGGCAAAAAAGTTTAACCACCAGTTCCATTATACGGATGTGCTGCTGGGCGGCGCATCGATTGATGCCACCGGCGTACCTTTAACAGACGAGGCGATTGAAACATGCAAGGCCAGCGATGCGGTGCTTATGGGCTCCATCGGCGGTGATACGACCACATCACCCTGGTATAAGCTTCCGCCCCAGCTTCGCCCTGAGGCCGGATTGTTAAAGATCCGCAAGGCGCTGGGGCTTTTTGCCAATGTACGTCCGGCGTATCTGTATAAAGAGTTAAAGGCAGCCTGCCCGTTAAAGGATGAGATTATCGGGGACGGCTTTGATCTGGTGATCATGCGTGAACTCACCGGCGGCCTTTATTTTGGAGAACGTAAAACTGTGGAAGAAAACGGCATCCTTAAAGCCTATGATTCCCTGACCTATGATGAAAACGAGATCCGCCGCATTGCCATTAAAGGTTTTGAGATGGCCATGAAGCGTCGCAGGATCCTTACCAGCGTGGATAAGGCCAATGTGCTGGATTCCTCCCGGTTATGGCGTAAGGTTGTGGATGAAGTTGCGAAGGATTATCCGGAAGTTACCTATTCCCATATGCTGGTGGATAATTGTGCGATGCAGCTTGTAAAAAATCCCCGGCAGTTTGATGTGGTGCTTACGGAAAATATGTTTGGCGATATATTGTCTGACGAGGCCAGCGAGATTACCGGTTCTATCGGTATGCTGTCATCTGCAAGTCTCAGTGCGACAAAGCTTGGCCTTTACGAGCCCAGCCACGGAAGCGCTCCGGATATTGCCGGAAAAAATATTGCTAATCCTATTGCAACGATCCTTTCGGCAGCCATGATGCTGCGCTATTCCCTGGATCTGGATCAGGAAGCAGATGCTGTGGAAGCCGCTGTACAGAAGGTTCTTGAAATGGGACTTCGTACTGTGGATATTATGTCTGAAGGAATGACTCAGTTAAGCTGCAGCGAGATGGGCAGCGCTATTGCCGGGCAGATTTAATCTTCTTTGAGGATGGCCTGCAGCGGCGCAGGCTTTCTCGAAAGTTCAGGATTTACAGGATATTTTACCTGCAATTTAAAGAATTTACATAAAATTTTTAATAAAGGATGGTATAAATAATGAAAAGTGATGCAGTAAAAACAGGCATGCAGCAGGCGCCCCACAGGTCACTGTTTAATGCCCTTGGCATGACAAAAGAAGAATTGGAAAGACCTTTGGTAGGTATTGTCAGCTCCTATAATGAGATCGTTCCGGGGCACATGAACCTGGATAAGATCGTGGAGGCTGTTAAAATGGGCGTTGCCATGGCTGGCGGAACCCCCATTGTATTTCCGGCGATCGCCGTATGCGACGGTATTGCCATGGGCCATATTGGTATGAAATATTCCCTTGTTACAAGAGATCTCATTGCCGATTCTACAGAAGCTATGGCTCTGGCTCATCAGTTTGACGCTCTGGTCATGGTGCCAAACTGTGATAAGAACGTTCCCGGACTTTTAATGGCAGCCGCCCGTATTAATGTGCCTACTGTATTTGTATCCGGCGGACCGATGCTTGCCGGACATGTTAAAGGGAAAAAACGCAGCCTTTCCAGCATGTTTGAAGCGGTTGGCTCCTATGCGGCAGGAACTATGAGTGCAGAAGATGTGGAAGAATTTGAAAACAAAGTCTGCCCCACCTGCGGATCATGTTCCGGTATGTATACAGCTAACTCCATGAATTGTCTGACTGAGGTTTTAGGTATGGGCCTCAAAGGAAACGGTACGATTCCGGCAGTTTATTCGGAACGTCTGAAGCTGGCAAAACACGCCGGCATGGCTGTTATGGAAATGTACAGAAAGAATATCCGCCCGAGAGATATTATGACAAAAGATGCTATCTTAAATGCCCTGACAGTGGACATGGCGCTGGGGTGTTCCACCAACAGCATGCTCCATCTGCCGGCCATTGCCCATGAGATCGGATGGGATTTTGATATTACGTTTGCCAATGAAATCAGCGCAAAAACACCAAATCTTTGCCATCTTGCTCCGGCAGGTCCTACATATATGGAAGATCTTAATGAAGCCGGCGGCGTTTATGCGGTGATGAATGAATTATCCAAACTGGATCTTTTAAATCTGGACTGCATGACTGTGACCGGAAAGACTGTTGGTGAGAATATTAAAAACTGCGTTAATCTGAACCCTGAAGTGATCCGCCCGGTAGGTCATCCATACAGCGCTACCGGAGGTCTGGCTGTGCTTACAGGAAATCTTGCGCCGGACGGCAGTGTGGTTAAGCGTTCTGCTGTGGCTGAAGAAATGCTTGTCCATGAAGGTCCGGCCAGAGTATTTGACTGTGAGGAAGATGCCATTGCTGCAATTAAGGGCGGAAAGATCGTTGCAGGCGATGTTGTGGTTATCCGCTATGAAGGACCAAAGGGCGGTCCGGGTATGCGGGAAATGTTAAATCCAACCTCTGCCATTGCGGGGATGGGTCTCGGCTCCAGTGTAGCTTTGATCACTGACGGTCGTTTCTCCGGTGCTTCCAGAGGCGCATCTATTGGCCATGTTTCACCGGAAGCTGCTGTTGGCGGCCCTATCGCCCTGGTGGAAGAAGGAGATACGATCAAGATCAATATTCCGGAAAATACCATTACCCTGGATATTTCCGATGAGGAAATGGCAGCCCGGAAAGCAAAATGGCAGCCCAGACAGCCGAAAGTAACGACCGGCTATCTGGCCCGCTATGCGGCTATGGTAACCAGCGGAAACCGCGGCGCTGTCCTTGAGATCAAATAGATGTATTGGGATTAAAGAATAATATAAAGACGGAAAGGCAGGCGTGTTCATGGAATTAACCGGCGCTCAAATTGTTATTGAATGTTTAAAGGAGCAGGGCGTTGATACTGTTTTCGGCTATCCCGGCGGAACTATTCTGAACGTCTATGATGAATTATATAAACACAGGGATGAAATCACTCATATTTTAACATCTCATGAACAGGGGGCGGCCCATGCGGCAGACGGCTATGCCCGTGCTACAGGAAAGGTAGGCGTGTGTATGGCAACCAGCGGTCCGGGGGCTACTAACCTGGTGACAGGTATTGCCACAGCTTATATGGATTCCATCCCTATGGTGGCCATTACCTGTAATGTAGGCGTAAGCCTGCTGGGCAAGGACAGCTTCCAGGAAGTGGATATTAAGGGTGTGACCATGCCCATTACAAAGCATAATTATATTGTAAAGGATGTAAACCAGCTGGCGGATACGATCCGCAAATCCTTTACCATTGCCCGGACAGGACGGCCAGGCCCGGTGCATATTGATATTCCTAAGGATATTACATCGTTAAAGGCAGAGTACGAATATAAAAAACCGGAAGAAATCCAGCGTATGAGCAATGAGATCCGGGAGGAGGATCTGGACGAAGCAATCAAACTGATTTTTCACTGTAAGCGTCCATTTGTCTTTGTTGGCGGCGGAGCAGTGCTTTCCGATGCATCAGAGGAGCTGAAGCGTTTTGTGGATAAGATCCAGGCGCCTGTGGCAGATTCCCTCATGGGTAAAGGGGCATTTGACGGCAATGATAAAAATTATACAGGAATGCTTGGGATGCACGGTACTAAAACCTCAAACTTTGGGGTGACGGAATGCGACCTTCTTATTGTTGTGGGCGCACGTTTTTCGGATCGGGTTATTGGAAATTCGTCAACGTTTGCTAAAAATGCAAAGATCATCCATATTGATGTGGATGCGGCTGAGATCAACAAAAATATCCGGTGTGATGTAAGCATTATCGGGGATGCAAAGGTTGTTTTAAGAAAGCTGAATGCCCGTATTGACAAGCTGGATCATACAGAATGGCTGAACCACATTTACAGCTTAAAGCGCAAGTATCCTCTGACCTACCGCAAGGATGTGCTTACAGGCCCCGGCGTTGTGGAAAAAATTTATGAAATGACCGGTGGGGATGCTATTATTACCACAGAGGTCGGACAGAACCAAATGTGGGCGGCACAGTTTTTTAAATATGATAAGCCAAGAAAGCTGATCACCTCCGGCGGACTGGGAACCATGGGCTTTGGTCTCGGCGCGTCTATTGGAGCAAAGCTGGGATGTCCGGATAAGCTTGTTTTTAATATTGCAGGAGACGGCTGCTTCCGCATGAACATGAACGAGCTGGCGACAGCATCCCGGTATAATGTACCGATTATTGAAGTGATTTTAAATAATCATGTTTTGGGAATGGTGCGTCAGTGGCAGACATTGTTCTATGGCCAGCGCTATTCCAATACAATACTTAATGATAAGGTTGACTATGTAAAAGTTGCCGAGGCTCTGGGAGCCAAAGGCATCCGTGTCACCTGCGTGGAAGAACTGGAGCCGGCCATCAAAACGGCTATGGAGGCTAAAGAGCCGGTAGTGATCGAGTGTGTCATTGACAGCGATGAAAAAGTATGGCCCATGGTGGCTCCGGGAGCTTCAATTTCAGAAGCATTTTCGGAAGAAGATATGCAGGGAGGCAAATAACAGGTTATCCTTCCGGATAACCTGGATATCGCGCTTTGCGCGGCAATATCAAGGAAATCCCGCAAGGGGATAACCTGTATGTCGCGCTTTGCGCGACAATATCAAGGAAAGGTGATGTAAGAAGATGAGTAGAGTATATAATTTTTCTGCCGGCCCGGCAGTGCTGCCGGTAGAGGTGCTGCAGGAAGCCGCTGACGAAATGCTGGATTATAAAGGCTGCGGTATGTCTGTTATGGAAATGAGTCACCGTTCAAAGGTCTATGAGACCATTATTACAGAGGCAGAGGCGGATTTAAGAACACTTCTCAATATTCCGGATAATTATAAGGTGTTGTTTTTACAAGGCGGGGCATCAACCCAGTTTGCCATGATCCCTATGAATTTTATGAAGCACCGGAAGGCCGGATATATTGTAACAGGACAGTGGGCCAAAAAAGCATTTGCCGAAGGAAAAATCTACGGCGAGGCTGTTGAACTGGCGTCCTCTGCAGATAAGACTTTTTCCTATATTCCGGACTGCTCAGACCTTCCGATCACCGATGATATGGATTATGTGTATATCTGCGAAAACAATACGATCTATGGAACGAAGTTTAAAACATTACCTAATACAAAAGGCAGGGATCTGATCGCCGATGTATCCTCCTGTTTCTTATCAGAGCCTGTGGATGTGACCAAATATGCCATGCTTTATGCAGGAGCTCAGAAAAATGTAGGCCCTGCCGGAGTGACCATCTGTATTATCCGTGACGATCTTATTACAGAGGATGTCCTTCCCGGGACACCGACCATGCTCCGCTATAAGATCCATGCAGATAACGGCTCCATGTACAATACTCCGCCGGCGTATGCAATTTATATTTGCGGCAAGGTATTTAAGTGGCTGTTAAAGACCGGAGGTCTTGAAAAACGCAAAGAGATCAATGAAGCCAAAGCAAAGATCCTTTATGATTTCCTTGACAGCAGCCAGCTTTTTAAAGGTACGGTAGAGCCTGCCAGCCGTTCTCTGATGAACGTGCCGTTTATTACAGGAGATGCAGACCTGGATGCCAAATTTATTAAGGAATCCAAGGCAGCCGGCTTTGAAAATCTGAAAGGCCACCGTACTGTTGGCGGTATGCGGGCCAGCATTTATAATGCTATGCCTGTGGAAGGCGTGGAAGCGCTGGTGGAATTTATGAAGAAGTTTGAGGCGGAAAATAAATAAAGGATCAGGGGGTTGTTTAAAATGTATCAGGTGAAATGCTTAAACCCTATTTCCCCTTTGGGAATGGAGTTGTTTTCGGATCAATATCAGGTAACCGAAGATATGTCTGCCGCAGATGCGATCTTAGTGCGCAGCGCGGCCATGCATGATATGGAACTGGGGGATGACTTAAAGGCAGTGGCCAGAGCCGGAGCCGGGGTCAATAATATCCCTTTGGATAAATGTGCCGAAAAAGGTATTGTTGTATTTAATACGCCGGGAGCTAATGCCAACGGCGTAAAGGAGGCTGTGATCGCGGGCCTGCTTATTGCTGCCAGAGATATTATCGGCGGCGTCAACTGGGTACAGTCCGTAAAGGAAGACCCGGATGTGGCCAAACTGGTGGAAAAAGGCAAAAAGCAGTTTGCCGGAAATGAGATCAAAGGAAAGAAGATCGGCGTGATCGGTCTTGGCGCCATCGGCGTGCTGGTGGCCAATGCCTGCGACCGTTTAGGCATGGAAGTTTATGGCTATGACCCGTTTATTTCTGTAGATGCGGCCTGGAACCTGTCCAGAAATGTCCACCATATCAGCAATCTGGATGATATTTATACCAACTGCGATTATATTACCGTCCATGTGCCATTGATGGATTCTACGAAAAAGATGATTAATGAAGCCGCATTTTATAAAATGAAATCCGGCGTAGTTCTTCTTAATTTTGCCAGAGACCTTCTTGTGGACGAAGATGCCCTTGAGGCAGCTATTGCCCATGGAAAGGTTAAAAAATATGTAACGGATTTTCCAAATGCAAAGACGGCCAATATGGCCAATGTGATCGCCATTCCTCATTTAGGTGCATCCACAGAGGAATCGGAAGATAACTGTGCCATGATGGCCGTGAAGGAGCTTAGGGATTTCCTTGAAAACGGAAACATTACCCACTCTGTCAATTACCCGGACTGCTCCATGGGTGTATGTACCTGCGCCGGGCGTATTGCCGTAAACCACCGCAATATTCCCAACATGATCGCCCAGCTGACCAGCGTGTGTGCGGCAGACGGCGTGAATATCCAGGACATGATCAACAAGAGCAAAGGAGACTGGGCGTATACCATGCTGGACCTTTCAGCACCGGTATCTGAAAAAATGGTGAATGATATCCGTAAGATCCAGGGCATTGTGAAAGTCCGTGTTATTAAGTAAGATCCCTGCAGCAGACAGGGCATCCGGTTCACGGAAGCAGACATAGCGGTATGACAGCCTTTGTCATGCCGGATTGAAAAAGGGTATCGCGCGGTTTTTGCGGTATCCTTTTTTCACGATCGTTAATGTGCCCCGGATTTGGGGAGAATGGAGGAAATTATGGCAGATATTAAACCTTTTTGTGCCGTACGTCCGGATAAAGCGTACGCATCCCGTATAGCAGCTCTACCGTATGACGTTTACGACCGTTCCCAGGCTTTGGCTCAGACAGAGCGGGAGCCATTATCCTTTTTACATATTGACCGGCCGGAAACATGGTTTGACGATTCTGTAGACATTTATGATCCGAGAGTCTATGAAAAAGCGGGACAGGTACTTTCACGGTGGAGAGAAGAAGGCTATTTTATTCAGGATGAAAAGCCCTGCTATTATATTTACCGTCAGGTGCTTGACGGGCGGGCACAAACGGGAATTGTGGCCTGTTCCAGTGTAAATGATTATGTGAATGGTGTGATCAAGAAGCATGAAAATACCCGCGCATCGAAAGAACAGGACCGTATCCGCCATATACAGGCGTGTCATGCCCAGACCGGGCCGATTTTCCTGGCTTACCGGGAAGATGCACAAATACAGAAAATTGTTTCCGGGAATATGCACAAGACTCCGGTCTATGATTTTATCTCCCAGGACGGGGTGGCCCAAAGTGTATGGATAATTGATCAGGAAGAAGACATACAGGCACTTAGCCGCTGCTTTTTACAAATTTCAGACATTTATATTGCGGATGGCCATCATCGGGCTGCGTCGGCGGTTAAAGTATCTCTAAAGCTCCGGGAAGAAAGGGGGCTGGCGCCGAATCAGGCCTGCGGCGATGAGAGCGATTACTTTTTGTCAGTTTTGTTTCCGGATACCCAATTAAAAATTATGGCGTATAATCGCGTGATAAAAGATCTTAACGGATTGACACCGGATACCTTTATCGAACATTTAAAAGAAAATTTTACAGTGGAAATACCAGAAACCACAGGGGCGGAGAAAACCGCATTTCCTCCGGAAAAACACAGCTTTGGCATGTATTTAGAAGGACAATGGTATTTGCTGAAGGCAAGAGCAAAGATTTGTTCCCGGGATGCAGTAGAGGGACTGGATGTTTCTGTCCTCCAGGATTATGTGCTTGGTCCCGTTCTTGGGATCAGGGATCCCCGGATGGATGAGCGCATCGACTTTGTTGGAGGGATCCATGGCCTGACAGGACTGGAGGATTATATCCGGGATAAAGGATGGGCTGTGGCATTTGCCATGTATCCCACATCTATACAGGAGCTTTTTGCTGTGGCCGACAGCCACCGGCTTATGCCGCCAAAGTCTACATGGTTTGAGCCGAAGCTTTATTCCGGACTGTTTATACATATGATGAGCTGACCGGCAAATGAGCATGAGACACAACAATAATTAAGTAAGGTGAAAGTAATGAAATGTATTTTTAATTGCCGTATTCATGACGCGGTCCATAAAGATGCCTATGAGGGAAAGATTTTATTTGATCAGGGGAAGATCCTGGACATAGGAGCTGTAGAGGATATTCCTGAAAATACGGAAATGATCGATGCCAAAGGGCTGGATGTTTATCCCGGCTTTGTGGACGCCCATTCCCATATTGGACTGGACGGCTATGGCATTGGCTACGAAGGTATGGACTATAACGAAATGAACGATATTGTATCGCCGCAGCTGCGTGGCATTGATGGAGTAAAAGCTATGGACGAGGCCTTTAAAAGAGCCGTCCGCGGCGGCGTGACTTCTGTATGCACCGGACCCGGAAGCGCAAACGTGCTGGGCGGTACATTTGTGACGATTAAAACCGTGGGCAAGCGGGTGGAAAATATGGTGATCAAACCGGAGGTGGCTATGAAGTGTGCCTTTGGTGAAAATCCCAAACGGTGCTACAGGGATAAAGGTGATTCCTGCCGTATGTCTACCGCTGCCATTTTAAGAAATATGCTGTTTAAGGCAAAGGAATATATGGAGCGCAAAGAAGCTGCCGGAGATGATGTAACTAAACGGCCGGCATTTGATATGAAGCTTGAAGCGCTGATTCCTGTTTTAAAAAGAGAAATCCCGTTAAAGGCCCATGCCCATACTTCGGATGATCTTTTTACGGCGCTGCGCATTGCTAAAGAGTTTGATCTCCGGATCACTTTAGAGCATGTTACTGAAGGCCACCTTGTGGCAGACGAGCTGGCCGCAGAGCATGTTCCTATGGCTGTAGGTCCTACCTTAAGCGGAGCTTCTAAGTATGAATTAAGAAATAAATCCTTTAAGACGCCTGGAATCCTGGATAAGGCCGGCTGTCAGGTGTCGATCATCACTGATGCCCCTGTGATCCCACAGGAATATCTGCCATTATGTGCCGGACTGGCTGTTAAGTCCGGTATGGATCCCTTTAAGGCCCTCCAGGCCATTACGATCAACGCTGCCCGCCATGCCGGGATTGAAGACCGGGTTGGTTCTCTGGAAAAAGGCAAGGATGCAGACTTTGTGATCGTGGAAGGAAATCCCATGGAAGTTTCTTCAAAGATCCATTATGTATATGTAAACGGAGAGCTGGCAGTGACCCCGGATGAGGAATGGGAATAAGAATGTACAAAAGGCCGCGGTTTAACCCGCGGCCTTAGCAGTATCCGGCGGCGCTGGCGCATCAGGAATGGACTGCTGCACTAAACGGCGCCGCTGCACCAATGGGGCGGCGTGCCGGCGGCAGGCTGCTGCCGGCTTTACGGCCGGACGGCAGTTCCGTCGGTGATGCGAGCAAACATCCAGCTGTGGTCCATATCTGCCGGCGGATATTTTT
This sequence comes from Candidatus Scybalocola faecigallinarum, assembly GCA_018711005.1. GTDB lineage: Bacteria > Bacillota > Clostridia > Lachnospirales > Lachnospiraceae > Catenibacillus > Catenibacillus faecigallinarum. The sequence continues at coordinate 3,859 of DVIT01000005.1, read as the reverse complement.
GCGCGGCTTTCTCATCAAAGCCAACGCCAATACCCGGTGTATCGTTAAGGTAAGCGTAACCGTTTCGGATCTGAGGACAGCCGGGAAAGACTTCCATTTCCGCTTCGTTAAATCCGGCAAATTCCTGGATGCCGAAATTGTGGACATGGAGATCCAGATGCATTTGGGCTGCCATGCCAATGGGCGACAGGTCGTTTGGACCGTGCCATGCTGTGCGGACACCGTAGGCTTCGCAGAAGTTTGCCAGCTTACGTGCCGGGGTCAGGCCGCCAATATCGCTTAAATGGACGCGGATAAAGTCGATCCACTGGTTTTGGACGATGGTCTTCCATTCGGCAGAATTTGTAAAAAGCTCGCCCATGGCTAAAGGCACGCAGGTCTGCTCCCGAAGATATTTAAAGTAATTTCCCTGATCCGGAGGCAGGCAGTCCTCCAGGAAAAACAGCTTAAAGGGCTCCATTTCTTTGGCAAAGGCCAGGGTATCGGCCAGGGGCAGCCGTTCATGGACGTCATGCATGATCTCCAGATCCCATCCAATATCGGTCCGGATGCGGTCAAATAACTGTACAACACTGCGCATGTACATTTTAGGATGGAAATAGGCGCCGTCGGGCGCGCCTTCCGGTTTGGCAATGATCTGGCGGGTGCCGTCAAAGTTTCCTCCGTAGGTTCCCATATGGCACCGGATATAGCGGTAGCCTTCCTCCATATAAGCCCGGATCTGTTCCTCCACTTCTTCAATGGAATTGGCGTCAGCATGGCGGTAAACGGCAATTCCTTCACGGCTTTTTCCGCCAAAAAGATTGTAAAGCGGCATATGGGCCAGCTTGCCTTTAATGTCCCACAAGGCTTCGTCAACGCCGGAAATGGCATTGTTTAAAACCGGTCCGTTGCGCCAGTAGGAGCTTCCTTTCATGGTTTGCCACAGATCTTCAATATTTTCTGCGTTGCGCCCTTTAAGCATAGGCGACAGGTATTCTTCAATGGCAGTCACTACGGCCTTGTAACGCCATGTAAATGTGGCGCATCCGTACCCGAAAAGTTCAGGTTCATTGGTTTCCACCTTAACGATGACCAGATTGATCCCGTGAGGCGCTGTGACAAAGGCTTTCACATTTCTGATAGTGATTTCGTTTCCCATTTTTTGTATCCCCTTTTCAAAATAGTTTTTCATGTGGTAAAATTGTGATGGCTTTATAAGGATTATACGAAAGTCTTGCAGATATTTTTGAATAGAATTTAACTGAAAATGTACATTTTTTGCAGCTATTCAGCGATTCGGCCGGATGTGGGGCGGAAAAACGATGGGAGAGAAGAATACATTTATGGAAATTAAGATTAATGACTATGATGAGACCCGGCATTTTCGGGCACTGTGTGAAGATCATTATAATGTTTCCCGGACATGTGAGTATGAAAAAAATGAGATGCGCCATATTCATGAAGGCTGCGAGATCCTTTTTGTAGAGTCTGGCAGTGCGGATTATTTTATTGAAGGGAAAAAATATCATATTGAACCGGGAAGTATTCTTGTGATCAGCTCCCAGGCCCATCATTTTCGGAGGATCCATGAACTTCCTTACCAGCGGTACGGCCTGACGCTGCTGCCTTCATATTATAAAAGTCTCATCACGGATCCAAAGCTTTTAAACGTACTTAAGACGCCAGCTCCCCCAATATTTGAAGCCTGCTGCACTCATGTCCACCCGCAGAATTTTCATGAAATGGTCCGGCTGCTGACAATCCTTGAAAATGAGTCCAGGCATCCCGGACCCTTTCAGGCGGAAATGGAGCGGTCTGTTATCATCCAGCTTGTTGTGCTTTTGTTCCGGGCCTTTCATTATCCCTGTGAAAATGAGGCAGAGCCCCATCCCTTAAACGCCCGGATGCAGGAGATTAAGGAATATATTGACCGGAATTTTAATCAGGCGCTGGATCTGGAGCATTTAAGCCGGGTCTTTTTTCTCCATCCTGCAACCATCAGCCGTTCATTTCCTATATGCTGCGGCATGACCCTGAAAAAATATATTAACCGGGTGCGCATCTGCCAGGCGGCCCGCCTGCTGGAAGGAACAGACCGCAGTATTGAGGCGATTGGCGAGGCCATTGGCTATGACTGCGTCCATACGTTTATCCGTCAGTTTAAGGCTCTTATGGATATATCGCCCCTTCAGTATAGGAAGGCATACCGAAATAAAAATATTCCCCCGGGAACCTGCTGAAAGAGCAGTTTTCCCGGGGGATATTTTATCTTGGATTACAGCAGTTTTTCAATTCTTTCCATGGCTTCCATGGTGTTTTCTCTTGTTCCGAAGCCGGTGAGACGGAAGAAATGCTGTCCATTTTCACCAAAGCCTGCACCGGGAGTACCGACCACCTGAGCGTTATTCAGCAGATAGTCGAAAAATTCCCAGGAATCCATGCCGTTGGGGCACTCGAACCAAATGTATGGAGAGTGTTCGCCGCCGAAATAGCGGATGCCTTTTTTGGCAAATACATCGCAGATAATGCGGGCATTTTCTTTATAGTATGCAATATTTTCCATGCACTGAGCCATGCCTTCTTCTGTAAATACAGCGGAAGCGCCTTTTTGGATAATATAAGATGTGCCGTTAAATTTTGTTGTCTGACGGCGATTCCAAAATGCATTTAAAGATACTTCCCGTCCATCGGAGGCTTTAAATACAAGTTCCTTTGGAACGATAGTGTAGCCGCAGCGGGTTCCTGTAAATCCGGCTGTTTTGGATAGGGAGCAAAACTCAATGGCGCACTTTTTAGCACCTTCAATAGCAAAAATACTTCTTGGAAGCTCGGGATCGGAAATAAATGCTTCGTATGCAGCATCAAACAGGATCACAGCTTCATTTTCCAGGGCATAGTCTACCCATGCCTTTAACTGCTCACGGTTATATACTGCTCCTGTAGGATTGTTAGGGGAGCAGATATAGATCAGGTCTGCATGGATGTTTTTGTCCGGCAGAGGAAGAAAGCCGTTTTCTGCAGTTCCGGAAATGTAAGTGATCTTTCTGCCGCACATAATATTGGAATCCACATATACAGGATATACCGGGTCGGGGATAAGGATCACATTGTCATCTCCGAAAATATCTGTAATATTTCCGGTATCGCTTTTTGCTCCGTCGGAAATAAAAATATCGCCCGGATCAACAGATACGCCATGACTTTCATAATATTTGGCTACTGCGTCTCTGAGAAATTCATAGCCCTGTTCCGGACCGTAGCCTTTAAAGGTCTGGGCACTTGCCATAGCGTCTACGCCTTCATGAAGGGCATTGATAACGTTGCTGGCCAATGGACGGGTAACATCACCAATACCAAGACGGATCACCTTTTTATCCGGGTGGTTTTTCGTATACTCTGCAACTCTGTGGTTTATTTCTGTAAACAGATAGCTTTCTTTAAGATTCAGATAATTTTCATTAATTTTTGGCATTGTCTACATCCTTTCTTTTCCAAACAGTTACAATTTCCCAAATATTTTACCAAATTTAATATATCATGTCAACGCCGCCAAAGCCTTTGTCCACGCCAAACGCATGAATGGGTTTTCTCTCTGGATTATAGAATTTAAGGCGTCAACTTCGGTCTGATTTGTGATTTTGCTGCTTTTGACTGTACGATTCGGTCTTACAATACCCCCAAATAAGAGAAAACGTTGTTTTTAACCGTACGATTCGGTTTCACAATACCCCCAAAATAAGAGAAAATGCACTAGTCAACAAAAACTGGACACAAATTTTAAATATTACCTCAGTATAAATCTGATTTCTGTACAATACGGTGCTTCATTTGCTACTTTCTTGTCTGGATGACTGGATTATTCAAGTGTTTCACGATT
>DVIT01000004.1 GCA_018711005.1 Candidatus Scybalocola faecigallinarum | reverse complement strand
CCTCGTTTCTTTTCTTGTGATTTTCTCTTTTGTTTTTGCTGGAAAAACCTCCCTTCTTTTGGGCTTGCGAAGAAAAACTTTTTTTCCTATTTTTATTATCTCGCAAATCCCTGAAAAAAGGGAGGTTTTTTAATAATTATTTTTAATCGTCAGAGCTGCACCGTCTAAAGCCGGTGGGATTGCGGTAGCCCTATTTCAATGCGCAGGCATTTTGTGGATTTTTTGTATAATTTGTCACATACCAGCAAGAAACCCCTGGCAGAGGCCTCCTGCACATTGTATAGAAACCCATGAAAAATTTGGTCATCTTTGTTGACACTTATTTTGCTCCCCATGGTATTATAATAACCGTAAACCCCCCCAATACATTATATATAGTTTTTTGTTACACCCCATAAGAAACAAAAAATACCTTCTCCAAAAGAAAAAAGCAGCCGTTCGGAATTGGCTGCTTTTTTCTTTTGCTCTAAACCCGGCAAACGGCCTTGCCGCGAGCTGCCTGCGGTATCTCCCGCGGCATCACGCAGATAAAATAGCCACATCGCCTACAATACCTGTGGGATCTAAAACATTCCCGGACTCACTTAAGGGATGGGCGCTGTCCTGCATTGTGTTCACTTTGCGCACCAGGGTTGTGGCAACTTCAATCCTCACAGAATTTTTCCCTGATTTTACAGCCTTAGAAATATCAAACGTATACGGCGGACAAATACGCATCCCCATATACATATCATTGACCCAAACCTCCACGCCTTCATAAGCATGATCAATGGAAAGAACTGCCTGTTCTCCGGTCTGTCCATGGAAATCAAATGTCCCTTCATAGCAGATAAATCCGGAAAAATCCGGCGCCAGCCGGCCAATATTATGAAGCTTATCCAACGTGGCCAACGGCTTAAATGCAGGATATTCCGGCGCTTCACATAACGAAACCTTCCATGGTCCGGCGATCACGGCCTTTTGTCCACACTCCGGGCAGTAAGGCGGCAGGTTATCCACCGTTTCATCAAAAATGATCACCGTACTTTCATAGGCAGCAAGCTTTAAAGTAAATTTTGTACCATAACCTGTATCCTGTCCATCCAGACGGTACACCCGGTTTTCCATAGCATCATAACCATAAGCCGCTCCACGGGCCGCCACAGTGACCGTTCCCTCAAAGGCCTTCCACGGTTCTTCATTGGAGATCATATACACATGAGCCTGATCATGGACATAATGATAGCAGCGCAGGCGGGCAAAGGGCGCATCCAGCTTTACTTCCCCAATACCATTCTCCTGGAGATATTCCCCCAGCTGTGCCAGAGGCACAACCTGACCGCAGCGCTTAAGCGCCTCTGTCAGAGCCTGGCAATCCTCCCGGCCGGCCTTGTCATTGGCCATGGTACAGATTCCCTCCGGCCTTTGATCCACAAAGATCACAGGAAATCCCTGACGGCTGGCATTGGTCATAAACCGGGCTGCATCCAAAGTCACATACTGGGCATAGGGGACTACCAGGGCCTTATACGTGTTTTTGTTAATGGTCAGCACCAGACCGGACGCCGCTCCCGCCGGAACATCCTCTGGGGAAACATGGCCAAAGGAAGCGTCAAAGGTTTTGGGATCAGCAAATACATCGGAAGGAATTATGTCAAAATCCACCTGATGCTCTAAAAGCTGGCGGGCCGGCTTCTGGTCAAACATATAGCCGCCGGTCCATTCCGCCTCACCATGATATAAAAGAGCCACAGGGGACACGCTTTGGCCATGGCTTAAAAGATGGCACATGCGGTTCATATAGCCCATAAGCTTTCCAAAATGGCGGTACTGCGGATTTTCCCCGTGGGCATAAAAATGGGGCGGGCAGTCCGGATCCGGAAATGCTTTTGGCGAAAATGCATGAGGCACGAAAACATTGATCCCCCGCACAAGAAAATGATCGGTGAGATATTTCATTGTGCGCACACCGGTTTTCCAGCCATATGCCCCGAAAATCTCACACATAGCCCGGCCTTTCTTTTTGGGATCAATATGGGCGAAGGATGCCCCAAGCTTTCCAAGCTCAAAATGGAAAAATTCACCCAGGCCGCCTTTGCCAAAGCCGCCGCTCCTGCGGTTATTCTCGCCGCCGACCATCACCTGGTTGCCTATATCGTCAATGCCCGACATATGCTGTCCCATCATGGAACGGAAATAATGGCCCATACTGCACCCCAGACGGCTGTGCTGGTTGGAATCTTCTACAATATGGCCAATATACTCTACCCCGTGATCTTCGCACCATTTTCCAATCTGGCGGCTGAAATTTTGGGAGATCAGCTGAGTTGCCCCATCCATATAGGCATAACGGATCTGCCCGGTCAGGTGAGGATCATCCATATCCGCCCACAAGGCCGGAAGGAAACGGGCATAATCACTGCCAAGCCTTTCCTTAAGCATCCCGTCCATATCTTTATTCCAGGGAAGGTTCATCTTATTGCGGCCAATAGATTCAGTAAAATCAAAGCCATTGGTATTGCCCACCGCCGGCTCATCTGAGAAAAATCCAGCAATGGTCTTTCCAAAATCATCTTTATAATGGGCATAATGAGGCTCATAAACCGCCTCAATCTGTACATGACAGGAGGCTTCATCCAGCATATTAATGTACCGGGTCCTTCCGCCGCCGTTGCGGGTCAGATAAAACACAAAAATCCGCCACACGCCGTCCGGCACGTTCCACTCCAGCCATCCATCCTTCACCTGATCTGTCAGCACCACTGTATCGGCACACACCCGATCCCCTTCCACAAGGCGGGCTGCCACCACAGCTACAAACCGGTCGTCATTAAAATGCCTGGGGTTTTGTTCGGCAAAAAAAGGATCTGCAAAATCCCCCACAGACGGACGGTGATGAGATAACAGCTCTACATTTAAAGACGCTTCCGGCACCGGGCCGTAAACATCCGTGTAATTGCAGGCAATATACTGTTTGCACAGGCTGTCATCCTTTTCATCCAGCTTTCCATTGGCATAGCCTGTAGGAAAATGAGCGTCATCCAGGATCCACACCTTCATGCTCCGCTTCCTGGCCTCATCCAGGATAATATCCATATCATGCCACCAGCCGGGCCCGGCAAAATCCGGATGAGGCCGCGCTTCCACGCACACCGCTCCAATGCCGCAGTCATGGATGGCCCTCATGTAATCTCTTAAAACCTCCTCGGTCTCTCCATGCTGCCAGAAAAACGGCAAAATGTAATTATCCTCATGTCCGTTTAATACATCATTAACAAACGCCTTCACGCACTTCACACCTTTCTGCTTTTCATGTGCATATTTTTGTCAGAATATCTAAAATCCCCCATGACACCAGGGGGATCTGTTGTGATTTATTTAAGTTTAGCACATCCATTTCCTGATTTCTTGTAAGAATCTGTTCTTCTTTGATAAAAAAGCAATAGTAAAAACAGAAATTTACCACGGCTTTGACCGGCCTGAAAGCAAAGATGGGAAAACTTTCCCTTGCTTTTCCCGTCAGATTATGCTATTATGGCCAAGTTGTTAAGTTTTTGTTACATTTAATAAGTATTTGTGAACTTTTTGTGACCACTCTATGAAAATCTTTTAGTTATCGCTTCTCCGCCAGGGAAGCGCATCCAGGTAAAGATGCCTGGGAAAGGAATTAAGAAAGGATATTTATGAAGTTTAAATTTTTTGTCGGCGCCATTCTTTGCGGCGTCCTTGCATTTTTGGCACCTGAAACCGCCCACGCAGAGGAAGTTGTCCCCATTACCTCCAACGGTATGGCTGTGGACTCTTTCCAGGGAATCGACGCTAACTATATTATGGGTATTGGAAATTCCAATACCGGCGACTACTGCTGTGCCGGATATGTGATCAAGTTTTACAAGGAACTTTATGGCGTAGATACATACAATATTAATACCGTATGGGGCAAGCCTACCGTTGTCAAACAGGGACATGATGTGTATCTGGAAGAAGTTTCCGAGCCCAAGCCCGGGGACATGATGCAGTCCCTGACCTATTCCCATGTAGGTATTGTCAAGGAAGTTAAAGACGGAAAAGCCCTTCTCATTGAACAAAATTATAAATGGTCCCAAAACGGCCAGACCGTGGCCACGGTTGAACGGGAGATTGGCTTTGATGAAGCTCATTTTTACCGCCTCATCATTGACGGCGAGGAAAAAGTGTTTGAAGATGAAACCCCCCAGCCTTCCGGGATGACCGCCATTAACCAGATGCCTTCCATTACAGGCGCAGACCTTACATTACTGGAAGACGCCATCGCCCGGAGCCAGGGCGGCGAATAAAATAGGATATGCAGATGACCCGTACGCTTTTTGCGGATCATCTGCATATCCTTCAAATTTTACAGCAGCTTTTCCTCCCACTGGGCTTCTTTAAAGCCTACAAGGACGAAATCATCGCCTACAATAATGGGACGTTTTACAAGCATCCCATCCGTTGCCAGCAGCTGATACATTTCCTCCTGGGACATATCTCCCAGCTTTTCTTTCAGGTTCATTTCCTTATACAGCTTTCCGCTGGTATTAAAAAATTTCTTTAAAGGTAATCCGCTTTTTTCATGCCATGCCTTCAGCTCATCTGCGGAAGGATTTTCCTGGACAATATGCCGCTCCTCAAAAGCAGTTCCATGAGCTTCCAGCCACTTTTTAGCCCGGATACATGTAGAGCATTTTGGATATTGGATAAAAGTAATCATTTTTTCACCTCTTTCTCAGACCGATGTTCAAACCAGATCTGAACATAATCATAAACAGCCTCAACAAGATTTTTAACAGGAATACCGGAAGTATTCACACATAAATGGTACGCCTCCCTGCTTCCCCATTTAACAGGAGAAAACAAACGGCGGTATTTTGCCCTGCCGCTATCTACCTGGCGGATCTTTTTCTCAAGTTCTTTGTCAGAAAAATGCTCTCCTTCCGGTGCCCGCAGACGGCATCGCTGGACTTTTGACATCATATCTGCATAAACAAACACATTAAACGGCTTAAATTCTTCCAGAATTACGTCCGCGCACCGTCCTACAATCACACAGTCTTCTTTTTCAGCCAATTCATGTAAAATTTCATGCTGGGCAGCAAAAATACTTGTCTGGTTCTCATTATTAGGCAGAGCATACAAGGATAAGGTCCTGCCGTAATGGATAGGGTAAGACTGTATCCGCTTTTCCATAACTCCCTGGACATAGCTTTGAGCAAAGCCGCTTTTCCGGGCAATGGCTGTAACGATCTCATTATCGTAATAAGCAATACCCATACGGTCTGCCAGACGCTTGCCCAGCTCCCGGCCGCCGCTGCCAAATTCACGGCTGATAGTAACAATCCGACGCATCTAAGTCACCCTCCTATGAATCATTTTTTCCTTTTATCCTGCATCCGGCTGTACCAGTTCTTTCTTATATTTCAATAAAATGATCACAGAAAGGACTGCTGCAAGGATCGATGTTCCGGCAAAGTTCAGCCATATACCTGTCAGACCCATAGGCCACAGGACAATGATAAGGATGACCGGAAATACCAGTGCCGTTGATACAGAAATAATAGATGCCGGCAAAGGTTTTTCAATGGCCAGCATATAGCTTTGTGTGGCAAAAGACAGCCAGCGGGTAATATAGGTAATAGCAAACAGTCCTAATGCACCTGCTGCCATTGCAATAAATTCATTCGTTACATCTCCCATAAACAGCCGTGTGATGGTCTCCAGGAAAAAACTAATAACAAGTACAGACAGCACAGAAATAATAGCGCTGGCAATAAAGCAGCATTTTTCAATGGCACGGACACGGGAATACTTGGCCGCACCCCAGTTATAGCCCACTGCCGGCTGGAGAGAGTCGCACATACCGTAAAGCAGCGGCTGGATAAATCCATCCACATACATTAAGATACCATATATAGAGACTGCTGTCTCTCCGCCCAGGCGTACCAGAATATAATTCAGCAAAATAGATGTGATACGCCCTGCAATATTGTTCAGGAAATTTGGGCTTCCGCAGGCAATGATCTGGCGGATCATTGCGCCTGAAAATCGGGGTATGCAAAAATGCAGCAATGCCTTTTTCATAAAAAACGGCAGCAGTGCAAGAATGGCACAAATCATCATACCAAGGCAGGTTGCCAGGGCAGCCCCCCAGATACCAAAACCGAAAACACCCAGGAATAAAAATTCTAAAACAGCACTGATAACGGACATTAAAATATTTAATACCATGCTGCTCTTGATCATTCCACTGATCCTCAGAAAATTATCCATAGCAAAAACAATGGTGGTCAACGGTGAACATAAGGCATACACCCTTAAATACTGCACAGCATACTCTGCAAATTCGCCTTCAGCGCCCATAATTCGCATAAGCATCGGCGCTGCTGCAAAAAGAAGGGCGCCTACAAGGATGCCTGCTATAAAGATCATTAAACAGGCACAGGTAAAAATATTGTTTGCTCTCTTCTCCTGCTTCCGTCCCAAACACACAGATATAGGCACTGCAGAACCTACACCAATCAGGTCAGCCAGGGCAAAGTTAATAATAACAAAAGGCATTGCAAGGTTTAATGCCGCAAACTCCGTAGATCCAAGAAAACGACCTACAAATACACCGTCGATGGTCTGATACAAAGCCGACGCCAGCATACTGATGGCACCAGGTATGGCTGCGATAAAAAACATTCTGGATGGCTTTGTAGATGCAAATAAGTTATGTGAATCCATAAATCTTTTCCTTTCATTATTCTTGCCGTGCATCTCACGGCATCCAGGTTATCCCCTTGCGGGATTTCATTATTCTTGCCGTGTACCTCACGGCATCCAGGTTATCCCCTGGGGGATTTCATTCTTTTAAAATGTACTTTTCAAAAGTATCTTCCAGGCAGGACGAGAAATAATCCATAGCATTAATAAACTCCGGAGAATACCGCTCCAGCGTCTTGCCCAGCGCCTCCTGCTCTGCTGTATAAATTTTTTCCACAAGATTATATGTATACGTCTTTCCCTCCTCTGTAAGGCAAATGATCTTCTCCCGCTTCCGTTCCCCGGAGACAAGAGTAATGTATCCGGCCTCTGTCAGCTCCTTGACAACCGTATTAATGGTTGTTTTTGGGATCAGCCAGTCTTCGCAGATCTCCTTTTGAGAATGGATTCTTCCATCTGCCAGTGCATATAATATGGCCAGCATATTTTCATTAATCCCAAGCTTTCTGGCACAAAAATAATATGCCCCGTCAATTTTATTTATTGCGATCATCAAACGCCGGATAGCTTCATAAGAATCTTCCAACACAGCACCTCCCGTATTGAAAATAAAAACAAAGTACGAAACCGTACTCTGCTATTATAATAATACGATTTCGTACAATTTGTCAATACAGCTTTTTATTTTTTGTATCTATTCAGTAACAGTCCAGCTGGCTGAACTGTCAACTGTCACACACTTTTACCAAAAGCTCCAAAATTATTCGCTTGCTGTCTTGCCCTATCTATGCTAGATTGTTATGTGATATGGTAACTGTCTGCTACCTTTACAGTTCCATGCAAAGCGCTGTTAAGTGAATGTTGTGCGTAACCGTTATATGGCAAACGATGACTGTTTTGCCATATTTTTATATGCACACATTTGAAAAGGGAACAAAAGTGAGATTCTTTGGCGATCCGGTCACTGTGATCACGAAATCTGTTTTTACTGCGCCATTGCAGTTCTATGATCCGGCAGGGACAGGGAATGGTATAACGCTGCTGCCGCCCTTCCTGCATAACGGTCATCCTGTGAGAAGGCAAAAACAGGTAATGATGTGTAAGCCAGGAGACCTGCTTAACAGCTGAAGATGAAGCTTCCGTGTAAAGCGACCATCGGCTTCCATCACGCTCATTGAAGGGGTGATGGGACATTTGCGGGAAGCCTTCATCACTGAGAAGCATTGCCGCCAGCGGCGGCAGAGGTTTTGTGATGAAAGGAGAAATGAAACATGAAGATCAAAACATTAACGAAAAAAAGCCTGGCCCTTGTCCTGGCCGCAGGTCTTGTTATGTCCGCCGGAGGATGCTCCGGGAACAATGGCAACAACAGCGGCGACGCCGGGCGCATTGACACCCAAAGCGTACGGGCCGACAATCAGGCCAACAGCAGCAGCAAGCGCACCCAGTATCCGTTAACCATGACCACTTACGGCCCGGATGGCCGGGAATATTCCATGACCTTTGAAAAAGCGCCGGAAAGAGTGGTGGCCGTATACCAGGGATGCATCGAAACCCTTCTGGCCCTTGACCTTGAGGACCGCATTGTGGCCACGGCAGGTCTGGATAATGAAGTGCCTGACGACCTGAAAGCCGCATTTTCTGCCACCAATTATCTGGATGAATTTACCCCTTCCAAAGAAACCGTCACCATGCAGGAACCGGATATGATCTTTTCCTGGGCATCTTATTTCAGGGAGGACACTTTGGGGACACCGGATGAATGGATCCACAAGGGGACAAACGTCTATGTAAATACAAATACAGCTGTCAGCCAGGATTCTTTGGAAAATGAATTTAATGACATTTTAAATATTGGAAAAATTTTCGATGTTCAGGACAAAGCAGAAGAAATCGTCAATAACATGAAGGATACCATCGCCACCGTCAAAGAAGCGGCGGCCGCACAATCCGGCAATCCTTCGGTTCTGGTCATTGAAAACTTAAACGGCACCTTTACCAATTACGGCGCCAACAGTATTGCCGGAGATATGGTCACACAGCTTGGAGGCACTCTGGCCAATCCCGATGCATCCACTGTTGGAAAAGAGGACATTATCGCCGCCAACCCGGATGTGATCTTTGTGGTCTACATGCCCTATACCGGGGATGATCCGGAAGCTGTTAAGCAGGAGCATTTAAACAACATTTTGAAAGATGAAGCCCTTGCCAGCCTTAGCGCCGTACAAAATGGCCGGGTCGTGCCGATCATGCTCAGTGAAATGTACGCCAGCGCCACACGCACCCAAAACGGTATTGAAACGATCGCTCAGGGGCTTTACCCAGAGCTTGAATATTAACCAGGAAAAGGCGATGATCCATGAAAGATAAACATTTAAAAACACCTGCATTTGCCATTGTTATCATCGCTCTTACAGGGGGGCTGGTATGTTCCATACTGGCCTCCATCACCTTTGGAAATGCAGATATTTCCATCAGCGATGTCTATAAAGTCATTCTTTATAAAATTACCCGTGTCTCCGGCCTGGCAGACTATGGCCAGGGCGCTGTCCATGATGTGGTCTGGCTCATCCGCTTTCCCCGGGTGGTCATGGCTGTTGCTGTAGGCATGGGACTGTCTGTCTGCGGCACAGTCATGCAGGCGGTTGTCAAAAATCCTTTGGCCGACCCTTATGTTTTAGGCGTTTCCTCCGGAGCCTACCTGGGGGCCGCCGCTTCCATCATCCTTGGGATCGGAGCTGTGGTCGGCGACAATTCCATTGGGATCATGGCTTTTGCCGGAGCATTTCTCGCTTCCCTGGCTGTTTTGGCCATTTCCGGTATTGGCGGCCGCTCCAGCGCGACCCGGCTTATTCTGGCCGGCATGGCTATCAGCGCAGTCTGTTCCGCCTTTGCCAATTTCCTGATCTATATGTCCCAGGACCGGGAAGCTACCACCCAGATCTCCTACTGGAGCATGGGCAGCCTGGCTGCGGCAGATTGGGATAATGTTCCTGTCACCTTAATGGTCATGATCCTGGGAGCCATGCTCTTTATGACCCAGTACCGGAAGCTGAACCTTATGCTTTTGGGCGACGAAACGGCCATCACCCTTGGCACGGATCTGCACAAGGCCCGCATGGCCTATATGCTCCTGTCGGCATTTATGGTAGGCTTTGCCGTATGCGCTGCCGGAATGATCGGATTTGTAGGGCTTATTATCCCCCACGCCATGCGCATGCTTTTCGGCACAGACCACAAACGGCTCATCCCTCTGTGCGCCCTGACCGGAGCCATTTTCCTGATCTGGGCAGATGTGGCCTGCCGCGTTATTTTAGATCATGCAGAGCTGCCCATCGGCATCCTGATCTCTCTCATCGGTGCCCCCTGCTTTATTTATCTTATGATCCGGCGGACATACCGGACCGGAGGTGATGCCTCATGAAGATCACTGCAAAAGATATCCATTTATCCTACGGCGCCCGGGAAGTTTTAAAGGGCGTGGATATTTCCGGAAATTCCCGGGAATTTGTAGGCCTTATCGGCCCTAATGGCAGCGGGAAATCCACTTTGCTTAAATGTATTTACCGTATTTTAAAACCGGATGCCGGGCAGATCTTCCTTGAAGATACTCCGCTCCAATCCATGAGCTATAAAACATCCGCCCGCCGCATGGCCGTGGTCGCCCAGCACAATCACTATAATTTTGACTTTTCAGTGGAAGAAATCGTCCTTATGGGCCGGACGCCCCACAAAAAGGCCCTGGAACGGGACAATAAAAAGGATTATGACATTGCCCGCCAGTGTCTTGAAAGGGTAGGCATGGCCGACTTTGCCTCCCGAAGCTTTTCCACCCTGTCCGGCGGCGAACAGCAGCGGGTCATCCTGGCCCGCGCCCTGGCCCAGCAAACACCGTGCCTGATCCTGGATGAGCCTACCAACCATCTGGACATTACCCACCAGCTCCAGCTGATGGAAATTATAAAGGCCCTGGATGTTACTGTCATTTCCGCCATTCATGACCTGAACATTGCCGCCATGTTCTGCGACCGGATCTTTGCATTAAAAGACGGATGTATTGTAGGCGAAGGCACGCCTGGAGAGCTGTTCACCCCGGAATTTATCCGCCAGGTCTACCAGGTGGAAGCCGAGGTCGTCCGGGACAGCCGCGGACAGATGCACATTTTATTTATGGATCATTGCTGACAAAAAATGGAGAGGATGCTTTATCCTCTCCGATTTACATTGCAAGCTTATTTGCCGGTGCTTTTTTATCCTCCAAAACCTGATCGGCAATCACCGTCAGGCCAAAGGCGCTGAGCAACGGGATCAGGCCCGCCCAGGCTCCTAAGGCCGACCAAAAATTTACGGCCCCAAATCCTGCAGCCACGCCTGCATGGAAGCAGGTCAGCGTTAATGTATAAAACTTTGCCTTATCTTTTTGTTTCAAGTCTTTTGTGCGAATATATTCTGTCCAGCCCAGCACAGCCTGTTTTACATTATTGGTAGAAAAAATAGTAGCGCTGTTATAGCCTTTTGCTCCGGAAAAAACGCCCCACTGAAAGGACGTAATAAAAAATATAGGATACAGAGCCCCAATCGCATTGGCACTTTCCGGGATTACCCCGGCAATGATCAGCCCCAGCGCTTCCACAAAAAGACATACACGGGGCATCCGCTCTTTAAAATGCTTTCCCATCAAAAATGATGCAATGATCCCGGCCACATAAATCACAAGGGCACCCAATCTCAAAAGCAGCTCCGGCCATTCTCCGCTAAGCCCTACAATCACGGCCTCGATAAGATTACCAGTCTGGGCAGAGCCAAAGTTGCCTCCCCGCAGGAACATGGCATATGCCCCTAAAAAACCGCCTAAAAAGCACATATTATAGTGCATGGCCACATCATTTTCTTTTTTTAACCATTTCAATATCCACACCATCCTAAAATCATGAAACTGTTCAGCCATCTGAACGGATACCCTTTACACTTACATCATCATAACACATTGACTGTATAATTTAAAATACATATAATATATATTATACAATACTTGAAAGGTATGATAAGGATGGAATTACGGACACTGCGCTATTTTCTTGCGGTTGCCTCAGAGCAAAACATTACCCATGCAGCGCAAAAATTAAATATCTCCCAGCCGCCCTTAAGCCGGCAGCTGGCCCAGTTAGAAGAAGAACTTGGCGTATCCCTTTTTATCCGTGGAAAACGGCGGATACAGCTGACAGAGGAAGGAAAATATCTGGCCCAGCAGGCCCAGCACATCCTGAATATGGCGGACCACACTGCTCAGCAGCTCTCCCAGATGAAAAGCCAGGACGTTAAAGGCAAGCTTTTGCTGGGCATTACAGAAACATGCAGCGCAGGCATGCTTCCTGACCTGCTCCCCCGTTTTTCCCGCCTGTACCCCCAGGTCTCCTATGACCTGTGGTGCGGAAGCAGCAGCGATATAAGCCAGCGTGTGGAACAGGGGATCATAGACATTGGCATTATCCGGGAACCCCTTCCCCAGGGAAATTTTGAATCTGTGTTTTTATCGCGGGAGACATGGATTGCCATTGCCTCTAAGGGCCATCCCCTGGCCCATAAAGAAAAGGTCACGGTTTCCCAGCTGTGCCAATATCCTTTATTTATCCCATCCCGCCAGCCCCTGCAAAATGAAGTCCACACCTGGCTTGCTTCCCAGTCAGGCACGTACCATGTCATTGGCATGTACAATCAGATTTCCAGCATTGTTCCTCTTGTGGCGGGAAATATGGGCATTGCCATATGTGCCCAATCCATAAAAAAATATACCGATGACCGCCAGATCTCCTACATAAACATTGCAGAGCCTCAGCTGATCACCGGTATTTATATGATCTGCGCCCGCAGCAAGCTTCTGCCTGCCAATGCACGGGCATTTTGGGATTTTGTTGCCAGTGATGTTACTGAAGATACATTTCTATCTCCATAACCTCCGGCATATCCCCCAGGCGGGTATCCCTGCGCTCATCACCGTTTAAAATACGGCCGGGAATAAATTGTCCGTTCTCAATTTTTCCTTCTCTGCGCTGGCCGATCACTGCCATTGCCTGCCGGCCCAGCTTAGGATAGACCTTAAAGGAAAAATTCATGCCCAGGATAAGGAAATGATGAGGGTCCACCTCAAAGATTATGCCGCCGCCCACAGGTTTTTTCGGTTCCGTCCGCTCATAAGAAACAACAATGTCATAACCTTCAAAAGGAAGCAGGATCCCTCCGTCATCCGGGCCATGCTTAACAAAGGACTGCATATGCCCTGTTCCCCGGTATTTAAAATAAAGGGGTTCTATCTGATGGATCAGCTCATATACTGCTGACAAATACGGGGCGACTCCGCTGCTGTCCATGGCGCTTACATCAATATTCAGGGCCATAAGTATATAAAAGGGCGGCTTTTTCAGTGTCGCCGGATCTGCGCACAGATCTTCAATGCCAAAGGGCGACACACCAATAGCGTGATCGTGGCCCACAGCATAAAGCAAATGGCTCACCGTCTCAGGATCCTTGCGCACTTCCGGCACAAACAAAGGATATTCCTTCTGGCCTGCCCGGGCGATCATTTCTACAGCCCGGGCGTAGCCCCAGCTCATAAATAATTCACTGGCATGTTCCCCAAAGACCCGGGGCCAGGAGCTTTCTTTCATACAGGCAGGGAAACGCTCATCTCCATGAAAAAGCGCTTTAATATCCTCCGGAACTTCAGCTTCAAAAATCTCTGATGCAGCTTTGCCAAAGAAAAGTCAAAACATCCCTCCCGGGGTTCAATAGTTTCCCAAGCCACAGGAAGTATAACTGTATTCATATTCAAAGTTTTCAAATTTGGCCATACATGGGACTCCATGTAGGCCAGATCCGACGCGCTGGAATTATGCAGCTCGCCGCCCCGGACAATAAATGGACGATCATTGACAAATAAGGTTTTAATGCCGTTTTGCTCGTTAATATAAGGTATCATAAATCTCTCTCCTCCGTGGAAATTTTCCTGTCAGGGCTTTTCTTATAGTTATATCCTATCAGATCATCCCGTCATTTTCCATTCGACGATTTTGGGATTATATGTAATTATATGATGCCAGGGTCAAAAGGTCGTGCTTTTCATGCTCGCATGAAAAAGCACGACTTTGAGACCCGAAAAAACATGAGGTGCAAGACATCCAGTGGATGTCTGCTCTGCACCGACCGAAGCGGAGCGAAGACAGAGCCATTTTTCGCAGAAAAATGAGCGATTTCGAATGTTTTTAGGATTTCGGGGCGCTGAACGTCCAGTGGACGTTCGTTTAGCGCCGACCGCAGCGGTAGCGGAGACCACGAAGTGCGGAGAAATCCGTGGCATCATAGGGTCAAAATACCTTTTGACCCTAACATCATTATATTAAGATACAAGAAACTAAAACAGGCTGCCGGTAACTGTTGATCCAACAGTTACCGGCAGCCTGTCTATGAGGCCGAACGGGCAGAGCCGCCTTTAATCGTTCATTTCTCTTTCAATGTCAATAAAACGGATATACATGCCGCAGACATTTCCCTCTGCATCATAGCCAAAATAGCATGGGTAAACGCCGTCGCCCCAGCCGGAAGCAAAAATAGGAATATTGCAGTCTGTCCCCGGCACTGTCCAGTTCAGCCAGTCACCGCCATCTCTCTGGTATTGGGGATGGGCCTGAAAATTTTCTTCCAGAAGATCGCAGAACAGATCATTATACGGGTCAATGCTTTCGTCCTCCATTTCCCGCTGCTCCCAATATGCCTTAAACGCCTCCTGGGCCTTAAGATCGGCAATACAGCCCATGCCTGCGTCCACGAAAAAGCCGAAAAATTCGTCCTCCTGAAGTTCTTCATCCAGGTTTTCTGCCCCTACCATTCCCATTTCATAGCGGACAGGCTTGTTATCGCTGATAGCTACCTTCACGCAGGCATACCGGTCTCCGTAGGTTTCGCTTGGCACGACGCAGATGGTTACCGGATAGGTTCCGGCAGGTACGGTCTGAATAAAAGGAAGGGCCTCGCCCAACTCTACCAGCGGATCACAGGCCAGGATCGTTCCTGTAGGAAAATGAACTGTGCCAATATCCAGCGTGTCTACCTGTGCATTTCCGATTTTTTTCTCTGTAAAATAAGCATCCAGGTCATTTTTGCAAACCAGGGCTTGTTTTACGGCTTCATACTTCTCCAACCATTCCTTTGAAGGCATTTTAATACTCCCCTTTCACTTTGAAACAATACTGTGATTTAGTCCAGCCGGATCACAGTCTGTGTAGCAATATTATACACATCTTTACCATTAAGGTACAGGAAATTATAAACATCCCCATTAATTTCAGATGATCCGCTGCGATATGTAGGATATGTCGCGATCACATTTCCGAAAGCATCATACTGATCCACGCTGTACTCAGTTTCTCCGTCAACAGCTGCCTGATCGGTCTCCTCACTGCCGGCTTGCACCAGTAATCCGTACGGTGTAAAAGAATATGATGAATCTGCTCCGATCTCAACCTCATTATTCTTCTGTCCGCTTTCCATATCATAGGTGTAAAAACAGCCGCTGCTTGTGACGAGCCAGAGAAGGTTATCGTTATAGTACCACTTTTCCACCTCTCTTGTTTCACCGATCGTATCTCGAAGCGCATCCATATTAAATCCCTTCCGGTCTGTGTCCAGCTCCGGCCGATTCTGAACCAATCCGTCAGAAGACTCTCTTATACAAACGGAATCCTCATATACACAAATTTCGCTGCCATTGTATCTCCACTCATCCTGGGGAAGACCCTGCTCACAGAATTGTCCATATTCTTCTGACTTTTCTGACATGGCATCGGTATAGGCTTCCTGAAAATCCCGCTGAGGATGCACCTGGCCAAGATTCAGATCAATAACAATATCCTTTTCTTCATCCTCCCCTACAGGGGTATAGCTCAGCAATATATAGTCACTGTAAACCGCAGTCTCGTGATTCCACTGGATTCCACGGGTATCATCAACGTAAAAATCATACGAAATGGATTCCATATCAAGTTCTTTCATATTTTCCACCAGAGTTTGCACATTTCCGTTTTGGTCTGCGAGTTCCAAAGTATAGTACACTCCATTGGCAGAATTTTTCATTTTTGTTTCACGAAGGATCTTCTGTCCCGGGCAGTAAGCTAAGATGATGGATTCTCCTACCGGTTCATCGGCTCTTTCTACCGGGGAATTTCCCTCAAACAGGATCGTGCCTGACCGGTCCATCACAAAAGACTCCTCAGCCCCGATGAGCAAACAGTCGCCCTGATCACTAATCGTAATATCAAAATATTCATCAGCTTCTGCCTCAGTCAGGCCCGGCGCCCAGAAGGTATTATAGATTGTTCCGTCTTCACCTTCCACTATGTAAAGCTTCGGGCTGTTAGTCTCACCGGCGCTGCAGTAATAAATTCCGCTGCACGCAATGGTCGCCATACCCTTTACCAATAATTCCTCCGTCTCTGCTGCTCTGTCCTTGTTTGCTGCGATCCGTCCCATACATTCTGCATATTCATCTTCGCTTTCAGCACTGTCGGCCTCCGCTTCCAGCTGGCTGATACGCCACTGGACGGCCTCCATTGTCGTATCATATGCCAGGTTTTGTTTTGTGATTTTATAAAAATCCTCATAGGTTCCTTCTGATCTCAGCAGCGCATAATCACCGCTCATTTTCACAAGTTCAAAAACATACGGATCATCGGTTGATACATAGTTCATAAGATATGTCAGTAAGGAGTCTGCAGCGATCATGGTCATTTTATAGGCAGTCTTACGCACATCTTCATTATTAAGCGCAGCGCTGGCAACCTTTTCAATAATGGCTGATCCGGTCTCGCTGTCTGCAAGGGAACCGATGTCTTCTGCAAGCATGTCTGAAAATCCGGGAACTGCTTTTTCAATCAGCTGATATGCCTCATCAATCTGATCGGCATATTCTTCTATGTTTTCCATATACTCTATATCTGACTGTACACAGTATTCCTGGACCATGCTTTCAAAATTAGCATATTCTTCTTCATAGGCCGCCTCATAAGACCTATTGCCTGCCCACTGTGAATTTTCATTTCCTTCATCTCCGCGTTCTGTCAGGCCGGCATCACCACTGTCTGAATCATCCGTACTGCTCCAGTCATCATACTCTGTATCCTCGCTGCTTTCTCCCAGCCAGCCTGAGCCGCCATCATTGCCGGAAGGCCCGTTAGCATCTCCCCGTGATGCAACGCTCTGATTATTTCCCATGTTCATAATGCCCCTTCCGGCGATAACACCAACGATGATCAGTACCGCTAAAGCTGCAGCACCTATGGCAATAAACTTTGCATAGGGCAAGTTCTTCTTCCGGGGGGCCTGGTTCATTTGACCGCCATTATCCTTCCAGGATGTCTGGTTCATCTGAATGCTGTTATCCTTCCGGGGCATCTGGCCCTTCTGAGCACCATGATCTGACGGCGCCCCGCAAAACGGGCAAAACTTTGAGTCATCTGGTAATTTTTTACCGCATTTCATGCAAAACATCTCAATACCTCCTGGTGTATTACTTTTTTCTTCTTTTCAATACTCAGACAGAGGCGGAAGCAAAAAAGTTTTAAATTTTTGAAAAAATTTTTTATTTTTTCAAAAAAGTATTTTGAGGTTCCCGACAAAATGAAGATATCCCCTTTTAATACCCATAAACCTCATAAATCTCCCGGGTGTACACCCCCGGCTTTTCGTAAACGATCAGGGGCTTTTCCACCTTGATCATGGAGCGGCCGCCCCGAACGGCTTCGATCAGCACCATGTTGGGCTCCTTGTCTGCAAAGGGATGCACCAGGCGCATCCGTTTCGGTTCCAGATGGACCCGGGTCAGGGCCGAAAAAATTTCTACCAGCCGGAAGGGGCGGTGGACCATATAAAAGCGGCCGCCGGACTTAAGCAAAGACGCTGCAGCGGACACCACATCGTCCAGCGTACAGCACACCTCATGGCGGGCAATGGCCTTGGCGTCTGAAGGATTTTTCAGGCCATGCATGTCATTCATATAAGGCGGATTGCTGGTGACGACATCAAAGGAGCCCTTTTTAAATAGCTCCCCTGCCTGGCACAGATCGCCGTGGACAATAGTGATCTTGTCCTGAAGATGGTTATAAGCCACGCTGCGCCTGGCCATGTCCGCGCTTTCTTCCTGGATCTCAAGGCCGGTAAAATGCCTGCCCTGGGTCTTTGCCTCCAGCAAAATGGGGATAATGCCTGTCCCGGTTCCAAGATCAATGGCACACTCCTCCTTTTTTACCTGGGCAAAGCCAGAAAGCAGCACCGCATCCATTCCAAAACAGAAACGGTGCGGTGTCTGAATAATTTTATAGCCGTTGCGCTCCAGATCGTCCAGGCGCTCTCCTTCCCTGAGAAAAAAGTCTGTTGTATCCATACTTTTATCCATGTTCGTTATACTCCTTAAGGACCGGAAGCAGGGCTTGGGGCCCGGAGCGCCGGTTTTGGCACTGTGCCGCAGGTTACAGCGCAGATTTGCCTTCCTTTTTCTCCAAAGCTTCCAGTTTTTTAAGCTCAGCGTCGTTAATGTTCATCTTTTCTTTACGCCGCTTTGGTTTAAATTTTAATTGTTTTACACGGTATTCCCGGATCTCCTTGGCATCATTTTCCATAGTAATGATTACCTTTACGGTCTGGCGCAGTACATTTACATCGCTGACCTCGCCTTTAAAGCCGTCATCTGTAGTCACAGTATCGCCTACAGACGGCAGGCGGCTGTTTAAATATTCATAAGTTTCCTGCTCATTTTTCAGGCAGCACATAAGACGGCCGCACACGCCGGAAATTTTGGCCGGATTCAGAGAAAGGTTCTGCTCCTTGGCCATTTTAATGGATACAGGGGCAAATTCCGACAAATAGGCATGGCAGCACAGCTCCCGTCCGCAGATGCCTACGCCGCCCATGATCTTTGTCTCATCCCGGACACCGATCTGGCGCAGCTCGATACGTGTCTTAAACACAGCAGCCAGATCCTTGACCAGCTCACGGAAGTCGATACGTCCGTCCGCAGTAAAGTAAAACAGCACTTTGTTATTATCAAAAGTATATTCCGCATCAATCAGCTTCATTTCCAGCTTATGCTTGGCGATCTTTTCCAGACAGATCTTAAAGGCTTCTTTTTCCTTTTCTTTATTTTTTTCTTCAACAGCGTCGTCCTCCGGCGTGGCAATACGGATCACCGGCTTTAGGGGGGACACAACGTATTCATCCTTCACCTGTCTCGGGCCGGACATAACAAGGCCGTATTCCACACCCCTGGCCGTTTCTACGATCACATGCTGTCCGGGCTTCACCGGCAGGTCCAGCGGATCGAAATAATAGATTTTTCCGGCCTGGCGGAAGCGGACTCCGATTACATTTACCATAATTTAATTCTCCTTTATTGTTAAAAGCATCATTTCCAATGCTGTGTCAAAGTTTACATTAGCCTTTAACCGCACTTTGGCCTTTTCCATGGCCTTGATAATATGATCCAGGCCTTCAAACGTAGACTTTGAGGCTCTGCGGGATAAGGCGCTGTATTCCTCCGGATAAATTAAAAGATTGGGATCATTGGTCAGCTTCAGCATGAGAATATCCCTGTACCATACCATCATCATATCGATAATGTCATAAATTTCCGCCTTATATTCTGACAGCTTTTTCACTGCATCCATGATTACATAAATGTCCATATCGTCAATATTTTTCACCAGGTTCAGCACCGATTCATGGAGTTCGTTAAAATCCGGGGATGTGGCCATTTTTATAGCTTTTCCCATATTGCCCTGGGCATAGGATGCGCACACCCGGGCCTTATAATCCGGCACCTGATATTTACTGATAAGATAATCCTGGATCTTTTGTGAAGGCACGGACTTCATGTTCAATGTCACGCATCTGGAACGGATGGTGGGCAGGAGCATGTCCGCGTTGTTGGTCAAAAGCATGATGATCCCGTAAGAAGGCGGCTCCTCAATAGTCTTTAACAGGGCATTCTGCGCCTGAGGGGTCATCTTTTCCGCTTCATCAACAATGTATATTTTATATTTGCTGCTGTAGGGCTTAATAGCAATATCATTATTCACCTGCTGGCGTATATCATCCACACCGATGCTGGCAGGCTTTTCATGGGTCACCCACCGAATATCCGGCTGATTTCCCGATTCTGTCTGTTTGCAGGAACGGCACATATCGCAGCAGTCGCCGTACCCCGCCTCACACTGAAGCGCCTTGGCAAACAGCTTTGCCAGCATATTCTTTCCGGTCCCGTCTTCACCGCAGAAAATATATGCATGGCTGATCTTATTATTTTTAAGAGAATTTTTCAAATGCTCAATGATCTGCTCATGGCCGACCACATCTTTAAAGCTTGCCAATGACACTCACCTCTTTTCAATTTCTTTTAAAATATCATTTTTAATTTCCCGGAAACATTGTTCCAGTTCTATATTAGCATATCTCTTTGTAATGTAACAATCCCTGATTTTATCTTCTGAGAAATCTTCCTGATCTGCCAGAAATCTCCGGCACATTTCCGCATACTTGGGCGCCGTCTGGCTGCGCTCACGGGCAAGGGCCCGGGCAAGGCGCTCCCCGTCCTCTACCTCCACATAAACCGGAAACATGACCTGGGGGCCAAAAAAATCCAGCATCTGCCGATAGGCCTCCAGAGTCCCGATCACAATATAATTTCCCCGCGAAAAATCCATCTGTCCGTCGTCTGCCGTAAAATACCGCCACAGGCCATGGACCGTATGGTACGCCCGGTCCTCAATGATCTTTCCCGCCGCTTTCAGCGCCAGGAAACCATCCTCATCTGTAAAATGGTACTCTACGCCATCGGTTTCTCCCTGGCGGATGGGCCGTGTGGTGTAAGGGACTACCGTGCGCAGGCCAAGCCGGGGATCTGCGGCCAGGCGTTTAAACAGGCTGTCCTTACCGGATGCACTCTTTCCCATAACACAAAATAATCTTCCCATGCTCCCCGCTCTCCTTTCCCTGATCGCTTTCCCGGCTCTCAGGCGTTTCCTCAAATCCCAGGACGGTAAGTCCTGCCTGTTCATAACCCTTAATCAGGGCTATGATTTCCTTTGTGATCTCCTCCCCGGGAACGATCAAAGGGATCCCCGGCGGATACACATAAAGGTATGTACTGCTGATATATCCGGCAGCATCCTCCAGGGGCCTTGCAGATGCCGTGTATCCGGCAGCCTTGCTGCTGCTCATTACCGGCGTTTCGCTGCCGTAAAATGCTTCCACCTTGCCGGCCCGGCCCGCTTCTTTTTGTTCCAGCTCCTGATCCAGTGCCTTTAAGGCGGCCTTTAGACGTTCAAAGCCCTGATCTGTGTCGCAAATACTGGTCATAGCCAGGGCATAATCTGCAGAGGCCATTTCCAGCTGCAGGTGAAAATCCTCTCGTAAACGGTCGTAAAGCCACGGCCCCATTCCCGGCGCTTTTGTTACCCAAAGCACCAGCTTGGAACGGTCAAATCCGCTCCCGGGAACACTGCACAGATCATCTTCCTGCATCAGCCGGATATTTTTAAGGGTCTGACAATCATTGTAAAAATCCTCAAGCCGTTTATGAAAAGCTTCAAAAAGCTCATGTCCCTGAGCTTTCATAAGGGACATGCACTGGTCCATGGCCGCCATCATCACATAGGAGGGGCTGCTTGTTTCATACATGGACAGATACTTTTCCAAAAGCCGGTCGCTGACCCGGCCGCTGCATTGGCACAGCATGGCTGTCTGAGTCATGGACGGCAGCGTTTTATGAAGGCTTTCAATGACCAGATCCGCCCCCAATGACTCTGCCGAAGGCTGGAAATGCTCCTCATACCCCAGATGGGCCCCATGGGCGCTGTCTACGATCAATGGGATCCCATAAGCATGAACCATATGGCTGATGGCTTTAATATCTGAAACCACGCCTTCATATGTGGGCGATGTGATCACCACCGCCTGGATCCCCTCATACTTTTCCAAAAGGGCCTTTATCTGCTCCGGATCCACAGCCTTATAAATACCGCTGCCCTCATGAAGCTGAGGATAAAGGTACACCGGCTCCAGGCCGCACAGCTCTATGGCATTGTACACAGCCTTATGGGAATTGCGGGCCACAAGGATGCGCCCGCCCCGCTTTGTGGCTGCGGCAATGGCGGCCAGCAGACCGCATGTGCTTCCATTCACAAGAAACCATGCCCGCCGGCAGCCCCGCACCCTGGCAGCCTTCTCCTGGGCCTGCTTTAATATTCCCCGGGCATGATGCAGGTTATCAAAGCCGTCGATCTCTGTAATATCAATACTGCCGGTTTGAGGCAGCTGCATAAACTGAGGATTGCGCTTATGCCCCGGCATATGAAAGGGATAAAAATCCGTTCTCCCATAAGCCTCCAGGGCAGAAAGCAGCTCCATTTTATGCCTCTCCATGGACACGATCATACTCCTCAATATATTTTTTTGCATAAACCATATCTGAAAGATAAGGTACATAAACATTTCCGCACTTTTGTGTGGTCTCATTACCTTTTCCGGCGATCAGAAGCACCGTAGGCTCATTCACTTCAAGAATTGCCTTTTTAATAGCTTCTGCCCGGTCCTCCATGATTTCATAGGGGCAATCCTGCTCCCGGACATATTGGGCGATCTCCCCGGCAATCTTTTCAAAAGGCTCATTGCCCGGATCATCGGGAACAATATACACTTTATCGGAATACTTTCCGGCCACAGTTCCCATGCCCTGCCGGCGCACAAACGCCTTTTGTCCGGGACATCCGAAAATGGAAATGATCCGGCGGCCCTTGTATTCTTCCATGGCAGACGCAAAAAGCTTCTCAAAGCTTAATTTATTATGGGCAAAATCCACGATAACCGCGATCTTATTGTCTTTGCTGTGGTACAGCTCCATACGGCCCTTGGCCCGGGCGCGCTTTAAGCCGGAAACCATGTACTGTACCGGAATATCCAGGGCATAGGCTGCGGCAATGGCCGCAAGGGCATTTTCCACATTAAAAAGCCCTGGCATTTCCAGGACAAATTCCTGGTCAAACCGGTCGCATACAACATTAAATACGGTATCCGTGCCAACCTTGCGGATACGGTATGCTCTCAGGTCAGCCGAAGCGTCTGTGCCAAAGGTAAGCAGCCTTGGGGCATTTTTTGCCGCTGCCATAACCCGCTCCACATAATCTGTGGACAAGTTGACACAGGCCGTCTTGCACTGGGAAAACAGACGCAGCTTGGATTCCAGATAATCGTCAAAATCCGGATGCTCAATAGGGCTGATATGATCCTCGGAAATATTCAGGAAGATACCCACATCAAACAGGATCCCATCCACCCGGTCATATTTCAGCCCCTGGCTGGATACTTCCATTTCAAGGTACTCAATATCCGAATCCACCGCATGACGGAAATGCTCCATCAGCTCCACACACTCCGGCGTGGTAATATGGGAAATACTTTTTACAACTCCGTCATAAACGTCGCTGGAAGAAAGCTCTGCACTTTCCCGTCCTCCCGTGGCTGCCATATAGTCGTCAATGATCGCCTTAATATAATAAACTGTTGTTGTCTTTCCCTTGGTTCCTGTGATCCCCGTCAGTTTTAAATCCTCCCAGGGCCGGCAAAAATAAAGATCCGCCAAATAGGGCATTGCCTTGCGTATATCAGAAACTAAAATGCATGGAATATTTACATCATATTTCTTTTCACTTACATAGGCGGCAGCACCGCGCTGTACAGCCTCTTTTAAATAATCTTCTTTAAAGGCCGCTCCCTTGCATATAAACAGAGTTCCTTCTGTCACAGCCTTGGAATTATATGTCAGCCCAAGGATCCCCATGGCTTCCCTTCCGGCCGTGTCTGCTTCTAAAAGAAGCCCCGCCTGTTCCAGGCACTTTATATAATCTGAAAATGTGTATTTCACCATTACTTTCATTTTAAACTTTATCCTCCTGCTTAAAACACAGTCATTTCGGGCGTCTGCGCCCCCTGTAAAATCCCGGGCCCGCTTTACTGATAAACCGCTCCGGATCTTAAGATAGATTCCCGGATAAGCACATCCATGGCATCCAGACAGCAGTCGGGAACATTGTGAAAATGCTTATAAACCGACAGCTCTGTACATGCCAGGATAATGACCTCGCATCCCATCTTCCGGTTCAGCTCGTCCACCACGCCGTTAAACAAATGGCGGCTTCCCCGCTCTCCGGCCTTGATCTCATCATAAATAATGTGCATCACATCTTTTTGCCGCTGGGGGCTGGGATGCACCGGGGTCACTCCCACTCTTTTGCACTCCTCATCATAAATGCCTGTGGAAATGGTGCCATCTGTCCCCATAATGCCGATCCGCTGTACCCCTTCATACTTTTCCCGGGCATAGCGAACGCTCTCCCGTACCATATGGATAATGGGAATATGTACCGCCGCCTGCATCTGCTGGTAATAATAATGGGAAGTGTTGCAGGGAATGGCAATATTGGCCGCACCGGCCCGTTCCAGCATCTGCACATCCTCCACCAGTGAACGGATCAGTTCCTCGTCGTTCCCGGTCATAATTGCCTCTGTCCGGTCCGGCGTTGTGGCATGGCTTAAGATGATCATATCAATATGCTCCTGGTCACAGGATGCATCCGTATGCTCGATCACTCCGTTATAAAAAAAATCCGTCGCCTGGGGCCCAAGGCCGCCAAGCACACCTAAAGTTTTTAATTTTCCAAAATTTATCATAAGACTGCCTTTCTAATCTCTTATGCCCCTTGCCGCGCCATCATCCCCCGCGGAAAACGGCGCTGCAGACGGCTGCACTATGACGTTAATTATAGTATATCCAAAAGTGGGCTGTCAATAAAGTCGGTTATCAAGAGGTGAATCCATGCTACTGTTCAGCTGTCTAAACTGCTATTTTCACAAAAAGGCTTTTAGTTCCTCAACCAATTCAAAAACTCTGGTTGCCGGACAGCTCTTTGATGGCGGAACATCATCTGCATATGCCGTATACTGCCTTTTCGCTCTCATTATTGCAGTATCCATATTTCCTCTAAACATCTGAAATAATTTAGGATCATTCTTTTTATAATTACATTTTTCTTCTAAAATTCTTATGTATGCCTTTCTTCCAATATTGACATGCAGTTCCTGAAAATGTAAAACAAACCATAACTCAAGGCTCTCATTTGACCATGCCACTTTATATTTTCGAGAATCCTTCCTCTGCTCGGCACTATATTGAGTGTTATCGAAATCATCAAAAGGAAAATCATCTTTATCATACATCAGCCATACTTGTGTAGCCTGGGGCATCTCTTTTTCAACAATCATTCTGGCATAATTCAATAAACTTTGGCAGTTTCTCCCCGTCCCTTTAACAATAATTCTATTTCCTGTAGAAAAAGAACGATATTTCTCATTTATAACGTTAGCAAATCCTGCCATATATGTTACTTCTGTTTTCGTGCCTTCACTAATGATAAATGTGTATGGCGGAAGTTTATCTAACAAATTTTTCTTCTTTTTGGCCATCTTATTATTTAATCGTTCCTGATCTCTTTTCAGCTCGCTGGCTTTCTTCGGTTTTAAGCTCATCCTCATTAATCGCCCCATTTCAATCCTTTATCAATATATGGATCTGCACCATATAAACCTTCAATGTAACGTTTTCCGTATACAGCATCTTTACGCGGTGTTTTACCTCTCTCATCTTTAAATGATATTAATGAATATAAGCAGGAATCATTATCAGGGCTTAATGAGCAAAACCAAATTTCATCTCTCCGGAAAATCTCCCGGACCATATTCACAATATCATGAGAAGTTATGAGCAGCTGAGCTCCAGATTTATTTTTTTCTGTATCTGTAAAAAGCTCAATTATAAATCTCAATAACTTAGGATGGAGTTTCGCGTCCAGCTCATCGGCAATTAATACACTTCCTTTTTGCAGGCATTTATTAATCCTTGCCAAACAGCTAAAAATCTTTCTTGTACCACTGGATTCTTCCTGAAAGGGGATTTCATAAATTTTTTCAGCAATTTTATGTTTTGTAAAGATGTTTTTTATATGTCCTTCCCCATCCCTCTCAATACGTATATCCATAATATTAATATCCATCTGCTTAAGCATATCAAAAAATAATTTCCGATCCGCATCTTGTTTTGGAATTAATATTTCCATATCCCGAATAGGGTTATCATAATCTATAAATTCTATAGAAAAAAACCAATGTATGACACTATCAATAATATCAATATCATAAAACGCTCCAATATAAGAAAGAAGCGGCAAAGATTTTTTTACTTTTTCCACAGAAACAAACTCAATATCTTCGCCTATAACACATTCTTCCAAGGTACGTTCAAAGACAATAATTACTTTTTTGGTTCCGATTTTTTTATAATACAAATTTTCTTTAACAATTTCCCCTTTTAAAATCCACAATTCATATTGATATTCATTTTCTTTAAATCGGAACATTACACTAAACTTTATAGGTTGATTTTCGCAGTCCTTATCAAATCTGTGATACTTATCAATATCGGAAGAACGGACTAATAACTTTTGTTCTTCATCAGAGATTTCTTCATTTGCTTTTGTTGCAATAATCGGCCGCACTACGATTTTTCTTAAATATGCCAGCGCTTCCAAAACCGTAGACTTTCCCCCTCCATTTGGGCCATAGATCGATATAACCGGCAAAAACTTTTCTGAATCAATATCAATGATCAAGCTATCCTGATGCTCACTGATTGGTTCGGCACAAAAATCCAAAAAAGCTTCATTTTTGAAAGACTTAAAATTTTCAAAAGTAAATTGACAAAGCATATGCTCATCCCCTTTGCGATAAAATCTCACATTGTCATTTTTACTTTATATTATACCACGATTTTCCCAATATCATGCAATTATTTTTCGTTTTTTTCTCACAAAGTTAATATTAAAGAAAAAGGATTATTTAAAAGAAAGCTTGAGATCACGGCAAAAGGCGCTGCCGCTGTACAGAAATATATGTAAATAAACGATCTGACAAAGGGGAACACTTCGCAGGAAGTTGTTCCCCTTTTTTATCTGATTTCGGCTCTAAATTCGATTTTACAGCTGTAAATACCGCAGCAGTTCAGGCCTGGCTGAACTGTTGCCAAATTTATTCTCTATCAAAATCCATAGTCTTAAGATCCTGAGGCAGATCCACCTTATCGTGGTTTTCCCGGTACAGATCCGGCAAAATAGCCGCCAGGCGGTAGTATTCCTGAGGAGAGTGCTTAGACAGTCCCCGGACTCTGCGCTCATCCACTTCAAAGTCCGTTCGTACGGCCTTTTTGTTCACGATCATCCAGCCCAGCCAAAAGCGGGTGCGCAGCTCAATGCCTCCTTCTACTTCCCGGGCAAAGTGGATAAACGTTGTCCTTGGAATATCCCAGTCCGGCGGGCCGCTGTGGGCGCATATGGCCGTTACCGGCTGGCTGTTAAAGCGCTCCATGTCAAAGCCAAAGCTTTCCGGGGACCGGAAAGAAATCCGCAGGGCGGACGTTCCCTCTCCAACATTTTCCAAAACAAAGTCCGATGTATTCCAGCTCCGCTCCCGATAGCTTAAGGACGGATCCAGGCGGCGCTTCTGATGGGCGGGAGACACACGGGCCAGATAATGGTCGTTGGGATCCCAGATTTTGTAGCGCAAACTTTCAAGTCCATGCCAGGCAAACCACCATTCGATCATTTCCAGGGTAACGCCGGGCATCCGCGTCAATGAGGCAATGTAGCCGCTGCCATCCGGCATGATGCAGTAGCCCACTTCCCGGGGCAGATATCCCGGAAGGAGCAGGTCATTGCGCTGGTCAATATGCATGGCCAGAGCCGGATCCATGGGCTGATCCATCTGCTCAAGAATGTCCTTTGGCACCGGCGGATAAGGCACATCAAAATATTTTGCATAAGGCTTTTGAAGCTCAGCTTCAGATAATGGTCTTTTCACAGTATCCTCCTCCAATACATTTTTACAATCGTCACTTACAGGTTACTCCTTACTAACAGGATAACCGCAAAAAGGCCAAAAGTAAAATATCTATTTTTCATAGCCTATATAACTTTTATGAAAGTCCGCAGGACAGGCCGGGGCATCGTTTTTTGCAAAAATCCCGGAAATACTTTGCCGGGTAGGACAAATAGGCGTCCTTCTTCGTGATCATGACAATATCAAAATCATTGTCCCCATCCTCAAGATCCAATGTTTTTAAATCAGGATTATTTTCAAAACGCCACCGTCCCCCGGCGATGACAGCAACGCCCTGGCCCTTTGCGACCAGGTCCCCCATAATGTCCGTCCGGTTTACGATCAGCTTAATGATCGGGTCAAATCCTGCTTTATGGCAGTTGGCTTTTGTGATCTGAGTCATGGTATATTCATTGTTAAGCATATAAAATAATTCATCCTGCAAATCCCTGTATCTGACACTGGTCCGCTCTGTCAGGGGATTATCCTTGCTGACTAAAAGAAAATATTTATCATGCATCAAAGGCGTGGCGCAAAAACTATCTTCCACCTCCGGCGGCTGTATACACGCGCCGATTTCTATTTTCCAGCTTTTTAATGGATTTGCTCAGGGCCGGCTGGCTGATATAAAGCTGCCTTGACGCAGCCACATACGTTCCGGTCTTAGCCACTGTAACAAAATAGATCAGCTGCTGAATATCCATAATATCCGTCCTTTCTTCTTTGGGCTTTTTGTATATAGCTTTTAGTTAATCTAAGTATGATTTTTATGCATTTGACAGTATTTGTCAAGGTTTGTTACACTCAAATTGTACAAATCGTAACTATTCAGCCGCACCTGATGCGGCAGCACTGCAATGAAATGGAGAGGATACAATGTCAAAATCAAAATGGAACTTTGGGGTGAAAGGCTGGATCATCATTTTCATGTGTATGATTGCCTATTTTATCGGGGGAGGTATTAATACAGACGGTCTTAATATCTTTGTCAATGCGTTAAGTGAAGCCCGGGGATGGGATAATGCGGCAATGCTTACCTGGTCCACGTATGGGGGATGGGCCGGCGTTATCTTTGCCCTGATCTTCGGACAGATCACGGTACGCTATAAAAACGGCGCCAAGTATGTGATGATCGGCTCCCTGGCTGCAACTGTCGTTGCATTTTATTTTTACGGCCATACGACAAACTATTATGTATACGCACTTTGCGTTTCTGTATGCGCCGCTGTATCCTGCGGATATTCCCTGGTCGCTGTCAACGTGATCCAGACCAACTGGTTCCCCAAAAAGAAAGGTCTCGTCCTTGGTATTTCCACTATCGGATTCCCACTGTGTACGATGATCTTCCCTTATATTTCCAACTTTTTGCTGGGCACAGTCGGCCTTGAAGGTATGTTTACAGCCATCTGCATCTTTGTTGCCGTATTTACGGTCATCTGTATTTTTATCTGTAAAGTCACTCCCGAAGAAGTGGGCGTTGCTCCGGATAATGAACCCATGGAAAAAGCTGCCATTGAAAAGCAAAAGCAGGAGATTGCTGCCTACAAAAGCCCCTGGACAGTTAAAAAGCTTGCCAAAGAGAAAATGTTCTGGTTCTCCAGCGTAGGCCTTGGCCTCATTTGGATGGTCACCGTAGGTATCGTCAGTCAGCTGGTCACCCGGCTGGTCGCTGCCGGCTATGATCGGGGAACTGCTGTCGGTATGCTTTCCGTTATGGGATTTTTCGGGATTTTCGGTTCCTACATCTGGGGATGGATCGATGATAAGTTCGGGACTAAGCTTGCTTCTCTGATCTACTGCGTATGGTATGTGATCGCCCTCATTCTCCTGATCTTTATGTTTAACACGGTCACTGTATACATTGCCATTTTCATGGTAGGAACTTCCGTAGGCGGTATTTGCAACCTGATCCCGTCTATGACCGGAACGATCTTTGGCAGAAAAGACTTTCCTTCCGCAAACCGTCTTGCAAGTCCGGTCACATCCGGCATTAAATCCTGTGCATATTTATTCGTTGCACAAAGCCTGCGCCTCACCGGCAACCTGACCGGCGCATATATCGCAATGATCGTTGTATGTATTATTTCGGCAATCCTTATTGCCATGATCAAGCCTGTTCAAAGCGTGGAAGGCCAAAAGTAACCGGTCAATACCTCCTTAAAAGCACTGAAATTACTGCAGATCTCCGGCAGCACAGCCGCTCTGTAACTATTCAGTCATGCCAGTCCGTTGGGTCCCATGGCTGAATAGTTACACCACTCTGTTAAGGTAATGCAATTTTTCTTGATTCTTTTAGCGAAATATGCTATATTGAAATCTGTATTCATTTAACGAACAAATCGGCCGGATTGTCCGGCCGATACGTATATTTATGAATAACCTCAGTTATTCATGGATTTTGGAGGTCTGTATGTATAGTATTTATGGTTGTCCGATGCACTATGGGGTTGGTGATGAGGGCCTAATGTATAGTCTTGATTATTTGAATCAATACTATGATCTGAGTATTCCTGTTGTTCCGGAAATTACCATGCCTGAAAATAATCTTTCTGATCTTAAAAATCTAAACAGCGTTGTCTCAACCTGTTGGGCGATCGCAAAATATCAGCATCATGTTATCCGACATAAAGACATCCCTCTTTTTATTGCCGGCGACCGGAGCGCTGTGATCGGTTCCGTTTCCGCCACAAGCGCCAATTATGAAAATCTCGGGCTGATCTGGATCAGCGCATTTCCGGACATGCACACGCAGCAGACGCTTGCCAGCGGAAATATCCGGGAAATGAGTGTCTCGGCACTTCTGGGCATGGGCGAAAAATCTCTCACTAACATTCTCACTTCCCAAATTAAGATTCGCCCTGAAAATATAGTCATGCTCGGACTTCAAAAAATAACACCTTCCGAAAAACAGCTTCTTAAGGAGCTTAAGATTAAATATTATACATATGAAGAAACCTGCCGTATGGGACTTACTGCATGTATACAGCAGTCCATCCAGTATTTGGATCATTTAGACGCTATTCATTTAAGCTTCAGCCTGGACGCCATGGATCCTGCCCTTATACCGGGCGTATCCCTTCCGGCAGACACCGGTTTTAATCTGGCAGACATTTATCAGATGTTTACATACTTTCTAAAAGAACTTCCGGTAGCCGCTATAGATATTACTGAATTTAACATGGCTCATGACGTTGAGCATCATACATCTGACTTTATTTATTCACTGATCGGGCATATTATGGAGCTGGGGGAAAATGATACACTCATTTTTCCTGCGGATATCCTGCCCTATCATGTAAAACACGCATTTTCTTAAAATAATACATTAAGCCGCCTGTCACAGCACAGGACTCATACAAAAATGCCGGGAACGGATCTGTTATTTATAAGATCCATTCCCGGCATTTTTTTGTTTTCCCTATTAAAAGACCGCTATTCCCGCTCAGAAAGTAAATCCATAAGCTTCGTCCGTTCAGCCAGCATAACAGACACCGCAGCGCCGCCCATGTAGCACAGGAAAAATCCGCCCGCAGCCGTCCAGGCGGCCCCGGCGCTGCCAAAGGCGGTCAGGATCAGCCCGCCCAGGATACTGCCGCAAAGGCATGTGATCATCTGTTCTAAAAAGAAGATCAAAAATACTTTTATCCCGGAAGTGCCGATTCCCCGAAGAATGGCAAATTCCATACGCCGGCTTCCGGTCATCAGCCAGGAGATGACAAATCCCAGCAGACATACTGCGGCAAAAAGGGCCGGGAATAAGATCCGGCAAAAGCTGATAAGACGGCCCACCCCCCCTGCAGTTTCCGCAAAAGACTGATCCTCCAGCACTACCGTCATACGATTTTCCCCCAGCACTCCGGCCTGGCTTACACTGTGATCTGCCAGATATTGTCTGAAGCTGTCCAGCATTCTGGCTGACTTCAGGGTAAAGCGGCAGGTTGAAAAATTGGTCCTCTGAAACGTATAAACATACTGGTCCATCCCCGACTCGGAATATGGGGATACTGCCTCCCCGGTCACAGCTTCTGCCCCTTCTCCGGTCAGTAAGTTAGGGTATGTCCAAAAGGATAAAGGTACATAAATGCCTTCCTCACCGCTGGCGGAATAGGCTCCCACAATTCTCAGCTCCGGCTCTATCTCGATCTCAAAGCTCCTCACCCGGACAATGAGACGCACGGAAAATGTATCTCCAAGTTCAAATCCCCGTGCTTTAAAAAACTCCTGGCTGACAATACACGGATAAGTCAAAGGCTCCTGTCCCTGACGCCATGTTTCTCCATCCATAAAGCCGATGGAATCTGTTACCGGATAATACGCATCATCGGAAAGAAAGGATTCATCCCATCCTTCCAGCCACTGAACCTGTACATCTTCGTCGTAATAAAAGTCCGGAGCCGCCAAAAGGCTGTTTATGGCAGTCAGCTTTGGCTGCCGGGCGATCCAGTTATTTTTTGTTTCCTGGGCAAATCCCCCTTCCCCAAAAGCGGGCATTTCCTCCGGGAACCAGTAATTCCACCCTATAGAAACGCCAATATCACTGAGCATGTCCGAGCCCCATAAAAGCTGGACATTTTCCCCGCTGACAAGCAGGTTTGTGGCCTGGCGTCCGCTGGTACTGGTCACCCTCCCCCGGATCTGGGCCGTATCGTAAAGCTGATCCATTTGTGTCTGCCATCCTCCGGACAAGATCAAAAGGATGCCAAGAAATAGTGTAAGGATCATTGATGCAGCAATAACGATCAAAGACCTGCCTGCGGATCTTATGGCAAAGAGGGGAGAATATCTGAAGATCCCCTGGCCCAAGACCGACGTTTTTCCCCGGGGAACCCGCACCTTTTCCTTTCCCTTTTTGGGCGCAGACTGATCTAAAGCCTGGGATAAAAATACCACACATAATATAAGGGCTGCCGCAAAGACTCCAATCCCGGACGCTATGGCCGGCCACAGAGGCATGGCAGATATTTCCTCCACGGAAAGAGAAATTCCCATGGCAGATTCACTGTACCTTTGGTCAACAGCATAAAGACTCCGGGCTGCGTCCAGGGCCCACCGGATCATGTTTCCCATAAAAAGGCGCCCAAGGATTGCACCGGCCGCAGCAGCTGCCGCTGCGATCATTCCGGCGCCGGACAAAAGCCACAAACGTATTTTCCACACCGGTGTGCCCAAAGATCTTAAAATACCTACCGTTTCTTTCTGCCGCCCGATAAACAGGCTTGCAAACAGCACCAGCACAGCCGCAGCGCCGCAGGCTGACGCCCCGGCCACTGCAAGGGCCGTCGTTTCCATGGCCGCCAACGGCTGGGCCGCCGCAAAATACCCCTGGTCATACAGCGTTACCTGGACTCCCTCAGGCATAAGCTGCCGGAGATCATCGGCTGTCTGGCGGGCCCGGGCATTATCCAGCACAGCCATCCCCAGACGGAACCCGAAAAACGGCTGAGAGAATCCGCCTTCGCCTTCCGATACCCACACATGCCCGGACCAATCCTCATTAAAAGATGTGATCCCCACAATGGTGAGATTTTTTTCACTGCCCCTTTCTGTCAAAAGGAAACGATCATTTTCATCTGAATCCAATAAAGTCAGGCGAAGTTCATCACCTGTGGCCAGATTCATCTGCGCAGCCATTCGGCCGTCTACAACACATACACCGGTTTCCCCGGCCTCAGGGAACCGGCCTTCTTCCAGCGTAAGCACTCCCTGATGGAACTCCTCCAGGGCCTTTGGCATATCTGAGGCGGTAATACGGATATAATTATTGGCCGCTGCATAATACGCTGCTCTTTGGGTAAATATACTGTCCGTCAAAGCCGGATCATCCGCGCCTGACAGCTTGTAAAAGGCCGGCTCTCCCGTATCAAAATCCACCAGGTATAAGGTGGGGTTGCTTGTATTACTGTCAGAAAACGTTCCATGGATCAAATAGGACGCTCCCGCCTCCGGCTCAAAGCCGGTGTCGCCTGCCTCCACCATCATCATCGTTCCCCGGTCATTTTGGTTATACAAAGTATTAACGATCCGGGCCGAATAAATCGTCTTTCCACCCACAGTGTTTACCGGATAAAAGCCGGAAGCCTCCAAAACAGCCCATCCTTCATAGGGGATCGTCCCGTCAATACGCTCATACCCTTCCAGGGCGGCCAGGGTCTCGTCCCACGGTTCCCATGCCTGAACTCCCGCAAGACCAGACAAAGCCGCCGGATCCACCTGCTCCCATATCTGTCTGGCATAAGCATCCGACGCATCCGGGTCCGGATAATCTTCCCCAATGTATTCTGCCAAAGCCACAGAGGTGTATTGCTCATCCATGGCCGCCAGCATCCCGGAGGCCCAGGCATACATTCCAAGCCCCAGTGTCAGGCTCAGTGTCAGCAAAAGGATCAGCGCCGTAAAAAGGGACGTCCTTCCCCTGGCTCTTAAGGTCATGCGGATACTATTGCGAAAAATCATCCGTTATCCCTCCCATTTCCTCCTTCCGGGTCATCTTCAACAACCCTTCCGTCCTGCAGCTCTATAATCTGATCCGCTTTTGATGCCAGTTCCATATCATGGGTAACAACAATAACGCAGTAGTCCATTTCATGGGCCAGCTCCTGCAAAAGTTCAAAAATGAGACTGCTGTTTTGGGTATCCAGATTTCCTGTTGGTTCATCTGCCAAAAGGAGCTTTGTATTCATCCCCAATGCTCTGGCAATAGCCACTCTCTGCTGCTCACCGCCGGAAAGCATGGTTGGAAAACGATCCAGAAGTTCTTCCGGCAGGTTTACCTTTTGAGCCAGCTCCCGGGCCTGCTTCCGGGCCTGCTTTGCCTTCATTCCCATAAGCTCCATGGGATACATAATATTTTCCGCCACCGTAAGCAGCGGGATCAGCCGGAAGCTTTGATAGATCACCGCCGCATTTTCCCTCCGGTATTTTGCAAGATCCATCCGGGCTGTGGAAACACCTTCACAGATCACATCCCCGGATGTGGGCAGATCCAACCCTGCCATTAACGACAGCAAGGTCGTCTTGCCGCTGCCGGACCGCCCGACCACAGCATACAGCTTTCCCGTCTCAAAAATCCCGCTGATCCCTTTAAGCGCTTCCTTTTTCTGATACTTTGTCTGATACACATACCGCACATCCTTAAGCTCCAAAACATCCATTTCCATTCCCTCCTCTTTTCACGATCTTCTAATTACAGACTACCGTGGGCCGGTTTTTTTGTCAATGACAGATTTATAATGCTGTTTATCCGTTTATCCTGCGGTCTGTCAGAATTATGCCCTTTAAGCAGTTTTTTCATATAAAATACATCATGAGAGGGGAAATATATTAGGGGCTGTGAAATCCCGGGTCTGCTGGCTTGGGTTTCACAGCCCTGCAGGTATTATTGCCGTTTTTCTGGAATTTTTCTCCGGATTTTGTTATGATAAAAACGCAGTGTTTACTGCCGACGCAAAATACAGGAGGTGACTGCAATGCCTATTCCCGGAATCCAACAGCCGGAGGTTCTTCATGTTCCCTGCCAGGATCACATAAAACTGCGGCTGCGCAAATATGACGGTCATTTTAATTTTGCCTGGCCATGGTACCAGGATCCGGAAACCGTGCGCCTGGTGGACGGAAAAATCGAGCCCTACTCTATGGAACGGATTGAAAAAATGTATACCTATTTGAATGCCCATGGAGAATTATACTTTATTGAAATTTTCAGAAATGATCTCTGGACGCCTGTAGGGGATGTGACCTTCTGGCAAGAGGATATGCCTATCGTCATCGGCGATCCGTTGCTCAGAGGCATGGGCCTTGGCACAAAAGTCGTGTGCAGCCTGGTCCGCCGGGGCATCCGTCTAGGTTACAAAGAGCTTTTTGTTGATGAAATTTATGATTATAATACGGGATCAAGAAAATGCTTTGAAAAGGCCGGATTCAGGCCTTATGAAAAAACAGAAAAGGGATGGAGATACGTTTTACACATGTAAACAGGGATTTCCTGCCCCCTTTTGCCTGGGGCTGCCGTTTTCACGGCAGCCCCGGGGAAATTACATCAGTTATAATATTTTTTATAGTTAGAATAATGGCGCAGATGGCCTTTCACAAGACGCAGATAGCGCTTTAATCCAAGGTCGCCCCGCATAAACAGAGGGTTGACCATTTTCTTTTCTTTGATCAGCTTTTTCATGCGCTGCTTCATTTCCGGATCTTTAACGTACTTAAAGGCAACAGCCTTGGGAACGACCATCCACAAATATTCGTCCTGTGCGGTCTTAAAAGGAATATCCTTCTGTTCAATGTAATCTTCCACCAGGTAGCGGGCAATGTTAAAGCCGGAGTTGGTCACATAGAAGTTGCTGCGGCCCTGACGGCAGTTCAGTTCAAAAAACTTATACTTTCCATCTCTGGAATCATATTTAATATCAAAGTTGGAAAATCCTACAAAGTCCAGATCTTCCAGAAGATTTCTTACCTTTTCTGTTAAGGAATCATTGGGCTCGGTAATGATCAGGGCGTGATTTCCCAATCCCAGAGGCGTATGTTCTTCCAGGAGCACATGGCCCAGGCACATCATTTTCACTTTATGATTTCTGTCTGAATAGCATGTAAGCACCCGCATATATTCGTCATTTCCCGGGATCATATCCTGGATGATCAGCTTGTCCGAGTAACCGGAAGCATAAATATCTTCAATCGTCTTTTTCACTTCTTCCAGGGAGTTCAGCTTATAAATCTTATGCTGTCCCTCAAACGGATGATGGAAATAATCCACGCCATTGGACGGCTTTAAGATGACCGGATACTGGAACTTCACATCCACATCAGATCCCATATCCCTGCTGTAAACCAGGGTTGCCGGGTAGTCAATGCCATGCTTATCACATAATTTATAAAAGTTCTCCTTAAAAATCAGCTGCACCATCAGCTCATGGTCAATATAAGGGGCGATCACATTTTCCGGCAGCTTATCCTTCAGCTTGCTGAGCATTTCCACATAATTATCGCCGCAGCCAAGGACGATCAGCTTCTTATCCGAAAACTTCTTGGACAGCTTGCGGATCGCCTTTAACATCACTTCTTCGGTATCCATCTGAGGATTTCTGCGGTAATTGGTGATCTTGCTGTAGCAGCTTGGGCCGGACATATATTTCCCGAGAACCCATGTCTTTACCTGGTATTCCTCATAAAATGCCCGGGCCACACTGTAGGTATTAATATCTGCCCCAAAAACTACGGGAACAAATTCCCGTTCTTTAAATTCCATCATTTAATTTCAATGCCTCTTTTCTTTAATATGCTCCTGGCCACACTGATCCCGTTGGCCGATGCCTGCTGAAGGCCTCTTGTAACACTGGCGCCGTCGCCCATTGCCCGAAGGCCTGGAACGCTGGTTTCAAAATCCTCGTTAACAAGCACCTTGTTGGAATAAAACTTCACTTCCACGCCGTATAAAAGCGTCTCATCGCTGGCAATGCCCGGCGTCACCTTATCCAGTGCCTCGATCATTTCCACAATATCCACCATGATCCGGTGCGGAAATACAAGGGACAGGTCTCCGGGAACCGCGTCTTTTAACGTAGCCATAATGTTATTGCGCACCATACGTTCCTGGGTTGTCCGGCGGCCCCGCTTAAAGTCACCGTAGCGCTGTACAAGGATCTTCCCGTCACACAGCATATTTCCCAGCTGGGCAATATGCTTGCCATATTCAATGGGAGATTTAAAGGGTGATGTAAAGTTTTTAGAGACCAGCAGAGCAAAGTTTGTATTCTTTGTCTTAAACTCCTGAGACTTATAGGCATGACCATTGACCACTGCCAGGCCGCCTTCATAATATTCTGTTGCCACCTCACCGGAAGGATTGGTGCAGAATACTCTTACTTTATCATCAAAGGTAGGGGTATAATACACCAGCTTAGCCTCATAAAGCTTTTCATTCAGTTCTTTCATGATCTCGTCCCGAACTTCCACCCGGACGCCCACATCTACCGTACC
This sequence comes from Candidatus Scybalocola faecigallinarum, assembly GCA_018711005.1. Lineage (GTDB taxonomy): Bacteria > Bacillota > Clostridia > Lachnospirales > Lachnospiraceae > Catenibacillus > Catenibacillus faecigallinarum. The sequence goes on along the minus strand of DVIT01000004.1, from coordinate 48,483 downwards.
GACCCGTGTCTCGATCCCGTGAGCCTTACAAATACCGGAAAACCATTCGGAGCCTTCCCGGCCCACACCGGCAACCACTTCATCGGCATAATAGGTCTCGCCCTTATCCGTGATCACGCCCACAGCACGGCCATCCTCCATGACAATATCCTTTACCATGGTCATAAACCGGATCGTTACTCCCGCTGCCAGCAAATGCTCCTGGATGCGGGTATAAATCTTATAGCCTTCCTCTGTGCCAAGATGGCGGATGGGACATTCGATCAGTTTTAAATTGGCCCGGATCGCTTTGGCACGGATCTGCTCAATAGCTGCATAATCATCAATACCGTAAACCTTTTCATCAGCGCCAAACTTAAGATATACCTGATCCGCTTCATGGATCAGTTCTTCTGTCCTTTCATAGCCCAGGATTTCCGGCAGGTTCCCGCCCACATCCGGCGAAAGAGAAAGCTTTCCGTCGGAAAATGCCCCGGCTCCGGCAAAACCTGTAGTGATAGAGCATGGTACACAGCCCACACACTTTTTCGTCTTACGTTTCGGACAATTCCGGTACTCAATGGCACGGCCTTTTTCGATCATCAGGACTTTCATGTCCGGATTCTCTTTCATCAGCTCGTAGGCGCAAAAAATCCCGGAAGGGCCTGCCCCGATAATGATCACATCATATTTCATAGACAACACCTCCTGGTTGGATGCAATAACAGTTCAGGCAGTGAACTGTTACGTGCTGTTTCTATAAACAAACTGTTTACCATTATTGTCATTTTCGTCATATAGTATACCCTTAAAAAAAGTCTGAGTCAATGACTCAATGGTATTTTCGATTTGCTATCCTCTGACGGCTGTGCTATGCTATATAATGGTTATTTGCCATATCCGCTGGTTTGACTTCCTGATCTTTAATGTGAAGCAGCCGCTGGAATACGGCATGAACGTTTACAATATAAAATCACTATCAGGAGATGAAAAACATGGCAGAAGAAAACAAGCTGGGAACCGCCCCGGTGGGACGGCTCCTTACATCACTGGCAATCCCCTGTATTACGGCACAGGTGGTCAATCTGCTGTACAACATTGTGGACCGTATTTATATTGGCCACATTCCGGAAATCGGCTCCACCGCACTCACCGGCGTAGGCGTCACATTTCCTATTATCACCATCATATCCGCATTTTCCGCACTGGTCGGCATGGGCGGCGCGCCCAGAGCATCGATCCGCATGGGTCAGAAGGACAATGACGGTGCTGAGAAGATCCTTGGAAACTGCATGGCCCTTTCCATTATCCTTTCCATCCTGCTTATTGTTGGCTTTGAAATTTTCGGACAGCCGCTGCTCATGCTCTTTGGCGCCAGCGAAAATACCATCGGCTATGGCTGGAGCTACATGTCTATTTACGTTTTGGGAACATTCTTTGTTACTGTAACTATGGGACTGAACAATTTCATTTCAGCCCAGGGCTTTGCCAAAACAAGTATGCTTACGGTGATCATCGGCGCTGTGATCAACATTGTGCTGGATCCTGTATTTATCTTTGTATTTAACATGGGCGTTGCCGGCGCAGCCTGGGCCACCATCCTGTCCCAGGCCATTTCATGTGTCTGGGTGCTGAAATTCCTTACATCCCAAAAGAGTATTTTAAAAATACGCAGGAAAAATATCCATCTGCAAAAAGAGATCATCCTTCCCGTTGTGGCTCTGGGCGTCTCTCCATTTATTATGCAGAGTACAGAAAGTCTGTTAAATATCTGCTTTAATATGTCCCTTCAAAAATACGGCGGAGATCTGGCAGTCGGCGCTATGACCATCCTTTCCAGTATTATGCAGTTTTTCACCCTGCCAATCATGGGACTTGCCCAGGGCGCCCAGCCCATCGTCAGCTACAATTACGGGGCGCATAATAAAGAACGTGTGAAAAAAGCCTTCCGGCTGCTGTTTATTTGCGCCGTAACATTTTCCACCGCCTTCTGGCTGCTGAACATGCTGGCCCCAAGACTTTTAGTGTCGCTGTTTGCCAGCACACAGGAGCTTCAGGATTATTCTGCCTGGGCGCTGCGCATTTACCTGGCAGCGGCGTTTATGATGGGCGTGCAAAACTCCTGTCAGCAGACCTTTGTCGCTTTAGGCGAAGCAAAGATTTCTCTTTTCCTGGCGCTGCTGCGTAAGATCATTTTGCTGATCCCGCTGATCTTTATTCTGCCGTTATTTTTGGCAGACCAGGTCTTTGCCGTATTTTTGGCAGAGCCCATTGCCGACTTCCTTGCAGCAGTCACCACGTTTATATGCTTTAGGGTTAAATTTTCAAAAATCCTTGCAAAGATGTAAAATGGAATACGCGTTCAAACAGACCTGATCATAAAAACCCCCTTGCGTTCTCTGCAGAAACAGAAAACGTAAGGGGGTTTTGGGGTTATCTTTTCAGGTATCGTTTCAGCTGATCGTAAAAATTTTCCCGTGTTCCGGCCATGATTACTACCACAATTTCTTCATCAACACGCTCAATCGTATATGCCAGCTCATAGTTTGTTTTATTGTAATAAATGTCGTAGCCAAAAACACCGCTCAAATCGCCAGTTTTTTCTTCACCAATAGTATAATCTTCACAAATATCATTAATTGCCTTTTTGTATAGTTCTTTTAACGTTTTATCTTTCAGCTTTTTAATAAATCTTGCCGCAGGAGGAAGAAATCGTACTTGAAGCATAACTTAATCCTCCATTCCAAATACATCATCATATGTAGCAAACTCACCTTTTCCTGCTGCTACATCTTCTGCATCAGACAGCATGGCTTCAACAGCAGGTCTGATCTGTGCCTGCCTGCTCTTAAACTCAGAAAGCAGCTTTTCTCCAGACAGCCCTTCTGCAATAAGCTCAGCAAGAATCTGTTCAGCAAATTCACCCCCAGAAACCGTTTTTACTGGGCGGATAACTAATTCATCTCCGCGCACAACGCACTCCGCTTCATCACCAAACCCTAAAGCCTGATAAAACTTTTGCGGGATAGTAATCTGCCTTTTTGACGAAATGCTAAGAATCTTTCTATTCATCTTAACAGCCCCTCTTTCCTTGACTGCTGTTGGCATATGCATTACCTCCTCTTAATATTATGCAAAATATCTATTTTTATTCGCATTTTCTTTGTTTCTTTACTTCTTGGTTTTATTATATTAAAAGAAGCCAGCAAAGTCAAGTCGTTTAATAATGCTTACTACCCCTCTATTGCGAAATTACTATTTAAAAATATATTATTCAAAACGATTCTTATTTAAAGAACACCTGTGCCATATCATACAGATACAGATTCCATGCTTCAAATGTATGGGCGCCATCCGATGCGATAAAGTCATAGTTCTCTCCAACCTTCAAAGCATCATTATTTTCTGCAAATTTCACAAGCAGTTTATGAGTGGCAACATGGGGTTCAAGTGCTATGTCATGGACACCGTTCATACTTAAAAGCATGTTAATATTGTAGCCTTTAGCTGCCCCTTCCTCAATCGCAGGAATAATAACATTGCTTGTATAATCTTCAGCTTCTTTCTGATCTGCAGAAGGGCCTCCTGACATATTACCAAACCAGCTTACAATATCAAGACAGTTGACAATGGCTGAATGCCAGGTTGTAATAGAGCCCATGGAAAGCCCGGCAAAACCACGATGGTCGCGGCTTGCAATCAAGGCTTCTTCTGTTACATCTTCTGCATAAGTAGAATATTTTTGTTCTACAACCGTGATCAGATCTCTCAGCTCATAACCATAGGTCTCTGTAAATCCTGTAAGCTCCTGAGTTCCTTCTTCTCCATCATTATACAGTCCGGGAGTAACTACAATAAACGGCTCTGCAGCACCATTGGCAAACAGATTGTCCAATATGTTCACTGCATATCCGGTTCCCAGCTCGCCATCGGCAGTATCCTGCTGCGAAAACCATTTCCCTGCATAATCTCCACCACCATGAAGTAAATACAGGATATTATATTGTTTGGTATTATCATAACCAGCCGGAAGATATACATAAGCGGTTTTTGTAATCGGCGTTGCGTGGCTTTGAGCATCCCCATCAGCCAGATCCTTGGCATAATAATATGTATCATATTCCACAGATTCTACAGTGCCCTTTATCTCACAAGGCTGCTTATACTGTGCCAGGTTTTCGTCCTTAATTGATGTAGCCAGGCCGTTTAAGCTGGCATTACTTCTTTCAAAATCTTCTTCGTATACCCCTGCCTGAATATATAAAGGTCTTGTATCCTCTACATAATTTACAGGTGCCGGTTCATCTCCCGGATCTGAAAACACCCCATATTCTGCCGGGCAATTATCTGTTGTCAGCCATATATCCTGATCAATGGCATATTGTACAACATCCGGCGCAATGTCTGTCATAAATCCCGTATTATCTTGTGTGGTAGTCAACGTACCCTCCACATACTCCACTGTCGCCAACTGGTCCTCAAAAAACTGACATTGAACTTCAAAAGCTTCCAAAGCTTCATCTGCGGAAACAGTAGCCGTAAACTGAATCTGAGCATCCTCCACCATATAAGGTATCGTCGTCCAGTAAGCATAGTCTGTATTTGCGCCATAGGCAGGCTGAGCAGATAATTGAGATATATCTGTAACTACCGTAACTCCACTATTTTCTTGTGAAATTGTGTCTGCAGCTGATTCCTCAGAGATGTCAGATGTACTTTTCTCTAAATCATCAGACTCTGCTACCGAAGCATTATCCGTTATTTGGATATTTTCGGATTCCACAGCCGGATCGCTGCATCCTATAATCATAGCCGTCACAGCAACTGCAGAAGTTAAAACCAGTAATCTTGTTTTCATCATTTTCTTTTTCCTCCTTTAGGATCTGTTCTTCAAGAGTATACAACTATTCTTCTGTGAACTTCCTTTGTTTTGCTTTGGTAAGTGATTGCTCACTTACTAAAAACAGTATAGCAAGAACGCTCAAGAATTTCTATATATTTTTTCCACAAATATTTCTTTGTTTTTTAGTGAATGTTCACTTACTTTTTAAATAACGCTACAAATATTTCCGGGGTTGTGTTATGATAAATTGAAGATTGTATTCTTACAAATACAATGCACTCATATATCACAATCAGCCCCTGAAAACATGATTTTATTTAATAAAGAGGAATGCTATGGAAAAGAAAAAGTCAAGACTTCCCGGAGAAGAACGCAGGGAAATATTGTTAGATACAGCCTGCCGGCTATTTGCAGAAAATGGATACGACAAGACTTCAACAAAACAGCTGGCTGCAGAAGCCGGCTGCAGCGAAGGGCTTATCTATAAGTATTTTGATAGTAAAAAAGCAATCATGGATACATTACTGGCAGAATGGGCAGCCGCACAAAATCAAAAATTTCATATAGAAATCATCGATCATTCGGCCATTTCCACTCTGCGTGATCATTATAACACCTTTATTTCTACTTCCAAAAAAGACACGATTCATTCAAATCTGAGACCACAGTTAATGAATGCTCTTAACTCTACGCCCTACTATCGTCAAAAAGCGTGGGAACTTTTTACTACGGGAAAAGATATGATCCATACTACGATTGTCCCAATTATTGAATTTGGACAAAAACAAGGGGAAATTCGCCAAGGCAATTCCCAGCTGCTGGCAAATCTGTTTGTTGGTTACATGGTCGGTGCCAGAGAAATATCCGGTAATTTTCCGGATCGTTTCAAACCGGTTCCATTTGACCAAATCTCAGACATGCTTTTTAACAAACATAAAGATTCCTAATCTCAAAGCTTTTATTTTTATAGCCAGCGTCAAAACTTCTGACACTGGCTATAAAACTTTCTGTCCCCTACTCCGCTCTTTCCTTCAGATCTCCTGCCTGATAGGCTGCGACCAATGCTTTCAGATCACTGATCTGCTCTTTCAGCTCCCGGCCTTTATCTGTGTCCGCCACCATGACGCGGGTTTTCATTTTCTCCACCACATGAACCTTGGGGGTGCTTTCCTGATCCGGGTGAAAGGGCTTATGCTCTGCCAGGGCCAGATGATGGGAATTATAGATCAGCGTATATCCGGCAATGCCCGTGGTTGCCTGGTAGGCTTTAGACAGCCCTCCGTCAATAATAAACAGCTTGCCCCCGGCCTTTACCGGCGTCTCGCCGTCTTTCAGTTTTACCGGCACATGACCGTTAATAATATGAGAACCTTCTTTGGGAAGTCCAAATTCTTCCAGGATACGATCACAGTATTCTTCCTTTACACTGAGACTGTAGTAGGGATTCATTGTTTCTTTATGCGTTGCCTTGTCCTCAATAAAATAATGTTCAAACGTAGCCATTTTGCTCTTGCCAAACAATGGGGAGCGGGCGCCGCACCATAAATACCACATAAGATCCAGCCCCCACTGCTTTTGAGGGGATCCCTCCGGCATAAGATAAGCATTGCGCACCTGAGTATTAAAATAATCCATCAGGCTCCGGCCGTAATATATGCCGTCCTCTGTCTTTATGCTGTCAAAGCTTCCGTCAGCCTTCATGGGAATACAGCCGTGGTACAGCAGGTTGGAATTACAGCATTTATACATATCTCCATGAGAATACAAAAACTTTATATGGCGCTGCAAAAGATCGCTGTGCATAAAGGAAGCCCGCAGTGTACGCAAAAGCGTTTCTTCCTCCGGGGTCAGGGCCAGAGGATCTTTAGGATCCACTGTCGGGAAGTTCATATCCAGCATAGGATATTCCCTGCCGTCTAAAGACACTGTCCCTTTGTCAAAATCCACATGTTCCAGCAGGATCCGGTCGTCCATAAGAAATTCCGGATGCCGTTTAATGATGGCGCCTTCCACCTTAAACTGCATGATGGCAATAGCCTTGTGCATCCGGGCCGCCAGTCCGGGATCTACAGCATCATAAATATTTTCATCCAGGATCTTTGGCACAAAATGGCTGCACGGATCGTCCTGGTACACCCGGGCTGCAAACATGGATAAAGGCCTTAAATTAATGCCATAGCCATCTTCAAGAATATCAAAACTGTTATAGCTGATGGCAATACGCAGCACATTGCAGATGCATGCCACGCTTCCTGCAGCGGCTCCCATCCACGAAATATCATGATTGCCCCACTGAATATCCACATCGTGGAAATGCATCAGTTCATTCATAATAATGTCCGCTCTTGGTCCCCGGTCGAAAATATCTCCAATAATATGCAGATTATCAATGGTCAGATTTTGGATCAGTTCGCACAGGGCAATAATAAACTTATCTGCCACATCATTGTCTATGATAGAATGGATGATCTCACTGTAATACAGCTCCTTATTTTCATCATCATAATCCACATGGAGCAGCTCATCGATCACGTAAGCAAATTCCCGGGGCATTTTTTTACGCACCTTGGAACGGGTGTACTTGGAGGATACCTCCTTACAGATCTGGACAAGGCGGTAAATGGTGATCCGCTGCCAGTCCCGGGTATAGCCGCCCTGCTTTCTAAGGCTCTCCAGATTTTTAACCGGATAATAGATCAGATTAGCCAGACATACCTGCTCATCCTCAGACAAAAGATGGCCAAAGGTCAGCCGTATTTTTTCCCGTATAATACCGGACGCACTTCGGAGCAAATGGATAAATGCCTCATATTCTCCGTGAAGATCACTGAAAAAATACTCTGTTCCCTTGGGCAGGCCGCAAATGGCTGACAGATTAATGATCTCGCTGGTTGCTTCTTTAATAGTTGGATATTCTTTTGATAAAAGCTTTAAATAAGCTAAATCTCTCATTGCTGCTCCTTTCAGTTTTTATGAGAATGTTTCACAGAACCATAGTAGCACATTCTCAAGTTCGGGTCAAAAATATTTTATCTCTAACAAAGCAACCGTTTAGACAGCGAAACGATGTCCTAATAAATTCTCAATAAATTCATAGCCTTTGCTTAAAGCATCTTCCCCAATCCCAGATTACACTAGACATAATGTATCATGACAATTTTGTCACCCGGCCTGTCACAGACCTGTAAGCTGGTTCAGATACCATAAAACATGATAAGAGTTTATCCCATTGAATGGCTGCATAAAGAGGAGGTTTTACCAATGAAAAATATAGGAATCTTATTTGGAGGAAATTCTACAGAATACAATGTGTCTCTGGAATCCGCCTACGGCGTGATCACCCACATGGATCATACAAAATATCTCCCGGTGCTTATCGGGATCACCCGCCAGGGCCAGTGGCTGTACTTTAACGGCGATCCGAAAAAGATTGCAAACAACACCTGGTTCGAGGATGCGTCCTGCCGCCGGGCCATTATTCCGCCGGATGCCGCAGAGCAAAGCTTATGGATTTTTGAAGGAAACCACATCACCAGGCTTGCCCTGGACGGCGTATTTCCCATCCTTCACGGGAAAAACGGCGAGGATGGCACAGTCCAGGGGCTTTTGGAAATGGCCCGGATCCCGGTGATCGGCTGCAAAACCTTAAGCTCTGCCCTGTGCATGAACAAAGACATGGCCCACCGGCTGGTCGGCGCCGCAGGTATACGGGTACCCAAGTCCCATATTCTTGACCGGGAGATGCTGACAGACTTTTCGGCACAGCCGGAAAAAGCCAGCGATAACCTTTTAAATGCGCTTGAAAATAAAGGGCTGACCCTGCCCTTATTTGTAAAGCCTGTATGCGCAGGATCGTCTTTTGGCATTACAAAAGTTACCCGTAAAGAAGATCTGGCCCCTGCCATATGTCAGGCCTTTGACCATGACCGCCAGGTGATCCTTGAGGAAAATATTGACGGTTTTGAAGTGGGCTGCGCAGTTATGGGCAATGAAACCCTGACCATAGGCGATGTGGATGAAATCCAGCTGTCCGGCGGATTTTTTGATTATGAAGAAAAATATACTCTGAAAAGCTCACAGATTTATGTTCCGGCACGGATTTCCCGTGAAAAAGCCAATGAGATCAAGGCTGTGGCCCGGCGCATTTACCGGATCCTGGACTGCCGGGATTTTGCCCGGATCGACATGTTCCTTATGCCTTCCGGCGAAATCTGCTTTAACGAAGTCAACACCATTCCCGGATTCACACCTCACAGCCGTTTTCCCGGAATGATGCAAAGCGCCGGTATTTCTTTTGAACAGATAATTGATCAGCTTATACAAATGGAGGTGTCCTTATGAAAACAACAGCATTAACCCGCAATGAAAGCCCTATGCACAGCAGCATGAACATTCCTTCCCACAAGGAAAATCCTATATCCCCGCTGATCCTGGTCAACCGGAGCCATGCCCTGAAAAATGCCTTTGAAACGCCAAAAGCCTTAACAGACGTTTCCTCATTTATGCCGGTCATGCCGGGCCAGAAGGTTCTTTTGCTGGATGAAGCCGCCCGGGCGCTGAAAAATCTTTTATCGGCCATCTCTGCCGGAGCTGCCATTACCGCCGTCAGCGGCTGGCGTTCCTTTAAAGAGCAGGTAGAAATCTACCGCAGCTCTCTTACCGAAAACGGTGAGGATTTTACCCGGAAATATGTCGCCTGGCCCGGATGCAGCGAACATGAAACCGGACTGGCCATTGATCTTGGCCTGACCATGGAGCATATGGATTTTATTTGCCCGGAATTTCCCTATGACGGTATCTGCGGCCATTTCCGGGCACTGGCCCCGGATTACGGATTTATCCTGCGGTATACCAAAGAAAAAGAAGCCATTACCGGCATCAGCGAGGAGCCATGGCACTTCCGTTATGTAGGTGTCCCTCATGCCCGGATCATCACTGACCGGGGACTGTGCCTGGAAGAATATTGGGAGGAACTGAATTTAGAAAAATGAGAAAAAAGTCATATCCTCTTGTGGATCTGTGCCGTCTCCCGGCCGCCTTCCTGGTCATTGCCATCCATGTGTCGCCCCTGGCATTTATTAATGAAACTGCAGACTTTATCCTGACCCGGGTCATTGCCCGGACTGCGGTTCCGTTTTTCATTATGATCACCGGATACTTTGTCCTGCCCAAAATATCCGGCAGCGCCATAGCCAAAGAAATAAAAAAATGCGCCATCTTTTATATGGCCGCCATTCTTTTATATCTTCCGGTAAATGTTTATGCCCGGCAGCTCCCCTTATGGACCAATGAGGGCACTCTGGATCCGTGGTGGATGCTGCGGCTGATCCGCTGGATCTTTGTGGATGGGACATTTTATCATTTATGGTATTTTCCGGCAATGATCACCGGACTGCTGCTGGTGGCCCTGCTCCTGTCCCGATTTTCCCCAAAAACAGTCCTTATGATTACAATGATCCTCTATGCCATCGGCCTTATGGGGGACAGCTACTACGGACTGGCTGCGGCCGCTCCCGGCCTTGAGGCCTTTTATAACGGTATTTTTACCCTATGTACATATACCCGCAACGGTGTATTTTTCGTCCCTCTCTTTTTAATGCTGGGACGCACCCTGGCCATACGGCACAGCAGCAAGCCCATAAGCAAGCCCGCAAAGAGGACGCTGCCTCAAAGCCGTTTTCATTATAGACTGCAGCCTGAAACTTGTTTTCATGATGGGAGCCTGCTTACAGCCGTCGCCTTTATCCTTATGCTGACAGAGGCACTTATGCTCCGCCATTTTCATATTCAGCGCCACGACAGTATGTATATTTTCCTGCCTGTGCTTATGTATGCCGGAGCAGGATGCCTGTTTCGTGCAAGCCGCAGCAGCAAGATCAAAAGAAATCTGGCGCCTTTGTGTAAAATCGCCCTGATCATTTATGTGATCCACCCTATGGTCATTATCGGGCTGCGGGGTGCTGATAAGCTTCTTGGCCTTAACGGCGCCTTAAATCATAACGGACTGCTTGTTTATATATTTACCTGTATCCTTTCCCTGTTGTTTTCCATCCTGGCAGTGATCATTTTCCAAAGGCTTAAGGCCCGAAGGGAAAGCCCGGATATTGCCCATCCAAAGTACCACAGATAGGAGATGATCTTTATGAATAACCGCCATTTAACAGCCTTGTCAACATCCCGGGCCTGGGCCGAAATATCCGCAGACGCGCTCATCCATAATGCCCGTCTTTTCAGTCCCGAAAGTCGCAACGGGATCATGGCCGTGGTCAAGGCCAATGCCTATGGCCATGGCGCCGTCCCTGTGGGCCGCATCCTGAGCCGCGCCGGTGTGCGCCATTTTTGCGTAGCCACCCTGGCAGAAGGGATGGAGCTTCGGTGCGCAGGCATTTCCGGTGAAATCCTGATCCTTGGCTACACACCGCCTATGCTGGCCGGACAGATCCGGGACTACAACCTGACCCAGACGGTCATTGACCAGGAGCATGGCCGCATGCTGGAAAAATACGCCGGTGAAGGGCCCATTAACGTCCATATTGCCGTGGACACCGGAATGCACCGTCTGGGAATCTCTTGGGAAACACCGGAAAAGATCGCTGATCTGTTTCATTTAAGCCATCTCCATGTCACCGGAGTATTTTCCCATTTATGCGCTGCCGACAGCCCGGAAATGGATGATCACCGGTTCACCCTGGCGCAGTTTAACCGCTTTGATCAGGTAATCGCCTATCTTCACCGCCATGGCTTCAAAAACTTTAAGACCCATATCCAAAGCAGCTATGGCGTTCTTAATTACAGCCAGTTCCAATATGACTATTCCCGCATCGGCATTGCCCTGTATGGTGTATACAGCAGTCCACAAAAAGACATCTGCGGGCAAACCAGGCCTGAAACCGACCACCAGTCCCGGGCCGTCACCAAAAGCAGCGCCCCAAAAGATTTTCACCTGATTCCGGCCATGACGATCAAAGCGCGAATTGCCCGCATCCTTCATCTGAACGCCGGAGATACGCTGGGCTACGGCCGGGCCTATACTGCCCCATCCCAGATGAAGATCGCCGTCATCTCCATTGGCTATGCCGATGGCATCCCCAGAAATCTGGATGAAAATGCCTCTGGCTATGTTCTTATTAATGGCCAAAAAGCCCCCATCATCGGACGGATCTGTATGGATCAGCTGTTTGCGGATGTAACTCATATTGCCCAGGCGCAGCCCGGCATGGAAACAGTCATCCTTGGGACGGATCCTGTATCCGGACAGCACATTGACGCCGCCCAGTTTGCCCATACATGCCATACCATCTCCAATGAGATCCTGTCCCGCCTGGGCAACCGGCTGGAGCGGATTTACGTGTAGGCCCGGCTGAACAGTTATGGCATCATAACAGATCGGCCGTCTGAGGTGTTTTGAAGTTTGGGTATTCTTAGGTAAACTTCGGTTTAATTTGTGATTTTGCTGTTTTTGACTGTAGAATTCAGTCCCAAAATACCCCCAAATAAGAGAAAACATCGTTTTTAACCGTACAATTTGGTTAAACTGTACCCTCAAATAAGAGAAAATGTCATTTTTGACCGTATAATTTGGTCTCACAATACCCCCAAAACAAAAGAAAACGCCGTTTTTAACCGAAGTCGATCACGAAATCCTACCATCATATACGCAAAAATTCCATTTTTGACCGTACTGGGCTCAAAATCATCCCAGTGCTGCCAAAGACCACCCTTATTCCAAAGCAAAATACCCAAACTTGAGGAAGCACCGGTTTTGGTAACAGTTCAGCCGGAAGGCTGAACTGCTATAGTTTTATACATTTTTTATATTTACTTTATTGACGTCTGCAAAACAGATGATTATGATAAAATCAACAGCCCTGCTGCAAACAGCGGGGGATCAAGACAGGAGGTTTTACAGATGAGCAAAAAATTAGTTGCCTATTTTTCCGCCAGCGGCATTACCGCAGGCGCAGCCCGGACACTGGCAGAAGCCGCAGATGCTGATCTTTATGAGATCCGTCCCCAGGTTCCCTATACCAACGCGGATCTGAACTGGATGGATTCCAATTCCCGCAGCAGCCTTGAAATGAAAGATAAAGACTGCCGCCCGGCCCTGGCAGATACTGATGCACATATTTCCGATTATGATGTGATCTTTCTTGGATTCCCCATCTGGTGGTACGTGGCTCCCATGATCATCCACAGCTTTCTTGAAGCCTATGATTTTTCAGGGAAAACCATCGTCCTTTTTGCCACCTCCGGAAGCAGCGGTCTCGGAAAGACTGCACAGGCGTTAAAAGACAGCGTATCTCCTTCTGCAAAAATCGTGGATGGACGGATGCTTAACGGACGGCCATCAAAAGCAGAGCTTAAAAACTGGGTCAACAGCCTGCACCTGTAAAAAGCTCCGTGCAGCACCACTTAGGACAGCTGCACGGAGCTTTTTATGTTTATATTTATTTACTCCTGGACGGAGGCCTGGAAAAATTCCACAATGACAAAGATAAAGTATGCCAATACCTGGGCATCAGCCGGACGACTCTGTGGAGGAAGCTAAAAGCCGGTGCATCTTCACCAGATAGGCCGTGATCAGGATCACATCCGCGCCGATCCATGCTGCTACCTCTGCAAAAAATACACTTTCCGGCCCGAAAAAATGAGGCAGGATCATCGCAACACTTACCCGCATGACCATTTCCGTACACCCGGAGATCATAGGGATAATGGTGTCTCCCATGCCCTGGATCGCGGACCGGACCACATGGAGAACATAAAGGATAAACAGCGGGACGCACATCACAAACAAAAAGTGGTAGGCAATATCTGTAACCTCCCGGATCTCTGACTCAGCCCCGGAAATAAACAGGCGCAGGATCATCCGGCCAAAAAGGATCATGGCCGCGGAAATAATTTCCGAAGTAATAAAGGCCATGATCAACGATGACCGCATACCTTTGGAAATACGCCGGATCTTTTTAGCCCCCAGGTTTTGTCCGGTAAAGGTGGTCATGGAAAATCCAAAGGATGTGGCCGCTACTTCCAAAACCCCATAAAGCTTGTTGGTAGCGGTAAATCCGGCCACAAATGCCAGGCCGAACCGGTTCACCACCGACTGGAGGGCCATACCGCCAATGGAAATGATCACATTTTGGAAAGCCATGGGCGCTCCCAAATACATAAGCTTTCCCATACGGCGGCCGTTTGGCCGCCAGTCCCGGGCAGACAGCTTTAAAAGTTTTATTTTCCGCACTGCCATAAAACAGTAAACAGCGGAAAATGCCTGAGCGATCACAGTCGCCGCAGCGGCGCTGGCTACACCCATATGCAGCCCCATAACAAAAGCAATATCCAGGACAATGTTGATCGCTGCTGCAATGACCATGGCGATCAACGGCGTTTTGCTGTCTCCAAGAGCCCTTAGTACAGAAGCAAACATATTATAAGCCATAACCACGATAAATCCGGAAAAGGATACCCGCAGATAGCTTAAAGAATCGCCGATAATATTTTCCGGCGTATTTAAAAGGACAAGCCCCGGACGGGCGGCCAGCTGCATGATTACTGTAAAAATCACGCCCATTGCAAGACTCAGTGTATAAGACGCTGCCACTGTTTTCTTTAAATGATCATAGTCCCTGGCCCCAAACTGCTGGGCAATCTGAATGGAAAATCCCTGGGAAAAGCCTGTGGCCAGTCCCACCACCATCCAGTTAAACCAATCCGCTGCTCCCAGGGCCGCCAAAGCATTAACACCAATGCCCTGGCCTACGATCACTGAGTCCATGACCGTATACAGCTGCTGGAAAACATTGCCGATCATTAACGGCAATGCAAAAACAAGCAGCTGCTTCCACGGCGTTCCTGATGTCATATCTTTTACATGTGTACTCATTTTGATTAATACTCCTGTCTCATCTATTATATGTATGATACCAGGGTCAAATTTTAATTTGACCCCATCCTAATAAAACTGCAGCTCTACCGGATAAGGCCGAAAGCACACCGGTGATGTAATACAGTCCGCTTCTATAACGGTCACAAAGGGATGCTCCTTAAAGTAATCCGGCACATCCTCTGTCACTTTAACAAGAGCTTTTGGCTCCCTCCGGATACAGCGATAGGTGTGCTCCGGAAAATGGCGGAAAAAGGGATGGCCGTCCAGCTGCTCGTAAATTTCCAGGTATGCGAAAAAAGACCGGTCCCGGGGCGAATGGTCCATAAGCATCCCGGACGGATAATTGGCCGATACCCGGTACTGTTGGGCAATTTCAAATAAAATACTCAGCTTTTCGTGGAAATCCACCTGGGACTCAGGTTCAGACAATGGATAGCACAGTATATTTCTTGCCGGGATCGTCCGTTCATAGTATCCCTGAAGTTTTTCGTACTTTTCATTATCCTCCAGCCCTCTTGCTGCCAGCTCCAGCCGTTTTTGCCGCGGCCGCCCGGCCGCCTTAGTTTCTGCGGTCACTGCGGATAAATGGCTCATGGATATCCCGGGAAACAAGGAGCTGATACTTGTCCGGATGGCGGTAAGCATTGCCATGAACCTCATTGCTTCGGTAAATGTGCAGCTCATCCATAGGAAATGAAGCCATATAGATTCCTTCCCGTTCTCCGGCTTCAATGACCAGCGTATCTCTGGCGCCGGAGCCGTCCGTGCGATATGCGATCCCGTCGAAGGCTGTAGAATGTCCGTTGCAGTCCGGCTGGCCATAGGGATAGTTTGCCGTGGCGATCCCCACCATGTTTTCAAAGGCTCTGGCCCGAAGCTGGGTCAGGCGGTTTGGCTCCATAGGACAGGCATTGGGCACCAAAATAATTTCTGCCCCTTTGAGCATAAGGATCCTGGCGCTTTCGGGAAATTCCCGGTCGTAGCAGATCATGGATCCTACTTTTACGATCCCGTTTTTTGTATCCAGATCTGCCGTATAAAAATCATCCCCCGGCGTCAGCCGGCATTCGTCACCAAAGTCACATGTATGGACTTTGGCATATTTCAGCACCATTTTTCCAAAGCGGTCAAAAATGCACACCGTATTTCGCGGCAAAGGCTCCCATGCCTCTAAAAATGTAATGGCAACCGCCATATTCAGCCGGGCCGCTGCCTCTGAAAAAGCCTGAACAAACTGGCTCTCCCGGGGAACTGCCATTGATTTCAGCAATGAAATATCCCGGGGAATGGAATAACCCACGCTCCACATTTCCGGAAACAGCGCCAGATCAGCTCCAAACGCTGCCGCTTTTTTACAATATTCAAGGCCTTTTTCCAGATTCCCCTCAAGATCACCTTCCGGCAGGATCTGAAGCAGAGCCACATTAAAATCTTTCATTGTGTAAACCCCCAATCAACTTTATCCATTCCAATTATAATATGGCCCATGTTTTGTGACAAGCCATAAGCGAAGATTTCCCTTGACCCTGCCCCAGGGGCAGACTTTATAATGATATCCAAAACGGCGATTTCCAGATCGAGCTGTTTGAATACGAAAATCCAAAACAGCTGCCCCCGGACCGGCTCACCCCCAACAGCGATCTGCAAACTGTCGGAACAAAGCACATCGCATTTGCCACAGACAATATGGCTGCTTTAAAAGAAAAATTTACAGAAAACGGCGTGGATATTGCCCACGAGGCAACGATGGAAGGAAACAACGTCATGTTCATCCGCGACTGCAGCGGAGTGCTTATTGAATTTATCCAAAACAATTAGAAAGGGGTAACTAAAATGCCAAATATGGTTATGAACAAAACATTGATCATTCATCACATTAACGATATTGATAACATTCCCGCCATGGAACGGTGGTTCGTTCAGCATCACTGCCCGGAGGTTATGGCTCAGGAGCCCTGGCTGACCCGGTATGTTATGTTCCGCGTCATTCCCCCGGCAGAAGGGATGAAAGATATGGGCTTTATGAATTACCGGGTTCATGAAAACTTTGGCCTGAGCGTGGAAGGGCGCCGCAGTCTCCGCGGACTTATGGGCATGACCCCGGAACCGGTGGAAAATGCCATGACAGTGGCCATTGCCAACGTTCCCGCCGAGCCTACCGAAGATTTCTTTGGCCAGGAAATGAACCATGCCGGAAAAACATTTATCCGCTTTGTCTACATGATGTCCTATCCTAAAGGCGTGTCCCGTGAGGAAGGCGAAAAATGGTTCCTTGAAACCTTTGCCCCTGAAGCATGCCGGCTTCCCGGCCTGCTGCGCTTTTTCTCCCATAAGGCCTACGACAAGCAGTATCCGCCTATCCCTCTGCCTGAAAGCGGCGACGGCCCGGAATTTGTAGACGTTGCCGAAGATAATATTTTCTTCCACCGCTGGGACCGGGTATGTGAAATGTGGTTTGAAAACAATTCCGCATGGACCAACGCATTTATTAAAAATCCTCCCGCCTGGACAGTGCCTGCATGGGCTTCCCGCAAGACTTTCCCCTTTGTAGAGCCCGGCAAAGACTTTGTATGCACCAGCCTTCTGGAACGCCCGGATCAAAACATGCTCAAGCATTATGACGGATGCATTTTCTAACAACTATTGACTTTAGACCCTGATTCATTATTTCCTAAGCTGCATTGCATTTAAAAATTTTTTTATGTAAAATAATAGCGTTGGTGTACACCGGCGCTGCCATCAACACATGATTACACAGGCCGGCTTTTGCAGCCGGCCTTGGTTATAAGCTTATAGTAAAGGAGTTTTTATATGAAAACAGCTGAGGATCTTAAAGATCTTTTAAATCGTATTGATCACCGGGGATACCCGGCTTATAAAGATACAAAAGGCATTTACCAGTTTCGCGGATACCGCATGTCCATTGACCATGTCCAGGGCGATCCTTTTGCATCGCCTTCAAAAATCAGTATCCATGTATCCGGAAAGGACGCCGGGTTCCCTGTCCGGCTCTACGACCGGCCATGGAAAAAGACCGCTTTGTGCGATGCCCTGCTCCGCCTCTTTTTCCGGCAGACCGAAAGCTTTACATTTAAAGCCAAAGGCTCAGGAAAAAGCGGCCTGATAGGTGTCAGCCGCTGCGGCCAGGAAATCCTTGAACGGTCTGCCTGCCAAATGGATCCGGCCAGCGGAGATATTATCCTGCGTCTGGATGTGGGCTTTCCTGCTAATGGCCGTACGATCAATTCCAAAGAACTGATCCGGATCTTTTATGATTTTCTTCCGGTATGTGTACAAAAAACACTGTTTTATAAGGCGCTGGATCCGAAAAAAACGGAAGCCGTCATGGAGCTTGCCCAGGATCAGCAAACCATCCGGGAACAGCTTCAGGCCCTTGGACTTTGCGCCTTTATTGCCAACGGCGCGATCCTTCCAAGAGAGTCCGGCATTTCTCAAAAGCCAATGAAGCAGGCCGTTCCCTTTAAGGCCCCCGATTCCATGGCCGTGACGCTGGATCTTCCTTACAAAGGAAAGCTTACCGGCATGGGTATTCCCAAAGGCATTACATTAATCGTTGGCGGCGGGTACCATGGAAAATCCACCCTGCTGGAAGCTCTGGAACGGGGCGTTTACAATCACATTGCCGGGGATGGCCGTGAATATGTGATCACAGACAGCAGCGCTATGAAGATCCGGGCAGAGGACGGACGCAGTGTGCGGCAGACCGACATTTCCATGTTTATCAATGATCTGCCCAATAAAAAAGATACAAAACATTTTCATACAGAAGATGCCAGCGGAAGCACCTCTCAGGCGGCCAATGTGATCGAGGCCATGGAGTCCGGGTCTCATCTCCTGCTGATCGATGAAGATACCAGCGCCTCAAATTTCATGGTGCGGGACGCCCTTATGGAAAGCGTTGTCTCCCGCTCCTGCGAGCCTATCACGCCACTGATCCACCGGATCCGTCAGCTTTATGAGGACTGGGACATTTCCACCATCCTTGTGGCCGGAAGCTCCGGCGCATTTTTTGAAAAGGCCGACCATATTATCCAGATGGATCGGTATGTTCCGGCAGAAATTACCCGGCTTGCCAAAGAAAAATCCCGCCTTTACTTTCAAAATATGGCAGCCGCACCCGGAGAAAATGTCCCAAAAGCCGCTTTGCCGGATTTTAACCGCTGCCCCAGGATCCCTTTGGGCAGCCGGGATGAGCGGATAAAGATCCGAGTGAATGGCCGTGACAGTGTTTCCGTGAATAAAGAAACCATTGACCTTCGGTATGTGGAACAGCTCACCGACAGCGAACAGCTGATGACCCTTGGTTATCTTTTAAGCTATACCTCCAAGCATTTGGCAAACGGCAAAAAAACCATCACAAACATCGTGGACGAATTGGAAAAACTCCTGAGGGAAAAAGGACTTGCCGCCGTATGCGAAGGCAGTTACCTGCCCGCCGGACTTGCCATGCCCCGCAGACAGGAAATCTTTGCCTGCATTAACCGGTACCGGAGGATATAACCGGGAAAATGAATTTTATTTATGACAGCAGACCTGCAATCGTCGCCGCAACTTTATCGCTGGCAATGATGGTAATGTTATTCATAATAATAAGATCCTGAATGTTATTTTCCTTCACGTAATCAACCACATTTACATTAGCATACCGAAAATCAATCACATAAACGGTTTCGTAATGGTCCACCAGGAAGGGCACAAAGCAGTTGCCGTAAGACTCTTTCAGAACCAGACATGAAGAACCATCCGTAATCTGGGGATTTTCAATAATACTTAAAGGCTTATCGCCGCCGATATAACAGTAATATCCGGAATTTTCTCCCCATGTACTCACATCATTAATAACCTTCCACTGATATTCTGTGCCATCGGTATCCCAGAACACCATATCATTTGTCCCCATGGGAACATAGGCCTCCACAGTATCCGGATTGGCCGCCATATCCCCGTTTTTAAGACTTGTATAGAAGGTTCCGAGAAACGGTGAAAAGGTCATGGTCGAAAAATCTGAAAGCTGATGCGGCTCTATGCCCTTTTCCTGGCAGAAATTTTGGTACACATAATAGGCGCCAAGCTGGGTCCAGTGATGATCCGTCCGAAAATACAGATACTCGTCATTATGCTCCCTGAGAGTTTCAATGGTTGTTACCGGACGAACCCCATCATAAAGGCTGTAATAATATGAAATCGCCTGAACCTGATCCGATCCGCCGAGGCCGTTGAGTTCATCCTCCGGCAGCATGGCGCCGGAATTATTCGGTACAAGGATCGAGTACACATCCGCCTGGCCCTCCAACTCTTTTGCGGCATGATTTAATGCCTGTGTATAAGTATCCGCAGCGCTTTGGCTGAAATAGTAAACACTGTAGGCGGCGCCATTTTTAACATACAATCCCTGCTGGATCTGGTTTTGGATTTCTTCCTCCATCTCCCGGCTGTTTGGAGCACTGACAGTCTCTGTCTCCCCCTGGGTTTGGTCAGCCAACGTGTCCTGAGTCTGGACCGGTTCATCACTTTGTTCACTCTGTCCATCCTGTTCGGTCTCTGATTCCTGATCATTTTGGGCCACATTCACAGGAATTTCATCCCCTTGCTTATGACCGCCCACCATCATTGTAGACGAGGTAACGCCGTAGGCCGTCTTTAGCTTCTGGTCCGCAGCGATCAGCACATCCCGCATGGGATAGGTATCCGAATACCACAGGGAAAGCTCTGAAAAGAAAGACCCGTCAAGGACAGAGCTTAATGTCAGCTTGGGAAACTTTGTCAATTCCCTCATCTCAACGTTTGATCGATCCGGCCGGAAGAAAAAGAGCATTCCGGTCACACCTCCGACCAGCATCATCACCGCAAAGATCCGGATACTGATCTTTCGGAACTTCATCATCTCTTGTCTGTGTCTTTTGGTATATTTTTTCTTCATTATGTATTTCCTCCCATTTTTGCTGCAGTTTCCCTTTGCTGAACTGTAACTCTGCTAAAATTGAAAATATAAAAATGGATTATAGCTTGCTCCAATCAGGGACAGCACAGACAAAAACAGCAGCAGCGGCGGGATCACCAGTTCCGTTATATTAAAAAATGTAAATGCTGCCGGATAGGTCTTTCCCAGATTAAAGATATACTTTCGTATATGCTTTCCAAGGGAGGTTACGCTAATGATAGCAAAAATAAGGAAGAAAATATTTTCCATAAACACAGTGGACGCTTCCAGGCCTATAAAACCAGATGTTCCAATACCAAACAGCCCCAGCAGAACCCTTCCCAGTTCTCCAAGGTTTTCAAAGCGGAAGATCACCCAGCCGAAAAATATCACAAAAAGCGCATACACATGATCCCATCCTTTTGGGATTCTGTTTTTTATGACAAAACGTTCCAGTAAAAGGAAGATTAAGTAATAAATGCCCCAGAATATATAATTCCAGCTTGCCCCGTGCCACATACCCGTAAGGAACCAGACAACACAAAGATTTCTCACAAGCTTTGGTGTATCACAGCGGCTTCCGCCCAGGGGAATGTATACATAATCTCTGAAAAAGGTACTTAATGAAATATGCCATCTTCTCCAAAAATCCTGTGCGGACTTTGCCATATACGGATAGTTGAAGTTTTCCAGGTAATGAAACCCGACCATACGTCCCATGCCGATAGCCATATCTGAATATGCGGAAAAATCCAGATAAATCTGCAGCATGTAAAAGATCATCCCCAGCCAAAGGCCGCAGGTAGACTGAACGGCCAGGGCGTCTGAGGCAAGCAGAGTATCCGCTACCGAGGCGCAGGAATTGGCCAGGATCGCCTTTTTGGCAAGACCGATGCAAAAGCGGCGAATTCCCACATAAACATCGTTCTGATCCACTTTTCGATGATCGATTTCTTCAGCCACAGTTTCATAACGGACGATCGGTCCGGCAATACACTGGTGGAACAGACTGGAATACAAAAGCAGCTTCCAGTATTTAGGCTGGGCATGGATCTGTGCTCTGTACACATCCACCACATACGACAGAAGCTGAAAGGTATAAAAAGAAATACCGATGGGAAGGACAATATTAGGGATGGCTTCAGGAAAGCCCGTCAGCGCCTGGAGATTATCCAGAAAAAATACGGTATATTTAAAGAATCCCAAAAGTCCCAGCAAAACAACGCATTCCAGGATCATGTAAAACTTCCGGATCCGGGCATCATTAGATTTCTGAATATGTATTCCGCAGTACCAGCTGACCCAGGTTTCACCAACCAGGAGAATGAGATACCGGACCCCTCCCCACGCATAAAATACCAGGGAAAAGATAAGCAGAACATGATTTTTATATTTAGGTTCTACCCAAATATAAATCACCAGCTGCAAAACAAGAAAAACAAAAATAAAAATAAGACTTGAAAAAACCATAACATTATCGCTCTCTTTATCTCTATTTCCAGAACAGGTTGTATATCATCAGTCACTCCGCATATTGACTGTTTATTTATGTATGAATTATACCATGTAATATTAAAAAAGGAAATGCGTTTTTTGTTTCATTTTGTCTTATTTTGTTTGATTTTAGCGGTACTGATTGATGGGCGCTTAATTACTGATCTTCCATGCACAGCAGCGACCGAAAACAGAAAATCTTTCCGGCTGCCTGTAAATAGTATCGGATCGTTGCACTTCCTGTAATATTTTTCATTTACTATATTGCATTATAGAATAGTGTGTGTTATTATGTACTCACCACACAGATATTGTTTGTGACGGAGGTGTAAATTTGAATACCCAATTAAAAAAAGGCGCTTTGGAGATCTGCGTGCTTTCCCAATTAACCAAAGGGGATAAATACGGTTATGAACTTACCGAAGTCATCTCCCGGGAGATGGACATTGCCGCCGGGACACTTTATCCCATTTTAAAGCGATTAAAAGATGATCTTTATGTGGAAACCTATCTGAGAGAATCTGAAGGCGGACCGGCACGAAAGTATTATCATCTCACAGCCAAAGGGAAAGAATACCAGCAAACACTCCGGCAGGAATGGAAAGATTTTGTTCTGGCCATGGAGCGGCTCATGAACCAATAAGAGAGGAAAATGTATATGAAAAAAGATGAATATTTAAACAAGCTCAGCCAGGGGCTGAAACAGTATGATCAGGCTTATATCCAGGAGATCCTGGATGACTATGAGGAGCATTTTCAGGACGCCTTAGCCCAGGGCCAAAGTGAAGAAGATATTTGCCGGGAGCTGGGCGATCCGCAGGATCTGATCCGGGAAATCCGGGAAATGATGGATGTTCCTTCCGGGACTCATGAAGTAGGCCGCCCGGTGATCGAACTGGATAAAGATGTTAATCCATCTGCAAAATTTCCAAAAAGAGCATACAAAGGCCATCAATATCAAAAACAGCCCGATAGCGACTCCCAGGCTTTTGGCCATGCTCTGAAAAAAGTCCGTTTCTATGCAGACAGCGCAGATATACGGCTGATCCCTTCTGCAGATGGGGAATTTTATGTATATACCGAAGACGAAGATGAAATGGACAATCTGGAACACAACTGCCATGATGACACTTATGAAGGCCGGGTATGCCGTTCTTCCGGTTCCTTTTTCGGCCTTGATATTCTCCACAGCTTTATAGGCGGTCCGGTGGATACTGTGATCATGGTCATTCCTGAAGGGATCGAGGATATCCGCATAGAAACCATCAGCGGCGACATTTCCGCAGAAAATATCCAAAGTGAGCTGCTGAGCCTTACCACCCTTTCCGGAGATATCAGCCTTCAGGGAATACAAAACGAAGGTACATTTATTAATACAAAAAGCGGTGACATCCGTATGCATCATCTGTCCACCCAGCACTGTGAGATAAAAACCCTCAGCGGTGATGTTTCCTGCAAAAATATATCCGTTGACAAGCTGGTCTGCAACAGTATCAGCGGTGATGTGGGCTGCAACCGCCTTGTCCTGCGAAAGGAAGGTCTGGTTAAGACCATCAGCGGCGATGTTGCCATAAAGATGACACCAGGCCAGAAGCCCTTCTGCGTCTTTGCCACCTCCGTCAGCGGCCGGGTGCGCATCCGGGACGGCATCCGCATGGACAGCCATGATTTCCAGCCGGCTTCCGGGACAGACTACAGCAAGCTGACATTAAATACCATCAGCGGCGAAATTCTTGTGAAGCAGGCGAAAGATAAGGAAAAGAAAAATAAATAGGATGGGGCAGGATCAGCCTTTTATACATCCTCTAATCCTGCCGGACAGCAAAGGCCGGTGTGACCTCCTATGCGTCACACCGGCCTTTGCTTTGAGTGGTCTGTTTCCCGACACCCCTTTACCCTTCCAAATACATCTCTCTCAGCCGCTCCCGCTTCTGGCGGGTCACGCCGAAGCCTTCCTCAAGGCTCGGAACCAGCTCCGGCTCTTTCACTGCTGCCAGTTCTGCCTGGACCGAGGCTTTCGTAAATTCATTTGTCATAAGATAGTCTTGAAAAATCGTATCTTTATCCACACCTAAGGCGTATAAAACAAGACTTGTCCCCATACCGACACGGTCTTTTCCCGGGTGATCCCGGACGCTTTCTCCTCAAAAATCGGATGCCATATGTACTCCACTCCCGGGATCCGTGGATCCGGACAGTCTTTACATTCCTGAGCCGTACGGAAATCAATGACCATATTCAGGCCATAGGTATCCACCAACAGCTTTTTATCATTTTCTGTGGCATCTTTAAGGTCGCCGCTGCGGATCAGCCGGTGAGGCTTTACCTTCCGCCCGTCTTTTGTCATAAAACCGCCAAGGTCTCTCGTGTTTTGCAGATTTTCCAAAGGTATTTTTTGAATCACCATTAAAATGTCCTCCTTAAATTGTTACTGCCCACGGGGAATAGCAGCCTTACATTTCCTTTTGCTTTACTGTTTCCTGCTATTACAATACACACTCTAACTGGCAGTCAAAGGGTTCCTTTTCCACATGTCCCGGATCATATTCCCGGGCTTCCACACAGCCCATGCTTTTATAAAATGCCTGGCTTTCTACTGCAGAATGGGATGAAATGTACAATTTTTTGGCTCCATGGGCCTTTGCCCATTGTTTGGCAGCCTCAAAAAGCACTTTTCCCATACCTTCATGGCGTATTTCCGCAGACACATGGATGCTGGTCAGATCCATATATTCCTGATCCTTGCCGAAAATCTCCGATTCTACAGACACAAAGCCTTTCAGCTGGCCATCCTTAAATCCGGCATACACAAAGCCTCCGGTGGCCACTGTATTTTTCAGGCAGGAGACCAGAAATACATAGTCCTCCTTTGACCAGTCATCAATAAACGGATCATCCTTTATGACCCACTGACCTTTCTCTCTGCGCCAGCACTTTGTTACTTCCTGGCGGCGGTTAAAATCCTTAAACAGCCGGGGACATAATTCTTCACCGGTCAGGCATCGATACTGGATCATTTCACGCCTCCTGCGCCCACTGGGCGAACAGACCTTTCACGGTTGGGTAGATTTTTGCAAACTGGCGGTATTTCTTTTCGTATTTCTCTACCAGCTCCGGTTCCGGTTCAATGGTATCTACCACACGGACAATAGCATCTGCCGCCGCCTTCACTGACGGATATTCACCGCAGGCCACAGCCGCCAGCATGGCGCCGCCCATGGACGGGCCTTCCTCGGATTCCAGAAGATCCACCTTAATACCAAGGACATTGGCCATGATCTTGCACCACAGAGGGCTCTTTGCTCCGCCGCCGCAGATCTTTGTCCGCTCAATGTTCAGCCCCAGAGATTTGGCCACTTCAAAAGAATCTCTCATGGCAAAGGCAACCCCTTCCAGCACAGCCTGGGTCATGTCGCTGCGGGTATTATCCATGGTCAGGCCAATGAATGTTCCCCGGGCGTTGGGATCGTTATGGGGAGAACGCTCGCCCATAAGATAAGGCAGGAAAAATACATGATTTTCCCCAAGCTTATGAATGTCAGCCTGTTCTTTGCCGTAATCCTTTGTCCCAATAATGTCATCCATCCACCACTTATTGCAGGAAGCCGCGCTGAGCATACAGCCCATAAGATGATAATGGCCATCAGCATGTCCGAAGGAATGGAGGGCATTATTTTCGTCCACACCAAACTTATCGCTGGAAATAAAAATCGTTCCGCTGGTTCCCAGGGAAATATTACACATACCATCTCCCACGGTGCCGGTGCCTACAGCGGCCGCCGCATTATCCCCGGCGCCTGCGGCCACCTTACAGCTTTGTGGCAGGCCAAGGATCTGAGCTGCCTGAGGCGTCAGAGTACCTACAACCTCATAGCTTTCAAAAATGCGGGCCAGCTGATCCTTGCGGATATGGCAGATTTGGATCATTTCATCAGACCACTGGCGGTTCTTTACATCTAAAAGAAGCATACCGGAAGCATCCGATACATCTGTGCAGTGAACGCCGGTCATTTTATAGGCAATGTAGTCTTTGGGCAGCATGATCTTGGCGATCCGTTCAAAGTTTTCCGGCTCATTTTCCCGGACCCACAGGATCTTAGGCGCGGTAAAGCCTGCAAAGGCAATGTTGGCTGTGTATTGGGACAGCTTATCCTTGCCGATCACATTGTTAAGATAGTCCACTTCCTTTGTGGTACGTCCGTCGTTCCACAGGATTGCCGGGCGGATCACCTGATCGTTTTCGTCCAGGATCACAAGGCCGTGCATCTGACCGCCAAAGCTGATCCCTGCCACCTGGGACTTGTCACAGTCCTGTGTCAGTTCATGGATCCCATCCACAACACCGTCCCACCAGTCCCCGGGATTTTGCTCCGACCAGCCGGGATGCGGGAAGGAAATGGGATATTCCTTTGATACGATTTTTTCAATTTTTCCGGAACCATCCATCAGCAAAAGCTTCACAGCAGATGTTCCAAGATCCACACCAATATACAAGCTCATTTTTATTCTCCTCCTTTTTTATCTTCCATAAATACTTCTGTAAAAATCCCCCGCAGCGGATTGTCATTATCCTTATGCCATGCCAGACTTAAACTGGGATCGCTGATAATGTCCGTGTTTAAAAAGCGCACAGACGGATTATCCTGCATGGCATTGCGGGAATCCAGGATACATACCCCAACTCCGGCTTCTACCCACAGCATTTCCTCCTGAATGGATGATGCATAGCGGATGTTTGGATGGACGTCGGCCCGGCTTAAAGCTTCTTTAATAAGCCGGGGGGACATGGCTGAATCCTCCTCAGACACCATGATAAAAATATCATTTTCAAAATCCCCTAAAGTCACGTAGTCTCTGGATGCCAGGGGATGATTTTTATGGACCACAATGTGATCTCTTGTTTTTTCAATGACCTTAAAATCAATATTTTCACGGTAGGCCACATCAAATTTTAAAGTAATGATCAGATCCAGCTCGTTATCATACAGCCGCTGGGTCAGACCGTTAAAACTGTAGTTTCTCAGATTGATCTCCACATTGGGATAATTTGCTGCAAAATGCCGCAGCGTACCGGGAAACAGATCGCCCACACGGGCGCCGTCCAGTATCCCGATATTGATCTTTCCGGAAAGCCCTTTAAAGCTTTGTTTGGCTGTCAGCACTGCCTTTTGATAATCCTCATAGATCGTCTGGAACCGTTCAAATAAAATACGCCCTGCCGGAGTCAGGCGCACGTTCCGCCCGGTCCGGATAAAAAGCTGCAGATTCAGCTCCTTTTCCATAGACAGGATCTGGCGGCTTAAGGCCGGCTGGGTAATATAAAGCTGCTGCGCGGCTTTTGTAAAGCTTAATGTCCTGGCAGCGGTAATAAAATATTTCATTTGTATAATATTCATCAATCTTCTCCTGTCTGCTCAGCCGCCGGCTGCGGCCCTTAAGTCAGATTACTAAAATGCATGGATACATTGCTTTTTTGCATTGGCAAAAAGATTTTTCTCCGGTTAAAATAAAGATAAGATATCCGTGGGAGAGCCTTGTACCACTACATGTACGGAACGGCCGTTTTACTTAAGTATATACCAATGCGCCCCCCCGGAAAAGTCTTTTGCACATCAACATTTTCAATCAGGAGGAGGTAACTTTATGAGCAAATATGAAGAAAATCTTGAACGGATCAAAAAAGCCATCGCCTTTGAACCCGTAGACCGTGTTCCCGTAGCCCCCTGCGCTAATGCATACTATGCCAAAGCCTGCGGTCTGCCTTTAAAGACCTATATTACCGACTTTGACGCGGCATGTACAGTGAATCTGAAATGTCATCAGGACATGGATGCCGACGCTACCCAAAACGTGATCTTTTCCCCGTACCTTCTGCCCGCCCAGTGGCTGTCCAAGATTGCCACCCCCGGAAACGAACTGGGAGACGATGACATGTGGCAGATCGTTGAGCAGGCTGACTTTATGAAACAGGAGGACTACCAGATCATCCTGGACAAGGGCTTTGAATATTTCTTTGAAAAGTTTAAAAAGGAAAAGCTGGATGATAACAATGCCAAGCTGGAGCCGTTTTTTGCAGCAAATCCTGCGGCCTATAAGCGCTTCCATGAGGCCGGCATCCCATGCATCTGCGATTTCCTTATGATTACTCCGTTTGAATTTTTCTGCGGCGGCCGCGGCCTGGAAAACTTCTTTGCCGATGACCTTTTTGAAGAACCGGAAATGATGGATGAGGTTTTTGCAAAAACCATGGAATACACCATGAAAACCTATCAGGCTCAAATGGATGCCCTGCATCCCATTGGCGTTTGGATCGGCGGATGGCGCACATCACCCCAGATGCTTTCTCCGGCCCTTTGGGACCGTTTTGTATGGCCTTATTTTAAACAATATGCCGATCTGTGCCTGAAAAACAATGTGATCCCTATTTTCCATCTGGATTCCTGCTGGGATCTGGCTATTGAACGCTTCCTGGAAATGCCGGCTAAAAAATGCATCATGGCTCTGGACAGCACTACGGATATCCGCCGGGCCCGCAAGATCCTTGGCGACCATATGTGCATCCTTGGCGATGTTCCTGCCCAGCTTCTGGCCTTCGGTACATACGATGATGTTTATAAATATGTTACGGATGTGATCGATGATATTGGACCTTTAGGCTATATTGCCGCCTCCGGCTGTGACATTCCTTCCAACGCAAAGCCGGAAAATGCCAAAGCTATGGCCGATGCGGCTCATGATTATATTAAAAACCATCCGGGATGCTGCTGATCCCCCCAATGTTAAAGAAGCTCCGGCCAAAAGTTTTGGCCGGAGCTTGATTTTTTCCTGATCCGTTTAAATCAGCAGCCGTTCAGCCAGCAAAACGAATGGCGCTTCATTATGCAAATGGATTCTCTGTCTTATAAGGCAGGACTCTCGGATGATTGTAGTCGATCTCCTCAGGCTCTACACCGACATATTTGAATACCTCGTATAAAGCTTTTCCATAGTGACCGAAAGCCACAGCGCCATGATGGGGATAATTCTTCTCCACAAGCACATGGCGGTAAAATCTTCCCATTTCTCCAATAGCGAAAATACCGATAGCGCCAAAGGAACGTGTAGCAACCGGAAGAACCTCGCCTTCAGCCACATAAGCGCGAAGCTTTGCATCGGATGTGCTCTGGAGACGGAAGAAGGTAATATTGCCCGGGATAATGTCGCCTTCCAGCGTACCCTGGGTAACTTCCTCAGGCAGTGTTCTTGCCATAATTCTCTGATAGTTCATAGCGCAGAAGGACAGCTTGCTGGATGCTGTATTTCCGCAGTGGAAGCCCATGAATGTATCCTTCTGGGTATAGTCATATTTGCCCTTAATATCTTCGTTATAAATATCTGCAGGAACGGTATTGTTAATATCCAGCAGGGTTACTGTATCCTGGGAAACAACGGTTCCGATAAACTCGCTGAGTGCGCCGTAAATATCAACCTCGCAGGATACGGGGATGCCTCTGTCTGTAAGACGGCTGTTGACATAGCATGGTACAAAACCAAACTGTGTCTGGAATGCAGGCCAGCATTTTCCGGCAATGGCCACATATTTTCTGGAACCTTTGTGAGCCTCTACCCAGTCTAACAGTGTCAGCTCATACTGAGCCAGCTTAGGCAGGACTTCCGGTTTTTTATTGCCGGCGCCAAGTTCTTCTTCCATGCTCTTAACAACATCCGGGATACGTGGGTCGCCGGCATGATTGTTGTAAGCTTCAAACAGATCCAGCTCGGAGTTTTCTTCAATTTCAACACCCAGGTTGTAAAGCTGTTTGATGGGTGCATTGCATGCCAAAAAGTCCTGAGGACGGGGGCCAAAGCTGATGATCTTTAAATTGTTCAGACCTACGATGGCGCGGGCAATCGGCATGAAATCATTGATCATATCTGCCACTTCATCAGCAGTTCCTACCGGGTACTCGGGAATATAAGCGCGGATATTGCGCAGCTTCAGGTTGTAGCTGGCATTAAGCATACCGCAGTATGCGTCGCCGCGGCCATCGATGAGGTTTGAGCCGGTTTCTTCTGCTGCTGCAGCAAACATTACCGGGCCGTCAAAATATTTTGCCAGCAGGGTTTCACTTGTTTCAGGGCCAAAGTTTCCAAGATATACCACAAGGGCGTTGCATCCGGCAGCATTAACATCAGCTAAAGCCTGCTCCATATGGACTTCGCTTTCTACAACTACCGGACATTCATAAATTTCGCCGTATTTTGCTTTGTATGAAGCTACAACAGCTTTTCTGCGGCTTTCAGACAATGTCATCGGGAAGCAGTCCCGGCTTACAGCCACAATACCCATTTTAATTTCAGGAATGTTAATCATGTTTTTATCCTCCTTTTCCGGGCGTCTTTCGCCCAAACAAAATCCCCTTTGGGATCTTTTTACACAGTAAGATTTTCGCCTTTCAGACCCACAAAGGCGCCGTCAGCGTCCAGGCCAGCCTCCGGATGGGCGATCAGCCATTTATTTCTTGCAAACAGAAGGCGATCCTCCGGCACAGCCGGTCCGCAGGCTTTTATATCTGTGTTGGTGCCTTTGGGAAGCGCCACGATCACCTTAAAACCTCCGTCCTTCCCATTGCACGGAGCATAATGGAGCGTTGTGGCATAAAGCTCAATGACGCTTCCTGCCGGGGCATAAAAGGCTTCCATTTTGGACGTATCATAAGTAAAATCATCCTCAATATCCTGCTGCATCCCCACGATAAAAACTGCGTCTGTCACCGGAATATTAATTTCGCAATTGCGGTGATATTCCACAGCGTTCAGCTTGCGGTTATTTCCATTGCAATAGCCAATCTGCACCGGCATACCGCCAAATAAGCTGTAAGAAACGGCTGCATACGCAGGATCAGATTCTAAATTCTCATCTCCTGCCACATAGACCGTAGAATCCTGTGGCAGCGGCGTATCCTTCATCTTCTCCAGCAGCCCGTCCACATTCAGGCCTTTCACAAGACGCCCGTACTTTTTAAAAGAAGCGTCTGTGATCGGCTTAACTTCCATGGGATTTCCCATTTGTAAACACTCCCCTTTCGTAAAATAAGCCCTGTAGATGATTAAGTTTATTCATTAAACTAATTACCCTTATCATAAACAAAAAATACAAAAAGGTCAATAGTCTTATTGCAACAATATGACAACATTCTCCTGAGCACGATTTACATAACATAAATAGAAAGCCCCATCGGCCTGTAAAAATCCCCGGAAAGATTCATCTGCCCCTAAAGTATACACTGAATAGGTTTCATGATATTCCGGTTCATAAATCAACATCTCCTGTCCGGAAAAAATATACATATGCCCATAAACCTCTTTATACGTAAAGACATTTCCCGGATCGCTGTAAACCTCCTCCATTTCTCCACTTTCAAAGTCCACCTTCACTAAAGTGTCCGGCGCAAAGCCATCCGTCTGGGGATCTAAATCCGCCTGCGCCCACAGGCCGCTGCCATCCTGACACACATCAAAATCCAAAAGATAAAGGTCTGACGTCAATGTCTGAGTCTCCCCCGTATCTATATCATAAACTTTAATAACACAGGGATAGTAGCTTTCCGGGTCAGTGACCTCGCTATAATAAATTTTCCGGCCATGGACTTCAAAGGACATTCCACGCTCTGCCAGCTGGATCACCACATTTCCCTCCAGATCATACACACAGATCGGCACAGGGGACACATCGCTTCTCTGGCCTGTGGTCACAAAAAAATCCGCCCCCACGTATTCCACATAGCTTTGATGAATTTCAAGGGCATGTTCTGAAGGCTGCGCCAGATCAAAATAGTAAATCCCGGGATTCATCCAGTCTTGAGCTGTACTTGAATAATAGTACAGCCTCTCGCCCGTACAGCCGCCCAGATAAATATTGCGCACATCGTTACGGTACAGCGGCTCCATACTTCCGGAAGGGATATCCAACCGGTAGATCACCGATGATCCGGTCATTCCATCCTCAGAGGTGGTATTGGCCGCTGCATACAAAGTTGTCCCATCGGTTACTGCCATGCTAAAATACCAGGATTCCTCGCTGTCATAGTGAAAAACCGGAGCCAGTGTTTCATCATAAATATCAATACTATCCAGATCCACCACGATAAAATTCCCATTGGCAAAATACAAATCATTGTACGTAGTAACCCATGGATTGTCCGGCGTTTCTTCCGGCACATTCCCATCTGCCATATCCGGATCTTCTAAAGGAAGAGTTTGTTCCTGGGTTTGTTCCTGAGTTTCCTCTGCCTGTATCTCTTCCCGGGATTCCAAGGTTTCCTCCCCGGTGTTTCCATCGCCGCTATTCCCATCAGAGCGCTCCGGCATCCCTGCATCGGTTCCCGGATTGCCATTGGCCAGGTCATCCTTTATCTCCTGTTCTTTTTCCTTAAGCGCTTTGGAATCGCTTACAACCGTCTTTCCGTAATCAATGACCGCCCTGGCCTGGTTATAATCCTCTTCCTGAAAATACGCCTCTCCGATCTCCATCTGCTCCTCATAAGCCCGATGCTCTCTTCCCCCGAAAACGATCACACAGGCCACAATAACTGCAATAATAAAAACGCCTGCCCCTACGATCAGTCCTACAAGAAGTCCTGTTTTCTTCTTTTTAGGATCCTGGGGCGGCTGCTGAGGGCCGGTAGGTACCTGAAAAATATCCGGCACAGGAGCCGGTTCTTCTTCAAAAGATTCGATCGGCTTTCCGCATTTTGTACAAAATGAAGCGCCATCTTCATTTTTGTGGCCGCAATAAATGCAATACATAGATCTGCCCCCTAATTTTTTTGCTTTTATTTTAACACACAGCCTGACTGCCAACAACTCCCGGTTGGTATTTTCCTCTGCTGTGTGTAGTAAATTTTCTCCTCCTGTGGTAAAATCATCCTATAATGTTGCGGCCCAAAAGCTATGCTGTTCATGCCTGTGTGAAAAGTACGGCTTTGCGGCCGGCAAAAAGCAAAAAGGAGAAGCGCTATGAATTGGAAAAATATGTTTCATAATGAAGTCTTTGGAGAAAATGTATTTATTATAGGGCCGGAAGATGATCCCAGACTTGTTCAGGAGGTGCTTTATGAGCTTTGCAAAGAGCAAAAAGCAGATCATTTTTCAAAAAATCGCTTCAGCATATTTTTTATGCCCGGAACCTATGACTATGTAAACATTAATGTAGGGTTTTTTACCCAAGTTGGGGGACTGGGACTTTTGCCAACAGATACAAAACTCAAAAAGATCACCTGCGTCCCCAAATACCGGCCTGATGGAAGTATTAATGACGGGCTGGCAAATTTCTGGCGGTGTGTGGAGAATGTGGAGATCATGGAAGATACCCTTTGGGCAGTTTCCCAGGCATCTCCCATGCGCAGAGTCAGCATACAAAAAAATCTCTATCTCCACCAAAACGGCGGTTATACAAGCGGCGGCTTTTTATGTGATTCCCGGGTCAACGGCATAACAGACCACGGCTCTCAGCAGCAATGGTTTACGCGAAACTGCTGCCTGGATCATATATCTACCTATGGGTGGAATCAGGTATTTATGGGAACGGAATTTAAACATCCGCCTAAAGGGCAGTGGCCGGAAGTGCCGGTCACCTGCCTGGACACAGTGCCTTACATACAGGACAAACCATTTTTAATCTGGGATAAGGACGAAGGCTTTTGCATCTTTGTCCCAAAAATGCGCGTCCGCAGCCGCGGCATTTCCTGGGACAAAACGCCGGAAGGCAAAAAAATCCCCTTAAAAGACTGCTATGTGGCTCAGCCGGAAAAAGATACGCCAGCTTCCATGAATAATGCCCTTGCCAAAGGCCTGCATCTTATTCTTACCCCGGGAATCTATGCCTTAGATCAGCCCCTCCATGTTACATGCCCGGATACGGTCATTCTCGGGCTTGGCCTTGCCACATTAACCCCGGCTCAGGGTAATCCATGTATCGTCACAGATAATGCTGCAGGGATCATCCTTGCCGGACTTTTAGCAGATGCCGGACATAGGGTTTCCGATGATCTTATGGTCATCGGCGATTCATCTAAGCCCCTGGCAAAGCCGGCTGTTTTATCGGATATTTTTTTCCGTATCGGCGGCTTTCCATCCAGCGCCCCATCCAAGACCGTCAACGCGCTCAAGATCAACGCGTCCCATGTCATTGGCGATAATCTGTGGATCTGGCGCGCGGATCATTACGATCAGGTCGGCTGGGATAAAAATACTGCGGACACAGGGATGATCGTCAACGGCGGCCATGTTTATATGTACGCCCTCATGGTGGAGCACTTTCTAAAATATCAGACCTTGTGGAACGGGGAGGACGGCCATATTTACATGTACCAAAGTGAACTGCCCTATGACGTCCCCGATCAAAGCCAATGGATGAGCGAGCATGGGACCCAAAACGGCTACGCATCCCTAAAAGTGGCGGATCATGTCCAAAACTTTGAAAGCTGGGGCGTGGGCGTTTATTCCTATCATCGGGATGCTCCGGTCATGTGCGGCTTAGGCGTTAAAGTCCCTGATCGTGAAAATGTTGTTTTGCATCATACTTTTACCCGGTTTCTTAACGGGCATACGGGCATACAGCATGTGATCAATACTTCCGGTGAATGTGTAAATACCGACCACCGCCAAGCCAACATTATCAAATACAAAAACGGCGTGGTTTATAATTGAGATTCCATAAAAAAACGGGTATAATAAAACATATAAAACGATGCTACCAGGGTCAAATAGATATGCTTTTCATGCTTGCATAAAGAAGCATATCGCCTTGACCCGCAAAACATCAAATGATGCCGCATGTCAGACAACGGTTACGGAGGTATATCTTATGAAAATAAAAGAAATGCTCAAAGCCCTTCCAAAAAAAGAAAAACGCCGGCTTCTTGCCTCCCTGGATACAGTATGGGGGGAAGCTCTTGATCCCGATCATGTTCTTGAGGAATACCCCAGGCCCCAGATGATGCGTCCTCAGTACGAAATGCTTAATGGCTATTGGCGCTATGCAATCACCTCGTCCGGCAAATATCCCGGGGATTTTGACGGTCTTATCCTTGTTCCTTTTTCTCCGGAAAGCCAGCTGTCCGGCGTTGGCCGCCAGTTAAAACCGGATGAATATTTGTGGTATGAGCGAATGATTGATATTAATGATTATAAAACCGGGACCTGCTGCCTGCTCCATTTTGAAGCTGTAGACCAGTGTGCCGCAGTATATATTAACGGACATTTTGTCCAGAAGCATGTGGGCGGCTATCTGCCATTCCAGATCGATCTCACCCCTTATCTGCGTCCCGGAAGAAACCGGCTCAGGCTGACAGTGCGGGTTCAGGATTTTTCCGATACCTCATATCACAGCCGCGGCAAACAAAAGCTTGAACCTTCCGGCATGTACTACACCGCCCAAAGCGGTATCTGGCAGCCGGTATGGATGGAGACTGTTCCCAGGCATCACATGACCCGGGTAGATTTTTTCACAGATTATGACCGTCATCAGGTCACAGTCCATATTCATGAAATGCATGGAAGCAAGTCTCCCTGGGTACACATTAAAGTGTGGGACGCTGTCATCCTCCATGACGGGGGAAAGGATCTTTTCTCCGGCAGCGGGGTTCCCGTGATCGACCGGGAATTTGGCTCGCGGAAATTTACATTGGATATTCCTTTTCCTAAAAGCTGGACGCCAAAGACCCCCTATCTCTACCCGGCAGAGATCACTTCGGGAAATGATACGGTGCGGTGCTATTTTGCCATGCGCTGCTTTTCTGTTGAAAAAGATGAACAGGGTGTTCCAAGAATCTGTCTGAACCATGAAAATATTTTCCTTAACGGGGTGCTGGATCAGGGCTATTGGCCGGACGGCCTATATACTGCGCCTTCGGATGAGGCTCTGCGTTATGATATACGCAAAGCCCGGCAGCTTGGTTTTAATATGATCCGCAAACATGCCAAGATCGAGTGCCGCCGGTGGTACTACCACTGTGATACAATGGGGATGATTGTATGGCAGGATATGGTCAATGGCGGGGGAACTTATTCGCCGGCACTGCTGACCTATCTGCCCACCCTTATGTGCGTCCCCGGACCAACATTAAAAGAACGGCGGCCGGAGGAAGCAAGATTTCCTATTCTGGAGCGGAAGCGTCCGGGCCTTGCCCCTGACGGGAAGCTGGGATATGTACTCACAGGACGTACCGACGCCCGGGGCCGCCATGAGTTTTTAAGAGAATGTCTCTATACTGTAGCCCTTTTGCGCAATTTTCCATCCATTATGACATGGGTGCCATTTAATGAAGGATGGGGGCAGTTTGACACGGATCTTGTCACCGAACTGATCCATACTGCAGATCCATACCGGCTCATCGACTCTGCCAGCGGATGGTTCGACCACGGCACAGGGGATTTTAAAAGCGTTCATAATTATTTTTATAAGCTGGCCCCTGTTAAAGACGCCCGGGCATATATCTTATCCGAGTACGGCGGCTATGTTTACCGGGTGAGAAAGCACAGCGCAGCTGCAAGCACCTACGGATACCGCACATTTCATTCCTATATGGAATATGAAAAGGCGTTCCGCAGGCTTATGCTCCGGGATCTCGAACCATTAATCCAAAAGGGCCTGTGCGCGGCCATTTATACCCAGCTTACGGATATTGAAGAAGAAACCAACGGCCTTTTGACCTATGACCGCCGTGTATGCAAAATATCTGCCCGCACTGCCGGACAGATCCGGAGGAAACTGTTATGAAACTAAACTACAGACGCACCTTTTTCATTGGCCTTGCCTTTTTATCCATCAGCGCCTTTTGGCAGCTGTATGATAACATTATTCCTTTAATCCTGCAAAATTCGTTTCACCTGAATGAAACCCTCATCGGCGCCATTATGGCGCTGGACAACGTCCTTGCTGTATTTTTGCTGCCCGTTTTCGGCGTGCTTTCCGACCGGTGCAAAAGTCCCCTTGGAAAGCGTACCCCCTTTATCATTCTGGGAACGATTGCTGCGGTGATCTTTATGATCCTGCTGCCGGCAGCTGATGATGCAGATAATCTGGTGCTTTTTGCCGCCGCTCTTGGACTGACATTGCTGTCCATGGCCTTTTACCGTTCCCCGGCTGTGGCCCTTATGCCGGATCTGACGCCAAAGCCCCTGCGCAGCAAGGCTAACGCAGTTATTAATCTAATGGGCGCCATCGGCGGCGTTTATTCCCTGATCATGATTTCCCTCCTTGTAGGAAATGAAGACCGTCCGGATTATCTTCCTTTGTTTATTTCCGTAGCCGCCCTTATGGTGCTTGCGGTGGTTCTTCTCGTTGCCACAGTCCGGGAAAATAAGATCGCCAATGAGCTGCAAAAGGAATTTCCTCAGGATAATGACAGCACAGACATCCGCGGCACGGACAGCAGCCGTCGGGAGACAGCCGCCAAGGATGCCCCTTTGCCTCCCCAGGTACGGAAAAGCCTGATCTTTATCCTGGTGTCCATATTCCTGTGGTTTACGGCTTATAATGCTGTAACGACAGCTTTTTCCAGATATGCACAGACCGTTTGGGGTATTCAGGGCGGCGGCTTTGCCAACTGCCTTATGGTAGCCACTGTGGCAGCCATTATCAGCTATATCCCCATCGGCATAATCTCCAGCCGCATTGGCCGCAAGAAAACCATCTGCGGCGGCGTGATCCTTATGACCTTATGCTATCTGGCAGCCTTTTTCTTCACCAGCTATCATCCGGTCATTAATGTAGGCTTTGCCTGCATCGGTATCGGCTGGGCCGCCATCAGCGTCAATTCCCTGCCCATGGTGGTGGAAATGTGCAAAGGCGGGGATGTAGGAAAATACACAGGGATCTATTACACCTTTTCCATGGCCGCCCAGATCTTTACCCCGGTATTTTCCGGATTTTTGCTGGGGAATATTTCCTACAGGATCCTTTTCCCCTATGCGGTCGTCTTTTCTGCCCTGGCCTTTGTCACCATGTGCTTTGTAAAGCACGGCGATTCAAAGCCGGAACGAAAGGCCAGTGTCATTGAAAACTTTGATGTGGATGATTAAAAGTAACGATTTATCAAAAAGTCCCCGGGACCATGGCCCTGGGGGAAGCTCATGGATTTAAGCTTCTCCCAAACAGGCCTGATCCCGGGGACTGATATGTTCCTGCCGGACTTTTTAATATTTGATCTCTACATCTTCTTCTTTTAAACCGTACATATCCAGAAAGTTTTCCATATCTTTTGGAGAACGTATGTAAACCACCTCCTGAAACTTCCCGCTGGCCTTATTTAAAAATCCCGCCCGTTTTTCTCCTGTACATATACTGGAAAAAATAACCGGCTTTTGCAGGTCAGGGTCAAAAGGAATTTCAGGAACATTCTTTTTCTTATGAAACAAACTCAAAACCTTCCACCTCTTTTCACACCGGAACATGATTGTGCAGCGCATCCTTTCCGGCTGTCCTCACACCATCACAGCCGCCAGGATAAGGCTGGCGGCTGTCCCGGCAGCCGTCGCCAGCAGCGCTCCTTTAAGCGTATATCGCGTCTTTGTGATCTTTGCAGCCATAAAATACACGGACATGGTATAAAAAATCGTTTCCGTGCTGGACAGGATCAGTGATGCCGCCAGACCATTATAAGAATCCGTGCCGTAAGTTTTATAAATATCCAGCAGCAGCCCTGTTGATGCTGATGAAGAAAACATTTTAACAATAGTCAGAGTAAAGACCTCTGCCGCCATATGGATCTTCTCCAGCATGGGACTCAGCAGCCGGCCAAGCAGGTCAAAGGCGGAGGATGCCCGCAAAATGCCCACCGACAGCATCAGACCTGCCAGCGTAGGCAAAATATCTGCCACAATAAAAAGGCCTTCTTTGGCGCCTTCCACAAAAGTATCGTACACCTTCACCTTTGACGCACATCCGTAAACAACAATAAAAATAATCACTAACGGCAAAATATATGCCGATATTTCTGCCAGCATCCGGCCACCGCTCCAATGGGATCTTTGTACATTTTATGGCCCTCTGCCCAGGATTATTCCCATGGCAGCGCCTATTTATGCTTTCCGCACTTGCCGCAGGCCAGACGGTCCAGCGTCTTTTCCACCTCTTTTAAGGAACACCACATTTGATTTGCTTTACGCATGATACATTTATGATCATATATGGCCAGAGTGATTTTTTTATAAAGATCCTTAGACAGGCTCACCGTCTCACTCCCATATTTTATACATGTTTATACTTTAATCTATGCCTCTTTCGGCCAATGGTTCATAAAGACGCCTGTTATTTCCGGCGGTAAGCACACAGGCGGCAAATGGGATTACCCTTGGCTGTAAACCGCTCCTCATATTCTGTCATAATATTTCCCTGGACATATTCACTGTGATGAAGATCATAAGTATGATTTTCCAGGATCCATCCGGCTTCCTCCACCTGCTCCAGTGAAAAGTCAAATAATGGCCGGTTGTCTGTTTTAAAAATGACACGGCCATCCTCTTTTAAAAACTGATCATACCGGTTCCAAAACTGCACGGATGTAAGACGCCGCTTGGCATGCCGGTCTTTGGGCCACGGATCGGAAAAATTCAAATAAATCCCGGATACCTCGTCCTTGTCAAAGGCATCGCAAATATATTCTGCATCCATGCGGATAAAGATCAGGTTGCTGCCTTCAAAATCTTCCATCTTTTCCAATGCCCGCACAAGGACGCTGGAATATTTTTCAATGCCAATATAATTATTCTGAGGGTTCTGCCGGGCCATTTCCACAATAAACTTTCCTTTGCCCATGCCAACTTCAATATAAATAGGATTGTCGTTGCCAAACAGCTTTGACCACTGTCCCTTATGGGCAGCCACATCCTGGATTACCAGATCATTGGCTGCAATGGTTTCCCTGGAGCCTTTTACATTTCTTAACCGCATATTTTTTCAAATGCCTCCTGTTCATCATTATATCTTTCGCCTTATATCTGGTATATCTTAGCCAAAAATCCTTCTCCCGTCAAGGTTGCTGCGCCAGAAGAATTGACTTTTTTTCCCAATTCTTATAAGATGATGGTTAGAAAAAATGGAGGAAGGCGCAGACATGGTCTGCGGTAAAATGAAATGAAAAGAATCAAATATTTACTTCTTGCCCTGAGCTTAACGGTTACAGGCATACACTTGCCTGCCGCCGCTTCTGAAAATGTATCTCAGGAAACGCAGGAACAAAGTCAGGCATCTGACAAAGCGGATGAACCATCGTCCCGGGATACAGAGGAAGGAGAAGCCGCCACTGAAGAAACGGAGCTTTTGCCGGTCCTTTTGGAAACCGATAAGGTCACCACAGATGATATTCTTTTATACAGCGCCTCCTGTGTTGTCATGGACACACAGACCGGAGCGATCCTTTATTCCAAAAACCGTTCCGACCGGCACTATCCTGCCAGCATTACAAAAATACTGACAACCCTTTTGGCTCTGGAACGCACCGAACTTACAGATAATGTAACCTTTTCTGAAGAAGCGGTATACAGCATTAACTGGTGGGAAAGCTCCAACATGGAGCTTGAGCCCGGCGATGAGCTGACGATGGAACAGGCCCTTTATGGCGTTATGCTCCAGTCGGCCAATGAAGCCGCCTATGGTGTTGCCGAATATGTTTCCGGCTCTGTGGGCGCCTTTGCTCAGGAAATGAATGATTATGCCCAAAGCCTTGGGTGCCGTATGACCCACTTTTCCAATGCCAGCGGACTCCACGATGATAACCATTATACAACAGCCAAGGATATGGCCCTTATTGCCAGCGCAGCCATTAAAAATGAAGAATTTCGCAAGATCACCGGCACTGTGACCTACAGTGTGGAAAATATTAATTATAAGGCCATGGTCCCGGAAACCGATGAGGACGACGAAAGCGATTCCCAGGAGGATGCTTCCCAAAGCGGCGATGACCAGACCGAAGAAACCCGGACACCGGAGTTGGTACCGGAACCTTTTTTACTTTATAACCATCACAAAATGGTCAATAACCAGTACCCTTACGAAGGCTGCTATGGCGGCAAGACCGGATATACGGATAAAGCGGGAAATACCCTGGTTACCTACGCCAAAAGAGGGAATATGGATCTGGTATGCGTCCTCATGGCTTGTCCCAGCGGCGATGATTACGTTTACAAGGATACCCAGGTAGCGCTGGATTACTGTTTTGAAAATTATGACCGCCTCACTGATGAATACCAACAGGCCCAGGAGCTTCTGGATTATCCCAAGCTTGCCCTTACCGACTGGACCCATCCGGAAATCACACCCCTGTCTGCTCAGGAAGGCTACTATCCTTATCTGGCCACATCCATGGAGATCTACGATACATATTTATATAACCGGAGCGCCCAGGAAGCTTTAGATAAAGCCATCAGCGAGAAATCCATCTCCGCTTTTATGGAATATTCACGTATGAATCATTACCGTCCGCTGATCATCGCTGCCATCATTATCTTTATTGTAATCATTATTCTTTCCCTGTTCATTGTATACCTGGCCAGGGTCATGAAACGCAGGCGCCGGCGCCGCCGTTACGAAAAGATGAAGCAGCAGAGGCTCATTGATGAAAAGAATAATACGAATACTTAAATGAAACACCCCATACACTTCCGGCAGCAGCTGCAGTGTATGGGGTTATTTTATGGTGAGTTATGCCTGTCCGCCGGGAACAACAATCTTCACGGCTTTAGGCACACATTCTACTTCCGCCGGAAGGCATCCGGAAATATCCCCGTCGCAGGTCACATAGATACCGGATCCGTCCAGACTTTTAATCTTGATCTTTTTTGTACAAAAACACCGGCTTCCTGAATATTCCATATTCCGGCCGCCAAGGAAACGTGAAAAATCCACGGCAAATTTCAGCGGTGATGTTTTTTTAAAAACTGCCACATTTAATACGCCGTCATTCATAGTGCTGTTTTTAAAAAGTCTTTTATTTCCGGCGATCCCTCCGGCATTGCTAATATAAAACATCATTGTATCTGATTTGGCCGTAAACTCTTCAGAATCAAAATACAGCTTCATGGACCGGAAAAACTGCTTTGGAAAGGAGCGCAGCGCTTCAAAAAAATAAGCCTTTTTCCCAAAGATCGCCTTGGTGCTTCCTGCTGCTTTTGCGCTAATATCAGCGCCCATGCCGCCGGCAAGGGTGCTGATAAAATACTCTCCGTTGATCTTCCCAACATCAATATCCATGATCCGGAAATCTCTCAGCATACAGCAAAATTCCTCTTTCTGGGATGGAAGGTCCAGCGCCTGGGCAAAGGCATTGCTTGTGCCGCACGGGAACACTGCCACCGGAATCTGGCTCCTGCCCTTAATGATCCCGTTAATAACATCGCTCACCGTACCGTCACCGCCAACAGCTACCACCACATCATACTGGCCCCGTTTCAGCTTTCGGGCAGCTTCTCTGGCATCGTACTTCTTCTCCGTATAGATCACGTCCACATGATCCACGATTTCATTAAGCACCAGACAGCCGATCACCGCTTCCACATCTTTCCAGAAATTCTGGCGTCCGGAAACCGGATTCAGGATAAATAAAGATTTCTTCACACAACCGCCCTCATTCTAAACAACGCTTTCCGAGCTTTTATGACGCTTCTGGCGTCTCTTTTGTATGACCTCTTTTTTCATCTCCCGTATTTCTTCCGCCTGCTCCGGCGAGATCAGGCGTATCGTCTTAACCACATAGATCCGGTCGTCATCCGTCTTTTTAAAACGGATCTTTCCCCGGATCAGTCCATGCTCTTTACAGTACGCCAGACAGTAGTAGGCTTTATTCCTTCCCAGAAACCAGCGGATCTTTTTCACTGCCGCTCTTTGGCAAAGATAACACCGTGTCGTCCTTACCTCCCGGTCCGCTAAAGCCTCCTCTTTTGAGGAAAATTCCCGGGATATATACTTGGAATGGGTATCATAGACCAGGTGGATCTCCTGGGCTTTTGACTGGGGATTTTGATAATAATCCACAGAGTACAGCTTTTCCACAGCATCCATATCCATGGTCGCAAAAATCTGCGCCGTATATGCAGCATCATTGATCGCCCGGTGAAAGGCCTGGTCTGTCCGGATCCCCAGCAGATGAGCCGCTGTCTCCAGGGCACAGGACTGGCGTTCCTGGGGATCCTTTAAAATACGGAACAGCTTCTGCACATTATAATATTTCAAAGGTCCCGGCAAAAGATCATCCAGCCGGTAAAACTTCATATTCCGCTGCAGCTCTGTCAGATCCATATTTCCCCAGGTGCAAAACATAAACTCATCGCCGCACCAAAGCATAAAATCCACGATCGTATGGGTAAATAAGGCGCCGTGGTCGATCTCCTCCTGAGTGATACCGGTCAGCTCACGGGTCATATGATGTAATTTTTTATAAACCTTTGGATGGATCACTGCCTCAAAAGTGTCGATAATATGCCTGTCCTCATCCAGCTTTACTGCGCCGATCTCAATAATCTCAAAAGGAAGATTCTTCTTTCCTGTGCCTTTTCCGTAGGAACTTTGATTCCATTCAAAATCTACAACGATATACTCCACGGTGTCTCATACCTTTCCTAAAACTGTCATTTTTGTTCCTGTCTGTACCATTGGAAAATCCTGTCTTTCCCACCGAGATCAGACAAAGCTGCGGAAGCCCACCCATGTCCTTTGCCCCCGCAGCCCGAAAAAACAAAGGATCTCAGATCTTTGAATATCCAAAACCGTTAACCACAGCCTCAATACGTGCATTCTGCTTGCAGTATGGGCAGTCCAGAGGGGAATAGGCCTCATATTTTAC
The DNA here is from genome assembly GCA_018711005.1 of Candidatus Scybalocola faecigallinarum. Taxonomy (GTDB): domain Bacteria; phylum Bacillota; class Clostridia; order Lachnospirales; family Lachnospiraceae; genus Catenibacillus; species Catenibacillus faecigallinarum. The sequence goes on along the minus strand of DVIT01000004.1, from coordinate 4,519 downwards.
AGGGAGGTCGTCCCCGGTAAATATAGCATTGACTTCCAGGCCATGGCTTTCTTTAACTGCACTGAATATTGCAGCAATGCCGCATACCTGTCCGCCGTAATAATTAATACACTCCACTGCCTGGGCAATGGTCTTTCCTGTGGTCGTGCTGGCACAAAGCAAAAGCACCTGCATATTTTTTACCATACGCTGATTATTATCCCGGAAAATAATCACCCCGCCGGTACCGTACTCTGGTGTCACCACAGAAATATTTTTCCCTGCATTAATGGACAGCATACTGTTGTCCGCAAGGATTTCTGCCATAAACGCAGCGATCACTTCTGTTCCGTCCAGACAAATGATCGTATCGATCGGCGTCGTATTCACATACCGCTCCGCCAGTGTCTTTGCTGTTTCCCGTGCATTATTATGACGGCACTTTACTGTAGACATATCAATATATACATTAACATGTGAGTTTGTCGTTGCAAAATGCCCCTGCATGATCTTAATCCTGGCTTTAGGATTCCTTGTTGAACGAATGTCTTGTAATCTGCTTTCCATATGGTCTTTCCTCCCCCTTTTAGGTTTTCGCTGCGGCTTGCGCCGTATATCCCAGTGAGGATCCGGCTCACGGCAAGCGAGCTTGCCCCTCCCAGGCTCCTTTCTGGTCTGCATGGCTTAATTTTATCACAAATCTTTGAAAAGCACCACTATTATTCATCGGGGGATGAGATAGATTATTCTTTTTACAAAAACGCACGACCGGTCAGATATATAAGTTCTGACCGGCCGTAACTGAATCTTTTTTGTTAGTTTTTTGTTATTTATTCATCATTTTCTCCTATAACAACTGCCGCAAATCCAGGTTTAAACATATCTTTTAAGGTGTACCCGCCAACAGCGCAAACCCTTGGTTTTGTTTCAGTTCCCGCAAAACTGATAAAAGGCTCTCCTTTACTATAATCCGCTTCCTCGGCAGCATGCTTATACAATAGAAGGTCATCCAAATACATTACCCGGGGTGAATGGGCGCCAATATATTCTTTTGCATTTAACTCAATCATTTTCTCCAGTGTTTTTATATACGTAACAATATCTGTGCTATCTTTATCAAACAGCCATACAAAAGATCCTGTTGTATCCCCTGTAAACATCAGATTTTTTTCTTTATATAAAACAGATATTTCTCCTTGGGTATGACCGGGTGTGAAAATAATCTCCAGGGTAGCTCCGTCCAAGGCAAAGATGTCTCCCTCCTTAACAGGGACCAGATTTCCTGTACCCCTGGTGCAGTAATCCTCTTCATCAAAGTCTTCAGGAAGAATATTGCACACTTCTCCGGTTTCATAATTTTTACTGTGTTTGGCTCTTTCCACACTCTCTTTTCTCATTGCGTAGCTGCAGTGCTGTCTGCACAAATCCATATCTGACGAATGAATCCATATTTTCTCGTCAAATTGGGCATTACCTCCGGTATGATCCCCGTGACCATGCGTATTAATAATATATAATGGCAAATCTGTGACCTGTCTTATGGCAGATTTTAAATCCCCAAAACCACTCCCCGTATCGATCAATGCCGCTTTATCCTTTCCAGTAATTAAATAACCAAAGGATTTTTCCGCACAACCGATTCGATAATATCCATTCATTTTTTTAATCGTATAATAATCTTTCATCTCTGACATTTGATTTTACTCCTATCCATGTAATGTTCGTGATAAAGGATATTTTTCCTCTGCCACCATCTAAATTATTGCGCAGTCAAATAGGCGTCCAATTGTTCTTGGTTAGCAGCAATAACTTCATTGATTCCTGCGGCTTCCAACCGTTCTACAAATTCATCTACCAATGCAAGCGTAGCATCCTCACTTTCACACATACCATTTTGAAGTCTTGGAAGATATTCCTGTATTGTAGAATAAATCACTGATGACTGCGTCTGGAAATTGCTGTCATCAAACACATATCCGCAAATTGGGGAAACTATTGCATTTTCCTGAATGTCCTTCAACTGGTCAATATAATCTTCGCCAGCAGGGGCTTTTATATATGTTTGTGACTCGTCTCCGATAAATAAGAAACCCGGTTCATAAGTGCCGTTGGCAACAATAACATCATCAGAGCCCTCTTGAAATTCATAATTTTCTCCTTCGAGTCCATAAAGAAGAATATCTGCTACACTTCCCTCTGTATAAATAAAATTCAAAAGATCCATGGCTTTATCCGGGCGCTCACAGTTTACAGCAATTCCCCACATATATTCTGTCACCGTGGCATTTGTGTCTCTTGGTTCAGTAAATATACATGATCCTGTTTCAAATCCAGCACTGGCCGCAGAAGATCCAAATGATACTTGCTGTTTAGGACCTACACTTCCAATTACACAAAATAACGACTGTGCAAAAAAATAATCCTGAGCTGTATTAGTATCCGTAGGATCTCCTGGCTGTAAGCCATCTCTTGTCCAACGGTAAGCCCGAAGGCAATAATCTCTGAACAATTGAGAGTCATATAAATTAACAATTGTTGTATCTTCTGAGGAATCCAGGATTGCTCCATAGGATGCCTCTGTTCCAAAATCTTCATAACCTACAAGAAATGCCAGACCGTTAAGAGTTCCTGATCCGGAGAAAGTAGGCATAATCTCAGGATCCGCTTCATGAACCTGATATAAAAGCTCATCAAATTCATCAATCGTCATTTGTTCAGGCACTTCAATATTATGAGCATCCGCCCAGGTTTTATTATATCCAAATCCGTTTACATTAGCGCTATAGACCTGAGCCGGGACGGCAAGCTGACGGCCCCCGACATTCCCAGACCCCAAACGGTTCCCAAACAGTTCCACCAGCTTCTGTCCTCTGTTTTGAAGCAGATTTCCTTCGTTCATATCCAGGAGAATATCCGATCCTACAAGAGCAGACAAAGGATTAACAGTCCCTACATGAACCAGATCTATTTTTTCATTGCCAGCAACGGCCATACTTGTAGTATTGGCAAGTTCACTGATCCAAACCTCCTGAATGTCAATCTTACAATTAATGGCAGGCTCGATGATAGCGTTAATGGCATTTTCCCGATCTTCTTCACCGGCATATTCTGTCCCAGGAAGAGTGACCACCTGAATAGCCACTGTATAAGGTTCTTCATCCATATTAATCTCCGTGGAATACTCATCTACGGTGCCCCCATTAGCGGTACTGCTGTCAGAATCTCCTGATGATCCGGTATTACTATTGCTGTTCCCGCCGCACCCGGAAAAAACAAAAGTAGCTGTCATAGATGCTGCCAGTAAACTTGTCATAATCTTTTTACATTTCATATTTTCAGATCTCCTCCCACTTTAAAATAATGATTTCTAAACAATTCACTAACGTTTACGTTGCTGTTCACTAAACAGTTTACTTTATAATTTACTTCAAAAATATCAAAATCTTGATATTTATACTAAAATCATGATATACTTTTCTTAAAGTTTAACTTTCTAAAAACAAAGTTCACAAGAAATAATTGATCGCCCCAATCTCAGGAAAGGATTGTTAAGTTAAAATGGAAAACCATACAAATATCAGTAATCTTAAAGAGAATATTTTATTTAATCGCCGGGAACAATGTCTGCACCATATGTCCTATACTCATGAAATGATTCGTCATAAAGTGATCAAAGAAGGGCGAACAGATTTGATTGAGCAAGTACTGAAAACATCGCCGGATGGCACTGGCGTTAAATTAGCAAAAAATGATTTTCTCCACTGGAAAAATATGTTTATTGCATCTGTAGCAGGATTTACACGTTATTCTATTGAAGGCGGACTTCAGGAAGAACTGGCTTATGCTATGAGCGACAGCTATATTTTAAAATCGGAAGACTGTCATAGTGTCGAAGAAATCAATCTTTTATATAAACAGGCTTTCAGGGATTATACCTATGCGGTTTCTCAGGAAGGAAACAAACAGTATTGTGTGCTAATTACAAATGCCATTGAATATATAACGATTCATCTTCATGAAAAAATCACCCTGGAATCCGCAGCAGAAGCCATTGATATCAGTGCCGGACATTTGTCCAGAATATTTAAAAAAGAAACCGGAATGTCTTTTGTAGACTACATTCAAAAAGAGCGGGTAAAAGCTGCCAGAAACCTGCTGATTTATTCTAACTTCACATTAACGGAAATCAGCCAATATCTGCATTTTTCCACACAAAGTTACTTTATCAGTATATTTAAAAAACACTTTGGCATTACCCCCGGACAATATCGTAAACATTATACAAAAGAGAATACCTGGTAATTCGTCCATTTACATTTTCTGAAAATAAACGAGTGTTCTTTATTTTACCCATGAAAAAAGCAGGGAAGGCTGTAAATTCCTTTACACACCTTCCCGCTATGCCATCAGCATCCTTTATCTTTTGTAAACAGGATTCCTCTGTTTACAAGATACTTGATTTTAAATATTATTTATCTTCCAGACCAAACTCCCGGCAAAGCTCCTTAAAATAAGCCTCATCCTCCGTAGCCCGGATCAC
>DVIT01000028.1 GCA_018711005.1 Candidatus Scybalocola faecigallinarum | reverse complement strand
TGATTGTGGGTTAGGGGTAATTCAACAATACACTATATATTCTAAAACTGCTACTTTTTTTTGATATTTTTGAAAAAAATAGCGGAAACATGAAAATGGGGCTAGCCGCTGCGCTAGCAGCTTGGTACAATGAAGCCATGGCAATATTGAGAAAATGAAAGGAATATTTGCATGGCAAAAGAGAAAATGACCCAAAAGGAAAAACAAAAGCTGGCACTGGAAGTGATTCATCGGCTAAAAAATGAGTATCCGGACGCCGGATGTACATTGGATTATAATGAAGCGTGGAAGCTGCTGGTCAGTGTGCGCCTGGCGGCTCAGTGTACGGATGCCCGGGTAAATGTTGTGGTAGAAAAGCTGTACGAAAGGTATCCGGATGTGAATGCCCTGGCAGACGCTCCGGTGGAGGGCATTGAAGAAATCGTCCGCCCCTGCGGACTGGGAAAGAGTAAGGCGAGGGATATAAGCGCCTGCATGAAAATTCTCAGAGATGAGTACGGCGGCCATGTGCCGGATGATTTTGACAAATTGCTGAAGCTTCCCGGTGTGGGGCGGAAAAGCGCCAATCTAATCATGGGCGATGTGTTTGGCAAGCCGGCCATTGTGACGGATACCCATTGTATTCGGCTGGTGAACCGTATTGGCCTTGTAGATGGGATCAAAGAACCTAAAAAGGTGGAAATGGCTCTCTGGAAGATCATTCCGCCGGAGGAAGGCAGTGATTTCTGCCATCGTCTGGTGTACCATGGGCGGGATGTGTGTACAGCCCGCACGAAACCTTTTTGTGAACAATGCTGTCTCAGTGATCTTTGTGGGAAAAACGGCGTAGAAGTATAGACGGTCCCGGAGCAGATGGATGGCCCAACATAAGAAACGGAGTGAAATGACCGGGTGAATGAGAAAAAGCTTCAAAAACGGATTGTAAAGATTACCATATTAACGGCGGCTGTAAGCCTGCTTTTACTGGCCTGTTCATGTATTGTCATTTATTACATGACAACAGCAGAGCGGACATCTTATCAGGCGCAGATGCAGGCATTTATTAATGAGTACAAGATCAATATTGAGCGTCAGTTTGATTCGGATATGGGAGCCCTGGAAACATTAGCCGGCTTTATATCGGACAGCCGCATTCTCACATTGGAAAATATGGATGAGGGAATTACGAAAAACAGCAGACAGACTATGTTTTTACGGTTGGGCTACTGCGAAAAGGACAGTGATGAGTTAAGGATCAGTTTATCCAAAAACATGGGGGATGCGCTTAGCCTATCGGAACAGAATGAACAGGTGCAGACAATTATCCGGAAAGCATGGGAAGGGGAGTCCGTCACCTCGTATATGTATATGGATGAGATCCTTCAGCAATGGGTGATCGCTTATGCTGTCCCGGTTTATGACAACGACACTATTATGGGCAGTCTTCTTGGAGTTAAAAACCTGGATGCTTTTGAAGAACTGCTGAACCGGACGACACTGTCTCAGATTTCTATGGATGTGGACTGGGTCAATCAAAACGGTGAATATGTTACCTGGTCCAGCGACAGTTTTATTAAGGCATCAATGGGAAATATTTTTAATACCCAGGTTCTTTCAGAAAAGGAAAAGGCTGTGATTCGGGAGAAAATGGCAGCCGGGGAGCCCTATACCACAGAATTTGAAAATGGCGGAAAGAACTATCCTTTGTATTTTGAGCCTTTAAACCGGAACGGCTGGTATCTGGTATGTACCGATAAGACCAGTGAGATCCGAAGTCCGGTGTATTTCCGATTCCTTATTGTTATTGTGACATTTTTCATTATTTTGGCCCTAAGTATCTTCTCCATTTTATATGGAGCGCGGTACTTAAGAAAGAATAACCGACAGTTGATCGGGCTGGCCTATTACGACCCGCTGACCGGTTCTTATAATCTCCCAAGGCTTCGTCAGGAGATTCAGGAACTTTTAAAAAATGACAGTGTGTATAGTATTGCGATTATAAATATACGCCATTTTCGCTATATGAATGAGATTTTCGGCAGGGAACAGGCTAACGGTATTTTAAAAGCAATCGCACGGATTTTAAAGCAGAATATCCATGAAAGTGAGCGGTATTGCCGCTATATGGCGGATGAATTTTATATTCTGTTAAATACAGATGACCAGGTCCAGGCCAGAGAGCGGGTCATGGCCATTATGGATCAGGTGGGAACCCTTTCCGAAAATATGAACAGGACCTATCCCATTACCTTATATGGGGGGATTGCCGTGAACCCGGTAACCCTTCCTAAAAATGCGGATGATGTTTCGGCAGGAAAGGCGGCGGAAACGCTGATCCACCGGGGAGAGTTTGCCTTAAAACATGCCCGCATGGGGCAGGACAATACGGTGGTCTTTTATGACGAGTCCATTTACCAGGCGGAAAATCTCCAGAATCAGATTGAAAGTGATATGAAAAGAGCTTTGTCTGAAGGTGAGTTTAAGCTGTACCTGCAGCCGAAAAAGAATCTGAACACAGGAAAGATCCAGGCGGCGGAGGCATTGGTCCGCTGGATCCGCAATGACGGGACGATGATCTATCCGGATCAGTTTATCCCGATATTTGAAAAAAATGGTTTTTGCGCGGAACTGGATCTGTATATGGTGGAGCTGGTCTGCCGCCAGCTGCGCCAGTGGATGGATGCCGGTTATGAGCCAATGACCGTATCTGTTAATCAGTCAAAGCTGCTGTTTTACCGGTCAGATTATGTACAAAAGCTGTGCCAGATCACGGATCAATACCAGATTCCAAGAACTCTGATCGTTATGGAGATTCTGGAGGGGCTGGCTGCGGAAAGCATTGAAGAATTAAATAAAAATATTTCTGTTCTTCATGAAAAGGGATTTAAGATCTCCCTGGATGATTTTGGCAGCGGATATTCGTCCCTGAACCTGCTGGCACGTCTGGAAATCGACGAGGTTAAGCTGGACCGGGGATTTCTGGCAGGAGATCTGTATATGGAAAATGAAAAGCTGAAGGTGCTTATGAAAAATATTATACGTCTGGCGGAAGAACTGCACATTGATACTGTTGTAGAAGGCGTGGAAAGCGGAGATAATGAATCCTTTATTTCCCGCATCGGTGCTGCCTGGGGCCAGGGCTATTATTACAGCCGCCCCATAAGCGCGGCAGATTTTGAAAAAATGTATCTGGAAAAGGAGGTATGATCCGTGGCTGAAATGACAAAATATGATGTGCTGAAAACGTATTTCGGTTACGATACATTTAGAGACGGACAGGAGGTCCTTACGGATGCCCTTCTGTCCGGCAGGGATGTGCTTGGAATCATGCCTACCGGCGCAGGGAAGTCTTTGTGCTACCAGATTCCGGCGCTGATGCTGCCGGGGATCACTCTGGTAGTATCGCCCCTGATTTCCCTGATGAAAGACCAGGTTTCAGCCTTAAACCAGGCAGGGATCCATGCGGCATATCTGAACAGCTCCTTAACGCCGGGGCAGTATGCAAAGGCGCTGGAAAATATGATCCGCGGCGTTTATAAGATCGTCTATGTGGCTCCGGAGCGGCTGATGACGGACCGTTTTTTGCAGGCGGTAAGCCGGATTCAAATCTCCATGGTCAGCGTGGATGAGGCCCACTGTATTTCTCAGTGGGGACAGGATTTCAGGCCAAGCTATGTCCGTATTTCCGATTTTATCCGCAGGCTTTCTCCACGTCCGGTAGTGGGGGCATTTACCGCCACAGCCACGAAGGAGGTGCGGGAGGATATTCTGACCCTTTTGGAGCTGGAAGATCCGGCAATGCTGACCACAGGGTTTGACCGGAAAAATCTCCGGTTTGAGGTGGAGCGTCCGAAAGACAAGATGCGGGCGGTCATGGCCTATGTTTCTGCGCGGCGCCAGGACTGCGGGATCATTTACTGTATTACCCGGAAGACGGTGGAGGATGTATGTTCACAGCTGATCCGCGAGGGTTTTTCAGCCACCAGGTATCATGCCGGTTTATCGGATGAGGAACGTAAGAAGAACCAGGATGATTTTATTTATGACCGCTGCCGTATTATGGTGGCTACCAATGCCTTTGGTATGGGCATTGATAAGTCGGATGTGCGCTATGTGATCCATTATAATATGCCGAAGAACATTGAAAGCTATTATCAGGAAGCAGGCCGTGCAGGGAGAGATGGCCTGCCCTCAGAGTGTATTTTATATTATTCCGGACAGGATGTGGTCACCAACCAGTTTTTGATCGATCAGATGAACGGTACAGAGGATATGGATGAGACGACGCGGGAGCTGATCCGCGAGCGTGAGCGGGAACGGCTGAAAAAGATGACGTTTTACTGTATGACCAATGAATGCCTCAGGGAGTATATCCTGAGATATTTTGGGGAATACGGGGCCAATTATTGCGGCAACTGTTCCAACTGCCTGACTCAGTTTGAGGAAAAGGATGTGACCCAGACCGCCCGGTGCCTGCTGGGCTGTATCATGGAAAGCGCCAGAGCCTACGGGATGACCATGATCGTTGATACGGTGCGGGGAAGCAAAAACGCAAAGATTACCCGGTGCCGTATGGATGAGAACCCCTACTATGGCTCCTGTAAGGAGATCCCTGTTTATCAGCTGCGGCAGATCCTGAACCACCTGGTGCTCAGCGGTTTTCTCATTTTGACGGAGGATGCCTATCCGGTACTCGGTCTGACACAAAAGGCACGGGATGTTTTGGATGGCTCTGTGCCGGTGCTTATGAAGGCGGCGAAGGAACGGCCAAAGGCTTCTGTGGAGAGCAAGGCCGGGAAAAGCTCTGCAAAGACCATGGACGGTCCGGTGGATGAAGGCTTATTTGAAAAGCTCCGCGCCCTTCGCATGGAGCTTGCCCGAAAAGAAAAAATCCCGCCATACATTGTATTTTCAGATAAAACACTGGTACATATGTGCCTGATCAGGCCGGCCAGCAAATCAGAAATGCTCCAGGTTTCCGGTGTGGGCGAAATGAAATTTAAAAAGTACGGGGAAGCATTTCTTCAGGCGATTAATGAGTAGAGTGGGAAAATTCTACGGCCAAATCACGCAAAATGCAGTTTCCAGCCGAAGCGTGCCGTGTAATGTTATCCTGCAATCTCCCTCGTTACAAAATAGGTTGAAAAAATCACAGACAGCCTGTATAATGGGAATATAAATGAATAAAAACGGGGAGCTGGTCCGGCCGGCTGAGAGGAAGCAAAACAGCTTCGACCCATAACCTGATTTGGATAATGCCAACGTAGGGATGATCACACCAGCACATAGAGTTCCCCTGCGGAACTCTATTTTGTTTTGCATTGAGCCATGCTGCCATCCCTTCCCAGCCGCAGATCAAGCTTGCTAGAGCCGAGCTGTCCCGGCCGGAAAACGGCCAGGCTTTCATTGTTGAGACACATAAAGGAGGATAAAATGAGCAATTATACAACTCAAATGGATGCGGCCCGCAAGGGTATTGTAACACCGCAAATGGAAATTGTAGCGAAAAAGGAGAAGATGCCCGTCGAAAAGCTGATGCAGCTCGTAGCCGAAGGAAAGGTGGCTATTTGTGCCAATAAAAAGCATACATGCCTTGATCCGGAAGGTATCGGCAGTATGCTGCGCACAAAGATCAATGTAAATCTTGGCGTGTCCAGAGACTGTAAGGACTATGACATTGAGATGCAGAAGGTTATGAGCGCTGTAAATCTTGGGGCAGAAGCCATCATGGATCTGTCCAGCCACGGTAATACACAGCCGTTCCGCCAGAAGCTGACCAGCGAATGCCCGGTTATGATCGGAACTGTACCTGTTTATGACAGTGTGATCCATTATCAGAGAGACCTGGCAACACTGACCGCAAAGGATTTCATTGATGTGGTGCGCCTTCATGCTGAAGACGGCGTGGATTTTGTAACCCTTCACTGCGGGATCACAAGAAAAACGATTGAGCAGATCAAAAAGCATAAACGTAAGATGAATATTGTCAGCCGTGGAGGTAGCCTTGTATTTGCATGGATGAGCATGACCGGAGAGGAAAATCCGTTTTACGAATATTTTGACGAGATCCTGGATATTTGTGAAGAACACGATGTTACTATTTCCCTGGGAGACGCCTGCCGTCCCGGCTGTCTGGCAGACGCAACAGATGTGTGCCAGATCGAGGAGCTTGTCCGTCTCGGCGAGCTGACAAAGCGCGCCTGGGATCATAACGTTCAGGTGATGGTGGAAGGTCCGGGACATGTGCCTTTAGACCAGGTTGCTGCCAACATGGAAGTACAAAAGAGCATTTGCATGGGTGCGCCTTTTTATGTCCTTGGGCCGTTAGTTACCGATATCGCTCCGGGCTACGACCATATTACAGCAGCTATCGGCGGCGCTGTGGCGGCCATGAGCGGCGCAGCATTTTTATGCTATGTAACACCGGCAGAACATTTGGCTCTGCCTAATGTAGAAGATGTAAAACAGGGGATCATTGCGTCCAAGATTGCTGCCCATGCAGCGGATATTGCCAAGGGCATTCCGGGAGCAAGAGATATTGATGACAAAATGGCAGATGCCAGAAGAAATCTGGACTGGGATGCACAGTTTGCCTGCGCTTTGGATCCGGAAACCGCAAAGGCGATCCGCGACAGCCGCAGCCCGGAGGATGATCACAGCGATACTTGCAGTATGTGCGGAAAGTTCTGCGCTGTCCGCAGTATGAATAAGGCATTGGCCGGTGAATATATCGACATTCTTTAATATCCGTACACTGGGGTCAGGTGAAAATGGCACTGAAGGCCGCATTTTTTGACAGCGGCAGATAGGACTGGCTGAGCGTGTAAAAGGAGCCGCCGGGAGTTGGAGGAAATGAGATGAAAAGATTTCAGGCCATTCATTGGCATCGGTCTATGGGGATCATGCTGGTGCTGGTATTCCTTATGATTGGCGGCTCTTTTATTGCTGCCCGCCAGGTTGACAAGATGGAGGAAGGAAAAAGCTTTCAGTCACTGCAGGAGGAAACGCAAAATCTGGCGGACAATATAGAAGAAACTGTAGAAAGAGACCAGGATCAGCTGGAACTGATCGCATTTTTAATTGCCGGGTACGACGATCTGTCATCCCCCCATTTGTGGAATATGCTGGAGTCCTATACGTCTATGGGGCTTATTTCCAGACTGGAGCTTTTGCTGCCGGGGAATATACTGCTGACAGATGGGGGAGAGACGGTGGACGTATCCGGATACCTTTCTTTTGAAGAAGAAATGGTCCAGGGTATCCATATGGGCAGGCGTGAGAAAGATTTTCTCCGTGAGGGAGGTTATATTTTGCGCCACTATGTGCCGGTGTATAAAGACGACGCGGTTATGGCCATGCTGTGCGGTGTGATCGAGTTAAGCCGGCTGCCTCAAAAGCTGCAGGCACAGGCCTATGGAGATGAAGCCGCCATGTATATTATTGAAGGAAAAACCGGAAATTTTATTGTAGATACATGGCATGAAAGCCCGGGAAATGTGTGGGATCTGGGAGAACGTCAGATGGCAGAAGGTTATACCCCGGATCAGCTCAGGGAGGGGCTGATCAATGGAACAAGGGGCTTTGTTGCCTTTGTATCCCAGACTACAGGAGAATATTTATATTTTAATTATCAGCCGGTGGCTGTCAATGACTGGCGGGTGGCCCTGTCAGTACCGGAAGATGCTGTATTTGCCGACGCCAATCGGATGCGAGGCATTATGAATATTTTCCTTATCTTTGAGCTTGGCTGTTTTGTCGTTTATTTTGCCGGGATGATTGGCTATGTGGTTTACGAGACCGGTAAGAAACAGCGTCAGCTGGATATGCTTCATAATATTTATGAAATTGAAAAGCTGCTTTTTAATGCTCATGAAAAACAGGAAAATATTACTGCGGCTCTTGAAAGACTGGCCCATACGTCCATGGCCCGGGAGACCGGGCTGTGGTTTCAAAAGCCAAGATACGGCGATGCATTTTTTTCATGGAGCAAAAACGGCGAAAAAAAGCCGGAGGACCATGGGGAAAGCATGCATCACTTGATGGATTATTTTCAAAAGGGCAGCACCTATTTTGAAAGCTGCCGGAAAGACAAATTGTGCAGCTTTCTCAGATGGAATGAGGAAGTGAAAAATTTTGCGGCTGTTCCGCTGGAACGGCTGGACGGCAGTGTGTGCGGCATTTTATACGCCTGCAATATTTCTGCCAGACATATAAGCCAGGCACTGTTAAAAAGCGTCAGTGTGAGCTTCAGTATGCTTCTGCGCAATATCAAATCCTTTGACGACATGAAGGAGCGGGGCGAGCGGGATATGCTTTCCGGATTAAATAACCGGAACCGGTATGAAACAGATCTTCCCGGCTATATAAAGCGCTATCATACGTCCCTGGCCTGCGTGTATATGGATGTGAACGGACTTCATGAGCTGAATAACACCTGCGGCCATGATGCAGGGGACCAGATGATCCGTTCTGTGGCAGAAAAGCTGAAACACTGGTTTGATGCGGAAGCAATCTATCGTATCGGCGGTGATGAGTTTGTCGTTTTTGCCCCTGATGTGCCAAAGGATGAGCTGATGGTACGTATAAAAGCCATGGAGGATGCCCTGGAAAAAGAGGATATCCATATTTCTGCCGGTATAGCATGGATGGAGCACGTAGAGCATATGGATGTATTGATCAAAGCTGCGGAACAGGAAATGTACGAAGCAAAGCGCAAATTTTATGAAAATGAAAAATATGACCGACGGCGGTCAAGGCGTTAAGCGGACAGAAGTGGTATCATGAGGTGAAATTTTAATTTGATCTTGTGATACCTTTTTTACTGATAAAATGGATCAGGTACTGAATTTTTTTTGCGATTTATTGACAAAATAGTGGAAGGATGCTAATATCCACTTAGTTAGTAATAACTAACCAAAATGAGCAGGAAAGGAGCAGTATCATTATGAAACATCTGCAAATTGAAAAAGTTTTGGGCCGGGAAATCATAGATTCCAGAGGAAATCCTACAGTAGAAGCGGAGGTCTGGCTCAGCGACGGGACCATTGGCCGGGGAACGGCTCCCAGCGGAGCGTCTACAGGGGAGTTTGAAGCTTTGGAACTGCGGGATAATGACAAAAAACGGTTCAAAGGCAAAGGTGTTACAAAAGCCGTTAAAAATATAAATACGATCATTAACGAGACGTTAAAGGACATGGATGCTCAGGATATTTATGCCATTGATCAGGCAATGATCCGGGCAGACGGCACAAAAGATAAATCAAAGCTGGGAGCTAACGCTATTTTGGCGGTATCTATTGCCTGCGCCAGAGCGGCAGCCATGGCTTTGGACATTCCTTTGTACCGGTTTCTTGGCGGCATTGGCGGCAATAAGCTTCCCGTGCCCATGATGAATATTTTAAATGGCGGCGCTCATGCGGCAAATACAGTAGATGTCCAGGAATTTATGATCATGCCGGCAGGGGCCCCTTCATTTTCTGAAGGCCTTCGCTGGTGTACGGAAGTTTTCCATTCTCTGGCCGCACTGCTGAAATCCAGGGGGCTTGCCACTTCCGTAGGAGATGAGGGCGGTTTTGCGCCGGACCTGGCCAGTGACGAGGAAGCTATCCAGTACATTTTAGAAGCTATTAAAGATGCCGGGTACGAGCCGGGCCGGGATTTTGTGCTGGCCATGGACGCAGCATCCAGCGAGTGGAAGGGAGCGGCTAAGGGGGAATATGTCCTGCCGAAATGCGGTCAGAAGTTTACTTCCGAACAGCTGGTCCGGCACTGGAAGGAGCTTTGTGATAAGTATCCCATCTACTCCATCGAGGATGGCCTGGATGAAGAAGACTGGGAGGGCTGGCAGATGCTGACCAGGGAGCTTGGTTCAAAAGTCCAGCTGGTGGGCGATGACCTTTTTGTGACCAATACCCGGCGTCTGGCCAAAGGCATTTCCATGGGCTGCGGTAATTCTATTTTGATCAAGCTGAACCAGATCGGTTCTGTGTCTGAAACCCTGGAAGCCATTAAAATGGCTCATAAGGCGGGATATACGGCCATCGCATCCCATCGCTCCGGAGAAACAGAGGATACGACTATTGCAGATCTTGCAGTGGCTCTTAATACATGCCAGATCAAAACCGGAGCCCCAAGCCGCAGTGAACGGGTGGCAAAGTACAACCAGCTTTTGCGCATTGAGGAGGAGCTGGGAGAAAATGCCTGCTATCCGGGATTTGATGCGTTTAATGTAAGGTAACCATTTAGCCGGGGCTGCTCAGTAAAGGGCAGACCCGGCTGAAGTTTTTTATCATGGGCCGTGGCCATTGACAATTCATCGGCGCAGCAACTTTTCATGTAACACTAACTCTTGCGCATTTCCTCATACATTGTTATACTTTATAAGTAAACGATTTAATAACAAAAGATTGATAGAGGAGAGAGAATGATTATGGAACAGACCATGACCAAAAATCCTTTGGGTTATGAAAAAATCCCAAAGCTTTTGCGGGGATTTGCCATACCCAGTATTATTGCCATGCTGGTCAGCTCCCTGTATAACATTGTGGATCAGATTTTTATCGGCCAGGGGGTTGGCTATCTTGGAAATGCAGCGACCAACGTATCTTATCCGCTGACAACCATATGTCTGGCGATCGCCCTGCTGATCGGTATTGGAAGCGCCTCGAATTTTTCACTGTCTCTTGGGGCAGGCGATAAGGAGAAGGCGGCCAGGGTTACCGGTAATGCGGTATGTATGATGTTTGTTTTGGGGATTCTGTACGCGGTCTTAATTGAAATCTTCCTTCTTCCCCTGCTGAATGCTTTTGGCTCCACACCGGATGTGCTGCCTTATGCAGAAAGCTACACCCGGATCACAGCTATCGGCATGCCGCTGCTTATTGTGACCAATGCCATGAGCAACCTGGCCCGCGCCGACGGAAGTCCAAAATATTCCATGACCTGTATGCTGATCGGCGCCATTATTAATACGATCCTGGATCCTGTTTTTATTTTTGTATTCCATCTGGGCGTGGCAGGCGCTGCCTGGGCTACAGTGATCGGTCAGTTTTTTTCGTTCCTTTTTGCCCTTCGTTACCTGACAAAGTTTAAGTCCATAGAATTAAAAAGGGAACACTTTCGTTTAAATCTGAGGCTTTCCCTGACAACAGCTTCTTTAGGTATGAGCAATAGTTTGAACCAGCTGGCTATTACTGTCGTACAGATTGTCATGAATAATTCCCTGACCTACTACGGCGCAATGTCCGTTTACGGAAAGGAGATCCCTCTGGCTGCCTGCGGTATTGTTATGAAAACCAATGCCATCCTGCTGGCAGTGATCATTGGTATTTCCCAGGGTTCCCAGCCCATTATCGGCTTTAACTACGGTGCCAGACAGTATGACAGGGTAAAAGCTACATACAGGTTAGCGATCATATGCAATCTGATCATTTCAGCCCTTGGATTTATCCTGTTCCAGTTTTTCCCAAGGCAGATCATAGCCATCTTTGGTACAGGAGATGAGCTGTATTTTGAGTTTTCAGTAAAATTTATGCGCATCTTTTTATTTATGGTGATTACCAATGGCGTCCAGCTGATCTCATCCAACTTTTTCTCTGCCATTGGAAAGCCGTTAAAGGGCATGATCCTGTCCCTGACCCGTCAGGTATTTTTCCTGATCCCACTGATCCTGATCCTGCCGCTGTTTATGGGAATTGACGGCGTTATGTTTGCCGGTCCTATAGCCGATACCATGGCCTTTATTACAACGGTGATCCTGATCTCCATGGAAATGCGCATTATCAGCCGCCAGCAGGCTCAAAGCAGCAGCGCGGCCGGCTGAGCGGGTATGGCTGAATCGTTATATTCCTGGTAACAGCTCAGCTGGCTGAACGGTTACTATTCCTGCGGAAAAAATCACAATTTTTCCTTGACAAGACCTGTGCCTTTTGGTATTATAAATAGGTCGCCGGGGTGTAGCACAGTTTGGTAGTGCGCTTGAATGGGGTTCAAGAGGTCGCAAGTTCGAATCTTGTCACTCCGATGATTTATTTATGAAAAAAAGTACCGGAAGCTTCTGGAAATCAGAGCTTCCGGTACTTTTTTTGTCCTAAATGCCGTTGGGGATTTTGAGCCCAGTTCGGTCAAAAATGGAATTTTTGCGTATATGAGGGTAGGATTTTGCTATCGACTTCGGTTAAAAACGACGTTTTCTTTTATTTGGGGGTATTTTGGGGCTGAATCGTACGGTCAAAAACAGCAAAATTACAAATTAGACCGAAGTTGGATCCTAAATTCTACCACATCCAAGGATAAAATTGCGATTAGAGCCGAAATCACCATAAATGGGCAGCCTCATTAGCAAATGGCCGGACGGCGATGAATCGTCGGTAACCGGCCTGCAAAATTATGCTCTGCTTTAACACCGCACTAACGGATCTGTGAATCCTCGTCTAAGATCATCCGGACCTTTTCCCGGTCTTTCTGGTCTTTGGCCCGGTTCAGCAGTTCTTCTTTTTCCGCTTCGGTCATATTTTTCAGCGTTTCATGATCTACTTCGTCTTCCAGGACAGCCATAGCCATGCCTAAAGGAATAAAATAATTATCATTGTATATATCCACACTTCTCACCTCGATGAAAAGTATGTCCATGATCCTTGATTTTATGCAGCAGGCCTGTGCAGATGGTAAGTGAAGTTCTTTTACACGGATGGACGGTATTTCTTTAAAATTTCAGCAGCTTTAAACACTTCTTCTTCAGAATTATATCCATGGATCCCCATGCGGATATATCCGCACCGAAAGGAGCAGGCAATATTTTGCTCCCGAAGGTAGCGGTAAAGCTTTTGCGTCGCCTCTGTCGCGGTCTGTCCGGCCGGAATATGAGGCCCGGCCTGGAAGGATACAATGGTAGAGCGGCAGGCGTCGGACAGGGCGCAGGGAGCCAGAGGAAAATGCAGCTCCTTTAAGACCCGGATCAGGGCGGCGCTGACTTTCCACGCTTCCTTATAGATAGCTTCAAAACCGATTTCTTCCATAAACGCCAGGGAGGCGTTAAGCCCGGCAATGCCCGGTGCATTGGGCAGACCGGTTTCAAATCTGGACGCATCCTCCTTAAAGTCCAGGGCATAGTCCAGAGCATCCACATCCCCCCGGACGCTGTCTGCTCCGGCAAAGGGAGGCACAAGCTGAGAAATAAGCTCCTTGCGTACATATAAAAACCCGGTGGAAAACGGGCCAAGGAGCCATTTTGAGGAAAGGCCTGCGAGAAAATCAATATGATATTTCTTTACATCCATGGGCCGTACGCCGAGAGATTGGGCGCCATCCACAACAAAATAAATGTTTCGCTCATGGCACCACCGGCCGATAGCTTCCAGGTCAGCGGCATAGCCGTCGGAAAATTCCACGCTGCTGACAGCAACAGCCCGGGTACGCTCATCGGCATACTGCTCCAAAAGCTCCAGGGTAAGGCCCCCGCTGCCGCAAGCTGCGTCCGGATTTCCGGCAATCACGGAGGATCCGGAAAGACCGGAAGCTGTGAGATTTTCGGGAAGGCCGGAAGGCACCATGCGTACCCGGACGCCCCTGGTCCGTTCTAAAAGCATCCATGGGTACACATTGGAAGCAAACTCCCGGTCGCAAAGGATCACATTATCTCCCGGCTGAAAGGGAATCGCGCCGGCGGCACAGTTAATGCCGTAGGCTACATTTTCCGTGAAAGCGATCTCCGAGGCCTGAGCGCCCATAAGGGCGGCAATCCGGCCCCGGCAGGCGGGGAAAAGTTCTTCGGCATACCGGTAATATTTCATGGGCATCGCCTGGCGCAGCTCCATACAGCGGGCCATAGCCTGTGTGACAGCGGGAATGACCGGCCCCATAGAAGCATTGTCAAAGAAAATGCCCTGGCGTGTGGTTTGGGAAAATGCCTGGCGGAAGGGTTCTAATGCCATGATCACACCTCCGGACTACCGGTTTTTCCGGTGCATGGGCAGCCGCTGAAAAAATGCCCCGGCGGCTGTACTTTCTGCGGGAGCGGGGATGCGAAAATCCTCTGGCATAAAGCGGACAACGCGGTAAGATACAAGCCATATGCAGATAACGCTGACGGGTATGGTGATCAGGTTTTGGATGATCCGTGTGGGGAGGAGTACAAGATAAGCTTTTCCTGTAAGGATGGTCAGCCAGAATGTTTGTAAAAATACACTGATCAGAATGCTTTCTGTAAGGACGCATGCAATGATGCGCCGGATACTGGCCGGCTTGCGGTGCAGGAAAAGACTATAAATAGCGCCGGTTAAAAAGGCGGACAGTCCCATGGGCAGGAAATAGCCATAAGGCCCCAAAAGGGCTGTGATCAGGTCGCCCAGAAAAGCGGACAGGCCCCCAAGGAGCGGGCCGAAAAGAATACCTGTGATGGATACAGGCAAAAAGACAAATCCAATAGTAACAATGGGCAGGGAAATGGAAATAAAACGCCCGGCGATCACCTGGGCAGCCACCAGCATGCCTAAAATGGCGATCTTTTGTGTTGTTTTGGTCATAAAAAAACCTCCTTTTTCTTGCAGCAAGTCTACATAAAAAGAGGCAATAAAACGGACTTATTCCATCTGGTTATGTAGCAACGGGATGCGGATCCGGCACCGCCGGAGATTTGCGGCCATTTTCAGACAGCCCCAAATCGCCTGTTCGTCCCGGCGACAACTCCCCGTTCGCCGGGCACTGGATACCTTTACAGGTAAACGCGCAAGATCCTACTCTGCTTTTTTCCTATTATAGCATGTTGCGTGGCAAATGCAAGAGCGGAAATAGTTTATATTTTGTTTATAATTTTTATGTTTATTTATAAGAAACACAATCACATCAATAAAGATTCACATTCGATTTTTACAATAAACATGCAAAAAGCAAGAAAGGAGCCTTTAAACATGAAGGAAATCAGTAATGTATTAAAAAAAGCGGGGACAGCTGCGATCCTGGCGCTGGGGATTGGGGTATTTGCCGGCGCTGGATCAGCTTATGCAGCAGAGGGGATCGATATGAGTTAGGATTATCCGGGAATCACGGCAAAAGCAGGAGACAGCGTCAGCTTTGCCCTGGATTTTGAAAGTCTTAACGGAGAAGGTTATGATGTGGATCTGGAAACTGCGCTGGTATCCTTTGGCGTGACTATTCCGGAGAATGCAGAGACCGGGACCTATACCATCGAATTGGGGGCCGATGCGGGCGGAGACTATACAGATACCCTGTCTTTGCAGGTGACCATTAATGAACAGGAAAATGGCCAGGGAAGCTTCAGCACCAGTGCATCTTCACAGGAAGGCTCCACAGGGACAAGCTTCAGCTTTGATACAACGATTACCAATAATCACGGATCAGAGCAGACCTACAGTCTGGCGGCAACTGCACCGGACGGATGGCAGGTATCTTTTACAACAGATGATACAAGCCAGGTTGCCAGCATTACTGTAGACGCATGGGGCAGCCAGAGTGTGACCATCGACATTACGCCGCCGGAAAATGTGGAGGTTGGGGAATATTCCATTCCGGTGACGGCAGTTTCCACCAGTGAAACACTGGATCTTGAGCTGACGGTAAATATTACGGGAACCTATGATGTAACGTTGTCCACACCTACAGGGAACCTTAGCCTGGACGCCTATGCTAATGCGGAGCAGTCCCTGACCCTTCAGATCACCAATAACGGAAATGTGGATCTGACCAACCTAAGCCTTTCATCCGAGGCTCCTTCCAACTGGGAAGTCACTTTTGAAGATTCGGAGATTGAAACACTGGAAGCCGGACAGTCGGTTGAGGTTACGGCATATATTACGCCCGATGAAAATGCCATGACCGGGGACTATGTAACAACCCTTACGGTAAGCAATGACGAGGTTTCCAGTGACGCTGAGTTCCGTGTTTCTGTAAAGACCCGCACCGTGTGGGGCGTGATCGCGGTTGTTATTATTATTGCCCTTATCGGCGGCTTGGGATTTATTATTAAGAAATATGGAAGAAGGTAGCCTATGGAAGGGATCATTCAAACAAAAAATCTAACGAAAAGGTATGGCGACAAGGTGGCGGTGAACCGATTGGAGCTTTCCATTGAAGAAGGAGAGGTTTTCGGACTTTTAGGGCCTAACGGGGCAGGAAAAACCACCACCATCCTTATGCTTCTCGGTTTGACGGAGCCGTATGAAGGGGTTGCCATGATCCAGGGGATCAACTGCACCCGACATCCGGTAGAAGTGAAAAAAATGGTCGG
Organism: Candidatus Scybalocola faecigallinarum; assembly: GCA_018711005.1. GTDB lineage: Bacteria > Bacillota > Clostridia > Lachnospirales > Lachnospiraceae > Catenibacillus > Catenibacillus faecigallinarum. The sequence goes on along the minus strand of DVIT01000028.1, from coordinate 74,405 downwards.
TTATCTCCCGGATAATGTGGGCTTTTATCCGGATATGACCGGACGGGAAAACTTGCGGTTTACAGGACGCCTGAACGGATTGTCCGGGGCGGCCCTGGAGGAGCGGATCGACAGACTTTTGGAGCGGGTTGGTATGACCAGGGATGCAGACCGTAAAACCTCCGGCTATTCTAAAGGAATGAAGCAGCGACTTGGGATCGCCGATGTATTGATGAAAGATCCAAAGATCATTATTATGGATGAGCCCACCTTAGGCATTGACTCGGAAGGTATGCGGGAGCTGCTGGAGCTGATTTCACAGCTGTCTAAAGTGGATGGGCGCACCGTACTGATTTCTTCCCATCAGCTGTACCAGGTGCAGCAGATTTGTGACCGTGTGGGGATTTTTGTTGGCGGAAGCCTGGTTGCCTGCGGACGGATCGAGGAACTGGGACGCCAGGTGGAGAAGGAAGGCAGCTGCATTTTAGAGCTTAAGACCCTTCCTCAGGATGATGACGTGGCACAGATCATTGGCCAAATGGAAGGCGTGGAAAGTATTGAAACGGAAAATGAACGCATGATCATCCGTTCCGGGTGGGATATACGGGCTGACGTTACAGCATCTTTAGGACGGAACGGATATACAATCCAGCACCTTCATCAAAGGGGAAGCGATTTGGATGAAATCTATCACCGATATTTTGAAAAGGCAGGTCAAATGGATGAAAACATTGGAACTAAAAAGAAAAATGGGAAACGCAGGTTCCTTTTTGCTGGAAAAAATAAAACAGTACCCAAAGCAGAAACAGCAAAACAGGATACCGGAGTATGAGGTCAGCGCCGGTACCGGGCTGGAGTCCGCTATTGAAAGTGACAGTAATTTTGTTTTTCTTAATCTGTATACAACAACGGGAAATTCCATCCCTTCATTTATGAGCTTTATTGCCCTTTTAGGGCCGTTTGTAGGGCTGGCGCTGGGTTTTGATGCGATTAACAGCGAGCGGTCTGCGGGTACGTTAAACCGTTTAGTGGCCCAGCCCATTTACAGGGATTCCATTATTATCGGAAAATTTCTGGCAGGACTTGCCGTGATCGCTATGATGGTATTTTCCATGGGGATTTTTATTGGGGCGATTGGTATTCTGACAACCGGGCTTGTGCCGGAGGGTGAGGAAATCCTTCGGATCTTTGTTTTCCTGGTGTTTACGGTAATCTATATTGCTTTTTGGCTTAGCTTATCTATTTTATTTTCAGTGCTGTGCCGCCATTCGGCCACATCCGCCCTGTCGGTGATTGCCCTGTGGATCTTTTTTACGATTTTTATGAGCCTTCTGGCAGATATTTTTGCCGGGGCCGTATTTCCTGTGAATACTCAGTATAATGCCCTGGTCAATGCTTATGATAATTACAGCCTGGAACTGAACCTGAACCGTATTTCGCCTTATTATTTGTACAGCGAAGCAGTGGCTACGATCATGAATCCGTCGGTGCGCTCCATTAATATTATTACTGTAGATCAGCTGGAAGGGGCTATTGCCGGATATTTGTCCCTGGGACAAAGTCTGCTTCTTGTGTGGCCTCATTTAACCGGAATGGCGGCGTTGACACTGATAGCCTTTACCGGTTCCTATGCAGGCTTTATGCGCCAGGAAATTCGATCAAGCTGATGGATCCGGCAGATACGGCAGGGAAAGAGAGGGGCGCACTTGAAGGAGGAGCGCCATAGATGGAGTATTCAGTGATTAATTGTGTTTCAGACAGAGAATTGAGGAAAGAAATTGAACGGATGGCCTTTTATAAAGGGCTTTCTGTCTATGATCTCAGAGAATTTATCCAAAAGCGCAGGCACGGATTTTGCCAGGCGGTGGTATGGTATGCGGATGAGGATTATCTGTCCGGTGTTCCGGGGGAAGTCATCCAGATATTTCGTATGCAGTGTCCGCTGGTCCTGGTAAGCACAGGCAAAAATACCGAAGATGAGAAAGGGGAGATTGGCGCTCTTTTTCAAGAGGCCTTCCGCCGGTACTTAAAGGCAATGAAAGATACGCCGAGATGGAAGGAGCGGACCATGGTCTACGGACGGTTAAAGATCTGCCGCCAGAGTCGGAAAATTTATCTGGATGAGGAAAATATTGAGCTGTCCGGCTGGCTTTTCAGAGAATTGAATGTAACGATTCCCCCGAGCGGATATGACAGTAAAATTTGGCCGGGTTGCGGATTGTTTAACACTGTGGTATGATAAAGCAAAACAGCGACACCTAAGGGATGGACTGTTTTGCAAAATATGAGAAATGAGGTGGATCCCATGGCATTTTATAAATCCGTGGCTGAGATGATCGGCCACACGCCGATGGTGGAGTTTTGTCATTTTGAAAAGAACCACAGCCTTCGTGCCCATATTATCGGCAAGGCAGAGGGGATGAACCCGGCAGGCAGTATTAAGGACCGGACGGCCCTGGCCATGATCCGGGATGCAAGAGAGCAGGGTCTTTTGACCCAAGACAGTGTGATCATTGAGCCTACCAGCGGAAATACCGGCATCGGACTGGCCAGCGTGGCGGCAGCCCAGGGTTACCGGCTGATCATTGTTATGCCGGATACCATGAGTCTGGAACGGCAGAACATGATGAAGGCCTACGGCGCCCAGGTAGTTTTAAGCGACGGGGCCGGCGGGATGGCGGCGGCTATTAAAAAAGCGGAAGAATTGGCAGCCTCCATTCCCGGAAGCTTTATCCCGGGGCAATTTTCCAATCCGGCAAACCCGAAGATCCATAAAGAAACCACAGGACCGGAAATCTGGGACGATATGGAAGGAAAGGTCCATATTTTAGTGGCCGGGATCGGAACCGGCGGCACCATCAGCGGCACCGGTGCTTATTTAAAGGAGAAGGATCCGGGAATCCGGGTCATTGGCGTAGAGCCCCAGGGCTCGCCTGTATTAACCGAGGGCCGCAGCGGGAGCCATAAGCTCCAGGGGATTGGCGCCGGATTTGTGCCGGACTGCCTGGATCGGGAGATTTGCGATGAGATCATCGCGGTTGCTGACGCGGATGCGTTTGCCGTAAGCCGGGAGATTGCCCATACGGAGGGGCTCCTTACAGGCATTTCTGCAGGAGCGGCTCTTTGGGCGGCCATGATGGTGGCCCGGCGTCCGGAAAACGAAGGGAAAAATATTGTGGTGATCCTGCCGGATAATGGCGACCGCTATTTATCCACCTCTGTGTTTTTTGACTGACCGTCCAACGGGCACAGACATTCCAGAAGTTTTTCGTGGATCAGCCCGTTGCTGGAAACGATATTTTGGTTTTTGCAAAAATTCAGGGGCTGTCCCATATCGTTGGTGATCTGTCCGCCGGCTTCTTCAAGGATCACAGAACCGGCGGCAAAGTCCCAGGGCTTAAGATTCTTTTCAAAAAATCCGTCCAGGCGACCGCAGGCCACATAGGCCAGATCTAAGGCTGCGGAGCCGCTGCGGCGGATGTCCAGGCTTTTTTGGAAAACTTCCAGAAATATGCGGAAGTTTTCCCGGGCCAGCTCCCGGTCATAGGGGGAGGTGCCGATGGAGATCAGGCTTTGGTCCAGGCTGCTGTGTTTGGTGACGCGGATGGGCTTCTCATCTAAAAAGGCGCCCTGGCCCCGGCTGGCATAAAAGGTTTCGCCGGAAAAGGGGTTGTACACAACGCCCATCTGGATGCGGTTTCCGTCATAATAGGCCAGGGAAACTGCGCTGTGATGATAATCAAAAATAAGATTTGTCGTGCCGTCAATGGGATCGAGGATCCATGACGGCTTTTTCGGGTCGATCTGATCCATATGATTTTCTTCTCCCATAAACTGTACATGGGGTGCGATCTTAAAAAGCTTTTCTTTTAAAAATTCCTGTACGCTGGTATCCACCATGGTCACAAAGTCCGCATAGCCTTTAACTGTAACGTTTTTTGCGTTCTCAGTTTCTGTGATCAGCGGGCGTGTCTCATGGACCAGCTGGATCAGCGTGTGAATATCCGGATGGGTCATAGGTATGTGCCTCCTTTTTTATTTGCTTTCAGTATGGAACACAACCTGGAGAAAGTCAAGGGGACAGTTTCGCTGGCGGAGCGGACACCTGTTAGAATGGAAGTCCGGAAGTGAAATAAACGCATTGTCCTGTTTTTTTAATAATGATACAATAGATCCATGAGCCGGTCATGCCCATTTGTGGGTCAACCCGGTATTTCAAAGGAGGAGTATAATGGAGCTGTGCAGTCAGAAATTGCGGGAGATCGCTCCGGAGCTGGATCCGCTGCGCCTTGGAAGCGGTTGGACGGTGGAAGATCTGTCCAGGCCGCAGATTATTATTGAAAGCGCGTTTGGAGACAGCCATCCCGGAAGCGTCCATTTACTGGAGCTTGTGGAGCATGTGCGCAATGGCGTGGCTTTGGCGGGAGGCTTTGGGGCTCGGTATTTTTGCACGGATATTTGTGACGGGGAGGCCCAGGGCCACGACGGGATCAATTATTCCCTGCCTTCCAGGGATATGATGGCCAATATGATCGAGATCCATGCAAAGGCCACGCCCTTTGACGGGGGCGTATTTTTGGCCAGCTGTGATAAAAGTGTTCCGGCCCACCTTATGGCTGTGGGGCGGATCAACATTCCATCGATCCTGGTGACCGGGGGCGTTATGGAAGCCGGACCAGAGCTTTTGACCCTGGAACAGATCGGGAAGTACAGCGCCATGTATGAGCGGGGGGAAATTACAAAAGAGCAGATGGATTTTTATAAGCATCATGCCTGTCCGTCCTGCGGGGCATGTTCCTTTATGGGGACTGCCTCCACCATGCAGATTATGGCGGAAGTGCTTGGCCTTATGCTTCCGGGCACGGCCCTTATGCCTGCCACAAGCAGAGAGCTTCGGGAGACAGCGCAAAAGGCAGGGGAACAGGCTGTGTGGCTGGCCAAAAACCAGTGGACGCCCCGGAAGCTTGTGACCCGGGAATCTTTTGAAAATGCGGTGATGGTCCATGCAGCCATTTCCGGTTCTACCAATTCCCTGCTCCATCTTCCGGCCATTGCCCGGGAATTTGGCGTTGATATGGATGGGGAGACGTTTGACCGCCTTCACAGGGGCGCCCATTATCTGCTGAACATCCGTCCCACAGGCCAGTGGCCGGCGCAGTTCTTTTACTATGCCGGCGGTGTTCCGGCGATCATGGAGGAAATCCGTGAAATGCTCCATCTGGATGTGATGACAGTGACTGGAAAAACGCTGGGAGAAAATCTTACGGACTTAAAGGCGTCCGGATTTTATGAAAAGGGCCAAAAGTATTTACAGGAATCATGGGGACTGAAGCGGGAAGATGTGATCCGTCCCTTTGACCGTCCCTTTGGCACAGATGGCAGTATTGCTGTATTAAAAGGGAATCTTGCCCCGGACGGGGCCGTAGTCAAGCATACGGCTGTACCAAAGGAAATGTTTAAGGCCGTAGTGCGTGCCCGGCCCTTTGACTGTGAGGAGGACGCAATCCGGGCCATTTTGACCCATGAGATCTGTCCGGGAGACGGCGTGATCATCCGCTATGAAGGCCCAAAGGGCAGCGGCATGCCGGAAATGTTTTACACGACAGAGGCTATTTCCTCAGACCCTCAGCTTGGGGCGTCCATTGCCCTGCTTACGGACGGACGTTTTTCCGGAGCCTCCAGGGGGCCGGCGATCGGCCATATTTCCCCGGAAGCGGCCCAGGGCGGCCCCATCGCCCTTGTGGAGGAAGGGGATCTGATCCGCATCGATATTCCGGAGCGTATTCTTGAGCTTGTGGGGGTTGGCGGCCAGTATAAAACGCCGGAGGAAATCGATGAGATACTTAACGTGCGCAGGGCGGCATGGAAGCCGAAAATGGGCCTGCAGGAAAAGGGCGTACTGAAATTATACGCCAGGTGCGCGGCTTCACCCATGAAAGGCGGCTATATGGAGTGACGTCAGGTGCGCCAAATTATAAATGAGCAGGAGAGAAAACGCTTATGTATATTGGGGATCTGCATATTCATTCCGGGTATTCCCGGGCAACAAGCAAAGACTGTACCCCTGTATATTTGGATCTTTGGGCCAGGAAAAAAGGTATCCATATCATAGGCACGGGAGATTTTACCCATCCGGCCTGGCGGGAAGAACTTATGGAAAAGCTGGAGCCGGATCAGGACGGGCTTTATGTATTAAAAGAGGAGTACCGGATCCATGACGGTATTGCGCCGGATGATTTTATCCCCCGCTTTGCTGTTACCGGAGAGATCAGTTCTATTTATAAGAAAAATGATAAGGTGCGCAAGGTCCACAGCCTTATTCTGCTGCCGGACCTGGAAGCGGCTCAGACCATTTCTCAAAAGCTGGAAGCCATCGGCAATATCCATTCTGACGGGCGGCCCATCCTGGGCATTGACTGCCGGGATCTTTTGGAGATCATTCTGACGCTTTGCCCCCGGGCCATGTATGTGCCTGCCCACATTTGGACGCCGCATTTTTCCATGTTCGGGGCATTTTCCGGATTTGATACAGTTGAAGAATGCTTTGAAGATTTGGCATCAGAGATCCATGCCGTGGAAACCGGGCTTTCTTCGGATCCGCCCATGAACTGGCGGGTTTCTGCCCTGGATAAATACCAGCTGATTTCCAACTCTGATGCCCATTCTCCGGCAAAGCTTGGCAGGGAGGCTAATTTATTTGACATGGAGCTGTCTTATGACGGCCTTTATAAGGCGATTCAGACTGGCGACGGTCTTTACGGGACGATTGAGTTTTTCCCGGAGGAAGGAAAATACCATTTTGACGGACACAGAAAGTGTCATGTGTGCCTAAGCCCGTCAGAGTCCCAAAAGTACGGCGGGAAATGCCCGGTGTGCGGCCGTAAGCTGACCATCGGCGTTTCCCATCGGGTGGAACAGCTGGCCGACCAGCCGGAGGGGCGGATCGCACCCAATGCCCGGCCCTTTGAAAGTCTGGTGCCCCTTCTGGAAGTGATCGGGGCTGCCACCGGCCACGCTTCATCCAGTGTAAAGGTTGCCCGGAAATATGAGGAAATGATCCGCACCCTGGGGCCGGAGTTTGAGATTTTAAGAAATGTGCCTGTGGAAGATATTGGACGTTCCTTTGGCAATCTCATTGCTTCCGGTATCCAGCGCCTGCGCCAGGGCAAAGTGGAGCGGCTCCCCGGCTTTGATGGGGAATACGGAAAGATCCGGCTGTTTTCCCATGAAGAACTGAACAATGTGGATGGCCAGATGAGCTTTTTTTACACTTTGGGCGGTGCCGGAAGCGCTGGTGCAGCCTCTCAGCAGTCTCCGGTTCCAAATATTGAAAAACCAACGCAGGAGGGCTCTGATGCCGAAACGGCGGCAGAAAAAGCCGTGCCAGACATTGGCGCGGATGCCGGCAAGGACACCGGCGCGGACATGGGCGGAGCACTTGCTACGGCAGATACAGGCAGGGCAGCCGCCGGGGAAAACGGCCTGGCGCCGGGGCTGAATCCACAGCAGCAGGAAGCAGTTACAAGCCTTGATCGGTGCGTGGCCGTTGTGGCAGGTCCGGGAACCGGAAAGACCCGCACACTGATCGCCCGGCTGGCCTATATGCTCAGTGTGCGCCGGATCAAGCCGGGGCAGATAACGGCCGTTACCTTTACCAATAAGGCGGCAGGGGAGCTTAAGGCCAGGCTGGCTGCTGATCCGGCAGTAAAGAGTAAGGCCCGCAGACTCCATGTGGGAACGTTCCATGCCCTTTGCCTGGAGCTTTTAAAAAAGCGGGGCCAGGCCTTTACTCTGGCAGATTCCTGGGAGACCTTGGATCTGGCGGCAGATGTTGTAAAGGAATACGGCCTTGACCTTTCTGCCGGGGCATTTTTGCAGCAGGTTTCTCTGGCCAAAAGCGTCTGGCCCAAAGACGGGGAAGTTTCCGGGTCGGATGAGAACGCTCATGACCGGAAAACGCTGTCCGCAGCGATTCAAACCTATAACAGCCGACTTCATCAGCAGGGCGCCCTGGATTTTGATGATCTGATCCTGGAGGTGCTTAAGATCAGCGATGAGGTTTGGCCGGAGTTTGACTATCTTCTTGTGGATGAGTTCCAGGATATTAACCCGGTGCAGTATGCGCTGATCAAACACTGGAACCAGCAGGGCAAGGAGCTGTTTGTTATTGGCGACGGAGACCAGTCTATTTACGGCTTTCGGGGCTCTGATTCCCGGTGCTTTTTAAAGCTTGCCCAGGATTTTCCGGGGACCCGTATGCTGCGTCTGACGCAAAATTACCGTTCTTCACCTCAGATCCTAGAGTGCGCATTGTCGGTGATCCATCACAATCCGGGAGAAAAGCGTCTTCTTGAGGCATTTTTGCCGGACGGGGAGCCGGTGCGGGTTGTCCGCGGACAAAGCGAGCGGGCCATGGCTATTTACATTGCCCATGAGATCAACCGGTATATTGGGGGCATTGACATGCTGGATGCCCAGGAAAATGCATGGCAGGCCCGGGACACACAGGCCCGCAGCTTTTCCGATATTGCTATATTGTACCGGACCCACCGCCAGGCAAAGCTTTTGGAAGAATGCCTTCAAAATGAAGGGATCCCTTATGTGGTCGCCGGAAGGGATGATTTCCTTACAGAAAAAAGTGTCCGGGGAAGTCTGGCCTTTTTTGACTGGATGCTTAATCCTCAGGACGAGATGGCTGCCGGTACATGTCTGAAGCTTTTATGGGATTATGAAAATAATGCCATGTCCCGGGAGATCCTTGAATCCTACCGGGCCCAGTTTGACCAGGCCTTTAAGAAAAAGCCGGACAAGTTTGTGGAAACATGGATCAAAGCCATGGATTTTTCACAGGATGCGGCCATGGAAAAGCTGGCCCATATGACCGGATTTTATAAAACCATGGCTGAGTTTATGGATGCCGTCCATTTAGGCATTGAAAGCGATCTGACCCGGTGCGGCAGTAAAAATTATGACGCCCAGGCGGTGACCCTTATGACCCTTCACGGGGCGAAGGGGCTGGAATTTCCGGTGGTCATGCTGTCCGGCGTTGAAAAAGGGATGCTTCCCTACGAAAGCGAGAAGCATCCGGCAAATACGGAAGAAGAACGTCGCCTGTTTTTTGTGGGTATAACCAGGGCCAAAGAGGAGCTGGTGATCACCTGGTTCGGGGAATCTTCTGATTTTCTGGAAGAACTGCCGGACACAGTCCTGCGCCAGGAAGCTTCACGGGCCCGGCAGACCCATAGCGGCAGGCAGATGAACTTATTTGACTTTATGTGATAATGAAAAGGGGAGATTACTTATGGCAAGACAATTTTTATGTGATGCATCTACAACCGTACAGACAAAGGCAGGAAAGCTGAGAGGATTTCAGCTGGACGGCACGTATATTTTCCAGGGGATCAAGTATGCGGACGCAAAGCGGTTCCAGGCGCCGGTTCCGGTAAAGCCCTGGGATGGAGTAAAGGACGCTCTGTCATATGGCTATGTTTGCCCTCTGATGAATCAGGATGTGCCTAACGGAGAGCTGATGGTGCCCCACCGCTACTGGCCTATGGATGAAAACTGCCAGTATTTGAATATTTGGACCGGTTCTTTGGATCCTGAGGCGAAAAAGCCGGTTATGGTGTGGCTCCACGGGGGCGGATTTTTTGCAGGCTCATCCATTGAGCAGGTGGCTTATGACGGGACAAATCTGTGCCAGACCGGAGACGTTGTGGTTGTTTCGTTAAATCACCGACTGAATATCCTGGGCTATCTTAACTTGTCGGATTATAGTGAAAAGTATGCCCGTTCTGCAAATGCAGGCACCGCAGACATGGTGGAAGCGCTGCGGTGGATCCGGGATAACATTGCCCGGTTTGGCGGTGACCCGGACAATGTAACATTATTTGGCCAGTCCGGCGGAGGAATGAAGGTGACTGTGCTGATGCAGACGCCGGAGGCAGACGGCCTGTTCCATAAGGGGATCATTCAAAGCGGCGTTTTAGATGAATTCGGAAATCCGGAAAAAACCGATGCAGCGCCTCTGGTGGAGGCCCTTTTAGAGGAGCTTGGGCTGAGTGTCAGTGAGATTGAACAGCTGGAAACCATTCCTTATGTAGACCTGGCAAAGGCGTATAATAAGGTGGCTCCGGCGTTGGATAAAGCCGGAGAGTATGTAGGCACTTCGCCTTTGGCGGACGATTATTATGTGGGCGATCCAAGAGAAGTCGGATTCAGGGATCACGCAAAGACCATCCCTCTCATGATCGGTACAGTATTTGGCGAATTTGCCTTTGGCCCCGGTGTGGAAAATAAGGATCAGCTGCCCCAGTCACAGATCATGGCTATGTTGGAGAAAAAGTACGGTGATTATGGCAGCAAGCTGGTTCCCCTGTTTAAGAAGGCGTATCCGGACAAAAACCTGTGCGATCTGCTTGTGCTGGACGGTCTGTTCCGGGTACCTACAGCGGATTATGTTGCAAAGCGCAGCGTTTATAATGAAGCGCCGGTGTATTCCTATTTATTTGCCTATGAGTTTCCTCTGGAAGGAGGAAAGCCGGCATGGCACTGCTCGGAGATCCCCTTTGTGTTCCATAATACAGATAAGGTTGCTGTGTGCAATATCCCGGGGGTTTCCGACCGTCTGGAAGAACGCATGAGCGGCGCATGGGTGGCCTTTGCCCGTTATGGCAATCCAAACATCCCGGCCCTTCCCTGCTGGCCGGCAAGCACTCCGGGAGATGAGGCGACGATGATCTTTGACCGAAGCTGCAAAGTGGCCCATAACTATGATCACGAGCTTTTAGAAATGCTTATGGAAGCCGGGCCATGTATGCCGGTGTTTGAAGAACCGGATGAAGATGCCATTATACTCCACTGACGAGGTGCAAAATGAAACGGATCGCAGTTATGTCAGATACCCACGATGTTTTGCGGCCTTCGGTTTTAGAGGTGGTAAAAACGTGCGATGCCATTATCCATGCCGGAGATTTTGCCAGAGAAAGCATTCTGGATGCCCTGCGTCCCTTGGGGAGCATTTATGCGGTACGGGGAAATAATGACCGGATGTGGGCAGGAAGCCTTAAGGATAGTCTGCGTTTTCAGATCGGGGGCGTACACTTTTTCCTGACCCATGATAAAAGAGATGTTGCCCGGAACCTGGATGGTATTGATGTGGTGATCTTTGGCCACAGCCATAAATATTTTCAGGAAATAATCGACGGACGGCTGTGGCTGAATCCGGGGAGCTGCGGCAGGCCCCGGTTTGGCGGGCCGCTGTCCATGGCGGTGATGGAGATCAATGAAGCAGACTATACATGGACCGCCCAAAAGATCCCTATTGATTGAAAATTCCCATAGGATGTGGTAAGATAAGAAATACCGTATTTACATGCCCCTGGGGACGGCGGACTGTCCCCACAAGGGATAAGAGATTGGAAGGAGATTACCTATGGGAAATAAAGTGACCCCGAGAACATTGTCCGGATTTATGGAATTGCTGCCCCAGGAGCAGTTAAAATTTGATAAAATCGTCCGTACCCTTCAGGATGTGTATGCATCCTATGGATTTTTGCCTTTGGATACGCCAATCCTGGAGTCCTCAGAGGTGCTTTTGGCAAAGGCCGGAGGAGAAACAGAGAAACAGATTTACCGCTTTAACAAAGGGGATACAGATCTGGCCATGCGTTTTGACCTGACCGTGCCTTTGGCAAAATATGTGGCAAAAAATTACAGCAGCCTGACATTTCCGTTTAAACGTTTCCAGATTGGTAAGGTTTACCGGGGCGAGCGTGCCCAGAAGGGACGTTTCAGAGAGTTTTATCAGGCAGACATCGACATTATTGGCGATACAAAGCTGGATATTATGAATGACGCTGAGGTTCCAAGTATTATTTATAATATTTTCACAAGCCTCGGCCTGGATGATTTTACCATCCGCATCAATAACCGCAAAGTATTGTCCGGATTTTTTGAAATTTTAGATCTGTCGGAAAATGTTACGGATATTTTGCGTATCGTGGATAAGATCGAAAAGATCGGTCCGGACGCTGTGGCTAAGGAACTGGAAGATCTTGGGGCATCATCAGAGCAGTGCCGGGAAATCCTTAAGTTTATCAGCATTTCCGGATCAACACAGCAGGTGATTGAGCAGCTGCGGGCATACAGCAATAAAAGCGCTGTTTTTGATGCGGGTGTGGATGAGCAGGAAGCTGTTGCCAATGGCATTGCCGCCTTTAACGTGCCTGAGAAAAACTATAAGATCGATCTTTGTATTGCCAGAGGCCTGGATTATTATACAGGCACGGTTTATGAAACCACATTTAACAAGCATCCGGAGATCGGTTCTATCTGCTCCGGCGGCCGTTATGATAACCTGGCAGAATATTATACGGATAAAAAATTGCCCGGCGTAGGTATTTCCATTGGCCTGACCCGCCTGTTTTATATTTTAAGCACCATGGGCTACTTAAATGCATCCGCTGCCGGCCCGGCTGTGCTGGTGATCCCTATGACCTCGGATCTGTCTTATGCCATCGGCACGGCAACAGCCATGCGCGCTGCCGGGGTTCCTGCCCAGATTTATTTTGAACAGAAAAAGTTCAAGCATAAGATCGGTTATGCAGACAAGCTGGGCATCCCGTTTGCTGCCTTTATCGGCGAGGATGAAATCGCAGCAGGAAAAGTGACTTTGAAAAATATGACCACCGGGGAGCAGGTAACCCAGCCCTTAGACGCGCTGATCCCTGTGATCCTGGAGCAGCTTGAAAAGTCCAGAGAGCAAAAGATCATTACTGTAGACTGAAAAACTGCGGATCATGGAGCGTTTCATACACATTTGACAACTTCTGTGAAAAACGCTATAATTAGAAGCTCGGAAAGAAATGGAGGTTTGTTACGTGAAGAAACGTTTGATGAAAAAAATGATGAAACGTCAGACTGAATGTGCCGCAGAAAAGCAGACCGCTGAGGCATGCGTAGCAGTGACAGAAAATGACGTTCCTGCCAAAAGGAATACGGCAGAGGAAAAAACAGTAAAAGCTCAGGATGTCAAGGCTTCTGAGGTTCAGGTGAAAGCTGACAGTGCGGCAGCAAAAACGGAAGCACCGGCAGCTAAAAGATGCGCCGCAGCAGAAGCTTCGGAAAGCAAGGGCGCGGCTAAGATCAGCATTTTCTACCAGTTTGCCCAGCATCAGGTAGAACAGCAGGATATTATTGCCCGAATTAAAAATCAGTGGAAGGCTCAGGGAAATCTTATGAAGGATCTTAAGGACCTGGTCGTTTATTTAAAAACTGAGGAAAATAAAGCATACTTTGTGATTAATAATGATATTAAAGGAAGCATTGCTGCCTGGGAATAAAAAAATACGTGTTTTAAGGGGGACTTTCCGTATGGAAGGTCCCCTTTGTTTTATGGATTATCCGTTGTGCTGTATCCATACGGTCATGTCATTGACACCCCGGTTGGCCCAGCAATAATAAGGAACAGCCCGCATTGGAGCCGGACGGCGATGGGGAAGGCTGGTGGTATACAGCGGACCGGAAAAAGCTTCCGGGTCGCTGACCATGGCAACTCCGCCAATGGCAGTGACCTTCTGGCCTGCAATGGTCATCGTCGTCAGTGAGAAGTCATTATAGCTGTCTGGCAGGCACATGTCAAAAATATCATATTCCGGCTGGTCGATCCCCTCAAGGCAGTAGATGATGGGGCCGCGGCGCAGAGCGCATTTTCCGGCGGTTTCTGTAACATTAGGATTGGAGAAAAGCTTTGTTACAGGCATGGCAAGATGCAGCTGGATCAGATCATTGTCCTGCCAGCGGCGGCAGATATAGGCATAGCCGTTTTTCATGGAGTAAGGTACAGGCTGATGGTTGACCCGTATATCTGCAGATGAACACCATCCGGGAATACGCAGGGCGATTTCGCCCGGAAAGCTTTGCTTGCCGTGAAGGGTGACGGCAATATCGCCGTCCCAGGGATACTCGGTCTTTTGCTCCAGGGTGATCTTGCCGGATCCCCATGCAACAGAAGCTGAGGAGTTTGCGTACTGGTGGACAAAGAGCCTGTGGCCGTCTGTTGAGTAAAAATACTGGCCAATAGCGGCAATAAAGCGGTAAATATTGGGCGGGCAGCAGGAGCATTCAAAAAGTTCCTGGCGCTCATAAGGGGGATACAGCGGCGTTGCATGGATGCCTTTGAAGAAGTCTGTCACTCTCGGACGGCACATAAGGGCATTGTCGTAGAAAAATCCCTTTCCATCCAGAGACAGGCCGGCAAGGGCGCCGTTGTACATTTCAAGCTCGATCATATCCATATATTTTCCGTCCGGCTCAAGACAAAACATAGCCTTGGAAAAATTAGCCATAGCCACAGAGGCGCAGGTTTCTGCGTAGGACAGCTCAAGGGGCAGGACATATTCGGTGCCAATGGCCTCGCCATAGCGTTCCGCGCTGACGCCGCCTGTTACATACATTTTCCGGCCTGTGCTGTCGTTCCAAAGACGGCGGCATGCGTTAAATAAATCCTCGTCGTGGGTTTCCAGGGCAACCCCGGCCATGGCGGTGTAAAAGTACATAGCTCTTACTGCGTGGCCGCCGGCCTTTTCCAGCTGGTGGGCAGGGGCATCATCCTGGGCATAGGTATCATTGTAGTAAAGCTGGTTGTCACAGGGAGGATATGCCGGCGGTGTGCCGTTAGGCACGGAAAATACCCGGTCATTGGGATCCAGGCCGCGCTGGCGGACAAAGTGGGCACTCAGTTCCAGGTAACGGGGATTGTTTGTGGCATGGTACATGCGCAGCAGGGCCAGCTCGATCTCCTGGTGTCCCGGTGTTTTAAAGGATGCGGTTTTTTCTGTAACAAAAGCCTTTTCAATACAGTCGGCAAAATGCTCCATAATTTTGAGAAAACGTTCCTGTCCGGTGGCCTCATAGTGGGCAACGGCAGCTTCCATTAAATGTCCGGCTGTATAAAGCTCGTGATTGGTCCGGTCTTTAAAACGTTTTTCAGGAACAAGGGTCATGATGGCAGAGTTAAAATAGCCGTCCTCGGTCTGTCCCTTTTCGATGGCGTCAATGATTTTTTCCAGCTTGTCAGAAAGCTCCGGATCCGGACGGTGGTACAAAAGATAGGCTGTGCCTTCCATCCACTTAGCCACATCAGAATCCCAGAACACATGGGGACGGCAAGGATCTCCTTCCTTCCAGTTCAGGTTCATGGCACGGATGCGGCCGGTTTCATCAAAGCGGTTATAAATGGCGTCGGCAGTGGCATTGGCCAGCACATCCTGGCGCAGTCCCCAAAAGCCGTCTTTAAATTCAATATCTTTCCATGAAATAAAATCCATATGCGTTTAAACCTCCTTTGTAAGTTTGGGGTCAGGGAAGGTTTACTTCCACTTCGTGACCCAGTTTTGCAGAACGCACAATAGCGTCCAGGATCGCCTGATTATATAAGATCTGGCTGGAAGGTACCGGCGGCTCCAGATTTTCCTTGATCGCATCGGCAAAGGAGCGCAGCTTCATATCAAATAATCCCCATCCGTCGCCAGGCTCTGCTTCCGGCGGAATTTCAAATTCTACCTGTTTTCCGGCAACATCTTTATAAATCTTTAACGGGCCGCCAATGGAACCGTTCCAGCATTCTGTGGACGGGATGCGTAAAGCGCCTTCAGTACCAAGGATGATCGTATCCCCCGGAGTGTCAATGTGCATAGCCCATGCAATACGGAAATCCAGCACAATATCCCCTTCCAGACGGATGAAAGCAGCAGCAAAGTCATCCACATCAAAACGGGCGGCGTCCTCAGGGTTATTGTATTTGGGATTTGTGCCAAAGTAGGCGGATTTATATCCGGAAACGGTCAGAGGCTTTGGATAACCGATGGCGTTAAGCACCATATCCAGGGAGTAGCAGCCAATATCTCCTAAAGCGCCGATGCCGGCGGTCTTTTCTTCAATAAAGGTGCTGTTGGGGATACCTCTGCGGCGTCCGCCGCCGGTCTGGATATAATAAATCTTTCCAAGCTCGCCGGAATCCACGATTTTTTTGATCATCTGCATATTTTTATCCATACGGGGCTGGAAGCCGATGGAAAGCAGGCAGTTGCTGGCTTTTTCCGCCTCAATGATGGCAAGGGCTTCTTCTGTGGTAACGCACATCGGCTTTTCCAGAAGCACATGAACGCCGGCGTTTAAAGCGTCGATGGCGCACTGGGCATGGGTTTTGTTATATGTACAAATACATACAGCATCCAGTTCTTCTTTTTCTAAAAGCTCTGTATGGCTTTCATAGCAGCGCACATCATTAAGTCCATAGCGGCTGAAAAATTCTTTTGCTTTTCCGGGGATAATATCTGCTCCGGCGGCAATGATCACATCCGGCATTTTCATCAGGCTTTCCACATGGGATTCTGCGATCCAGCCGGTGCCGATAATGCCGAATTTCAGTTTTTTGGATGTATCGATCTGTTTTTCTTTCTTTTGCGGTGTAAATTGGTTTAATACTGCATCTGACATAATTTTTATCCTTTCCTCATATATAGTTTTCTGATTCAAAGCATAGAGGATTTTTCATGGGATTTCGAGTCATTCGCTGGTAGGTTTGTGATAAAAAATGCTGAGGTTTCCTGGGCGAAAGCTCCGGTGGGATTTTAGCGGTCTTAATAGCAGCATTTTTACAGGTGTCGGACCGGGTTTGTTGTGGAAATGCATAAAAAAGTGCTTATAAAATTAGATAATATGGAAAATTATTTTTGCTATATTGACAAACGCATGTGGTAGTTGTAGGATATAGACATAAACAAAAACATTGAAACGTTCCAAGAAAAGACAAAATAACCGACGTTGTTCGGTATTTTTTTGGAAAAGATATTGAAACGTTTCAAGGAAACTAATCAACGAATCAGGAGGAGCAAAATGATACTAGAACAGCAGGCGGAATGCATAACCTTCACCTGCGGGGATGCAAAGTATGAGTTCTTTCCAAACGGCGATATTCGGGAATTTACAGTGGCCAATTTTATGGTCAACCAGTTTATGGGCCATCCATTTGAGGGTTCGGTCAATAATATTTTCCTGAAAGTACACCATGAGGATGGGGAGGATGGCATTTATCCCCTTTTAGGGTGCCGTTCGGAAAGCACGGTTACAAAAACCAGCCATGGCCTGGTTTTCAGGGGGGATGCAGAAGGAATCCATTATACGGTTTACTTTACTTTTGCCCGGGATAATCTGTGGTTCTGGAAAGTTTCCCTGTCTGGCAGCGGACAGCGCGTCCAGCTGATCTACGGACAGGATGCGGGGGTTGCAGATAAAAATACGATCCGCACCAATGAGCTTTATATGAGCCAGTATTTGGATCACTTTATAGACGAAGGGCCTAATGGCTATACCATCTGCTCACGGCAGAATCAAAGCCAGGGCGGCAAATTCCCCTACCTTCAGCAGGGGTGTGTCCAGGGCCGGGTGATCGGTTACTGTACCGACGAGATGCAGTTTTTTGGAACAGCCGTTAAAAAGGATCAAAAGATCAAGGCCCTGTACGATGAAGCGCCGGCAAAAAAATATCAGTATGAGCTGGCCTACATCGGGCTGTGGACAGAATGGATGATCCTGGATGGGCCAAAGACCGCAGCTTTTTATGGCATGTTTAAAGAAAATCTGGAAACAGCCGCCGAAAAAGCATTAGATCAGGACAAGATCCTGGCAGCCTATGAAGGCCTTGCAGAAGCAGAAAACGAGGAAGCGATTGTTCCTGTGAAGAAAAGCAAAAGCTTTGGCGGCGCATTTTCTTCCGGGGAACTGACCGGGGAGGAGCTTAAGGCTCTGTTTCCTGAGCGGATCCTGGAGGAATGGGAAGATGACCGGCTGCTTTCATTTTTTACACCGGAACATACCCATGTGGTCCTTCAGGCAAAAGAGGTGCTGACAGAACGGCCTCACGGAAACATTATTTCCACACTTGCAGATGACAAGAAGCTGAGCCGCGGGTTAATGACTTCCACCAACTATATGTATGGTCTGTTCCATGCCCAGATCTCTGTGGGAAATACAGATGCCAACCGGCTGCTTTGTTCCAACCGGGGACTTTTAAATCTCCAAAAATATACAGGACAGCGGCTGTGGGTTAAAAACGGCGATGTTTACCAGGTGCTTGCCATGCCGGCCGCCTGGGCAGCAGGATTTAATTTTTCCACATGGTACTACAAGCTTGGCGATGACATTCTTGTGATCACAGCTATGGCATCAGCAGATCAGCCACAGGTAAGCTTGCAGGCATACTCCCTTAAGGGACGTTCCTACAGCTTTATCCTTACAAGCCAGCTGTCTATGGAAGGCTTTGAGTTTGACTCGCCTGTGGAAATTTCCGGCTTTGAAAGCAGCGTCCGTATTTTCCCGGAATCAGCGTCCTCCATACGGAAGGTTTATCCAAACCTGTCTTATATGATCCGCTTCCCTGAAGATGCGTCGGTAAGCGATGACGGGATCTTTTATGAGGACGGCAAAGGCCGTGACCGGACCCTGTTGTGCGCGGCATTTTCCGGAAACGAATTTAAGGTGGAAATCCTGGGAACTCTGGATGGGGAATATCCTTCCCATGAATGTAAAGCGGTTCATGGAAAAGAAGGCTTTGACCTGGAACTGAAAGAAGAACTGGAAAAATACCAGAGCTTTTATCACCAGTTTAAACGGGGCCTGCATTTATCTTTTGCTCCGGATGCACCGGCGCAGGAAAAAGAAAAAACAGCCATTGAAAAGCTGAATGTTTTATCCGACTGGTACATTCATAATGCCTTTGTTCATTTTTATACACCAAGAGGGCTTGAACAGTGCAACGGCGCAGCCTGGGGCACAAGAGATGTGTGCCAGGGGCCGATGGAGCTGCTGCTGGCCACAGGCCATTTTGAGCTGGCCAGAGAAACTCTTTTGGAAATTTTTGCCCATCAAAACGGCGAAACCGGAGAATGGCCACAGTGGTTCATGTTTGATGCATACCCGGTGATGGCGGGCGACTGCCACGGAGATGTGGTTTTCTGGCCGCTGAAATGTCTTGGGGATTATGTGGAATATACAAAAGATACATCCATCTTTAGCGCCAGCGTACCTTACCGGTATCCGGACGGCACCCTGGGCGAAACTCAGACCGTGCGCGGCCATTTGGAAAAGGCGCTGGAGTCTGTTGGCGGACGCTTTGTTGATGATACGGCCCTGATCTCCTACGCGGGAGGCGACTGGGACGATACCCTTCAGCCGGCAGATCCGAAAATGAAAGAACGCCTTGTCAGCGCATGGACCCAGGCACTGGCCTACCAGACATTGGAGGGACTTGTAAAAGGGCTGGAACGCTCCCAGGATACCCAGGATGCTTTAATGGCCAATAACCTGAAGGTGATCGCAGCAGCCGTTAAGGATGCATTTGAAAAATACCTTGTAAAAGACGGTGTTATTGCCGGATTTGTTTATTTAAACGATGATGGAAGCTTATCCTACATGCTCCATCCTCTGGATGATAAGACCGGCATCCATTACCGGCTTCTTCCATTAACACGGAGCATTATCAGCCATATGGCTGACCCGGAGCAGGCCCGGGCCAATGTGGCTCTCATCCGTGAAAAGCTGACCTTCCCTGACGGTGTAAGACTGATGGACCGTCCGGCCCGGTATGCCGGAGGCGTCAGCAAATATTTCCAGAGGGCCGAACAGGCCGCTAATGTAGGCCGTGAGATCAGCCTTCAGTATGTCCATGCACATATTCGTTATATTGAAGCTATGGCGGCTATGGGCGATGGCAGGGAAGCTTTTGACAGCATGATGAAGATCGTGCCTGTAAATATTAAAGATTATGTTAAAAATGCCAAGCTCCGTCAGAGCAACGCTTATTTCAGCAGCTCGGAAGGTGATTTTTCAGACCGCTACCAGTATGCTGAAAAATTCGACCTGTTAAAGACCGGGGAAATGCCGGTTAAAGGCGGATGGCGCATTTATTCCAGCGGACCGGGGATCTTCATGGGCAGACTTTTGGGAAATATCCTTGGTATCCGTGATAAAAAGACAGAGCTGGAGATCGATCCGGTAATCCCTGAAAAGCTGGATGGACTTCAGGTTCAGTATGAAATTTTTGATCAGAACGTCTGCCTGTGCTTCCACATTCAAGGGGATGGGGCCCGGGTGGAACGCCTGGTATGTGAAGATAAAGAGATTCCTTTTGAGCGTATGGACCACCCCTATCGGAAAGGCGGCGTGCGGGTAGAAAAGGAACAGTGGCTTAAGGCAGTGAAAAATGACGGAAACGTCCATGTATATTTAAAATAACAGGAGGAAAATGATCATGAAATTCAAAAAATTAGCAGCAGTTACTATGACGTCAGTTATGGCGGTATCCATGCTGGCAGGTTGCGGTGGTTCCAACACAGAAGGCAGCTCCGCAGCAGGTTCCGGAAGTACAGATACAACCGGAGAAAGCAGCGCTTCTTCTGACAGCACCGGCGGCGAGGCAGCCGGGGACGGGGAACAGATCACTTTAAGATTTGCATCCTGGAGCCTTGGAACAGAAGAAGAAAATAATATTGAACGGCAGATCATTGCGAAATATGAAGAACTCCATACAAACATTAACATTGAGATCGCTACAGAAATGGATACGACAAAGTGGGTTGAATCCCTGACAACAGCTGCTGCAGGCGGAACGATGCCGGATGTATGCTTTGTTGCAGACCTTCCCACAGCCGTTGCTAATGACTGGGCGCTGGATGTGACCTCCTATGTGGAAAATGACGAGGACTGGGCCAATATCCCCACAGTTTTGTCTGAATCCGGAAAATACGGCTCCGGTACTTACGGTATCCCCACCGGTATGCACCTTATGGGCTTATATGTAAATACAGACCTGTTTGAATCTAAAAACCAGGAGCCATTATCCATCGGCTATACAATGGATGATTTCCAGCAGGCGCTGGAAAATATGTCTGCACCAAGTGAAGGCATTATTGCCATCAAGCAGGCCGGCGGAAACATTTTTGAATGGTATCCGTTTATTAAAAATCCTGAGCTTGGATGGTTTACCTATAATGACGGCGCAGTAGCATTAAATTCTCCGGAATTTATTGAAGGTATAAAGTTCTGCCAGTCCATTTATACTAACGGCTACAGCTTTGACTCTCTGACCGATGAGCAGAAAGCCAACTTTGGAACAGAGAGCGACTGGGATGCATTCCTTGCAGGAAAGGTTGCTATGTGCTTTGACCCCACATCCAATGTAGGCGTTTATTCAGACATGGCTTCCAATGTGGAATTTGTCGGCCTTCCTGACGGCAAGACAGGTATTATCCCGGACTATGCTTTTATTTCCAAAACAACAGAGCATCCTCAGGAAGCTTATGATTTCCTTAAATTCATCTCCTTCAGCAAAGAAGGTATTATGGCAAGAATGGATCTGTTAGATGCTGATCCGGAGCTGACATGGAACAGCCTTCCTGCAAACCAGGATGAAGAAATCATGACACGCTACTTTACAGATTATGAAATGGCCGGCGTTAAGGAAGTTTATGAAAACATGGAAGGCAACGCTGTCGTTGAAGCCTTCAAATACACACCGGGATACACAAATGCCCGCTGGGAAGCACCGACAGGTATCAGCACCGCAGATGCTGATAATGCTACAATGGCTCAGGTAATCGACGCCTGCGTCCATGGCGATCTGAACATTGACGATTATGCAGAACAGATCAATACACTGGCCAACAGCTCTATCCAGGAAGTACAGACAGTAATCGATGCGGTTACCCAGTAAATGATCCATAACTCCATTGGAGGATGATGTTATGAAGCATTCTAAGAAAAAAAGAATTGTCACAACCGTTGTTGTGATCGCGGTAATTGCGGTGCTTTTTGGCATCTCTCTCATAAAAGGAACACATAAGGTATATGCACTTACCCGTCCGGCATCTGAGGCTGGCAGCCAGGATGCCGGGACGCCGGCGGTACACGGTGTAAGCATTCAGGTGAACGCTGCTGATTTCGCAGGCGATGGACAAATAGCGCAGGAAAATGTACCACAGGGCAGTGACGGCCCTGTGGTATATTTAACTGCCGGAGATTCACTGTCCTTTAACGTGGATGTACAGCAGGCGGGATCTTATAAGATCCGTGCTGAGTATGCCGTAAGCGAGGCGTCAAATACAGACTGCCTTTTGGGCCTTTTACAGGAAGGAGAGTTTCCAGGCACAGATGCGCAAAACATTGTTTTGCCGCAGCTGCTTGAAGTTGCCGACTATCCGTTTTCCCGGGATAAGAGCGGGGATGAGATCGTGCCGGAGGTCACTGTTTCTTCCTCCTGGCAGACACAAAATTTCAGGACCTTATCACAAAAAACAACAGACTATCTGCTGTTTGACCTTCAGGAAGGCACTAACCATCTGGAGCTTAAGGTCAACCAGGGGAGCATCTATTTGTCAAAGCTTTATATAGAGTCCCCGGAGGAAGTTCCTGCTTATGAAGAATATGCCGCTTCCCTGCCGGAAAATACCGGAGGCGATACACTGATCACTATTGAAGCGGAGCGGATGGACTATAAAAACAGCACTACCCCGCGGCCTACAGAAATGCGGGATGTGGAATGCTATCCTTATGAGTCCAATACCTATCTTATGAGCGCTGTAGGCGGAGAAACCTGGCAGGATAACAGCGATGCCCTTTACTATGAATTTAATGTAGAACAGGAGGGCTGGTATTATCTGGCGCTGAAAGCCAAACAGTCCGAGGCAAAGGCAGCCAACGATACAGCCAGCAGCTCATCGGCCAACAATACATATATCCACCGCAGCATCACCATTGACGGAGAAATCCCATTTGCCGAAGCAGGATCTATGGTCATTCCTTCCACCAGTGAGTGGGCAGTGACTGTCCTTGGCAATGACGGCGGATATTATCCTATCTACCTTACGGAGGGAACCCACGTTTTAGGTATTGAAGTGGATTCCACCATGCTTCTGCCTGTGGCAGATGCAGTGCGGGAGTTAAACGACCAGGTCAATGACATGGCCCTGGAGATCCGCAAGCTTATTGGAAATAATTCAGATGTTTACCGGGACTGGGAGATTGAAAGCTACATCCCGGGCATCAGCGATACATTAAACAGTATTGCCGACGGGTTGGAGGAGCAGGCGGCAATCTTAACAGAAATTAATATGGGAGAAGATAAAAATAAAGAGCTGACAAGCCTTAAGATCTGTGCCCAGCAGCTTCGGAACCTGGCGGCAGATCCGGACAGCATCCCTAACAATATGACTATGCTGTCTGAAGGTACCGGTTCCGTCAGCCAGACACTGGGAGAACTGACCGAAGGCCTTGTGTCCCAGCCATTGTCCCTGGATCAGATCTATCTGGCCCAGACCGATGCTAAACTTCCGGAGTTTAAAGAAAACCTTATGACCAAGTTTGTGGAAGGCACAAAATATTTCTTAAGCTCCTTTGAAGATGAAAGCACCGGCGACAGCGGAGAAGAAACAAAAGAGATTACCGTATGGGTCAACCGTGCCCGGAACTATATTGATCTGCTGCAGAAAATGACGGACGCTCAGTTTACTGAGGAGACCGGCATTAAAGTGAATTTCTCCATTATGCCTAATGAACAGAAGCTGATCCTGGCCAATACGACCAATACCCAGCCCGATGTGGCTTTGGGTGTCAGTATCCACCTGCCTTATGACCTGGCAATCCGCGGTTCGGTTTACGATCTGCGCCAGTTTGACGATTTTAATGAGGTGGCTGCAAACTTTGCGCCAGGGGCGTTTATTACCCATACCTATGAGGATGGCATTTATGCTTTACCGGAAACTCAGGATTTTTATGTAATGTTTTACCGCAGCGACCTTTTGGAAAGTTTGGGCATCCCGGTTCCGGATACATGGGATGATGTTGTGGAGATCCTTCCGGAGCTTCAGCGCTATGGTATGAACTTTTATGCACCTCTGTCATTAAATTCCAGCTTTAAGACGTTCTCCACCACGCTGCCCTTTATTTATCAGAAGGGAGCCACCATCTACAGCGAGGATGGCATGACGGTGGCCTTAAACAGTGAAGAAGGTCTGGACGCTATTAAATTTATGACAGATTTGTATACCATTTACGGTATTCCATCCCAGGTAGGTGATTTTTACCAGTCCTTCAGAAGCGGCGACCTGCCTATTGGTGTGTCCAATTTTGCCACATATTTGAAGCTGGATGCTGCGGCTGCAGAGCTGTCTGGTAAATGGGATATTGCGCCTATGCCGGGATTTGTTAATGAGGACGGAGAAGTAGCCCGCTGGAGCACCGGCGGCGGACAGACGTCTGTGATCTTCTCTAAATCTGATATGATCGAGGAATCCTGGGAGTTTTTAAAATGGTGGTCCTCCACAGAAACTCAGATCGAGTTCGGCGAGCAGATGAAGCTGCTTTACGGCGATGAGTATATATGGAACACTGCCAATCTGGAAGCTTTCAGCCAGATGCCGATCCCGGAAGAACATAAACAGGTTATCCTGGATCAGTGGGAATGGCTGTACGAGTTCCCCAAAACGCCGGCCAGCTATATGGTAGAGCGTGAGATCAGCAACATATGGAATGAGATCGTATTTGACGGGGACAACGCAAGGAGCGCCCTGGATGACGGTGTCATCCTGATGAACCAGGAGCTTGCCAGAAAGATGGAAGAATTTGGCTATATCCAGGATGGTGTTGTTGTAAAAGAATATACAGTTCCGACAGTGGAACAGATAGAAAGCTGGGTGGGAAGTGATGAGTAATGGAAAAAAAGCTGTAAGAAAAAAGGGCGGTTTAAATAAAGCGGGCATTGCTTATTTATTTCTTGCCCCCTATCTTGTACTGTTTGCGGTTTTTATCGTTATCCCGGTACTTCTGGCAGTCATTTTGTCCTTTACGGATTTTGACTCCATAAATTTCCCCAATTTTATTGGGCTGGAAAATTATATAACGTTGTTTACCAGTGACAGTGTATTTATGCAGTACGTGCTGCCCAATACAATAAAATTTTCACTGATCGTAGGGCCGGCCGGATATTTCCTTTCATTTTTCCTGGCCTGGGTACTGGCGCAGATCCCTCATCTGCCCAGGACCATTTTCGCCCTGATCCTTTATTCACCGTCCATGACCTCCGGTATAACCATGACCGTTATCTGGAAGGTTCTCTTTAATGGTGACCAGACAGGATATTTAAACAGCGTGCTGATCAATCTTGGCTGGATCCAGGAGCCGATCCAGTGGCTCCAGTCTACAGAATACCTGATGCCGGTTATGATCGTCGTATCCTTGTGGAGCAGTATGGGCGTGGGATTTTTGGCCATGCTGGCAGGTATTTTAAATATTAATACAGACCTTTATGAGGCCGGATATATTGACGGTATTTCCAACCGTTTCCAGGAGATCATTTATATTACGATCCCGTCCATGAAGCCTCAGATGCTTTTCGGAGCTGTTATGGCTGTTGTTAATACGTTCCAGAGCGGCGCCATCGGCGTGCAGCTTTCAGGAGCCAATCCCACGCCTCAGTATGCCGGGCAGATGATGCTCAACCATATTGAGGACTATGGTTTCCTGCGTTACGAAATGGGATATGCAGCGGCAATCTCTGTTGTATTGCTCCTGCTCATTTGGTTCAGCCCCCGGGTAATCTTCCGGCTGCTGGGCGAGAAAGACTAGGGGGTGTGAATATGGCATCTTTTCAGGGAACAAAAATTAATCCGACCCGGTTTCATAAGAGCCAGATAAAATTTTATATTATTTTAATTATTATGTCCGTGGTGATGGCACTGCCTATTGTCTTTATTTTTTGCCAGGCCTTTAAGCCCATTGATGAGCTGTTTGCCTATCCGCCGAAGTTTTTTGTGCGCAATCCGTCCCTGTCCAACTTCCGCAAGCTGTTTGCAACCATGGAAACATCCAATGTGCCTATTGCCAGGTACTTTTTCAACAGCCTTGCCTCAACATTGCTGACCGTTGTATTTACACTGCTGATCAGCTCTTTGGCCGGATATGCCCTGGCGAAGAAGAAATTCCGCCTCAAAAACTTTGTATTTAATATGAATACACTGGCCCTGATGTTCGTGCCTACGGCAGTTATGATCCCCAAGTATCTTGTGATCAATGAACTGGGGCTGATCGATAATTTCTGGGTTCATGTGATCCCTGCCCTGGCTCTGCCGGTGGGACTGTTTTTGATTAAGCAGTTTATGGACCAGATCCCGGATGAGCTTTTAGAGGCTGCCCGTATTGACGGGGCCAAGGAGCGGACGATCTTTTTCAGGATCGTGCTGCCTTTATCAAAATCGCCGTTGGCCACAGTGGCCATCCTGGCATTCCAGACGGCGTGGAATACTATTGATGCATCGTCCTTGTATGTTAATTCCGAGGTCAACCAAACCTTTGCCTTCTATATGTCTACGCTGACAACAACCGGCAATGATGTGGTGGGCCAGGGAATGGCGGCAGCTGCGGCGCTGATCATGTTTATTCCAAACCTGATCATATTTATCGTGATGCAAAAGCAGGTCATGGACACAATGGCCCATTCCGGTATCAAGTAGGAGGACGGTCCCATGAAAATAAAAAGATTTATAAAGAGCCTGGCGGCGGCTGTGCTGCTGGCGGCCACCATCCCTTCCGGGTCATTTGCCCAGGAGCCTTATATTACCTGGACCCAGGGGCCGGGGGGCTATGTGGTGGATACCCAGACAGCCTACAGTGCCGAGGAGGTCTTAAATTACAGCCTGAGCACTCCGGAGGATTTTTATATTGCTGACGATCAGACCATGTATATCTGCGATACAGGCAACAGCCGGATCGTAACCGTTTCCCCTGACGGCAGCGTAGGAGAGTATACTGACGAAAACCTGAACGCGCCCACCGGGATCCATGTGGCAGACGGTCATATTTATATAGCCGACCGGGGAGCGCAAAAAGTATGGATCTATTCCATGGATTTTCAATTAGAACGGTACATTGAGAAGCCTACAGAAGCCATCTTTGGCGCCAATACAAATTTTGTGCCTGTAAAGCTTATCACTGACGCCAGAGGCAATCTGTACGTGGTTTCTGAAGGCTCAACAGCAGGTTTGATGCAGTTTAATCCCCAGGGAGACTTTTTAGGGTACTTTGGTTCAAACTCTACCAACAATACTTTTAAAATGATCCTGCAAAGAACCTTTTTTACAGAAGAACAGCTGAACAAGCTGTTTAAGAACACGCCGCCCAGCGTGACCAACGTAGGTATTGACAGCCAGGGCCTGATCTATACAGTCACTTCCGGTGAAAGTATTACTGAGCCTATAAAGAAGCTGAGTATTTCCGGACTGAACCTGTTTGATGACATGGTGGTGGCCGGAAGCTACGTGGATGTTGATGTGGACGGCGACGGCAATACATTTTCCGTAACAACAGAAGGAACCATTTATGAATATGACAGCAATGGCAATCTTTTGTTTGCCTTTGGCGGCCGGGACAGCGACCGGGAGCGTGTGGGCATTTTAAGAGAGCCGGCAGCTATTGAAGTGACGGATGATGGCCAGCTGTACGTCCTGGACCGGGGCATGGGCTGTATTGTCCATTATGAAGCTACAGAATTTGCCCGCACGGTTCATGAAGGTATTGCCATGTACAATGACGGGCTTTATGCAGAAAGCCAGGAGACATGGGAAGAAATCCGCAAGATGAACAGCAGCTTTGTTATGGCTTATGAGGCTCTGGCCCAGGCGGATTATAAAAACCAGAACTATGCCTCAGCGCTGAGTAATTACCGTATTGCTGAAAATAAAGAAGGCTATTCCCAGACCTACTGGGTTTACCGCAACGAATGGCTCCAGAATAATCTGGGACTGACCGTAGTGATCATTATTGCCCTTTGTATTGTGTGGGGTGTGATCCGGGCCATTGACCGGAGAAAGCATATTTTGGATCCGGTGCGCAGGGTTAAGAAAAAGATCTTAAATGTCCGTCTGATCTCCCAGATCTGCTTTGCAGGAAAAATGATGAAAAAGCCGTCGGATGCTTATTATGAAATGAAGTTTAAGGGACGCGCCAGCATTGCTTCTGCAACAGTTTTATACATATGGCTTATTATTTTACAGTTTACGGACATTTACGTTGTCAGCTATTTGTTTAATACATCCAATCCATGGCGGATCAGCTTGTTCAGCGAGATCATGTGGGTGGTTGCCCCGGTATTTTTATTTATCGCCTGCAACTATCTGGTAAGTACCATTACCGAAGGCGAAGGCAAGGTGCGGGATCTGTACTGCGGTACAATCTATGCCCTGACTCCTTATCTTGTATTTGCCCTGCCCCTTCAGATCCTTACCCATGCGCTGACGTTGAATGAAGGGTTTATTTACCAGTTTGCCATGTTTGCCGTGATCGCCTGGTGCGTTGTCCTGTTTGTGATGATGATTAAGGAGATCCACGACTATTCTCTGTCCAAGACGTTTAAGAACCTGGCAGTGACTGCCTTTACCATTGCCCTGTTCTTATTGGCAGGATTTATCCTGTGGCTGCTGTACGGACAGTTACGAGACTTTATTATCAGTTTGATTCAGGAGGTGGCCGCTCGTGGTTAAGAAAAACTTAAAGAGGATGATCGCACTGGCATTAGCTCTGACAATGGCTGTACTGCCTGTTTACGGCTCCGAAATCCAGAATACACAGGCGGATACTTCTGTGGAAGCAGCACAGGGCTTTGAGCCGGTGGTCCAGAACGAGGCCATGACCTTGTACTTAAACACATCCACCATGGGGATCATGGTGGAGGACCATCAGTCCGGCAATGTTTATGCATCTTTTGCCCCGTCGGCAGAGGGGCTTAATGACAGCTGGCAGAGCTTTATGTATTCCGGCGTAACTGTTGAATATATGAGCCCGGATATGAAGCTGACCCGGCTGCCTTTTAAAGACAATGCCACCGCGGATATTAATTATACCGATTCCGGCTTTGAAGCGGATATTACCTATGACGCAGGCTTTGCCTTAAAGCTGATCGTTTCCATGGAAAACGGCCGTCTCACAGTGAATGTGCCGGATGACAGCATTGTGGAGCCGGAGGATGGGAACCGTCTGCAAAACCTGTATATTTTCCCCTTTTTAGGCGCCACCTATGGCAGTGATGTTCCGGGATATTTGTTTATCCCTGACGGCTGCGGGGCGCTGATCCGCACCGACCAGGTCAGTGTGGCCGCCAGCGGCGCTTATTCCAAGCGGATCTATGGCCAGGAAATGGGCGTGGGTGATTTTGCCGTGCTTACTGAGCGTTCCATGTTAAATGCAGCAGAGCAGATCTATATGCCTGTGTACGGTATTATCCAGGAGGAAGGCCAGTCCGGCATAACCGCCATTATTGAGGACGGAGACGCTTATGCGGCTATTGAGGCCAATGTGTGCGGCCGTGAACTTCCGGCCAACTATGTGACAGCCCGGTTTATTTACAGAGAAACTTATACCCGTTCTTTAAATCAGTCGGGAGATACAATGGTTGCCAACCAGTCGGAACGCAATCATATGGATATTATCCAGCACTTTTACTTTTTAAGTCCTGAGGCTGCGGATTATTCCGGTATGGCTGGTGTTTACCAGGATTATCTGGTGGAAACCGGGATCCTGGAGCGCAGCGCGGCGGAAGATGAACGCATCCCCATGCGCCTGGAGCTTTTAATGTCCGAGCAGGAGGAGCAGATGGTAGGTTCAAAGACTATTGAAATGACTACCATGGAGCAGGCGGATGATATTATTAATACCCTTTGTGAAGGGGGCGTCAATCCCATTACTGCGGTAATGTTCGGATATTCACCGGACGGTGCAGGAAGCGCTTCGCCTTCATCGGCATCCTTTACACGGGATATTGCATCCAAGTCCCAGTGGAAGGAAACAGCTGAAAAATGGGCCGGCCAGGGCGTCAGCCTTGGATATTGGGCAGATTTTTCAGTGGGCTGCACCGGCGTAGGCGGATACAGCAAGCAAAAGGATGTTGCCCAGAATATTAACCAGAAGCTTTTGGAAACCTTCCGTGGAGAATCCGTATATTATCTGGCACCCACATTTGTTTTGGAGCAGTTTAATGAGGAAGCCGGAAAGTACAAAGAAGCAGGCGCATCTGTGCTTGCCCTGGATACAGTAGGCTACCAGCTGTATTCCAACTGGAATGAAAAACAGCCGTCCACCCGCCAGGAGGCCATGGACATTTACGCAGGCCTGAGCTCTGAAGATATGGAGCTGGCTGTGTACCGGGCATCCCAGTATATGTGGCCCAATGCTTCGGCCATTTATGAAATGCCGTCAGATTCTTCCAACTATATGGTATTTACAGATACTGTACCTTTTATGCAGATGGTTTTAAAAGGCTATATTGATTATTACGGCACACGTTCCAATTTCCACGCTGACCGTCAGAAGGATCTGCTTAAGGCCATTGAATATGGTGAGTTCCCGTCCTGGATGATCACAGGAGAGGATTCCATAGAGCTTTTGGATACGGCAACGTCCTGGCTGTATACATCCCAGTTTTCCATTTGGGAAGAAGAAATGATCAGCGAATATCATACATTAAGCGACGCTCTTGGCAGTGTGCGCAATGCCGCCATGGTACGCCATGATATGCTGACAGACAATGTGGTCCGGGTAACTTATGATAACGGAGTAACTATCACTGTGAATTATTCCGATGAACCTTTTACAGACGGCAGCGTCACTGTGGACGCTTTAAGCTATGCTGTAGGCAATGTACAGTAAGGAGGTGGATAAAACGTGAAAGAGAAGAAAAAAACAAAAAAGTTCAGAATGACCAACCGGATCCGTGAAAATATTTACGGCTGGATGTTTGTTGCTCTTTGGGTCATCGGGTTTCTCGTATTTACGCTCTATCCCCTGATCCGTACCTTTGTACTGAGCTTTTTCCAGGTAACGATTACGTCCGACGGTATCCGCACCATACCCCTTGGACTGGCCAATTATAAAAATGCTTTTTTAAGCGATGTGGAATTTGTGGACGCCCTGCTGACGTATGTAGGTGAGCTCATCGTCCAGGTACCGATCATTATCGTGTTCTCACTGGTGATCGCCATGATCGTCAACATGAACCTGAAAGGCAAGGGCCTGATGCGTACGGTGTTCTTCCTGCCGGTTATTATTGTCAGCGGTCCTGTAATGCAGGAGCTCATCGACAGCGGCGCAACCACCATCCAGGGTGTGGAGGATATGCGGATCATGCAGGAGCTGATCATGGTCCTGCCCGGCGTCCTTGGAACGATTTTTTCAAACCTGATCGATTCCTTTATTATGATCCTGTGGTTTTGCGGTGTGCAGATCCTGATCTTTTTATCCGCCCTGCAGAAGATTGACCGTCCGGTGTATGAGGCGGCCTATATTGACGGGGCTTCCAAGTGGGAATCCTTCTGGAAGATCACCCTGCCCAACCTGAGGCCTATTGTGATCATAAACATTGTGTACACCATTGTATTTATTTCCACCTTTGCCTTAAATGATGTGATCGTTTTGATCCAGGAATATACATTTTCCGTTAATCAGGGTCTTGGCTATGCATCGGCAACAGCATTTATCTACTTTGTGGTCCTTGTGCTTGTGCTGGCGCTGTTTGTGAAGATCTACGGTCTGCGTTCAGAGGCGGACAAGCGTCTGGCAAAGCGGGAAAAGCGCAGGCTTAAAGCGATAAGGAGGAAGAACAGATGAAGCAGGGAAAAATCAACTGGGCAAAGATCCGCCGCATATTTATCGGAAGCAACGGCCGCGGGATCGTATGGAAGCTTTGCCTGTATGCCTTTGTGATCATTATTGGTTTTGTATTTATCTATCCTTTGCTGCAAATGGTGTCCCAGAGCTTTATGAGCCCGGATGATATTGTTAATCCTCTGGTGGCCTGGATCCCCCAGAGCTTTTACGGGGAAAACTATGTGCGCGCTGTTGAGATCCTTAATTACTGGAAGTCTTTGTGGGCCAGTATTTATACAAGTATCATTCCGGCGCTGCTGCAGATGTGCTCCTGCTCTTTGATCGGATATGGACTGGCACGGTTTAATTTCCGGGGCAAAAAAGTGATTTTTGCCCTGGTCCTGGCCACATTTATCATCCCTCCCCAGGTAACATCCATTCCTCAGTTTTTAATGTACCGGGATCTGGGCATATTATACAGCCTGAAAGCGTATATTTTCCCTGCGATTTTTGGACAGGGGATCAAAAGCGCTATTTTCATCCTTGTATTTTTTCAGTTTTTCTCACAGCTGCCCAAGGCTTTGGAGGAAGCTGCAAAGGTGGACGGGGCAGGAAATTTCAGGATCTTTTTAAAGATCGCCGTTCCTACGGCGCTGCCGGCTTACCTGCTGACATTCCTGCTGTCTCTTGTATGGTACTGGAATGATACATACATGGCTACAATGTATTTTGGAAGCACGATTCAGACACTGCCTATGCAGCTGTCTGCATTTGAAGCTACATTCAAAAGCCTGTATCCTGCAGCAGCAGGTATGAATACTGGAAATACAGTGAATGAAGCGATTAAAATGGCAGGCACCTGCCTGAACATCCTGCCGCTGCTTGTGATCTACTTCTTTACTCAGCGGTGGTTTATGGAAGGTATTGATAAATCCGGTATTACCGGTGAATAATGGAGGCTTTTATTTATGGTTGAACTTAAGGACAGACAAATATGTATTGACGGCCGGCCGGAGCTGATCCTGGCCGGAGAGATCCACTATTTCCGGCTGGATAAAAAAGACTGGCAGGATCGTATCGATAAGCTGAAAGCTGCGGGATTTAATACAGTGGCTACCTATATTCCATGGATCTGCCACGAACCGGAGCACGGCGTTTTTGATCTGGACGGCCACACACGGCCGGAGCTGGATGTAGAAGGGTTTATTCAGCTGTGCGAACAAAACGACTTATATTTTATTGCCCGTCCGGGCCCATTTATTATGGCTGAAATGAAAAACGAAGGCATTCCTTACTGGGTAGCCAGAGAATACCCGGATGTGCGTCCCGTAAGCTGGGACGGCGCAGTGACCCAGAACACCACCCTGGACTATTCCAATGAAAACTTTTTAAAGTGTGCCAAAGACTGGTACGCCCAGGTCATGCCTATCCTGGCCCGCCATCTCCAGCCTAACGGCGGAAATATTATCGGCGTTCAGCTGGACAATGAGATTGGCATGATCTCCTGGTGCTCCAATTCTCCGGATCTTAATGACGGCGTCCTGAATGATTTCAGGACATATCTGACCCGGACCTGGAATGCCGGGGAGCTTTCCCAAAGGTATCCTTTCTTTAACGGGGATGAGGAAGCCTTTAAGTCCGGTGTGCGCAGCCCGGAAGAATCCTATGTTTTGTCCTTAAAGCAGGATCTTGGACATTTTATGCGCCGCCGTTTTGCACAGTATGTGGAGACACTGAAAGATTATGCCCGGGAGCATGGGGTAAAGGATGTGCCTTATCTTATTAATATCCACGGCACCGGCGGCGGAAGGGGCCTGACTTATATGATCGGCATTAGCCAGCTGTATGAGGCCTACACCCAGTCCGATGAGTATTTGCCGGGATCAGATATTTATCTTGGAAACCTGACTATGGATAATTTCCAGGACCTGTATTTGATCAATGCTTATATGGAATCCGTCAACCGTCCCAACCAGCCGCTGGCATCCTTTGAATTTGAATGCGGCGATGCCAATTACGGCGAGATCTACAATGCAAGGACGGATGTGTCCGGTGTGGACTTTAAGGCCCGCATGTGCGTGGCCCAGGGCAATAAGGCGCTGAACTGCTATTTGTTCTGCGGCGGAAAAAATTATAAAGTAGACGGCTACAATGACGGCAACAGCCGCATTGCCTTTACGGGAGAACGCCATGGCTTTGCAGCGCCGGTGAGCCCGGAAGGGGAGCTGAACTATACCTATGACCGTATGGCTCAGGTCATGAAGCTTTTAGGCGCCATGGGCGATAAGCTGGCAGTCATGCAGGAAGAACGGGACGACCTTTGGCTTGGATTTATTCCGGATTATTACATGACAGAATACTGCTATCCAAAAAGCGAAAAGGAAAAGAAGCTGCAGGAAAATATTATCCGCTGGCGTGGCCAGGATGGTATTGAGCGCTTTTCCAGAACACTTTTGCTGAACAATTTCCGTTTCAGCGCCGTAAATATCCAGGATCAGCCGGTTTCACCGGAAAACGTACCGACCCTTGCTGTATTTTCCTCCTCCTACATGGATGGAAAGCTTCAGGAGCGTCTGGCAGACTATGTGCGCCAGGGCGGAAATCTTATCCTTTACGGCGCTCTGCCGGTGATGGATATGGAAGGAGAGGACTGTACCGTACTTAAAGATGCCATGGGCATAGGAGAGGTAGGCCTTTGCGAAAACCATTACGGTTATTTTGCAGCCCTTCAGCCATCCGGCTATATTGGCGACAGCGCGGAAGTATCCATTGTCAGCGCAGAGACTTATGCGGTGGAGGACTGTATCCCCCTGCTTGTTACAGCAGACACCGGAAAGATCGCTGCCTTTGAAAAGAAGATTGGCAATGGTAAAGTGCTGCTTATGGGCTCTCCCTATATCTGTCATCTGGAAAACTGGAAAAAGATGCTGGCATCCATGGGCTGCCGTCCGGCTCTGGCCCATGATGAAAAATACCATGGTCTGTTTATGACGACAATGAGCAATGGTGAGGATGAGCGGATGCTCCATGTATTTAATCTGGACGGTTTTGAAAAAAATGCCCGCATCACCTTAAACGGAGCGCCTTTGTTTGACGGCATGCACTTAAGGATTCCATCCAGAGAAGGGCTGATGCTTCCTCTGAACATGGATATTGACGGGAAAAAGGTGATCTATTCCACAGCAGAGATCATGTCCAGGGAAAAGGACGCGTGGGTGCTTCGCCCCACACAGCTGTCAGATACCATCCTTCTGGCAGGCACACATATTGTTGCTCCATCCAATGATTATGATGTGTATGAGGACAACGGAAACACCCGTGTAGCCAGCCGGCTGGACGCCCGGACTGCGGACCGTCTGATCCTGAGATTTATCCCGGATGCCCGGTCCCATGAATAAATGACCGGGCGGGAGCTTTTGCGGAAGGAGCAACTCCTGAAGGACATTTATTGAAATGGCATGGACAACAAGTTATAATAATGTAAGATATGACTTCTGAGTTTGGTGCCAGGTGATTAAATAAAAACAACAGAGGGCGTGAAAAAATGGGAGTAACAATTAAGGATGTAGCCAGGGAGGCCGGTGTGTCGGTAACATCGACGTCCTATGCCCTGAATAATTCAGGGCCGGTAAGCGAGGAAAAGAAACAAAGGATTTATGATGCGGCGAAAAAACTGGGATATGTGCCAAGCGGTGTGGCAAAAAGCCTTCAATCAAAGAAAATGGGCTTTGTCGGTTATTTTGCCTACTCCCTGTCCGGTCCCATGTTTGGTGAATTGATCAAGGGCGTAGAGGATGTTTTTAACTGCTATTCCCAGGATATGGTTGCCTGCTGCTGTTCGCCCCATATCCGCAAGGTGACCCGTTTGCTGAAGGAGAAAATGGTGGATGGAGCCATTGTCTTTGTGGAGCATATTGAGGACGAGCTTTTGACCCGCATCGCCAGCGAGGACTGCCCCATCGTAGTTATGGACCGGGATCTGACCGGGGACTATATTTCCAGTATTTTGATCGATAATCAGGGAAGCGCCTATGAGGTCGGCCGCTATATCAGCCGCCAGGGCTTTCAATCGGTAGGCTGTATTATGGGTAACGGCTATGATGGCGAGCAGCGTGAAAAAGGGTTTATGGATGCTGTCAGTGATTACCGCCTGAATCTTCAGAAAGACTGTATACTTCGGGGAGATTTTCAGGCGGAGATCGCCTATGAGGTCATGAAGCAGTGGCTTATGGATAAAAACCATGTGCTTCCGGAGGTGATCTTTGCGGCCAGTGATGAAATGGCGATTTCTGCCATCCAGGCATTGGAGGAGTGCGGATATAAGGTGCCACAGGATGTTTCCATTATCGGCATGGATGATATTCCTATGGCGGCCATGACAAAGCCGGCCCTGACCACCATCCACCGCCCGATCTATGAGCTGGGACGGTTGGCAGCGACGACCCTTTATGATATGATGCAGAATCATACAAAGGGCAGCCGGCAAATATTGTCTACATATTTAGTTGAAAGGGAAAGTTGTGTTTCCAGGCACAAAGGTGAACCGATATGATACTTAGAAGATGTGAACCGGATATTCAAAACCTTTTGCAGGTGCTTCGCGGAAAAAAGACCCGCAGAGTACCTTTGTTTGAACTGTTCATGGACGGCCCGGTAAATGAATATTTTGCCGGCCATAAGGCGGATCCGGAGGATCCTCTGGGCTATTTAAAAATGGTCATCGACGCCGCATATAACGCCGGATATGACTATGCCACCACAACGGCATGTAATCTGGCATTTCCGGTAAAGGAGCGCAAAAGCGGCGCTTCCGTATCCATGAGCGGCGACGGGATCATTACAGACTGGGAAAGCTACGAGGCTTATCCGTGGCCGGATGTTTCCAAATGCGACTTTTCCATCCTGGAAGATATTAAAAGCTATCTTCCGGAAGGCATGAAGCTGGCGGTTATGGGGCCAGGCGGCGTACTGGAAAATGTAACGGCCATCCTGGGCTATGATAACCTGTGCATGATGCTTTATGATGATCCGGAACTTCTGGAAGCCATCTTTTGCCGTGTGGGCCAGACCTTTGTAGATTATTATAAGGCAGCAGCCCCCTATGAAAGCGTTGGATTTTTAATCTCCAATGACGACTGGGGCTTTAATACCCAGACCTTTTTATCTGTGCCGGATATGCGCAAATATGTATTTCCGTGGCATAAGCAGATCGCAGCGGCAGCCCATGCCTGCGGCAAACCGGTTGTCCTCCATTCCTGCGGCTACATGAATGACGTTATGGATGATATTATTGACGATATGAAATATGACGCCAAGCACAGCTATGAGGATAATATTTTATGTGTGGAGGACAGCTATAAAAAATGGGGCGACCGTATTACGATCCTGGGCGGCCTGGATCTTCAGTATTTATTTGCCTCGGATCCGGAACAGATTTATAAGCGCTGTACGGATATTTTAAATTTGACGAAAGAAAAAGGGCGTTATGCTCTTGGTACAGGAAACAGCATGGCCTATTACATACCTGTGGAGCGGTATGAAGCGATCATCCGGGCCTGCAATGATTTTAACCGGGAGATGGAAGCGTAGAAGGTGGTGTTTACGTGGAGTTTTATGAATATTCAAGAGACCTGCACAGGCATCCAATATGCTGGCAGAGTGAAAATCCGGATTGTTATCCCCATTTTCATAAAAGCATTGAGCTGGTTTATGTGCTCCAGGGAAGCTTATCCGCTGTGTTAAACGGCAGTACGCATCAGGTATCCCAGGGACAGATCCTGATCGTTCCGGGATATACGATCCATAGCTTTAAAATGACGGGCGGCACCCGCACATGGGTGTGTACGATCCCCCAGGAAGTGATCGCGGCGTTTAAGACGGTTTTAAGCAGCTATACCTTTGCCCGGGCGGTTGTTGATGCCGGGGATGGCGGGATGGAGGAACAGGGCCATATTTTATGGTGCTTTAAGGAAATCTATCAGTGCCTGGAAGAAGGCTCTGCCATAGCGGGCCATGCCCATATGATGGGATGTGCCTATCTGATCCTTGGATGGATCATGGAGCATGCAGGGCTGGTGCCGGCGGTCCGGGGCAAAAACGGTTCCTTTGCCCGGGAGGTTTTGGAATATCTTGAAGATCATTACCTTGAATGCTGCGACCTGGAGGAGATTTCCGGCCATTTTGGCTACAGCAAAAGCCGGTTTTCCCATATTTTCAACGAAATCTTCGGCTGCCGTCTGATCGAGTATGTCAATGGACTGCGATGCACCCATGCCATGGCGCTGATCGAGGCCGGGGAAAAGTCCATGACAGATATTGCTATGGAATCAGGGTTTGAAACAACACGTACGTTTTACAGAGCTTTCCGCAAATACTACGGAGCTGCACCGGGGGATATGCGCCGGGCATGCTGAAAATAAAGGACTGCCGCAGTCAGGCATAAGCAAGCCGACTGCGGCATTTTTTGTCATAAACAGTCTGTGGATTGTCACGCTTTTTAAGCGGGACAAAGCTATAATGAAAAATGAAAGCAGTTATTGTTAGGATACAGGGAGGAAGCCCCTTCGGGGATACCTGTATGGCCTTAAAGATCAGGCCAAAAGGAGGAAATATGGCAAAGAAATTTATAGAAGACCTTGTAAAAGAAATGACCCTGGAGGAAAAACTGGGCCAGATGACCCAGCTGTCTCCGGAGTTTTTAGGGATCGACCCTACGATGGATCTGACAGGTCCCATGAATGAATTTAACGTACAGCCTCAGTGGCTGGATAAGATCGGAAGTACACTTAACGGATACGGAGCACGGCAGCTTAGGGCAATCCAGGAGAAAAATATGAAAGAAAGCCGTCTGCATATTCCCATTCTTTTTATGGGCGATGTAGTTTTCGGCTATCGTACAGGCTTCCCCATTCCTCTGGCTATGGGGTGCAGCTTTAATCCGGACAATTATGAGAAGGCTTCTCACATTGCGGCAAAGGAAAGTGCGGCATCTGGTCTGCATCTGACCTTTGCACCGATGACAGACCTGGTGCGGGATCCCCGCTGGGGCCGCGTTATGGAGTCTACCGGTGAGGATGCTTGGCTCAACTGTCAGATGACGAAAGCTGCAGTCCATGGTTTCCAGGGGGATGATTTTAAAGAAAAAGGCCGTATTGCAGCCTGCGTAAAGCATTTTGCCGGCTACGGCGCGCCCTGGGGCGGCCGGGATTACAACATGGTAGACATTTCTGAGGGAGTGCTCCGTGAATATTATCTTCCGGCATATAAAGCGGCTGTAGACGCTCATGTGGCTATGGTCATGACTTCTTTTAATCCGGTGAACCGGATCCCGTCCAGTGCAAATCAGTGGCTGCTTAGGGATATTTTAAGAAAAGAATGGGGCTTTGAAGGCCCGGTAATCTCTGATTATGCATCTGTGGATGAAACGATCAGCCACGGCGTTGCCAGAGACGGAGCCGAGGCTGCCCAGAAATGTATCCAGGCCGGTGTAGATATTGAAATGATGTCGACCAATTATCTTTCTTACGTGTCCCAGCTTTTAGAGGAGGGACGTCTGGATATAAGCCTGATCGATGAGGCGGTAACACGGATCCTGGAGCTTAAGGATGCTCTGGGACTGTTTGAGAACCCATATAAAGATGCCAGCGAGGAGGATGAGGCAGCCCTCCACCGGTGCAGCCAGCATTTGCAGGCCGCTTATGATATTGCTGTGGGATGTCCGGTCCTTCTTAAAAATCAGGGCGTGCTGCCCCTTGGACCGGAGGTTAAGACCATCGGTCTTGCAGGTCCGTTTGCCGGCTGTGAAAAGACAGAGGCGGACGAAAGCCTGTATTTAAGCCTGAAACGCCGTCTGCCGTATGCCAACATCATTACGGCCATGACAGAGCCTTTAGGATCTCTGCAAAGAGGGATCAAGGATGTAGAGGATCAGGTCCAGGCTGCAGCAGAAGCATTAAAGGACTGCGATGTGATCATTGCCGCTGTAGGCGAATGCGGCGAGGACTTTGGCGAGGCTGCCAGCAAAACATGCCTGCGTCTGTCCCCCAACCAGGAACGCCTTTTATGGGCATTAAAGCAGACCGGCCGTCCGGTGGTCATGATTGTACATTCCGGCCGTCCCATGGAAATTTATCCGGTGATGGACTGTGCCGATGGGATTATTCAGGGATGGCATCTGGGCTGTGAGGAAGGCATTGCACTGGCAGATATTCTTACCGGCAAGGTAAACCCGTCCGGCCGCCTGACCATGAGCATTCCATACAATGTGGGACAGATCCCTGTCCACTACAATGCATTTAATACA
Organism: Candidatus Scybalocola faecigallinarum; assembly: GCA_018711005.1. Lineage (GTDB taxonomy): Bacteria > Bacillota > Clostridia > Lachnospirales > Lachnospiraceae > Catenibacillus > Catenibacillus faecigallinarum. The sequence continues at coordinate 34,438 of DVIT01000028.1, read as the reverse complement.
GGCCGTCCGACCCAGGGCAAGGATGAGCGGTATATTTCCCGTTATCTGGACTGCCCCAATGAGGCTTTGTTTGCCTTTGGCTATGGCCTGACCTATTCCCGGTTTGAATACAGCGCATTTGAGACTCAGGTTTTAGAATGTGAAGGCTGCTGCCCGGATGAGACTGTGGTCGCCCGCGCCGGGATCACCGTGAAAAATGTTTCCGACAGGACAGGAACTGAGGTGGTGCAGCTTTATATCCGCGATATTGCGGCCCAGGTGGTCCGTCCCGTGAAGGAGCTTCGCGGTTTTAACCGTGTAGAGCTTGCGCCGGGAGAGTTCAGGACGATTACTTTTGATATTACAAGGGAAATGCTGGCCTACTGGAATAATGACGGTGAATTTGTATTTGAGCCGGGTGAATTTGATCTGATGATCGGATCCAGTTCTGCCGATGTGGAAACAGCCCGGGTGACCATTGGACAGAGCCGGTAATGGCTCATGTGAGAAGGAGGCGTTTTTTGTGAAAGAAATCCGTGTGGGAATCATCGGAACCGGCATCATTGCCCACCAGCACATGAAGATGTATCAGGAAATCCCCGGCGTGACCGTGGCAGCTGCCTGCGATATCCGTGCAGATGTGCTGGAAAAGTTCTGTGATGAATATAACATTAAAGACCGGTATGCCGATTACCGGGAGCTTTTAAAACGAGACGATCTGGACAGTGTGGACGTTTGCCTCCACAACAATCTTCATGCGCCCATCGCTATTGAAGTTATGGAGAGCGGTAAGCACTGTTACTGTGAAAAGCCTATGGCCGGTGCGTGGATCGACGCCAAGGCCATGGCTGATGCGGCAAAATATTTTGGGAAAAAGCTCCATATTCAGCTTTCCTTCCTTTACGGAGGACAGGCCCTTGCCGCCAGAGACATTATTGCCGGGGGGCATCTTGGAAAGATCTACCATGCCCGTTCCTGCGGTTTCCGCCGCCGGGGCCGCCCATATGTGGACGGATATGGTGAAAAGGAATTTGACTCCAAATACTGGGCCGGAGGCGGCGCACTGTTTGATATGGGCGTTTACCGGATCTCACAGATCCTTTATTTAATGGGGCTGCCTAAGCTTGAGCGGGTCAGCGGACAAATTTATCAGGAACTGGATATGGATCCGGGACGCCGGGAAATCTCCGGCTTTAATGTAGAGGAGTTTGGCGCCGGATTTGCCAAGTTTGAAAATAACATTACCATGGACATTGTAGAGTCCTGGGCAGTGAATCTGGGAAATCTGGGAGATAGTGTGATCTGCGGGGATAAAGGCGGGCTGACCTTGTCGCCGGTGGCCTTCTACTCCAACATTGCAGATATGGATATGGACGCTGTTTTTGATATTGGAGGCGCTGAGTACCGCCACCATCAGCTGGATCCTAAATATGAACATATGGATAATTCTCAAAAGCACTGGATCTATGCCCTTCGGGGAGAGGTTGAGCAGATCGACACACCGCAGATCGCTTTAGATACGCTGCTTTTGTCAGAAGGCATTTACCTGTCCGGCCGTCTGGGACGGGAGGTTACTGCCGACGAGATCATGGCCATGTCTCAATCCATGGCGATCAAGCGTCAGGAAACGCCCTTTGGCGAACTGAAATATAAATATCCGGGAGGTTTATTTCAATGAAATTTAAACAGTCAGTAGCATCCTTTTCATTTCACGGACTTTTAGAAGAAAAAAAGATGGACATTTTCCATTACCTTGAAACATGCCGTTTCAGATACGGCCTGGATACCGCAGATATTTGGAATGGTTTTATTACAACCTATGATGACGATTATTTAAAAAAGGTACGCCAGGCATTAGATGAGCGTGAGCTGACTCTTGTAAACCTGTGCTGTGACTTTGCTCATCCATGGGCAGACAATGAAGCAGACTTAAAGCGTCAGAATGACGTTGCCGCCGACTGTCTGAAAGCAGCAAAGATCCTTGGAGCAAAGACCATTCGTTTTGACCTTGGAGTACATACTCTGGAAATGACCGATGAGCAGATCGACTATACATCCAAAAAGTTCCGTGAGTATGCCCGCTTTGGCGCCAATGAAGGCTTTAAAGTGTGCTTTGAAAATCACTGGGGCGCATCTACGGTTTTTGAAGTGGTGGAAACCATGTTTGACGCTATTAATGATGATAACTTCGGCCTTTTGCTCCATCTTGGCAACTGGGCAAATTCCACCCTTGAGGAAAAGGATGCCAAGGACCGTGCAATGGCCAGCCGCGCTATCCACATGCATTTCTCCCAGCCATACTGCGAACGGGTGGATAAAGTGCTTAAACCGATTTATGACGCCGGCTACAAGGGCGTATGGGGAACTGAGCATCATACCGGCAAAAATGAGTACAACGAGGTTGCATTCCAGCTGGCAGCAATGAAAAGAGAGCTGACCCGTATTGAATGTGGGGTTTATTAATAAAATATGCCATTATAAAAGTAACCGTTCAGCCATCTGAACGGTTACGGCATAAAGCCATGCCTTCATAACTGTATGAAAGCATGACTTTATGTCCCCCAAACATGAGAAAGAGCCATTTCTCGCGGAAAAATGGCTCTTTCTCTTTTTTCATGCTTTCCTGTACTGGCTTGGGCTTTGACCCATAGCCTTTTTAAATACCCGGGAAAAGTACAGGCTGTTGTCAAAGCCTGCAGAGCCGGCAATGGTGGATACGGGAAGGTCGGTATTTTTTAAAAGCCGGCAGGCCTGGCGGATGCGGAACCGGGTAAGATATTCCTTGGGGGACATGTGAAGCTGCTGCTGAAAGGCCCGGTATAGCTGGCTGCGGCTGATGCCTGTATAGCAGGCGATTTCTTCCACGGAAACCGGATAGGCAAAATGGCCGTTAATATATTCCATAGCCTTTTGCACATAGGTATCCTGGGCGCCGTGGGCCGTATCCGGCGCATTTTCCACAAGGAGGGCCAGAGCAGAATACAGCTTTCCCGTCATTTCCAGGGAATGGGCCTGGTCTGAGCCGTGACACTGATAAATCTGGGAAATGCGGTCCTCTAAAAGATCCCCCCGGGAAAATTGAAAGATCACCGGGGACTTTTTTGTAAATCCCGCCGCAAGGACAATGGACAGGGCGTCGCTTCCGTTAAAGCCAACCCAGCAGTATTCCCACGGGTCATCCTGGTGGGCATAATAGGTCATGGGCGTATGGGGAAATGCCAGAAAAACATCCCCGGCCTTTAAATGATAACGGGCATCCCGGGTTTCATACCAGCCCTGGCCGGAAATAATGTAGTGGATCAGATAATGGTCCCGGATCCCCGGTCCCCACTGATACATGGGCGTACACTTTTGCCGGCCGGTATTATATACAGATAATGCAACAAATGTTCTATCCAGATTTTTATAGGAGTCCTTAAATGGCATCCGGTCAGAGTTCTTCATGAATTTATAAAACCTCCCCGTTTTTATTAATGGCGCTGCTTGGATCGAAGTCCGCTGTCCGGCATGGGGCCATGGCCGGATCGTTATGATCTGAGTATAAATAAAATTTAAAAGACTTGCAACAAAATGACATATAAAAAAAACATTTCTTCATTGTATCTGACGGAAAAAAAAGATAAACTGAAACCAGAACGATGTGTGATGCAAAAGTCCGGTCCGGAGCCGGATGATGATACAAAAGGGAAGGAGTAGTTTTATGATGACTGTGGATCAGAGAATTTGCCAGCTTGTAAATTATGGGGTGGAGAAGCGGCTTATCCGGGAGGATGATAAGGTTTATGCTATTAACCGTATCCTGGAGGTTATGGAACTGGATGAGTATGATCCGGATCCGGTGATCCTGTCTCCGCTGGAAGATATTTTAAAGGATCTGACGGATGACGCTGTGCGCCGGGGGATTGTAAAGGACGACAGCATTGTAGGCCGTGACCTGTTTGATACAAAGCTTATGGGATGCCTTGTGCCAAGACCGTCCCAGGTGATCGATGTTTTCTGGAATAAGTACCGGAGAAGCCCTGAGGCAGCTACGGATTTTTATTACCGGTTCAGCCAGGATACAGATTATATCCGCACCTACCGGGTGAAAAAGGATATGAAATGGGTAACAAAGACCCCTTACGGCGATCTGGATGTGACTATTAACCTTTCCAAGCCGGAAAAAGACCCTAAGGCCATTGCCGCAGCCCTAAAGGCCAGGTCCTCCAGCTATCCCAAGTGCCTGCTGTGCCGGGAAAATGAAGGCTATGCCGGGCGGCTGAACCATCCGGCCCGCCAGAACCACCGGGTGATCCCCCTGAAAATGAACGGGCAGCCCTGGTATCTCCAGTATTCGCCCTATGTTTATTATAATGAACACTGTATTGTGTTTAACGGGGCCCATGTACCTATGAAGATTGACCGGAGTACATTTATAAAGCTGTTTGATTTTATAAAAATATTCCCTCATTATTTTGTAGGTTCCAATGCTGATCTGCCCATTGTCGGCGGTTCTATCCTGACCCATGATCATTTCCAGGGCGGCCATTATGAGTTTGCCATGGCCAAGGCCCCTGTGGAAACCCCTGTGGAATTTAAAGGATTTGAAGATGTGGAAGCCGGCATTGTTAAGTGGCCTATGTCCGTGATCCGCATTGCCAGCCCGGACAGCAGCCGTCTTGTAGAGCTGGCTGACCGGATCTTAAAGTGCTGGCGGGGCTATACAGATGAAAGCGCGGTGATCTTTGCGCAGACTCAGGGAGAAAACCACAATACCATTACCCCTATCGCCCGGATGCGGGACGGAAAGTTCGAGCTGGATCTTGTACTGCGCAACAACATTACCACCGAAGAACATCCGGACGGACTGTACCATCCGCACAAGGAGTACCACCACATTAAGAAAGAAAATATCGGCCTTATTGAAGTTATGGGACTGGCCGTTCTTCCGGCTCGCTTAAAGCAGGAAATGGCTTTGCTGAAAGACTGTCTGGTGAACGGCAGGGATGTGAGCCAGGATGAGCAGATCGCCAAACATGCCCAATGGGCAGATATGATCCGGGAAAAATATCCGGAGATCACCAATGAAAATGCAGACGCGATCCTGCAGGATGAGATCGGCTATGTATACGCCGGAATATTAGAGCAGTGCGGCGTATTTAAGCGGGATGAGGCAGGACAGGAAGCCTTTGGGCGTTTTATTCAGGCCGTGAACGGCTGACCTGGCCGGACAGTGAGAATTTTTCAGGAGGATATTATGATACAGATTTTAGAAGATTTGAAAAAAGCATTTACGGAAAAAATGGGGCCCGGAGGAGAAATATTATCCTTTTTTGCTCCGGGACGGGTGAACCTTATTGGAGAGCATACGGATTATAACGGCGGCCATGTTTTTCCATGTGCCCTGACAGTAGGAACCTACGGCGTGGCCAGAAAGCGTACGGATTCAAAGCTGCGTTTTTACTCCATGAATTTTGATGAGCTGGGTATTATTGAGTCGGATATTAACGACCTGTCTTACAAAAAGGAAGATGACTGGACAAATTATGCCAAAGGCGTGATCTGGGCCTTTAAAGAGCATGGTATGACGCTGGACTGCGGCCTTGATTTTGCCTGTGTGGGGAACATTCCCAACAAGTCCGGCCTGTCCTCATCAGCATCCCTGGAAATATTGACATGCAAGGTGATTACTGATATATTTAATTTTGATGTGGACGGCGTACTTGCCTCAAAGCTGGGCCAGTATGCGGAAAACCGGTTTGTGGGCGTCAACTGCGGCATTATGGATCAGTTTGCCATTGCCATGGGCAAGGCCGGACATGCGGTTTTTCTGGATACTGCCACCCTGGAATATGAATATGCGCCTATTGATCTTGCAGGCTACCGCATTGTCATTGGAAATACCAATAAAGTGCGCCGCCTGGAGGATTCTAAGTATAATGAACGCCGCAGCCAGTGCGAGGCTGCCCTGGCAGATATTCAGACGCTCCTGCCGGTGAAGGCATTAGGGGAGCTGACCCCGGATGATTTTGACCTTGTGGCCTATGCCATCAAGGATCCGGTAAATATGCGCCGGGCCCGCCATGCTGTCAGTGAAAACCAGCGGACGCTGCGGGCTGTGAAGGCTTTGCAGGACCGGGATCTTGAAACCTTCGGACGGCTGATGAATGCTTCCCATGTATCTTTGCGGGATGATTATGAGGTCACCGGCATTGAGCTGGATACTTTGGTGGAGACTGCATGGCAGCAGGAGGGCGTTTTAGGTGCAAGAATGACCGGCGCAGGCTTTGGCGGATGCAGTGTGAGCATTGTCCGTGAGGACTGCGTGGATGCATTTATTGAAAATGTAGGCCGGGCTTATAAAGAGCGTATTGGGTATGCCGCAGACTTTTATGTTGTAGAGATAGGAGACGGACCGAAGCAATTATGAATAAACTTTCAGGGCATTTTAAAACCATCACATACCACAAATGGCTTGTTATGAAATACTGTTTCAGCGTTGGGCTGTATAAGCAGGGCCTTTTGCATGACCTTTCCAAGTACAGTCCATCTGAATTTATCACCGGCGTACGTTACTACCAGGGCGGAAAGCGCAGCCCAAACGCCCGGGAGCGGGAGCTTTTCGGCTATTCCGGCGCATGGCTTCATCATAAGGGACGCAATAAGCACCATTATGAGTATTGGAACGACGTAGGCCCGGATAAAATACTGAAAGGGGTCAAGATGCCTTTAAAATACGTGGTGGAGATGATGATGGACCGCATTGCGGCCTCACGGGTCTATAAAGGAGACAACTATACCGATCAGTGTCCTTTGGACTATTATAATCTGACGAAGGATTATATCCTGATCCACCCAAAGACCCGGGCCCTTTTGGAAAAGCTTCTGAAAATGCTGGCCAAACGGGGCCAGGCTTATACCTTTAAATATATAAAAAAAGTTCTCCTGCCTAAAGGGGATTATTAAAACAGGAGCTTCCTCAAGTTTGGGGAGTTTGTTTTGGAATGGGAGTGGTCTTGGGCAGCACTGGGATGTTTTTGAGCCTGGTTCGGTCAAAAATGGAATTTTTGCATATATGATGGTAGGATTTCCCGATCGACTTCGGTTAAAAACGATGTTTTCTCTTATTTGGGGGTATTGTGAGTCCGAATTGTACAGTTAAAAATGACGTTTTCTCTTATTTGGGGGTACTGTGAGACTGAATCCTACGGTCAAAAACGACGTTTTCTTTTATTTGGGGGTATTGTGAACCCGGATTGTACAGTCAAAAACAGCAAAATCACAAATTAGACCGAAGTTGGAGCCTAAATTCTGCGACCTCCAAGAATAAAATTGCGATTGGGGCTAAAATAGCCATAAATAGGCAGCGTATTCTACTTATTGATCCTAACATCATAAATAGAATACGCTGCTTTTTTGCAAGCCATGTTTTGCCAGAATATCTTTCTGTCACCAGGTCATACTATGACCATGAAAGCCCGCCAAAAAAGCCGGCCGGCTTTCATAGGAAATCCCCTCCGGGGATAACCTGTATGGCCTTAAAAGGCAGGCCGAAAAGGAGGAAATCCCCTGCGGGGATACCTGTATGGCCTTAAAGGACAGGCCAAGAAGGAGGAAATTTTATGGCAGAGAATCGTGGAAAAAACAGTGCATCAAAAAACGGCGCAACAAACACCGCTTCTAAGAACTGCGGAAGAAACAGTTCCAAGAGCAATGCTAAAAACAGCGCCAAGAGCGGTGCCAAAAACAGTGCTTATACGAGCAATGTTCAAAGCACACAAAATTCCTATAACATGTCTGATGAGACCGATTCTTCCTATAATTGCGGAAGATAAGACAGCAGGATCCGTACGATCGGTTTCAGATCTGTGACATGACACAGGGTATGGGGAAATAAAGAGTCCCAAACAGGGGTGGATGTGGCGAAGGTATGCCGCATCCACCCCTGAACCGTTACCAGATTAATGAAATTAAAAAGGCCAGCTATTGTTTATCAGGAAAAATGGTGATACAATTTTACTGAGTATAGGCGCTTTAGGAATGTGTCCGGGCGTCTGTATAAACTATGTATTTTATTTACAGGAGTGAGAAACAATGAAATTATTTAATCGAAGGCCGGGGAAACCTGCGGCGTTGGCTGCAGCGCTTCTTCTGGCAGTATCTCTTGTCCTGGGCAGCCTGCCAGGCATCCAGGTAAGAGCTGCAGGTCAGGCATTGACCGCAGATGGATCGGAGGTAACATGGGACTTTAGAGACCAAAATGCCCCTATCTATTCCGGGCCGGACGGATCACTGATGGCAACAGGGATGACCTAGCACGACACTCAGCATGGCGCACTGGTATCCGATGGTGCAGTGCTTACGCTGTCCGTGCCTGCCGGACAGACAACGGTGACCCTTCCCGTATGCGCCTACAGCAATGACGCTCAGGCTACATGGAGTGCCAATGGCAGCAGCGGACAGATTTCCCTTACGGGAGACCAAAGCAATGACAACTTTACACAATCCTTTACCTATACGGGCGAAGCGGCACAAATGACCATAACCATCAGCGGCAGCGGAAGCATTTACCTTCATTATCTTACTGCCCGGACGATCACACCGGTGGAAACAGCCACTGTGCGGGGAACGGTAAGCTTAGCAGGTTCAGGATCGGTGGAAGGCGAGACCCTCCTTTTTATGGACGGGGAGGAAACAGCGGGACAGGCTGTGATCTCCAATAATACATATACGGCCACTTTACCTGTGGGCCGCACCTATCAGGTTGTTTTTGCCCAGCCGGATCTTTATGAGATTACCGGCGGCGCAACTGTTGATCTTTCATCGGCTGGAGCCGGTGCTGAAATTTCCAATGACATCCAGGCCAAAGTCCTGTGGGACACTGGCAAGACTTTTTCTTTTGACATCAATGGCACTTCTTTTGCAGTGACACCGGGAAATTCTTCTCAGACATCTTTTTCAGTAACATCTCAGGGAAATGGCAGCGTAGAGCTTGCCACAAACAATACAGCAATTTTATGGGCTGATCTGGAAGGGGCCGGCAGAGGCAGCCTGACAGATGCAATGTATACTATTACCGGCGGCAATGTGACTGCCGGCAGATCCGGAAATACGCTGGTTTTTACCTACACAGATACCACCACAGGCCCGTTATCTTATACGGTAATCGTTAAGGATAACAGCGCTTCCGGCGTTCCTGTGGCTGATGGTGAAACCCATACGTATGACTTTACAGATGGAAGCGTAGTTTCCACATTATATACAAACGGTTATACCATTTCCGGAGGGGCAAGTGTACCTGCCCAGGACGGACTTTTGACATTGATCGGAAATAACAGTATCCGGTACAATGACGCTGCCCATGGTATTGCTGTTTCTGAGAGTGATGCGATTCAGATTAAAGTTGCCGGGAACGCTCAGATCGATCTGGAACTGTGCCAGTATTCCGCAGATGACGGATCCTTTTCGGTTTCTGTTGACAATAGCGGTACTCTTTCCACAAATTCCATAACAGCTAAGGCAGCAGCAGATGGGGATAAGGCCAGTGTGACCTATACCGGTGAGGCTGCAACTATTACTTTGACTTACAGCGGCGGAAGCGGCTACATTCATAATATTTCTGTTACCAATCAGGTGCCGGATGCACAAACAAAGCCTCAGGAGAAAGAACCTGCTTCCGATGGCAGCGGACTGTCTGTACGTCCGGTGGGACAGCGGCTTATGCTTTCCCAGGTCGGCGGTGATATGACCACCGGACAGGTTCTCCAGGACAATGTGGGATGGTACAGTTTTCCGGAAACTGCGGATATGAACCGTTTTGAAGCGGATATTGTTGTTACGGATTGCGGAAATACATCGGCTAACGGAGTATTTTTCGGGGTTTATGACGATACAAATCACACGAATATTGCCGTCGCTGGTATCCGTAATTCCACAAACCTTCGGGGAATTTACACCCGCGCAGACGGAACCATCGGCGCCGGCGGGATTAATGCAGATACAGCCGAGGGACAGGTGGTCCATGTTTCAGCATCTAAGACATCCGGGGGACTTGTGCTGACAATGACGCCTCAGGGCGGAGAAGCCGTAAGTATGACGATTCCGTATAATGACAGCGATTATGCTGTTTTTGCTCAGGACGGTGAAAATACTCAGGTAAGGTTTGGCCTGCTTTTGGCCAATGCATCAGCAACAGTAACCAACATGACTTATTATAATGCCAGCGGCACGGTTTTATATGATCAGAACGACTGTTATTCGCCTATTGGATCAGCTCCGGTGGTACGTTCTGTGTCTGCTGAGGCGGCAGCTACAAGGGACGCTATCCAGGTCACCTGGAACAGCAGCGTATTGGCCAGCGGTGACGGATATTATGTGGTGGAGGTCAGCCATGACAGCGGCCAGTGGACAGAAATCGCTCAAACAACAGAAAACAGCTTTTTGTATCCCATTACGGAGGGTGGTTTTTATCAGTTCAGAGTTTCCGGAAGATTGGGGAACAGCGGCACAGCCACAGAAGGGCAAATGTCCGCAGTCATTGATGTGATGCGGGCACTGCAAACACCTCAGGTAAGTTTAAATGCAGGAGCAGATTCGGTGGCTGTTTCCTGGTCCGCAGTACCGGAAGCGGAGCGCTATGAAATTTACCGGTATTCCTCTGATGAAGGCGCTGACAATGCGTCGGTTATTTATACTGCTTTGGGAGACGAGCTGCAATATACAGATGTCCAGGTGACGGCGGAAGTGCCATACTATTATTATGTGATCGCATATTCTGCAGATAATTGGAGCAATCCTTCCCCTGTAGTATGGGCATTGCCATCGGCAGGACATGCCGGGGATTTCCTTTCTCCCGATGAAGGCGCCCATATTCAGCTGACCCGGGGAGCGGAAGGTACGGTGTCTTCCCCTGAACTGACCATTGCAGGCACGGCGGACCGCAGCGGATCGGTTGCTATTTTCCAGGGAGAAACGCTTTTAGACGTTCAGTCCGTTACTGCTGCTGCAGATGGAAATGAAACCGGATTTTCATTTGATGTGACACTTCCGGAGGGCAGCAGCACATGGACACTGATTCATACGGACGCCCGGGGCGGACAGACCCGAATGACATTAAATTATGTCTATCTGCCCATGAATAGCGGAACGGTTGATGTGATCGTGGATGCCTCCTATGCAGGTATCGATGGAGCTGCGGATGCCAGCGGCATTCCGGTTTATAAAACCGTACAGGCGGCAGTGAATGCGGTGCCTTCAGACAATGACCGGGAAAAGGTGATCTATATCCGCAGCGGCAGCTATAATGAACAGCTGACCGTCAGCGCGCCAAATATTACACTGATCGGTGAAGGTGCAGACAGCACATCTATCCACTGTTATCCGGCTGCGCTTCATGGCGGGGATCTTGATTATGCTGCCGGCGGAGATATGGCCCTTCGGTGCGCTGTGTATATCCAAAGCTCTGCGGTAAATTTCCGGGCGGAAAATCTTACCTTTGCCAATGACTATGTTTATGATTCAGAAGACCGGAGCAATCAGTCTGCAGATGCCCTGCGCTGTGATGCTGACGGGGCAAGCTTTGTAAATGTAACGGTTTCCGGTGTTCAGGACACCTTGTATCTCCATGCCGGACAACAGACATTTACCGACTGCCGCATTGAAGGACTGATTGACTTTATTTATTCCGGGGACGATGCTCAGGTGTTGTTTAACCGGTGTGACATTGTTTTTGTATACGTGCCCACCCATGCCCAAAGCGGAATTATTTGCGCGCCAAGAACTGCTGCGGATTCTGATTTTGGTCTGGTCTTTTACCAATGCTCGGTGACGGCTGAAGAAGGCTGCAGCGGCGATGCTTTCCGGCTGGCCCGGCCATGGGGCCCGGATGGGGCGATCTACTGGATCGATACTTATATGAGCGGCATTATTAATGCACAGGAGCCTTATGAGGATATGAGCGGCAATTCCTATCAGGAAGCCCGTTTTTATGAGTTTGGTTCCTATGGCGCCGGATACCAGATTAATGATCTGCGGCCCCAGATTTCCCAGACTCAGGCTAATGCTGTGTTAGGTGTGTTTGGTCTGTCAGATGAGACATGGATCCCATCGATTCCTGCGCCGCCGGAGACGGAAGTTCCAGGTGAATCCACAGGCGAATCTGAAACAGAAATTCCAGGTGAATCCACAGGCGAGTCTGAAACGGAGACCCCAGGGGAATCCACAGATGAGTCTGAGACAGGAACTCCCGGGGAATCTGCAGGTGAGTCCGGGACAGAAAATTCCGACACATCCACAGATACGGCGGAAACTGAAAATAGCGGGATTTCCGGAAGTGGATCTGAGTCGGGAATGCCCGGCCAATCCGCGCAAACCGGAAATGGACAAAGCAGTGATGACTCACGGGAAACTCAGGCAGTGAAGACCGGTGATACAGCACCTCTAATGCTGTGCGGTATCATTATGGTATTTTCTGTAACAGCTATTGCCGGAATATTTTTGGAAAGATTCATAAAACGCCAGAAAAGATAAGCATTTTTGTAAATGTGTCATTAGGTAAGGGAACCATTTTTATTTTGCAGAATATTGTGTTTTATAAGAATGATTAGGATGCTGCGTTAAAAAATATGTTCCGAAAGCACCGGACTGATACACTGTAATCGCAGGCCGAACATTCTTATGAAATCTTTACCGGCAGGATAAATCTGCCGAAGAAAAGCAGTATCTGCCGGAAATACGAAATAAAGGTGGTATTATGTTTGATACGATTCCTGCAAAGAATCTTGAAAAATATTCGGACACATCCCGATATGTTCTTGTAGATGTGCGTCTTCCGTCTCAATACTGGCAGGGACATATCCCGGGAGCGATTAATATTCCCTATGAGAGTATTGTCCTGCCAATGTCTGGCCTGAGCCGGGAAAAAACGTATATTTTATACTGTGACCATGGGGCAACCAGCCTGTTAGCAGCCAGAAAGCTGTACCAGGGCGGCTATAATGTACTCAGTGTGATTGGCGGCCTGGAAGCCTACAGCGGGCCCATGAGCAGATAAAAGGCCGGGAGAAAATGCCGGCCATGGCGGGGTCTTTTTCTGCGGCTTGCAGCTTTGATGTCTGCAGGCCGCAGTTTTTTGCTTTATTTCACCAAGTTATGGCATTATAAGGCACTGATTTTTCTTCCGTTTAGAATATTACAAGTCCGGATAGGGTGCATAAACCGGGGCACTACGGCTCAGAATACTGAAATGCAAAATATACGTGCAGAAAAAGAGGGGAGTCTACGGCTCAGAATGCCCAAAAGAAAAATATGCGTGCAGAAAAAGTCAGATTCTACGGCTCAGAACGTAAAAATACAAAATATGGGTGTATACAAAGGCCGGATTCTACGGCTCAGAACATCAAAATGTAAAATAGAGGGGTAGAAGCAGGCTAAATCCTACGGCCATAAATGCAAAAATGCAAAATAGAGCCGAAATCTTCAGGCTTGCGCCTTCGATGATGGCATGCGCCAAATCGTAAAAACCGTGGGAGGCCATCTGCAAGCAAGCTTGCATCTGACCTCCCCCCGCTTTTTACGGCTTGGCTTACGGGGAAGTGTGTCAAATTAAGCCAAGCCATCTCAGGCTTGCGCCTTCGATGATGGCATGCGCCAAATCGTAAAAACCGTGGGCGACCATCTGCAAGCGAGCTTGCATCTGACCTCCCCCGCTTTTTACGGCTTGGCTTAATTTGACACAAAATCTGTTTTTCGATGGTTGATTGGGGGCGGGAAAGAGTATATACTAGGGGTGTATGATAATACCGGAGCCGGGCCAGGGTGCGGCGGGCCGGGATTTATTAGGAAGGAGCAGACGGCTTTTGCAAAAGAAAAGGCTGTCAAAGGTACATATGAATCAACAGTTTGAATTTGATGCCCCATGCCATTTTGGTCTTGAGGCTGTTTTAAAAAGAGAGATTATGGATCTGGGATATGAGATCGTCCGTGTCAGTGACGGAAGGGTAACCTTTCGGGGAGACTTGGATGCCATATGCCGGGCAAATATCTTTTTAAGGACAACAGAGCGGATCATGCTTGTTATAGGACGGTTTAATGCCTATAGCTTTGATGAGCTCTTTGAAAAGACCCGGGCGCTGCCATGGGAGGATTTCCTGCCGGCAGATGCAAGATTCTGGGTGACAAAGGCCACGACGAAAAATTCAAAGCTTTTCAGCAGCTCGGATATTCAGTCCATTGTAAAAAAAGCCATTGTGGAACGAATGAAAGGAAAGTACAATATTTCCTGGTTTTCGGAAAGTGGAGACGACTATCCTATTCGTGTGTTCATACATAAGGACGAGGTGTCCGTGACTCTGGATACTACCGGGGAATCCCTGCATAAGCGGGGATACCGCAGGCTTACGGCAAAAGCGCCGGTGTCAGAGACTTTGGCAGCAGCACTGATCATGCTGACCCCATGGCACAAAGACCGTATCCTTGTAGACCCATTTTGCGGCAGCGGAACATTTCCTATTGAAGCGGCGATGATCGGCGCAAATATCGCTCCGGGAATGAACCGGGAATTTACTGCAGAAAACTGGAAAAATTTTCTGCCAAAGAAGCTTTGGTACGACGCAGTCAGCGAAGCCAATGACCTGATTAAAGATGATACGGATATGGATATTCAGGGCTATGACATTGACGGGGATGTGATTCGCATTGCCCGGGCCAATGCCAGGGAAGCCGGCGTGGATCACCGGATCCATTTTCAGCAAAGACCTGTAAGCGCCCTGAGCCATCCGAAAAAGTATGGATTTATCATTACTAATCCGCCTTACGGGGAGCGTCTGGAAGAAAAATCCCAGCTTCCGGCTCTGTATCAGGAGATCGGGGAGGCTTTCCGGCGTCTGGACAGCTGGTCGCTATATCTCCTGACCTCTTATGAGGATGCTCAGAAATATATTGGAAGGAAGGCGGACAAGAACCGTAAAATTTATAATGGTATGCTCCAGGCATATTTTTATCAGTTTTCAGGGCCTAAACCGCCAAGACCTTCGGCGCATAAGACAAATGAATGAGCCTTTGCAACCTTGGGAAAGGCGCCTGAAAATAAGACAGGAGGCTTGTATTGAAATATATTAAGCGGCTTTTGATCATTGTGCTGGTGATCGGTGCAGGTGCAGCGGTATGTATGTTTTATTCTCCCCGGCATGTAATGGGAGAAGCAGCCCAGGCTTTAGAGGTATACTATAATGTAAAAAAGGCAGATGCCATTAACAGCGGGCAGATCTGTGTGGAAAGAGACGGGGAGACATTAAATTTTACCGGATCTCAGCGGCCATATATGACAGAATCCATGTCCCTGATGATTCCCATTACCCAGGTTCCCAGGATCTTTTATAGCAGCGTGGATGTGGACCGCGATAAAAATCTGTGCTTTGAGGCAAATGGCCATGAGGTGCGGATTTCTCCTGAAACCGATGGCGCTGTTGTGGATAACAAGGATACAGCTTTTGCCGAGCCGATGATCTGGCGCAATGGACGGCTTTATGTATCGGCAGCATTGCTGGCAGAGGCCTTTGGCGGAAGCTATTCGTGGGACGAGACGACTCAAACCGCTGTGGTCACCAATGCCCAAAGTGTTCCGGAGACGCTGCCCAAAGCTTATGATATGCGGGACGATGAGCGTGTTACCCCGGTGCGGGATCAGGGAAATCTTGGGACATGCTGGGCATTTGCGTCCCTGGGAGCTCTGGAATCTTCACTGATGCCGGGAGAAAGCTATATGTTTTCGCCGGATCATATGAGTTTTATGTCCGGGTACAATATGACCCAGCAGGACGGCGGGGATTTTAATATGGCTCTGGCTTACCTGACGTCCTGGAAAGGGCCTGTGCTGGAAAATGAAGATCCTTACGGGGATGGGGCAACAGACAGCAGCCTTACGGCCAGCGTCCATCTTCAGGAGGCTGTAAGCATTCCGGCCAAAGATTTTGATGGGATCAAGGCTGCCATCCATCAGTGGGGCGGTGTCCAAAGCTCATTTTATTCCGATATGGAATTTGCCAACAGCAGCTCCAGCTACTACAGCGCTAAGAACTGCTCATACTATTATCCCGGGAAAAATACAGCAAATCATGATATTGTCATTGTTGGCTGGGATGACGATTATCCCAAAGAAAATTTTAACGTACACCCGGAAAATGACGGCGCCTTTTTATGCAGGAACAGCTGGGGAAGCCAGTTTGGGGACCGGGGATATTTTTACATTTCTTATGAGGATACAAATATCGGCACTGATAATCTGGTGTATACCCGGGTGGAAACTACGGATAATTATGACTGTATTTATCAAAGCGACCTTCTTGGCTGGGTGGGAACCATTGGCTACAGCGAAGAAGGGGCCTGGTTTTCCAATGTCTATGAAGCCCAGAAGGACGAAATGATAAAAGCTGCGGCATTTTATACAACAGGGCCGTCCAGTTATTTTGATATTTTTATCGTCAGGGATTTTACAGACAGCCAATCCTTTGATACAATGGAATATGTAAAAAGCGGATATATTGAAAATGCCGGCTACCATACGGTGGACTTTTTAGCGGATCTTCCTGTGAATGCCGGAGATAAATTTGCAGTGATCGTGCATCTGGTGACAGAAGACAGCCTGCGGCCGGTTGCCATTGAATATGAGACAGGGGAATGGACCAGCAGTGTGGATATTTTCGACGGGGAAGGTTATTTAAGCTATGATGGCCGTACGTGGGAAAATATCGAGTCGGTCTATGAATCCAATGCCTGTTTAAAAGTATTTACTGACAGGAGAGAAAGTGAATGAGAAAAATTATTTTTGCCACTGGCAATGAGGGAAAGATGAAAGAAATACGCATGATCCTGGCGGATCTTCCTGTGGAAGTGATCTCCATGAAGGAAGCCGGGCTTGATGTGGATATTGTGGAGGACGGGACGACCTTTGAGGAAAATGCCCTGATCAAGGCATCGGCCATCCATGAGCGGACCGGAGAGCTTGTCCTGGCAGACGATTCCGGACTGGAAGTGGACTATATGGATAAAGCTCCCGGCGTTTATTCCGCCAGGTTTTTAGGGGAAGATACTTCTTATGATGTGAAAAATCAGTATATTATCGATCAGTTAAAGGATGCGTCCGGCAAGGAACGGAGCGCACGGTTCGTTTGCGTCATTGCGGCTGTATTTCCTGACGGAACAACGAAAACCTGCCGGGGAACTATTGAAGGCGAGATCGGATATGAGCCTGCCGGGGAAAATGGCTTTGGCTATGATCCTATTTTCTATGTACCGGAATATGGCTGCTCTACAGCGCAGCTGCCTCCGGAGGTGAAAAATAAGATCAGCCACCGGGGGAAAGCGCTGGAGGCTATGAAAACCGTGATCCGGGAATATCTGATTGAGAACGGTGAACATACTGACAAATGAGAAAAGATGGTTGAGGTTAAAGATGAAAATATTAGTGATCAGTGATTCTCATGGTAAAAACGGCCGCATGGAGCTGGCCATTGAACAGGAAAGTCCGCTGGATTTAATTATTCATCTGGGAGATCTGGAAGGCGGTGAAGATCTCCTTGAAGCCATCGCGCCATGCCCGGTAGAGATGGTGTGCGGAAATAATGACTTTTTTTCCCCTTATCCAAGGGAAAAGATCATTGAAGCCGGCGGTGTGCGGATATTTATGTGCCATGGCCATAATTACGGCGTGTCCATGGGAACAGAGCGGCTTGTCCAGATAGCGCTGCAGAACCAGTGCAGTGTGGCTATGTATGGCCATACCCACTGCCCGATGATCGAAGAAGATCAGGGAGTAACCGTCGTCAATCCGGGAAGCATTTCCTACCCAAGGCAGGCAAACCGCAAACCTTCGTATATGATCATGGAAGTAACAGAAGGAGAAAAGCCAAACTTTACCGTGTATTATATGACCGGAAGTCCGGAAGGACCCCAGGGCTGGTACTGATCCGGCCCTGCGGGGGAATCGGCTCGGATCCGCAGCTGGCGCTGCTTTTTCGCTGCTAACGCAGCTAAATCCTCGCTTATGGATGAATAGTTGAAAAAATTTAAAAAATAAATAAAAAAAGTGTTGACATATAAAGGAAGCTATGGTAAAGTATATCTTGCGTTCGGGAAAACCTCTGAAACGCAGGATTCCCCGGGGTGTGGCTCAGCTTGGCTAGAGCGCTTGATTTGGGATCAAGAGGTCGCAGGTTCAAATCCTGTCACCCCGATGACCAACCTATATTTTCTGATTTTTGCGGGTGTAGTTCAATGGTAGAACACTAGCCTTCCAAGCTAGATACGTGGGTTCGATTCCCATCACCCGCTTTCCTTGAGCAAAGGAAGCAGATGAGTCTGTAGCTCAGCTGGATAGAGCAACGGCCTTCTAAGCCGTGGGTCGGGGGTTCGAATCCCTTCAGGCTCGTTTATCAATTTAATATTGATATGGTGGGTATGGCGCAGTTGGTTAGCGCGCCAGATTGTGGCTCTGGAGGCCCAGGGTTCGAGTCCCTGTATCCACCTTGAAAAATGCTGTTTGGTTTCAAACAGCATTTTTTTTTGGTATACCGGTCAAAATGTGTCGAAGCACATATTATATAGAGTAAACGCGATAATTGTCTGAAAAACAGACAGGGAAGGTATGGCACATGAAAAAAATTAACTGGCTTGTCAGGCTGAAAAATAAAAGCTTCTGGCTGGCACTGATCCCGGCCGTACTTTTACTGATCCAGGTTATTGCTGCGATTTTTGGCTATACGCTTGATCTGGGAGATCTGGGAAATAAATTGCTGACTGTGATCAATGCTGTCTTTGCCATATTGACGATATTGGGAATTGTTACAGATCCTACCACAAAAGGTATATGTGACAGCCCTGAGGCAATGACCTATGAAAAACCAAAAGATAGTATTTGAAAAACCAAAAGATAATAAAAATAAAATGCGGATGACAGGAATCGAACCTGCACACCGAAGTACCAGATCCTAAGTCTGGCGCGTCTGCCAGTTCCGCCACATCCGCATATTAAATGAGACATCGGGGGTTCGAACCCCGGACACCCAGATTAAAAGTCTGGTGCTCTACCAACTGAGCTAATATCCCATACAATATAAATGCAGGGTAACGGATTACCCTGCAAGCTGGGCTAGTTGGATTCGAACCAACGTAATGCAGGAGTCAAAGTCCTGTGCCTTACCGCTTGGCGATAGCCCAATAAAAATTCATTTTTTAAAGCGATATTAATCATAGCAAACAGCGGCGGCTTTGTCAACAGTTTTTGATGCTTTCAGGGCTGAATGTATAAATTTTAAGTGGTCGGGTCATCCTAATGAAGGTAAGGAGGAATGATTTATGACAAATTTAAAATGTAATGCAAAAAACTGTATGCACAATGAAAGTCCTTATTGCTGTATATCTCATATTTGCGTAGGCGGCATTAATGCAAAAACAGAGTCGGAAACCTGCTGCGATAATTTCCAGGAGCGGAGAGAAAACGCTGTCAACAGCTGCCGCAGCCATGAAAAAAATCCGTCCGTAGATATTGAGTGCAAGGCATGTAACTGTGTCTACAATGAAGATTACCGCTGTCAGGCCAAAGAAGTCTGTATTTCCGGGCCAAGTGCCTGTGTTTGTGACGAGACACGCTGTTCAACCTTTAAAGCCAGATAAAACAGCTGGGTAAAGGCCGTATGTCCGGACGGACAAAGAATCTTGAGCAAATAAACAGTTCTTTTGCTCGTCCGGATGTCTGGCTGAATAGTTGTTGCAATGTTGCGAAAATAGGATTAAAAGGTTGACAATTTTAAGACATTTCATTTATAATGATAGAACAGAGTGTTTTTATAAAAAACAGATGATATTCAGAGGGTACTATATGGACGATTGAAAGCAAGCAAACGATATTATTTATAATTATGTAATCAATTCAATTCATCTACAACAGGCAGAAGATATTGTGGAGGACATATCTATAGCCTGATTTCATGTGACATATAGTTTTTTATTCATTTCATGGATCTTGTCGGGAAAGCGTTTATGGTGAAAGCTTTTTTGACAGGATATATTTAATCCCCAGGACGTACCTGTAAAAATGTTATCATTGTATTAAAAGTCCGGCTGAATCATTTTTCAGAGGATGACTTTTACTATTTTTTATATTATCAGAGAGGTGGGTGGCTTATGGCTGAGAGAGACATTAATGAAATTACACCGGAGATTCTCGAATATGCCGGGAAGTGCAATGAAAGTGGTGTGATCAATCCGGAGCTTTACACAAAGTACGACGTAAAGAGGGGCCTTCGAGACATTAACGGAAAAGGTGTTGTGGCAGGTCTGACACATATTTCCGATATTATCTCATCGAAAGTTGTGGACGGAAAGTCCGTACCCTGCGATGGTGAGCTGTATTACCGGGGAATCAGTATCAATGATATTGTCCACGGATTTATCAGTGAAAAGCGGTTTGGATTTGAGGAGGTCGCTTACCTGCTTTTGTTTGGCACGCTGCCGGATATGACCCAACTGAAGGAATTTAAAGATGTACTGTCGTCTTATCGTTCACTTCCCACAAATTTTGTGCGTGATGTGATCATGAAGGCGCCCAGCAACGACATGATGAACACGCTGGCCCGCAGCGTCCTGACTTTATATGCCTATGATGATAAGCCGGACGATACGACCATACCTAATGTTCTGCGTCAGTCACTGATGCTGATCAGTGTATTCCCAATGCTGTCTGTTTATGGATATCAGGCGTATAATCACTACATTTGCGGTGACAGCTTCTATATACATAATCCGGATCCGGAGCTTTCTACTGCAGAAAATATCCTGCGTATGCTTCGTCCGGATATGAGTTATACGCCTATGGAAGCCACTGTGCTGGATCTTGCCCTGGTACTCCATATGGATCATGGCGGCGGAAACAACTCTACGTTTACCACGCATGTGGTTTCATCTTCCGGTACAGACACCTATTCGACTATTGCAGCTGCCCTGGGTTCTTTAAAGGGACCGAAGCACGGCGGAGCGAATATTAAGGTTGTGGAAATGTTCCACGATATGAAGGAGCATTTAACAGATCCAAAGGACGAAGAGGAAGTAAGAGGTTATCTGAAAAAGCTGCTCCACAAGGAAGCCTTTGATAAAAAGGGCCTGATCTATGGTATGGGCCATGCCGTATATTCTATTTCAGACCCAAGAGCGACGATCTTTAAAGCATTTGTTGAAAAGTTGGCTGTTGAAAAGCACAGAGAAAGTGACTTTGAACTGTATTCCATGATCGAGCGTCTGGCTCCGGAGGTGATCGGAGAAGAACGGCGCATCTACAAAGGCGTCAGCGCCAATGTGGACTTTTACAGCGGATTTGTGTACAGTATGCTGGATCTTCCTACAAAATTGTTTACACCTATGTTTGCTACAGCCCGTATTGTCGGCTGGAGCGCCCACCGTATTGAAGAATTGATCAATTCGGATAAGATCATCCGTCCGGCATACAAGGCGGTTCAGGAGCATTTGCCTTATGTGCCTCTTGAAAAACGCTAAGCCATTCCTGTTTATGGGGCTTGCATCTGCGGATGATGGAGAATAATGCATTATGGAAATTGAGAGAAAGTTCCTCGTTAAAAAACTGCCTGAGGATCTGGCGGCATATCCCTGTCACCAGATCGAGCAGGGATATTTATGTACAGATCCTGTAGTCCGTATAAGGCGCCAGGATCATGAGTATTACCTGACCTATAAATCTGCCGGCTTGATGACCCGTTCCGAATATAATCTGCCTTTAAACGAAGATGCTTATGGGCATTTAAAGGCCAAGACTGACGGTAATCTCATTACGAAAAAACGGTACTGTATTCCTATAAGCGAATATTTGAACGTTGAGCTGGACATATTTGAGGGGGCCTTTACCGGTCTGGTGGTCGCTGAGGTTGAGTTTGGCACGACAGAGGAGGCTCAGGATTTTTTGCCCCTGGACTGGTTTGGCGATGAAGTGACATGGTCGCCGAAATATCATAACAGCACGTTAAGCCAGGCGGATCCTGCGGACTATGGCCTGATTGTCTGACTGTAACAAACTTCCAACATATAATTGCACGTATTGCAGATAATACCATTACAGACATAAATATGTCTGATAAATCTATTATCTTATATGGAGGAAAAGACCATGTCAAACACAAGCGGAACAGGTTCCAACGGCAGCCGTATGGAAGTACCTGAAGCAAAAGAAGCAATGAACAGATTTAAAATGGAGATTGCCAATGAGCTGGGCGTAAATTTAAAGCAGGGCTATAATGGCGATCTGACCAGCGCTCAGACCGGATCTATTGGCGGAGAGATGGTTCGCCGTATGATCAAGAGACAGGAAGAACAGATGTCCGGACAGAATTCCGGCATGTAATCATTGTGCTGGTTTCCAGGCAGGGGAAAACGAAGTCATCAGACTGAAACCTGCCTTTGGGAAAAGATCCTGAATATGGATTAATTTTACAGGGCATCTCCGGCTAAGCCGGAGATGCTTTGTTTTTTGGGACAGACTTGCTGTATCAGACAGACAGGTATTTGTGATCCGTATATCATAATTGTATTCCTTTCTTTAAACGATTGCCGCAAATATTGCGGCCGGGATGATTTCTTTATAAACTTTCTTATTTTCTCAGCCGATCATTCCACTGACAAATATTTCAATGCCGATAAATATAAGGATAATGCCGCCTAAAATGGAAGCTTTATTGGCAAGCTTTGTTCCAAACTTCCTGCCAATGAATACGCCGCCCAGGCAGATGACAAAGGTAACCGCGCCAATGATCAGAGCCTCGATGATGGCCTCGGCCCATGAAAGTTCGGCAATGGTAAAGCCTACAGACAGAGCGTCGATAGATGTGGCGATACCCTGGACGATCAGTGCGCTGAAGCCTACGGCAGGCGTTTCCACATCCCCGTCTTTATTGCGGATTCCTTCTAAAAGCATTTTTCCGCCGATAAAACAGAGCAGAATCAGGGCGATCCATGGGATAAACTTCTGGAAGGCCTCAAAAAGGCTGGCGATGGTGTGGACACAGAAGTATCCTAAAAGCGGCATTAATGTCTGGAAGAATGTAAATGTGCCTGCAATCGCGCACATTTTGCGTTTCCGCATAGTTGGCTCGTTAAGACCGTTGGCCATGGAGACAGAGAAGGCGTCCATGGCAAGGCCGACGCCAAAGGCGACAGCGTTAAGAAAAAACATAAAATCCATTTTTTCTTCCTCCAATTTTTATTGTTTTTTTATGAAATTCCTTGAAAATGTTCGATTTACGAATGTTCCACCTCCCTGCCTGGAGGGATTTTATGCGCCGGGATATTGAAATAATACCCGGAAATATAAAAAACTCAGATACAGCCGTGTCAGCTGTACCTGAGTCCGATACATAAAAAAAGAGATCCATGTACAGCACAAAACGGTCATACATGAGTCTCGCATATTAAAGCAAGCCAGGCGGTCGGGCCAGTATGTTGACTTGCTGCGCAGCAGGCGCTTGCTACTCCCTCAATCAGATTTTATAAGGTTATCACGATTTGGGGGAAAAGTCAATACGAAGAAAAATTTTTACAGGGGTGAGTGCAGGTTATTGCTTATCTGTGTACAGAAATAATTTTTTGCCGCCGTATATTATATTTTGCCGTCCTTCCCTTGTCAGAGACGTCTTGTACGTATATGGTCAATATCAGGAGGACTGACGCAATGGTACGTGTGTTTATCTATTATGAAAAAATGGATCGCTTAAAGCAGATATATGAAACCATGGCAGGATATTTCCGAAGGGAGCGGATTACCTTCCGACTGATGGCTTGCGCAAAATTTGAAGATGCGGCGAAATATCTTTTAAAGTCTGCTTCAGAGGAAGATATTTTTTTCGTTGATTTTTCCCGGTATGAACTTGGATTTAAGCTGGCGGCCTATTTCAGGGACTGCAGTCTGAGAGGCTCCTGGGTGTATATGGGACCGGATATTTCCGGCCTCGTGAAGACCCTTTTCATCCGGCCATCCGGGTTTATCAGCGATCCTAATGCATCTGAACAGATTTTACAGTGTTTAAAGGTGCTGGTGGCCTGGCACCAGAAGCAGGAACGAAAACTGTATTTTCCGTTTAAATTTGAAGGTGAGCAAATGCGTCTGCCTTTTGACGAGATTTGTTATTTTGAAAGTAATGCTAAAAAGGTGATTTTGTATCAGACCAGAAATGCCAGAAATTACATATTTACCGCAAAACTGGATGATATAGGAAAGGTTTTGCCGGATTTTTTCTTAAGATGCCACCAAAGCTATATTGTAAACATGCACATGATCCGATGTTTGGACACAAAAAATCATGTATTTATTTTATATTCCAATGAGGAGATCCTGATCAGCCGGCGGATGTACAGCCAGGCAAAGGAGATATATGAGCGATTTATTCATTCGGAAACGTAAGGAATGGATCGATCGCAGACAGGTTTTTAGGAATATGGCCTGCCTTTATGGGCCAGCTCTTTTTGTGATAAAGGCGCCGTTTTTTCCGGATCCATATCCGAATTTTCCGTATTTAAGACAGATTTTTTTCCGGATAGTACAATAAGTTTATCTAAACAAAGTATATATGCTGTGGGAAACACAGCAGGAAAGGAGCGTCTTGTATGTTTGAAGATTTTTTAGATTTGATCGGTTTAGGCGATGGCGGAGATGATGATCTTGAGATGTATCAGCCCCAGCACGCAGATCAGGATCCTATGGAGATGTACCAGCCTCAGCACGCAGACCAGGATCCTATGGAAATGTACCAGCCGGTCAGCGCCGGTACGCCGGTGGACCTGGATGGGGATGGGATCATGGATGGACTGCTGTTTCAGTCCCAGGAGGACTTAAATGGGGACGGAATCGCGGAGACCCTGGTGGTGGAGCAGCAGCTGGATCTGGACGGAGACGGCATTGTGGATACGGTGCAGACGGAGATTGCGTCGGATACAGACCTGGATGGGATCATGGATTATTATTCTGCCACAACGGTTTCGGATTTTAATGGAGACGGCCAGGCAGATTACATGATTACAGCGGAGGATTATAACGGGGACGGGATTTTTGAGGCTTCCGGAGAATTTATGGATACAGACGGAAACGGAACCATGGAGCCGGTGGATCAGTATTCCCCCATTTATCCTGAGGACAGCGGCGCGGCCCCGGCTTATGAAACTTTTGATCCTTCTCAGGCGGATATGGACAGTATTGTGGGAGATCCGGCGGGAAACATGGAGAACTGGCACTGGCAGGAAACAGGCACCAGCTGCGCTGTGGCATCCCAGGAATTTGTCCTTGAGCAGCTGACCGGACAGGAATTTTCCGAAGGAGAATTAAGGGAGCTGGCAGAGGAAAATGGCTGGTATGATCTGGAAGGCGGGACGACCATGGAGGATGTGGGAAATATCCTGGCGCATATGGGGTTACATGTGGAGCAGAACATGGGCAGCACCATGTCTGATATTGAGCAGTGTCTGGCCAGCGGCGGACAGGTGATCGTTGGGGTTGACAGCGGCGAGCTGTGGAGCGGGGAAAATGAAGAAATGTTTGGCCCGGGCATGGACGCGGATCATGCCATCCAGGTAACCGGCATTGATTACAGTAATCCGGCAGAACCTATGGTGATCATTAATGATCCCGGGGCGTCCAATGGAGGCGGCGCCATGGTCCCAATGGATGCTTTTGTGGATGCCTGGGAAGACAGCGGCTGTTTTATGGTAGAAGCCTACGCTTAATTATGGCAGAGACCTACGGGTAAGGAGAGAATAATTCAGGAGGAGAGTCATATGAGTGAAATAAATATCTTTCAAATAGTGAAGCAGTTTAACCGGAGTGATTTCAGAAGAAGTTCCATTCCCATGGGACTGGTCTCCGGCTGGCCATGTATCCGTCAGGCAGGAAAAGCGCTGGCGTTGACAATCCCTTATTTTTCCAGGACGCCGGGAAAGGAAAAAACCGCCATTTATCCCATTTACTGCTCAGCCACTATCCTTATTAAAAATCCGGACCGGCTGATTGATTTTACGGTGTATCCTTATCAGACAGAGTGGAAGGGCATCGACTATACAAAGCCGGCCGGGTATTTTAAGCATAAGGCCCTGGATGATGTACATACAAAGGAAGAATATGAGGCTCTGCGGGGGCAGCTGTATGACTGCTACGATGCTATGGCAGCGGCTATCATGGCCAACCGGCCTTTTGAGCGGGAAAAGGAAATGATCCGGCTGTTTTCAAAGCTTATGGAGCCCGGGCATTTTCCTCAGTATTTAAAGATCAATAAAAAGTTTTACGGATATTTTTGCCGGGATATATAAAACATTCGCATCTGTTCAGGACGGCCCGTCTTCTTGCTTTTTCCTGCCGTCCTGAACATCTGTTAAAAAGCAATGGGGAGGCAGATACATATGAAATCATTTTTTGAACTAAAGCATCAGGCGGGAAAGCTGTTAAAGCAGTGGGGCGAGCTGGCCCAAAAGCTGGGATATGAAACCTCAGCCCAGACCCTTGGGGAGATTTATCAGGAATTTGAGAAAAAAGAATTAATGGTGGTGGCTGCCGGGGAGGCCCGGCGGGGAAAGTCTACCCTTTTAAATGCCCTGTTAGGGGAGACGCAGCCTTTGTTCCCCGTGGATGTCAATGTGTGTACCAATGTAGTCACTGTAGTGCGCTACGGTAAAGAGGAAAATATTGAGGCCTGGGTGGAGGATGGCAGCGGCGTGAAAAAAGAGTCCATTTCCAGAAGTGACATTGAAAATTATGTGTCAGAAAAAGGAAATCCCAATAATTATAAAAATGTAAAGCTGCTGAACATTTCCATTCCCAATGAGCTTTTAAAAGAAGGCGTGGTTTTTGTGGATACCCCGGGTGTGGGAAGTTTAAATATCAGCCACGCAGAGGCCACCTACGGCTTTTTGCCCAATGCAGATATGCTTCTGTTTGTGACAGATACCAATTCCGGCTTGACGGAAACGGAAGTGGGATTTTTAAAGCGGGGCTATCAATATTGTAAAAATATGATCTTTCCGGTGACTAAGAAGGATCTGAATCCGGATTATTCGGTGATTATTGAAGATAACCGGGAAAAGATCCGCCGTGAGCTGGGGATTTGTGCGGAGGAACTTCAGATCATTCCTGTGTCCGGCACGGCAAAGCTGCGGTCCCTTGCCCGGAATAATACAGCTATGTACGTGAACAGTAATTTTGGGCAGCTGGAGGAAGCTCTTTGGGGAATGATCGCCAAAAACAGAGCCCGGATTCTGATCCTGCCGTTTCTTCTTCAGGGAAAAGAAGAACTGCTGAAAATGGCGGACAGCATTGCCGCCCAGTATCAGCTTTTAAATACCGACCAGGATAAGGCGAAAAAGCTGGTGGATGCTTTAAATGAGGAGATCCGTCATTTGGAGGATTTTCAGCAAAACAGCGCTCAGTGGCGGAATCAGCTGAATTATTTTTGCACAACCCTGACCAGTGAGGCTAACAGCAAGGTTCAGGAGATTGCCGCAGGGGCCAGGAACCTTCTGGATGCCAATGTAACTCAGCGGCGCACGGAAATTTGTCAGGAATCGGTCTATACTCAGATCCTTTCGGATATAAATGATATGATCATCTGCGGCCTTTTGGATATTAAGGAGTCTTTGGCGAATGGCTTGGAGAAAGAAATCGGGGATATCCGGTCTTCTCTGCGGCTGGACGTTCAGGTGAACCGGGATGCCCTGGAAAAGCTGGATTTTGTTCCCAATGACAGTCTCCAGGTGATTTTTCCCAAGAAAAAGGCCACAGACCGGCTTCTGGCCGGTGGGCGAAAGATCGGGATAAACTCTATGGCCGGAACCGCTGTGGGAAGCATCCTGGGAGGCATCGTGGGATTCTGCCTGGGCGGGCCGGTAGGCCTGGAGGCGGGAAAGCTGGTAGGGGCTACGATAGGAGGCGCCTTTGGCACGACTAAGGGTTGCGTTGATTCTTTGAAAAAGTACGATGAGCCGGATATTGGCGTGGTAAACCGGGCCATCAGCGGACACATTTCTTCAAGTATCACTGCCTTAAATACGTCTGTGGTCAATGCCATTGCCCAGATCCGCATGAGCCTGACCACAGAGTTTGAACTGATGCTTAAAAAGCGGGTTCGGGAGATCCAGGAGAATATTGGAAAGCTTCAGAAAAATATTAACCTGGCCAAGGCGGATATTCCTGGGAAAATGGCAGGGCTTAAAAAACAGTCCGATGCTGTAAACCGGCAGATCGCTGATGAGGAGGCGCTGGAGGAGCAGATCACCGCATTTACAAAGGTTACCAGCGAGACGGTGATGCTTCCGGAACATTCCCGGAAGGAAAAAGAAGAAAAAGCAGAGGCTCCTTACAGCCGTGAAGGGAAAAAAGATACAGCGCCTGATGAAAAAATTGAGTATGGATTTTTGTAAAAATGCACCCTTTTTCTGGCCGCTCAGCGACCAGAAAAAGGCATTGTCTTTCAAAATGGAAGGAGCGTATTATGGCAGATCGGTATGAGAGCATGAACAGTCTTCGGGAAAGCCTGGATAAGGTTTTTGACCTGTGCGGCCTTGAAAAGAGCAGGGCTCAGATCCAAAAGCCCGGAGGCTTTGCCGGATTTTTAGAAGGCCTGTGCGATGACCGGAACCTGTGCCGGTTTATGGATACATTAGAATCCCAGGCCCGCCGGGCGGCAAGAAACCTGGAGGATCTGCGCTTAGACGAGTGGAATTACCAGGAAAATGAGCGCCGTCTTAAGACCATGGAAAATGAGCTGACTCAGCTTCAGGAAAAGCACAGAAAGGAAATGGACGCTTTGCGCCGGGAGTATGAGGAAAAATTAAAGGATCAGTCCTTGGCCGCTTCAAACGCCTGGGAACCCCAGGGCAAAACCGCTGCGGCCCCACAGGAAGGCGGGATGGCCGCAGGCTATCCGGAAGACGGAGCAGCGTCCGCTTCTCAGGATGAGGAATGTGAGGCCATGATCCTGAATGTGATCGCGATGCGGGATAATCTCCTGATGCGTCGGGAATGGATCCGGGATAATGACCCGGATAATGCCAGCGCCGCCCGTCTGGTGGAAGGGCAGCTTCGGGAAACGGGAAAGCTGCTGAAAAAGGCAGGCGTGGAGATTTTAGAGGATGACGGCATGTTTGACAGCAGCCGCCATACGGTGGTGGATACAAAGCCGGTGGACGATCCTTTGCTGGATAATCAGATCGCGGAGGTATTTCGCCCGGGATATGCGTATAAGGGCAAGGTCCTGCGGGGCCAGGAAGTTATTTTATATGTGTGCAGGGATCCGCTGTTTGATTAGCCCGTCAAGCGTTTCGGATGACTCAGGCAGGGGCGCAAGCTGCCCCTGGGATCAGCGGAAAGATAACAGGAGGGAGAATACATGTCGCTGAAATCAGAAGTGTACAGCCTTTTAAATAATGCTTCCCGCCTGTGCCGGGACTGCCCGGAGGCCGGGGAGCTGTTAAAAACCATTGATGAGCTGCGGGGACGCCTGGAATCCCCCCTTCGGGTGGCTGTGGCAGGGATCATGAAGGCGGGAAAGTCTACATTTATGAACGCTCTTATGGGGGCGGATATTTTATATACAGGAGAGCTGGAAACCACCTATACGGTGGGATGGTTTAAATATGGAGAGAGCCCCTCCATTACGGTTTGTTTTCGGGATGGGACAACTTTGGAGGCGCCTTTTTCTGATTTAGGGCGGTGGTCTGTCCGGGCCTATGAGAAAGAAAATCCCAGGATCAATGATGTGAAGTATCTGATCATTTACTATCCCAGCCCGGTATTAAAGCAGCTGGAATTTATTGATACCCCGGGACTTAATTCCGTGTACGGCACAGACGCTCAAAATACTATGGATTTTCTGGCCCTTCAGGGCTCGGAGGACACTCTTTATGAAACTTCTATGGCAGACGCGGTGATCTATGCTTTTAACCGAACCGTGGCAGGCTTTGATAAAGATATTCTGGACGCCTTTCACAGCGGTGGCCAGTCTTCGTCCCCCATTAATTCCCTTGGGATCCTGACCAAGGTGGATATGGGCGGCGTGTGGGACATTTTTTCCGGGCTGACTCCTGTTGAGGCGGGAAAGGCAGTGACAGATAATGTGATGAAAAATCCCAATGTCAAGGGACTGCTGTTTTCTGTATTTCCTGTATGCGCCAAGGTGGTTGAAGGATATTTTGGCCTTAAGGATGAGGATTGGGAAGCTTTAAAGCTTATTTCAAAAACCCCTCAGGAGGAGCTGGAAGAGCTGCTTTTTGACGCGGCTACCTTTGCGGACAGCACAGAACCTGCCTATATGGCTCTGGGTACCCCGAAGGCCCGCAGGGAGCTGATCCGCCAGGTGGGCCAGTACGGCATCCTTGAAATCGCCCGTCAGCTTAGGGAAGATAAGACCCGGGAGGAGATCGGGGAGATCCTTCAGGAAAAGTGCGGGATCCGGGCCGTGCGGGAAATTTTGCTCAGCCATTTTGGAAACCGGACATTTCTCATCAAAACCCGGTATATTTTTAATACCATCCGCTCAGTGATCGCCCAGATCCGGAAAAATGGCGCTTCCGGGCGCCAGATGCGGGGGATCTGCGAGCAGCTCCTGGAAAATATTGATGATCTTATGTCCTCAGTGCAGACCTTAAAGGAATTAAAGGTGCTGCAGCTTTACTATAATGGCCAGCTGAAATTTACGGATGACAGGGAGCAGGAGGATTTTCTCCGGGTGACAGGGGAATACGGCAGAAGCCCGGAGGACCGTCTTGGGATGCCAAAAGGCAGCACGGTGGCCCAGCTTGAAGGGGCCGCCAGAGAGAAGGTAGCCCTGTGGCATGGAAAAGCCAGCGGATTTATGCTTTCCGGAACCTATGTGGAGGCGGCGTCAACCCTGGCCCGCTCTTATGAGCAGATGTATTATCACCTGAATGCTTTAGTGGAAGAATAGCTTTTTAGTGGAAGAAAAAAAGGGGGAAGGATCATGAGTTATTATCGGCCATGGTGGCAGGATTATGTGGAAATCATCTGGGACAGATACAAAAAGGAAGAGATAGACCGTCTGGCACACCAGTGCGCCATGGGGGATACCCGGGCGATGATGAAGCTGTATGAGCATTTCTTAGGGCAGGTTTCCTCTCATTTAAGGCATCTGGAAACCATGCTCATCAGTGACTACAGTCCTTCCTCCCAGAAAGCTTTTGATGTCTATATGAATAAGCATATGGAAGAAAGCTGGCCGTTGATGGTGGCGTACACATGGCTGGCCAGGGCGGCCTGGTTTGGCAATCAGGGAGCCATGGATATGCTTTCAGTCCATCCCCTGGCTATATTTTACGGATTATTTTCTCCGGAATCTTTTTTTGATGCCAGCTATTACACCAGTCAGCGTATCTCCCGGGACAGCATGCCGGAAAAACTGTGGCACAGCGCAGGATTTAGCCAGTTCCGGGGAGAAGCGGATGGGGAGATCTCCATTTACGGCCGGGATGGATATGGCCGTTATTATAACCGGACCTATGCCGGGTATGAAGGGCCGGATGAGGACGGCTTTGGCATGGAAGAAGAATATAATTATTATGTGTATGACGAGTTTTTTAATCACATTTGTACCTTTGAGTCTTACTCAAGCCGTGAGTTTGATGATATAGCGCCGGATCACAGGAAATATATGGAAGGACTTGAGGAAGCCCAAAAGAAAAGGGAAGCGTGGTGGGCCAAAAGGGACAGCCGCTTCCGGGCGAAAAAAGGTTCCACCCGCCAGCACGGGCTGCTGATCCGAAATGGGGTCCTGTACCGGAACTTCCGGGATGAGGATGAGATCTGTATCGTTCCGCCAACCGTGAAGGTCATTTATACGGCGGCATTTTTTAATATGAAACAGCTTAAATCCGTGGTGATCCCCTCAAGCGTTACCCATATTTATCCCAACGCTTTTTGCAAATGCCAAAATCTTGAGTCCGCCCAGCTTCCGGAGCAGGTGGAGCTGGGGGAGGCTGCCTTTGCCTGGTGCCCTAAGCTGACCCAGGTGGAGCTGCCCATGAAATACCGTTCCATGGCCAGGGATGGGCTGGAAAAATATTTCAGGAACAGCGGGATCCTGAAGGAAAGATGATAGGAGCGTGTAAAAATGGCGGAGAAATACATATTAAGTTCCTGTGTATGGGAACTGACCCTGGCCTGCTGTTTTTCATGTAAATACTGCGGTTCGTCCGGCGGGCGGGCCAGGAAAGATGAGCTTAGTACGGGGGAATGTGTGGATGTGGCCCGGCAGCTTCATGAGCTGGGATGCAGGCGGGTGTCCCTTATTGGCGGGGAAGTTTTTATGCGCAGGGATTGGGAAGCCATTGTAAAGGCATTGACCAGCCGGGGAATAAAGACATGTATCATTACCAATGGATGGCTGTTTTCCCGGGAAAATATCCGGGCATTGAAAAATACAGGGATTGAATCCGTAGCCGTATCTCTGGACAGTCCCCGGCAGGTCCATGACAGATACCGCCAAAAGGGAAGCTTTGCCCGGGCTGTAAAAGCGATCAGGGAGTTGTCAGAAAACCAAATCCCTGTGACGGTGATTTCTACCTTAAACCATGAAAACACAAAAATGCTGCCAAAGTTTTATGATTTTCTCAAAAGACTTCCCATACGGGCATGGCAGCTTCAGGCATGCTCTCCTATGGGAAATGCGGCAATATCCGGTGTGGATCACAGGTTTGATTTTGTCGGTGTGCTCCGTTTTGTCCGGGAGCAGGCGCCAAAATCGCCATTTCCCATTTATGCCGCGGATAATATAGGATACTATACGCCGGAGGAAGGCTATGTCCGGGGCTCCCTTTCAGGAAAGACCGGATTTTGCGGCTGCAGCGGCGGGATCCATACCCTGGGCATTGACAGTGTGGGAAATGTGCGGGGATGCGAGTCCATGTATGCCGATGATTTTATCGAGGGAAATTTAAGACAAAAGACTTTAAGACAGATCTGGGAAGATCCTAACGCATTTGCCTATAACCGAAAATTTTCGCCGGAGCTGCTTACCGGAAAATGCGCTTCATGTAGCTTTGGCGGCATATGCCGGGGCGGATGCCGCTCCTACAACTATTTTGTTCATGGGAAGCTTTATGAATCGCCCTGTTGTCCAAGGGAAAAGGAGGAATTTTAAGATGTCATTTTTCGGAAGGATATTTGGATCAAAAAAGGAAAAGAAGGCTGCTCCGACTGTGCCTGGACGTAAAAATCCGGCGGACGGGGCTTATGTAAAATCATCAGGGCAGACGAAGGGGCCGGCTCCCAATGGCGGGAATACACCCGAAAATTTTGTGGATCCGGCGCCGCCCCTTTGCGTATATGCCGGGCCTCCGGTTGATGAGGACAGGCCGGGGAGGGGCGGCCACAGGAAATAGAGATTGCCAAATATAAAATTGCGATCAGAGCTGTAATATTTTGTTATATTTAAATTGGGGAGGTAATGAAAGTGCTGAACTTTAAAGAAAAGCCTATTATTGCCATGCTTCATCTGAAAGGCAGATCAAATGGAGAAATCATGGAGCGGATGATAAAGGAAACGGATATTTACTACAGGAACGGCGTAGATGCGGTTTTAGTAGAAAACTATTTTGGAAATACAGATCATTGTATTCAAGGGCTTGAATACCTGCATAAAAACATGCCGGACAGGATATATGGCGTGAATATCCTGGGGGATTACAGAAAAGCCTTTGAACTTGCGGGAAAGTACAATGCGGACTTTATACAGATTGATTCTGTGTGCGGGCACTTGCCCCCCGGACTGGATTCGGTATATGGGGATGAGTTAATGTCCCTTATGAAAGATCGGACTTTCCAGGTCCTGGGCGGTCTGCGGTTTAAGTATCAGCCTATAAGAAGCGGCAGGACACTTGAAAAGGATGCAGAGCTTGCGCGTCAGCGCTGCGATGCCGTAGTGACAACAGGTGAAGGGACCGGGAAGGATTGCCCCAGCGAAAAACTCTTTCAATTCAGAACAGTATTGAAAGAATTTCCCTTGATCGTAGGGGCTGGTGTGACTTCCGGGAATGTTTGCGAGAAATTAAAGTACGCGGATGGCGTTATTATTGGAAGCTGGCTGAAGGAAGGGCACATAGATTACGGCGATGTCTGTGAAGAATATGTAAAAGAATTTATGGATAAGGTTATGGAATACAGAGCTTCTCTCCCGCGCTGAACAGTGCGGCTATTTAGAAGTCTGGTTACTGTTGGAGGGAGATTTATGATCGCGGGAATTGATATAGGAACAAGCTATTCCAGCATCTGCGTGCTGGATGAAAGCGGAAAGATAAAGCCGGTGGATATTGCTACTGGCACAAGTATGTTTGGAAGCAAATATTCGCTCCCATCGGCAGTGTTTGTGGAGGACAATGGAAATGTTCTGGTAGGCCAGGCGGCTATGAACAGCCGCAAGCGCAGGCCCCAGAACTT
>DVIT01000027.1 GCA_018711005.1 Candidatus Scybalocola faecigallinarum | reverse complement strand
CTGGGGGACCCCCATAATACTGAAAATCCAATTCTCCGACTTATGGGCGTTCTCCTGTCGGATACAATAGGGGTTCACGAAAAGAAAAAGATCATGGAAGAAGAATTTCATATTGCCATGACTATGGAATTGGAAAGCGAGGTGTCTGAATTGTGCAACTTAAGTGAAGGTGTTTATAAAAGAGGTTTGAGTAACGGTCTTGAGCAAGGTCTTGAGCAAGGTCTTGAGCGGGGTATTGAGCAGGGCATTGAACAAGGCATTGAACAGGGTCTTGGACGGGGCATTCAGGGAGCAGTTGAGCTTTTGCGGGAATCCGGCATTGACGATTCAACGATTGTTAAGAACATTATGAAAAAATACCAGCTTTCTTTAGAAGATGCGCAAAATTATGTGTACGCAGCAAATGACGAAAGATCATAAATACCAACGGTTATACTGATTCGTAACTATTCAGCCATGCCTGACCGGATGCATGGCTGAATAGTTACACGGATTCCGGAAGAATTATCGGTTACGATTGAAAAAGCAGAATCTTTGTGTTATACTCTATAGTTGCGTTGGACTGTTTTCAGCTAAAAGCAGTCCTGTTCGGATCGAGACATAAAAAGAATAAACCATTTGATCATGCTAAAGAACACGGATAATTCAAAGGAGATGTGAAGATATATGAAATTAGGAATCGTTGGATTACCAAACGTGGGAAAGAGTACCCTTTTTAACTCTCTCACTAAAGCAGGGGCAGAATCTGCCAATTACCCGTTCTGTACTATTGATCCCAATGTGGGAATCGTTACTGTACCTGACCACCGGCTGGATGATCTGGCAAAGCTTTATGATTCTGCCAAGATCGTTCCTGCTGCCATTGAGTTCGTAGATATTGCCGGCCTGGTTAAAGGCGCGTCCAAAGGCGAAGGCCTTGGAAACCAGTTTTTAAGCAATATCCGTGAAGTGGATGCCATCGTCCATGTGGTACGGTGCTTTGAGGATTCCAATATCATCCATGTGGATGGTTCCATCAATCCCATCAGAGATATTGAAACCATTAATCTTGAGCTGATCTTTGCCGATATGGAAGTTATGGAACGGCGCTACTCTAAAGTTTCCAGAGCCGCAAAAAATGACAAGAGCCAGGCAAAGGAAGCCGATCTTGTAAAACGGATCATCGATCATCTGGAAAATGGCGAGTCCGCCCGTTCATTTGTTCCGGCAGACGATGACGAAAAAGCTTTACTGGAAAGCTTTAACCTGCTCACTTATAAGCCGGTGATCTACGCTGCCAATGTATGCGAGGATGATCTGGCTGATGACGGCGCTTCCAATTCTTTTGTTAGTGAAGTCCGTGATTTTGCCGCAAAGGAAGGCTCTGAGGTTTTCGTGATCTGCGCCCAGATCGAACAGGAAATTGCAGAACTGGATGACGACGAAAAGAAAATGTTCCTGGAGGATCTTGGCCTTAAGGAATCCGGCCTTGAAAAACTGATCCGGGCCAGCTACAGTCTCCTTGGCCTGATCAGCTATCTTACCGCAGGCCCTACAGAAACCCGTGCCTGGACGATCAAAAAAGGCACAAAGGCGCCTCAGGCTGCCGGAAAGATCCACTCCGACTTTGAGCGCGGCTTCATTAAGGCAGAGGTTGTCAGCTACGAGGACCTTATGGCCTGCCAAAGCTACACTGTCGCAAAGGAAAAAGGCCTTGTACGCATGGAAGGCAAAGACTATGTTGTCAAAGACGGCGATGTGGTTCTGTTCCGGTTTAATGTATAATTTTCGGTTTAATTTATAATTTTAATGTATAATCCTGCATGTATTGCAGAATTTGGCCCGCCGGGAATAAAAAGGGACAGTGAAGACGGAATTAAATTTCCGTTCTCACTGTCCCAATTTTTATACCCGATATACGTTCATATCTGTTTTACAGCATCCGGTAAAGGTCCTCATACCGTCTTGCCGAACTGCCCCAGGAGAAGTCTTTTGCCATGCCCCGGTCAATGATCTTATGCCACTCTCTCTTATTATTATAGAAAACATGTTTCGCATAGTTGATGGTGTTTAACATCTCATGAGCGTTATAATTAGCAAAGCTGAAGCCTGTACCTGTAGACTCATACTCATTATAAGGCTCTACAGTATCCTTAAGGCCGCCGGTCTCACGTACAATAGGCACTGTACCGTAACGCAGGCTCATAAGCTGGCTGAGACCGCAGGGTTCAAACAGGGACGGCATTAAAAATGCATCACAGGCTGCATAAATCTTATGGCTGCGTTCATTGGAATAGAAAATATTTGCAGACACTCTGCCCGGATACTTCCATGCAAAGTAACGGAACATATTTTCATACTTGGCTTCCCCTGTACCAAGAACAACAAACTGAACATCATCTGCACAGATCTGATCCATAACATAATCCACAAGATCAAGGCCTTTCTGGTCAGTCAGACGGGAAACAAGGCCGATCATAAACTTGTCTGCATTTACCTCCAGGCCAAGCTCCTCCTGAAAAGCACATTTATTTTTATATTTCTCCTTGCGGAAAGTAATCGCGTTATAGTGATATGGGATCATAGGATCCGTCTCCGGATTCCACTCATCATAATCAATACCGTTCACAATGCCCATAAGACAGTTATTTCTTGCTCTCATAAGCCCGTCAAGACGCTCGCCGTAAAACGGCATCTGGATCTCTCCTGCATAGGTATCACTTACTGTGGTTACATAGTCTGCATAAACAATACCGCCCTTTAAATAGTTGGCATCTTTATATGCTTCCAATTTATCCGGTGTAAAGAGATAAGCCGGCAGTCCGGTCATTCCCATAATCGTCTTTGGATCCCATGTACCCTGGAATTTCAGATTATGGATCGTCATAATCGTCTTAATATTCCAATAAAAATCATTATTATTAAAAACATTTTTCAGATATACAGGAACCAGACCGGTCTGCCAGTCATGACAATGGATAATATCCGGATGGAAGCCAATTGCCGGGAGACAGGAAAGCGCTGCTTTACTAAAGAACGCAAACTTTTCCAAATCCCAAAGACCGCTTTCATAAGCCTGATCTCCGGAAAAATAGTGTTCATTATCCACAAAATAAAAGGTTACGCCGTCCAGCTGCATCTCCAAAATACCTACATACTGGTTTTGCCATCCCAGATCCATATAAAAATGGGTGCAGTACTGCATCTGCTGTTTAAAATGATCCGGTATAATGCGGTATTTGGGAATGATCACCCGTACATCAAATTCGTCTTTGTTAAATGCCTTAGGCAGGGAACCGGCTACGTCTGCCAAGCCGCCTGTCTTTATAAAAGGTACTGCCTCAGATGATACAAATAATATATTCTTCATCTTTACAAATCCTCCCAGCCTGTAAAATATAATAGTAGATTTCCCAAATATTATACCATGCTTTTATGCATAATAAAAGATATTTATTCAATTTTATAGTTTTTTTTATGTATTTTGACGATTTCTTTTTTTATAGTCCAGCCGTATCTTATCGGAAATCAGGGCAATAAACTCAGAATTTGTCGGTTTTCCCTTTCCTGTATTGATCGTGTAGCCAAACAGGTCATCAATCGTATCCATTTTTCCGCGGCTCCATGCCACCTCAATGGCGTGGCGGATGGCCCGTTCCACCCGGCTTGGGGTTGTTTTATTCATTTTTGCAATGGTCGGGTACAGCACTTTTGTTATGGAATTGATCACCTCCCGGTTATCTACAGACATAATGATAGCGTCCCTTAAATACTGATAGCCTTTAATATGGGCAGGAACACCGATTTCATGGATAATATTAGTTACATCGGTTTCCAGATTGTGGGGCGGCATCTCCTGGGGCGGCATAGCCGGCGCTCCCACATTGCCGATTGCTGCTGTTCTCTGGCTTTTTGTCAGAGACACCTGTTTAATCTTGTCAATAACAACATCATTATCAAAAGGTTTCATAATATAGTATACTGCTCCCTGGCTGAACGCATCCTCTGTGATACTTTCCTTTCCAATGGCAGAGACGACAATAAACGCAGGATGCTTTTTCAGCGTTGTATCTTTATTAATTTTCTGCATAACGCCAAGACCGTCCAATTTAGGCATAATAAGATCTAAAAGGACAATATCCGGCTCCTTTTCCTTGATCACCGACACTGCGGAAATACCGTCCGACGCTTCTCCCACCACCTGGATATTTTCGTCGGTTTTTAATATATTATCAAGTAAATGAACCATTCTCTCGTTATCATCAACGATTGCTACATTAATTTTACTCATAACGGAATCCATCCTCCTTCAGTTGTTATGAGTATTATATTTTCACCAAATTTTTTTCGCAAGAATCAATGGTCGCAGGATTCGTCACCGGTCACACACCTTTGTCAGTGATGACGGCAGACTGTAAACGAAGCGTTTTGCTGGTGTCGCACAGCGTCGAAATCTATGTAACCGTTCAGTCAGCAAAACGGTTACAAGTCTATGACTAATTTCACTATCCACAGGCACTTTTAGACGTGTCTCCAAAGGATTGGAAAATTAATTCTGGTTTGTTTTCTTTTGTAAGGCACATACTATGAGGGAATGAGTGTTACGAAAGGATGAGAGCCATGAATTTGAATCGAAAAAAATACCGCCGGCTGCTCCTGGTCATTCTTTTTATAAATATTATCTGCATTTTCGCTTACGGTTATTACCTTTTTGACAGAAAATTCCCTGATGAGCTGAAAATGCAGGTAGGCGCCTGTGCCGATTTTGATCTGGAGCTGCCCCTGGTAGCAAAAACCCATGTGGAAGATGTAAGCGTTGTCTCCATTGACAAAAAGCCATTGGACAAAAATGATATTACTTTAGACTTAAGCTCCCCTTTTTCCGTAGAGCTGAACCAGTCCGGGAGCTATCAGGTGAATCTCCAGTTTTTAGGGATCACCCTGAAAAAGATTAATGTAGAAGCTGTGGAAACAAGCAAAGTCATGCCTGTGGGGGCGCCGGTAGGGATTCATATAAAAACCCGGGGCGTTATGGTCCTTGGCACGGGAAAGATTACCGATGTTCATGGAAATACCTGTGAACCGGCCCTGGGCATTATTAAGTCCGGGGATTATATCCAGAAAGTGGATGGCGTAGAAGTTTCAAGTATTGCCGATATGACAAAGCTGGTGGAAGAATGCTGCGGCGCGCCGTTAATGCTTACAGTGCTGCGCAACGGGCAGCAGATCGACCTGCAGGTAATTCCTGTCATGACCAGCAGCGGTCAGTATAAAACCGGCATATGGATCCGGGATGACACCCAGGGAATCGGGACTTTAAGCTTTGTGGATGAAAATCAGCGTTTTGCCGCCCTGGGCCACGGCATTACGGATATTGATACAAGTCTTTTGATCGATCTGTCAGGAGGTTCCCTTTATCCGGCCTCTGTCGGCAGTATTATAAAAGGTGAAAACGGGATCCCCGGAGAAATGGTGGGGACGATCTATTATGGCCAGGGCAGCCGTCTTGGGACGATCCGCCAAAACACATCGGTAGGGATCTTTGGAGAAATCCAAAGCAGTATGTGGCAGTATGATGAAAGCCGTGCGCTGGAAGTGGGATTTAAACAGGACATTCATGTAGGGACTGCTTATATCCGCTGCTGTGTGGACGGAACGATCCGGGACTACGAAATCTCCATTAACAGTATTGATTACAACAGCCAGGAGGATCATAAAGACTTTGTGATCGAGATCACCGATGAGACTCTGCTTGAACAGACCAACGGCATTATCCAGGGCATGAGCGGCAGCCCTATTATACAGGATGGGAAGCTGGTGGGCGTAACGACCCATGTGTTTTTAAATGACTGCCGAAAAGGCTATGGAATTTTCGCCGAAACAATGCTGGAGGCCATGGAGGATTGGTAAAAAAATCCGGCCATAACAAAGGATCCGCAGCGGCTGCTGTTTCAGGCTGCCGCCGCGGATCCTGTTTATGACCGTGAATGTTTTTTTATGACCGGGAATGGCTTTTTTTCATTGTATCTGCCAGGGCTTTCATCTCTCTGGCATTTTCCAGAACCGTATCTGTAATTTCCACGCCCCCTAAAAGCCGGGCGATCTCCTCCACCATCATCTCATGATCCAGCGGTGTAATATGGGTTGTTGTCAGCGCACCCTTAGGCTCTTTTTCAATGCGGTAATGATTGTCGGCCATGGCCGCGATCTGAGGCAGATGGGTAATGCACAGCACCTGGTGCTTTTTGGCAATAACTGCCAGCTTTTCAGAAACCTTCTGGGCCGTCCGCCCGGAAATTCCTGTATCGATCTCATCAAAGATCAGTGTTTCAATGGAATCCACATCCGCCAGCACCGACTTAATGGCCAGCATGATCCTGGACAGCTCGCCGCCGGAGGCAACCTGAGTCAGAGGCTTCATATCTTCTCCCGGATTTGTGGAAATAATAAACTGGGCATCATCAATCCCGTTGCGTGTATAATCCGGCAGCGTTTCAAACTGCCATCCGAAACGCACATCCAGGAAGTTCAGATCCTTCAGCGCATTGGTGATCTCATCGGCCAGGATCCTGCCCTGGTCCTGACGGATCCGTGACACCTGTTCTGAAATTTCTTTCAGCTCCTCCAGGGCCTTGGACTTTCTCTTTTTTAAGTCATCCAGATAAACATCATAATTTTTCAGCTTATCCAGCTTTTCACAATTTTCATCTTTATATTTCAGTATGCGGGCAATGGAATCCCCGTACTTGGCCTTCAGATTGTTGATGAGATCCAGGCGCTGCTCCACCTCCTGGAACTGGTCCTGGTCAAAGGTCAGACCGGACATATAGCCGGACAATTCCCGGTTAAAATCATTGATCAGATTATCAATATCTTCCAGCTGGCGGCAAAAATCCGAAAGGCCCTCGTCATAATCAGCCACCGCAGACAGCTCCCGCAGCGCCCTTCCGGTGGCGTCCCCGGCGCCGCTGTCATATCCGGTCAGATGATACGCCGCAGAAACCCCTTCCATGATCTGGCGGCTGTTGCTCATTTTCCGGTACAGGGCAGCCAGCTCCTCGTCCTCCCCCTCTGCCAGGTGGGCAGACTGGATCTCGTCGATCTCAAATTCAAGGAAGGCAATATCCCGCCGTCTCTGGTCCTCGTCCACCACGGCCTGCTCCAGCTCCTTTTTCAGAGCCGTATAGGTGTCATAGGCCCGGGCCAGACGTTCCTTTTTATCTTTTAACACCTTTTTAGAGAAAAAGTCCAGGATTTCCAAATGGTGATGCTTATGTAAAAGGGACTGGTGTTCATGCTGGCCATGAATATCCACCAGCATTTCCCCAAGCGTCTTAATGGTCTGGGCAGAAACGATCTCCCCGTTAATGCGGCTGACGCTGCGGGACGGGGTGATCCGGCGAGACACAATGATCTGGCCGTCCTCGTAAGGCACCTGAATCTGATCCAAAAACTCCAGGACCTTGCTATCTTTCACATCAAAAAAAAGCTCCACCAGAGCATCGCTGGCGCCTTTGCGGATCATGTCTTTGGAAATCTTTTTTCCAAGAGCCGCATTCACTGAACCGATGACAATGGACTTTCCGGCTCCGGTCTCACCTGTTAATATGTTTAAATGCTGAGAAAAATCCACCTCAATCTCATCGATGAGGGCAAGGTTTTTCACATGTATTCCGGTAAGCATTTTACACCTCAATTCTTATAATGCTTTTTTGCAATAACCTTATCAATGATCTCCATAACCTTAAACGTCTCAGCTTCGCTGTGGATGGCGCAAAAGATCGTATCATCTCCGGCAATGCATCCCATCATGCCCGGAATGTCCATGGCATCCAGAGCCACTGCCACCGCCATGGCCATACCGGACACGGTTTTAATCACCACAAGGTTTGTGGCCATAGTCCGGGAAATAAATCCGTCCTGCAGCACGCGGGTGTACTTATCCGCATTAGGCGTTTCGGTTCCTGCCAGGGCTACATACTTTTGCCTTCCGTTATGTCCGGCCACTTTGGACAGCTTCAGCTCCCGTATATCTCTTGAAATGGTGGCCTGGGTCACATTAAATCCGGCTTCAATAAGTCTCTGAGCCAGTTCTTCCTGGGTTTCTATTTCATATTGACTGATCAATTCAATAATTTTTGCATGTCGTTTTGTCTTCATACAATCTCCTTTTTGCGCTTCAAATTCTTTACTCTGTTTCGTCACTTTATATAGT
The DNA here is from genome assembly GCA_018711005.1 of Candidatus Scybalocola faecigallinarum. Taxonomy (GTDB): domain Bacteria; phylum Bacillota; class Clostridia; order Lachnospirales; family Lachnospiraceae; genus Catenibacillus; species Catenibacillus faecigallinarum. Next base: position 145,437 of record DVIT01000027.1, on the reverse strand, counting down.
ATATCATCTTGACGGCGAAAGAGCAAATAATAAGAATACAAAAAAAGTGCATAAATATCAGCTTTTTCTGATCACGGGCAGTTATGGCCGCCCGTGCCGCTGATTTTTATGCACTCAGTTTGATCCGTCGTCCGATCCGGCCCCATGGCCGGATAGTAATGTAAATTTATTCAAAATCTACAACAATACCTTTTTCGTCTGACTCAAACGCCGCTTCCATCACCCGGAGCACTCTAAGGGCATGTTTCCCTGTGATCACAGGCTCTGCCTTGCCCTGGCATGCGTCTACAAAATTGGAATACAGCTCATTTCTGTCAAAATCCACAGAAGGCAGTGGAAGTTCTTCCACAGAATTTCCCTGACGGGGAGCCATGGTCTTTGTCAGACCGGCGCCGGCAAGGATCGGGGATGTATCTTTATCCTCCCAGCTTTTAAGGCGCATCATGCGGCCCTGGCAGGTCCAGTCCTTGATTTCCGCACTGCCGTAGGTGCCGTAAATGGTCCATAAAGGCAGGTTGATAAAATGGCAGGTGCCAACTTCCAAAACTGCGGTCATACCGCTTTCAAAGGTGAGATGCATCTTAAATCCGTCGTCACATTCTTTATTGGTAATGTGGGTGCAGGAACAGAAGATCTTCTTGATCTTTTCCGGTACCATGACCAGAAGGCGGTCAATAATATGTACGCCCCAGTCAAGCATCATACCGCCGCCGTAAGCTTTTACGCCTCTCCAGTCGCCCGGGATTCCTCTGGAACCCATAATGCGGCACTCTACATTAAATGTTTCACCCAGAAGCTTTTCGTCATAAATTTTCTTAATGATCCTGAAATCTTCATCCCATTCCCGGTTCTGACGGGGATAAAATACTTTTCCTGTCTCGCGGGAAACTTTAAGAACGTCCTCCAGGTCGCTGCTGGTAATCATCACCGGCTTTTCGCACAGCACATGCTTGCCCGCGCGCATAGCTGCGATGGCCATATCCTTGTGGAGATGATTGGGCGTTGCAATAAGAACGGCATCCACCTTTTCATCTGCCAGCATCGCCTCATAGCTGTCATAATTATAATAGCCCCGCTGGCTGGCCCATGCCTGGCGCTCAGGATCAATATCATAAACTCCGGCTAATGCCATCTTTTTTGAAATATCCGTATTGTGTTCGCCTTTAAATGCAGTGCCTTCCGGATCATCTGCATTCCATACCGCATTTCCTGTGCCGCTTGCAATGGCAATAGCATGTCCGCCGCCCATACCTCCGCAGCCTACAATTCCAATGTTCAATATATCATTCATGATCCTCAACTCCTTTTAGTATGTCTAACAACTATTCATATTCTATTGTATTCCCTGAAAAAAATCAATGACTCATCTTTCAAAAGGCCCAAGTGGGCAATTTTTGTCATATTAAACGCAATTAAAGTCAGACTTTGAAAAAACTTGCCGCCACAACACTCTGGCGCCCCGGAAAAACCTTCCATGACAGAACAGGGGCTGCCGCATTTTTTGTGTGCAGCAGCCCCTGTTCTGTTTACATTTTTGTTCTTAAAATTTCATAAAACGTCCGGGATGTGACCTTTAAAAGGTGGATCTGCTGAGCCGCCCGGCGGATCCGTATAGAATCCCCGGATTCAAGCTCCACCACCGTCTGGCCGTCATAAGTGACCAAAGCTTCCTCCTGCTGAGTCTTACGGCGATGGCCCACCTCAATACAGATCTCGTCATCCGGCGACACAACAATACTCCGTGCAGTCAGGGAATGGGGGCAAATGGGGGTTACGACCATAAGCTCAGACTCCGGCAGCATAACCGGGCCGCCTGCGGACAAATTGTACCCTGTAGAACCTGTAGGCGTTGAAGCGATCACACCGTCTCCGGCATAGGTATCCACCATTTCCCCGTTAATATACACCTTTGTCTCTACCAGCCGGGAAAAACCGGAACGGGTCACAATAATATCATTTAATGCCAGTTCCTCTTTGACCTTTACGCCCCCCTTATAGACTGTGCCCACAAGCATCATCCGGTGCTCGACCCGGTAATCATCCGCCATAAGCCGGTCCAGGCCTTCCCACATCTCATCCTTTTCAAGAGCCGTTAAAAAGCCAAGAGTCCCAAGATTGATCCCTAAAATGGGAATATTATATTCCACAAAGTCCAGCGCCGCATGGATCAGCGTCCCGTCGCCCCCAAGGACGATCAGGCACTGGGTGTCCTTAGGCAAAGGGCCGTCAAAGGGCGTCAGGCAGCGCCTGCCCCGCCTGTTCAGATATTGCTGTATTTTCCTTGTTGTTCCATAATCACTGTCTTTTTCCTGATTTGTTATAATATAAAAATTATCCATTTTTATTTGTCCAGTTCATCATGAGCATTTTTAACAACAGCTGCCACATCCACAGTCCCCGGGTCTGTGCCCCTGCTTTCCTCTGATGCTTTTTCAATATAAAGCAAATATTCAATATTTCCTTCCGGCCCCTTGACCGGTGAAAAATCCAGGTTCAGCACAAAAAAACCGATTTCAGCCACATGGGCAACGATCTTTTCAATGACCTCCTCATGAACCTTAGGATCACGCACCACGCCTTTTTTGCCTACCTTTTCCCGGCCGGCCTCAAACTGGGGCTTGATCAGGCAGACCATACGTCCTCCGGGCTTAAGCAATGTCAGTGCCACTGGAAGAACCTTGGTCAGAGAAATAAAGGAAACGTCCACTGAGGCAAAGTCCAGCGCTTCCCCAATATCCTGGGGCGTTACATAGCGGATATTTGTTTTTTCCATACAAACAACCCGCTCATCCTGACGCAGCTTCCACGCCAGCTGGCCATAGCCTACATCTACGGCAAAGACCTTTTTGGCTCCGTTTTGCAGCATACAGTCGGTAAATCCGCCGGTTGATGCCCCAATGTCCATGCAGACCTTTCCGTCCACATCCACGCCAAATACAGCCATGGCCTTTTCCAGCTTCAGGCCGCCCCGGCTTACATACTTTAAGGCCGGCCCTTTTACGTGGATCCTGGCGGTTTCAGGGTCAAAGACCGCTCCGGCCTTATCCTCCCTGTTGTCATTAACAAACACATTTCCCGCCATGATCAGCGCCTTGGCCTTCTCTCTGGAAGGGGCAAGTCCCTGTTTTACTAAAAGTACATCTAAACGTTCTTTCATAGTTTTTCCAATTCCTTCATAATCCTGTCTGCAATAGTGACGCTGTCCAGTCCTATAGTTTCCTTAAGCAGGTCTACATTTCCGTGCTCTACATAAACGTTTGGTATGCCTACAGTCAGCACCCGTGCCACAGAAAGGTCCGGCTCATTACAGGAAATCTGGCCAAGCAATGCTTCAACCCCTTCCCCGAAGCCGCCCCGCAGCACATTTTCCTCCAGAGTCACCACCAGCTCATGGGTCGAAGCCATAGCGCAGATCATCTCTGTATCCATAGGCTTTACAAACCGCACATTGACCACGGTGGGTGAAATGCCTGATGCTTCCAGGAGCGTGCGCACACTTTCAGCCGTTTCAACCATACTTCCCACAGCCAGCACAGCGACCCGGCTGCCGGAATATAAAACCTCGCTTTTCCCATACTTTATAGGGCTGCGGAAGTTTTTAAGGCCGGAAAATGCCTCGCCTCTCGGATAGCGGATGGCCAGGGGACCATCAAACTCCACGGCAAACTTTAGTATATCAAAAAACTCATATTTATTTTTAGGTGCAAAAATGCTCATCCCCGGTATGGAAGATAAAAAGGAAAGGTCAAAGATCCCCTGATGGGTCTCCCCGTCCGCCCCTACAATACCGGCCCGGTCAATGCAAAAGACAACCGGGTATCTTGGCAGGCAGACATCATGGATGATCTGGTCATAGGCGCGCTGCAAAAATGACGAATAGATCGCCACAAATGGCTTTAACCCGGCTGCAGCAAGACCTGCGGCAAAGGTGACGGCATGTTCTTCTGCAATGCCCACATCAAAAAACCGTTTTGGATACTTTTTGCTGAACTTATACAGTCCGGTCCCGTAGGGCATGGCCGCACATACGCCTACAATCTTTTCGTTTTTAGCTGCCAGCCGCAGCATGGTCCGTGAAAAAACCTGAGTATAAGACATGGCGCTGCTTTTCTTTACCGGAAGCCCGGTTTCTATATCAAATTTATCCACGCCATGATAAGCCGACGGATCTTCCTCTGCCGGCTCATAGCCTTTCCCTTTTTTGGTGATCACATGGACGAGAACCGTCTGGCGCTTGCGCTTTGCTGCCTGGATCACCCGGATCAGCTGTCCGATATCATGTCCGTCCACAGGCCCCATATAGTCAATGCCCAGATCCTCAAAAAAACCGCCGGGCATTAAAAACTGCTTTAATGAATCCTTAGAACGCTTCACGCTTTTTGCCACGCTGCTGCCGATCCTTGGAATACGTCTTAATGCAGCCTCCACATCCTCCTTAAAGTCAATATAAGACTCATTCATACGGATGTCATTTAAGTATTTGGAAACGCCGCCCACATTTTCTGAAATGGACATTTTATTATCATTCAGGATAATAATAAAATTTTTATCCATACGGGCCGCATTATTTAATGCCTCATAGGCCATACCGCCGGTCAGAGCCCCGTCTCCGATGACTGCCGCCACGGTATAATCCTCGCCAAGAAGATCACGCCCTCTGGCATAGCCTAATGCCGCGGAAATGGATGTGGAGCTGTGTCCCGTATCAAAAGCATCACAATCGCTTTCCTTTACTTTTGGGAAACCGCTGATCCCTCCAAATGTACGCAGCCCGCCAAAAGCATCTTTACGCCCGGTCAGGATCTTATGGACATAAGACTGGTGTCCTACGTCCCATACAATCTTATCCTTCGGAAGATCCAGGCACAAATGCAGAGCCATCGTCAGCTCTACCACCCCCAGATTGGATGCCAGATGGCCGCCGGTTTTGCTGATGCTGTCAAGCAAAAACTCCCGGATCTCCTGGGCCAGCTCCTCATACTGAGAAGGCGGAACATTTTTTATATCATTAGGCTGACGGATACTATCTAAAATCTTTGCCATATTCATACACCTGTTTCTCTCATCGGCTTTATATGCCGATTTTTATTTTTTTCTGTGGATCAGCCACACGACCAGATCTTTAAGAAACGGATTTTTCTCAGATAAGCCTACAGTCTCAAGCATCTTAAGTGCATCCAGTGAAAGCTGGCGCACCTGATTTTTGGCCTTGTCCATTCCCTCCAGAGTCACATACGTGGTTTTCTCATTTTTGGCATCACTGCCCACCGGCTTGCCCAGATCCTCCTGACTTCCTTCCACATCCAAAATATCATCCTGGATCTGGAAGGCAATACCGATAGCATCTGCCGCACTTTCCACACACTGAACCTGGTCATTATCTGCTCCGGCCAGGACAGCGCCGATCATCATGGCACATTCGATCAAAGCGCTTGTCTTGTTGGTATAAATAAAATTCAAAACATCCCTTGTCAAAGGCCGTCCGCTTTCCTCAACATCTACCACCTGACCGCCGATCATTCCGTAAATTCCCGGCTTTTGAGAAAGGATAGCCATGGCTGTGGCAACCTTTTTAAGCTCGCTGCCTTCTGCTGCCATTAATGCCCGGGAAGCGGTCTCATAAGCGTAATTTAAAAGCCCGTCGCCGGCAAGGATGGCCATGGCCTCCCCGTAAACCTTATGGGTCGTCAGCCGTCCCCGGCGGTAATCATCATTATCCAGTGCCGGAAGATCGTCATGGATCAGGGAATAGGTATGGATCATTTCGATAGCTGCCATAAACGGCTCTAAAAGCTGAGACCGGGCGCCGCCAAACAGGCTGGCCGTTTCTGCCATAAGCATGGGCCGCAGGCGCTTTCCTCCCGCATTAACAGCATAATTCATAGCCTCCAGAACAGTCTTTTGGTAACCTTTTGCATCGGGAAGAAATCTTTTTATTACATCTTCCATTTCTCCGGCCTTTTGGGCCAGTATTTCATCAAATGTCATTTTCTTCATCCTCTGTTTTTAATTCAATGATTTTCTTTTCAACCTTATCAATAGAATCATTACAAAATTTCAGCAGCTTTATACCCTGCTGGTACAGCTTCAGGGATTCATCTAACGTTACATCCGGATCCTCTAAAGCCGCAATGGTCTCGTCCAGTTCTTCAAATGCTGCTTCCAGCGTTTTTCCCTTGGCCACGGGCATCCCTCCTTACCTTCTTGGTCTCTGTCACTTTTGCCTGAATATCCCCGTCCGTAACGGAAATTGTCAGTATATCTCCGGATTTTATATGTTCTACGCTGCGCACAAGGTTTTTCCCGGCGTCCGTCACAAAGGCATAGCCCCCGGACAGGCGCGCCAGAGGTGAAAGCCCGGCCAGCCGTTCCATAAAAAGATCCCTCTGGTGCTTTTTCACGGTCAGGACCTTTTCCACATGATAATTAAGCTGATCTTCCATGTCCATTAAACGCATCCGCTGCTCCCGTATCCGGTTCTGAGGACTTAAATGGGTCAGACGGAGACGGTACTGCTCTGCATACTGGCGGTACAAATGGACTTTCGATGACAGCAGCTGGTCCAAAGTATCTTCGTAATCCGACAGCCGCCCAAGGATTTCCCTCACATCCGGCACAGCCAGCTCAGCTGCCGCAGAAGGGGTCGGCGCCCGCAGGTCTGCCACAAAATCGGCGATCGTCACATCGGTTTCATGACCTACGGCAGAAATGACCGGGGTACGGCACTTAAAAATCGCATCCGCCACCAGTTCTTCATTAAAGGCCCACAAGTCTTCCATGGAACCGCCGCCCCGGCCCACAATGATCGTGTCCACACCATAGGCATCCAGGACCCGTATTCCTGCCGCAATGGTGGGCGCCGCATCCTGTCCCTGGACCGTGGCCGGATAAAGCACCAGCTGGATAAAGGGATTCCTTCGTGTGGAAATATTAATAATATCCTGAATGGCAGCTCCGGTCTTGGCTGTTACGATCCCGATCTTGTTTGGATATGCCGGGATCTGCTTTTTATGTTCTGAAGAAAAATACCCCATAGCATCCAGACGTTTTTTTAAAGCTTCAAACCTCTGATATAAAAGCCCCTGGCCGTCTTGTGTGATCTGACGGGCATACAGCTGATACTTTCCGTCTCTTTCATACACGCTGACGCTGCCGAATACAACCACCTGCTGACCCTCGCCAAGGCGGAAATCAAGGCCGCCCCGGTTTCCTGCGAACATAACACAGGCCAGCGCGCTGTTTTTATCCTTGATGGTAAAATAAATATGCCCGGAGGTATGGTACTTGCAGTAGGATACTTCCCCCCGCACATAAATATTGTTCAGTCCGTAATCACTGACAAAAAGCTGCTTAATATATTGATTTAAAGCGCCTACAGAATAAATTTCTTTCATATGTCCCTCATGCAAACTTGGCCAAAATGCCGTTAATAAAGGATGAGGATTCATCTGTGCCGTAACGTTTTGCCAGCTCTACAGCTTCATTAATAGCCACGCCGGTAGGCACATCCTCATCATAGAGGATCTCAAACAGCGCCAGCCTAAGCAAGGTCAGATCCACCTTGCTCATACGGGATGTTTTCCATCCTACGGCAACTCCATTGATCCGTTCATCCAGCTCATCCAGCTTTTCAATAATATGTTTTACTTTTTCAAGTATGTATTCCGCATCTACGCCGTCCGGCTCTTTTAAATGCCAGGAATAAAATTCTCCCTGTTCAGGCATTTCTTCCCTGCTGTGGAACTCCACACGGAAAAGTAATCGGAATATATGTTCTCTAAGTTCTCTCCTGCTCATGTTTTTGTCCTTTCATTCTCATAAACTGCTTTTGTGGCGGCCGTCTCGCTAAGGGTCGCGATGTGCATTCGCACTAAACTCAGCCGGCGCTGCGCTTGGCTTCGTTAAGTGCTCAAAGCAAAAGCAGCTGCTGTCCTTGGAAGGGTGACAGTCAGCTGCTTTTTTAAGTCTTTGTTCCCGCGGGCCGGCGGGGTCAACTATTTATCATTTTCCAGGTTCACATCGGCAACTCGAATATTTACTTCGGATACATTAAGACCTGTCATGGTCTCGATGGCGTTTTTAACTCTTTCCTGTACAGCTCTGGATACTTCGGGAATACTGTAGCCGTATTCGATGTTGATCCCCAGATCTACGGAAAGGGAATTATCGCTCATTTCAATTTTTACACCTTTGGACAGGTTTTTCTTTCCAAGCTTGGCAACCAGTTCATTGGTAATATTTCCGGCCATGGATGCCACACCTGTCACTTCTGTCGCGGCAAGTCCTGCGATAATGGTGATCACTTCATCAGAGATCCGCACATTACCGGCAACACCATCGTCCTGGATCCTGTAAGTGCTTCTATCTTCCTGCTCTTTTGCCATATTAACAACCTCCATCTGTATCATCCTGGCGCCTGCTGCGGGCGGCTCCCGTCTTTGGCTGCGGCTTGCGCCGTGTTTATCTGCGGATCCGGTCCTGCCGGAAAAAAAGGTCTCCGGACCTTACTCCACAGATATGCATAGCCTAATTATAACAAAGTTTGCACGGTTTGCAAAGTGTTTATTCGCTTTTAAGCGTCGTTATGACGATTTTGTCTGTTGTACATTCAGTTTTTCTTGTTACAATATCTTCAATCTGGGCTTTCTGAGCGTCTGTCAGCGTTTCCAGGCAGATGACCACGTCTACGCTTTCATCGTTAATACTGACCACCGAATTGGCAAAGCCCTTGGCCTCCAGCAGTGTTTCCGCAGCCAGCTCCTTTTCTGCCATATTGGTCAGCTCAATCAGATCATTGGACGCTTCCTCCCGGATCTCGGCAGCAACATTTTCATTGTCAATGACCTGCTGCAGGGTTTCCTTATTTTTTGAACGGGTCTGTTCTCTGGAAAGCCGCGCTGCAGAACAGAAATTCACCGCTGCCGGTGATGTGGTGCTTGTAAGTACAGCCTCGCCAATATCCTCCACATTGCCGATGTCATCCTCTGTTACATTTTCAGCCACAGCATCCCCGCTGTCCATAACCTGGCTCAAATCTTCCTCCGGCGCCACATCCACATCGATCAGCGTATCTTCACCGTCATCGCCGGACGCAATATTGCCCAGATCATCCACATTTTGAGTCACTGTATTCACACTGCCTTCATCCTGGGTGGTCGTCACTTTGTCCGCCGTAAAATTTAAGTATCCGGCGACAATGATCATGATCACAAGGGATGTGATGATCACCTGATTTTTCCTGAAAATCCTTTTCAATGCTTTCCCTCCTGCTAAGATTCCATTTTTACTACTTTAATTTTATGCACGGGAAGATCAAATAGAACGCTTACAGCCTGTGTAATTTCATCAATCACATATTCATCCTCTGCCCCCTGTGCAGCCACCACCACGCCCTCGATTTCAGGCACCAGCTCTTTCACCACATAGGGTTCGCCGCTGCCCTGGCCCGATGTACTTCCTGTGTAAAGGGACGTTTCCGAATAGCTGCTCTCATCCGTTACCCGGGTTCCTCCATTACTGTCGCTTTCAGAAACCCGGGCGCTGCTTTGGGTAACATCCTTCTCCACGACCTTCTCCCTTGTGGCCCGGGCCGTAATCATCACCTGCACCTTGCCCGCGCCGCTGATATTGGATAAAAGCTCTGTCAGCCGCTCCTCTAAAAGGGCAACATATTCTTCCAGTGTCTGATCACTGCCCGGACTTCCCCCATTTAAGGCAGACACCGTACCCGAACCGCCATTTTCAGAACCGGCACTATTGGGGGATGTGCTGCCTTGTCCAAAGCCTGCGTTACTCTCCCCGCTGCCGCCATCGGACACCGGCCATGCGATCACAAGGATCAGGACACCGGTAAGAGCCAGGATCAGCAGGAAACGCTTTTTATCCTTTTTAAAACTTTCCGCAAGTTTTTCCATCCACTTACTCAAAACGGTCACCGCCCTCAAAGACAATGGAAATATAATTCATATGAACCCCATAATTTTCAGATAGCAGCCGCCGCAGGTCCACATATTTCTCCCCGGTTGCCGGCACCATGGACACAGCAGCTTTCTCCCTGTCAGCCACATTTTCTCCATCACTGTCACTGCCGATCACCACCGGCTCTACGGCGGTGATCGTTTTCTCGGATCGACCGGCGTCTTCTGAAAGGCCGGCGTCCCCGGATCCTATTCCATCAGCTTCCGGATGCAAACATACCACAATGGCTTTGACTGCCCCGAAATTTTCACTGTCCTCATTATCCTCCACGGAAATCCCAACCTCCTTTACCCCATAGCCCTGATTTTCCACAAGAACCCGGATCTGCTCCTTTAAGGCAGCCTCATATTCATTTAAAACAAGGGCCTGGCGCTCCTGTTCCAGAGCATCCCCGTCAAAATTTCCTCCATCCGCCAGGTCACTGCCGGAAAAGGCGGTCTTAAAGCTTTCCCATTGAAAGAAATAATCCACCGAACCCCTCACATTAAACAGCTCCAGCAGGGGCGAAAAAACAACAAGGATAAACACCATGCCAGCCACGGCCCGGATGTATTTGCGATAATCCTCATCCGGCAGTATTTCTTCGATCAATGAGAGTACAAGGACAAAAATAACAACATTTCTTACCCAGGAAAAAATCCCTTCCATTATCCCCCTCCCACAGAAAGATTGGATGCCGAGGCGATGACAGCCAGAGACAGAACAAAAAGAAGGATGGCTGTCCCCACAGCCATAAGGAGCAAAAGCACGCTGTCTGCGGTAATTCGGATGCACTCGGTAATGCGTTCGTCAGACACCGGCTGGATCACCGCCTCCGCCACCTTATACATCAGCGTGATCACCGCCAGCTTTACTAAAGGCACAGCGCAGATAATAATGATCACAATAAGCCCTCCGGCGCCAATGGCATTTTTAATCAGCACCCCTGAGCCGATGGCAGTACGGGCCGCAGCGTTAAGGGCGCTGCCGATTCCCGGAATAATAGAGGATACTTTCATGAATACAGAATTTTTAAAGGAATCAAAGGCCGGGAGTACCATGCCCTGGATAATATTCAGGCCAAGGGTCAGCCCCAGCATGGTCTTTAAGGACCATGAAATCACCGTGCGAATCAGGCCGCACAGCCGGGACAAATAATCCTCACGGGAAATTTCATTGACCAGGGAAAGTACCATATAGGTCTGAATCAGTCCCAAAAGGACATGGCAGATCAGCCAGTCCACCGCTGTAATGGCCAGAGCCGTCACCCCGTAAAATCCGGCTGCGCTGGCGGTTCCCGAGGCAAAGGCAATAGCCGTACAAAAAGCCGGGAGCAGGGCGCTCATAAATTCCACCAAAAAGCCAAGCACCGATCCGGCCACCGAATAGGCGGCCAAAAATGCCGTCAAAAGCAATGAAAATAAAATAATATAGGTGAGATAAAAGCCGGTACGGGCCACATAATTTTTGGCAAAGGCCACGGAAAAATTAGTAAACACAGCCCCCAAAATGGCGATCCCCATGATCTGCAGAATAGATTTCCGGTTGGCATCGATTTCCGAAAAAATATGGTCATAAATATATTGGCCTATGCCCTCCAATGTCATGGACAGATCCCCGTTAAAAAGGCTGGCGACGATCTCTGAAAAGGAAATGGCACTCTGACTGTCAGTTTCATCGATCACTGCCTGGATCTGGCCGTAATCCCCCAGCCCAAAGCTCTCGCCCTGGCTGCCTTCATAATCCGAAGCGGACGATCTGACAGGGCCCGTTTTGCCGGACGTATATGTTTCCAAAGGTGTTTTGGCATAAACGCCGGCAGGTTCCTGCCACCACAGGGCAAGTCCAAACACAAGGCAAAAAACAAGGCGCAAAACCATTTTCCTGCGGCAGCCCTTCATTGCAGAAAGCTCCCCACTGTATCCAAAAGGGCCAGGATGATAGGCATGCTCATCACAAGAATCGTCAGCTTGCCTGCCATTTCAATCTGGGATGCAATGGATGCATACCCGGCATCTTTGCATAAGGCTGACGAAAATTCGCAAATATAGGAAATACCGATCACCCGGATCAAAATGCCTATATATTGTTCATTAATAGAAATATAACTGCCGATCTGACGTATGACCTGGATCATGGAATCCATCTTAACAAGAATAAATGAAAAAATAATCCCGCCGGCCGCCAGGCTGATAAGGCTTGAGTATTCTCCCTTTACGGATTTAAATCCAAGGGCAATGATCACAGCACAGATCCCCAGTATGGCTGCTTTAAATAATGTCATCCTGTCACCTGCCTATAAAGCAAAAAGCGAACGAATGGTTTCAAAAAGCTCATAAATATACGGAACGATCCACAAAAGGACAAGGATCAGGCCGGCCAGGCTGATCATAAAGGCATGCTCGTCCCGTCCGGAATGTTTTAAAACCTGGCTGAGGATCGTTACCAAAATACCCACAGCGGCAATTTTAAAAATTAAACTGATGGTCATACAATTCCTCCCGTATGAAAAACGAGCATCAGATAAATAGGATCACAATAAATATCCCGCCCAGCACCCACAGGCCGCCATAAACCTTTTTCTGACTGTCCATCTCCCTGTACAGTTTGTCCGTAACCGTCTGAAGCTCCTCTAAAAAAAGCTCCAAAACCGACAGCTGCATCTTTGTGTCCCGGCTGCCAAGCATTTCCCCAAGCCTTCGGATCAGGTCAATATCCTGCCCGGTCAGTGGCCCGCCTCTTAAATGACGGTCCGCCATTTCAGACCATATGGAAGCCAGAGACCTGCCGTGGCCCTCATACAAGGTATGGCTGACATTCAATAAAAAATCCCTGAAAACCGGATCTGACATTTGCGCCGTATGCTCCAGCATTGCCGGGACCGGTTCTGACATACAGCGGATCTCTCCCTTCATGTGCAGTGTCAGCCGGTAAAACTCTCTCAGGGCTGCCAGACGTTTATTCATGCCTGCGCAGACCCCATAGCCCATTCCCCAGCATCCGGCCAGGACACACACCGCGCCCCCGAACTTAAGGGCGAAGGAGATTACATCCAAAGGCATCAAACACCGCTCCTATACATCCGGCCCGGGACAGATCGCCCAACACCACATAGCGCTCAAACAAACGCTCCTCCACCAGCCGGCGCAGTACCGGACGGCTCCTCAAATCATCTACAGAACTGCCGTGGACGGTGGCGATCAATTTGCAGCCGCAGTTGATCACATATTCAATGGCCTTAAGATCCTTCCTGCTGCCTACCTCATCCACAGCGATCACCTGGGGCGACATGGAACGGATGAGCATCATCATTCCTTCCGCCTTTGGACAGCAATCCAGCACATCCGTGCGGATCCCCACATCATTTTGGGGAACGCCCATATAACAGGCGGCAATCTCCGACCGTTCATCCACCACCCCCACATTAATGCCGTCCGGGCTTTGGGAAATCTGGCGGACAATATCCCTCAGCAGCGTTGTTTTGCCGCATCGGGGCGGCGAAATGATCAACGTGTGGTACAGGGTGCTTCCGGATTTAATATAGGGCATGACCGGATCCGCGCAGCCGGGGATTTGGTGGGACAGACGTATATTAATAAATGAAATGTATTTAATATTTTTTATTTTCCCATCTTCCAGGACGATTTTTCCCGCAATGCCCACCCGGTGGCCGCCCTGGATCGTAATAAAGCCCTGGCGGATCTCATCCTCATAAGCATACAGGGAGTAATCACTGATATATTCCATTGTCTCCTGGATCTGTGCGTGATCCACAGTGACCACATCTGTATCGTCTTTTTTAAGCTGTCCGTCCCTGGATAAAAATCTTTCCCTGTGATCATAAATGATCATCAGGGGACTGTTGACTCTTAAGCGGATTTCCTGCAAACGCTCCAGATCGCATTTCAGCCGCCAAAAAAAAGGACGCAAAGAAGCTGCAAAAATACGGCACAGCTGAGTTTTCTTTGCGTCATCATCCATCGATATATTCATATTCTCACCTGCCTGCTTTCCATATCAATATATGCAGGCAGCCTGTATAAAAGACCTGGCTTATTTCTTTCCCTGGCCCAGGATCCCGGAGATTTTTTGGGAATAATCCGCCCAGGCAGCCCGGTAAGCCTCCAACTGCTCCATCCCCAGCTGGGTCACCTTATAATAACGGCGGTTGCGTCCCCCATACTGAATATCATAGGTGGCCAGGCATCCGTCCTTTTGCAGGCGGCGCAGCACCGGATACAAGGTTGATTCGGAAATGCCGATCACAGACCGGACCTCCTGGGTAATCTTATATCCGTAAGTTCCTTCCGGCTCTCCTGACGCCACTGCCAAAACAATGGCGTCAAGAAGGGGGGCGCTTGTATTAAAGATCATAACGTTCACATCCTCTTTCTAATTTATCCAATTTTCAGATCACACACCGAAAAGGCGCCAGCAAAATCCCAAGAAAGCCCAAAAAGAACCGCTTTGCCGGAGGGATCCGGGCAATGTCCAAATGGGGCGGTGTTTCGTAAGTCTTAGCATCGATCACCTTCCGACAGTCCTGGTGCATATCTTCCATGTAGCCGGTCAGTTCCTGAGTCACTGCTTCACTTTTTACAACAAGCATCAGCTCTGTGTCCATGTAGGTACTCCGAAGATCCAGATTATAGGAGCCTACAATGGAAATGTCATTGTCAATCACTACCGACTTTCCGTGCGAAGAAATGCCGCCGTCATATTCATAAATTTCCAGTCCGGTCTCTATCAGATGCCCTTTATTTTTCAAATAGTCACTGGAAGCCACAAGATTATCTCCGTTTTCCACAGAATTGACCATCATCGTCACCTCCGGCACCTGAGCGCACAGATTGGTCAGCGTATCATACATATAGTCATTGCACACAGCATAAGGGGTATGGATGATCACCTGCTCCTGAGCGTGGGCCATAAGCTGGGACAGCATATAAAAGACTCTTGGCTCCTTTCCATAAATGCCTGTTTCTCCGGACAAAAGCTCCACCCCCTGGGTAGGTTCGGTCACCTGAGCATAATCAAAGGGTTCAAACAAATCCGGGCGTACTTCCTGTAAATGGTCATACCGCTCCTCCAGCAACCGCCGCTGCCCCTGCACTTTTTTTCTTTCCGCCAGATCCGGGTCATCATGAAAAATCCGGCACACCTCCAGGTTCCATACTTCCTGAAAGTATGCCATAAGGCCGTTCAGTGAGCTTTCTCCGGGGCCTTTGGAATTGTAAATGAGCAGTTCCCGGTCAAAGCTCTTATTTTCCGTTTCATAATCACCGATAAAGTAGTCAAATGTATTTCTTCCCCCAAGAATATATGCCTGATCGTCTGCGATCACATATTTATCATGCATGCGCCCCTGCAATGTCCACGGAAACCAGGGCCTTATGGGATTATAAATGCGTATCTCCACGTTTGGATGGGAGGACAGAGCATAGAATACCGGCCGTCCTTCCATGCGCAGGAAATCGGAAAATCCGTCCACCAGGATCTGTACCTGCACCCCTTCATCTGCTTTGTGCAAAAGCACAGCCAAAAGATCCCGGGTGCTTTCTCCGTCTCTCATATCAAATGTAGATAAAATGATCCTCTCCGAGGCCATATTCATCAGCCGGATACGCTCCTCCCAGGCGCTTGTATTGGTTTCCAGGATCATAGCCCGGTCTGGCGATACTTCCGGCTCAAGAATATCTTGGGCATTAAAGCTTTCCTGAAAGCTTTGGGAAACGGGGCTGTAATGCATAAACGGTGCCAGTGCGCCAATGACCACATAAAGGATCACTCCCAGCACCATAAACGCGATCCGGTGCCTTTTTATAACATTCGGAACCCGGATGCCTTTTTCCGCCTTTTCATAGTCCATATAACGCCTTCAGCTCCTTTATCATAAATATCGTCAACACAATACATTAGCCTGCACACTTCTAAAAGTCAACAAAATCCCGACACTTTATAAAAAATTTAGATACGCTTTGGTCTTATGCAAAAAAACAGTTGAAAAAATCACGTTTATTATTTATACTTAAAAGAGCTAATATACAAAGCATACTAAAAAGGAGGATTCAATATACATGGTATCAGCAGGTGATTTCAGAAATGGCTTAACCATCGAGTTCGAGGGAAATGTTTATCAGGTCATTGAATTTCAGCATGTAAAACCAGGAAAGGGTGCCGCATTTGTCCGCACCAAATTAAAAAATATTAAGAACGGCGGTATCGTAGAAAAAACTTTCCGTCCTACAGAAAAATGTCCGCAGGCTCATATTGACAGAGCTGACATGCAGTATTTATATAATGATGGCGACCTGTATCATTTCATGGATGTGGAAACCTATGATCAGATCGCTCTCAACAGTGAGGACGTAGGCGACGCATTAAAGTTTGTTAAGGAAAACGAAATGGTTAAAATGCTCTCCCACAACGGTCAGGTATTCTCTGTAGAACCTCCGTTATTTGTAGAGCTTGAAGTAACTCAGACCGAGCCCGGCTTCAAAGGCGATACTTCCACAGGCGCAACAAAGCCCGCTGTTGTGGAAACTGGCGCTCAGATCAACGTTCCGTTATTCGTTGAGATCGGCGATAAGATCAAAATCGACACAAGAACCGGCGAATATCTTTCCAGAGTTTAATTTTGTTCGATTTAAAATGCTCCCACAGGATGATTCCTGGGGAGCATTTTTTACTTAATAATACTCTTATTTTTCCATTTTCCTCTCCGGTAAGCAATAAATGGTATGATAAACCCAAAAACCCAGCCAATGGCATAGGAAAAGTAAATATATTGCTGTCCAAAAAAGTAGTCCAGCAAATACGCTGACGGGATACGGGCAAGCCACAATCCTACAATAGATGAAATCAGGGGAATGATCATTTCCCCGGAGCCTTTTAATACACTGCTGTACATAAATCCTGCGGCAAGGAGTACATAAAACGGCAAAACGCTGTGAAGGTACCATACGCCAGACTCAATAACGCCGGGATCTGATGAAAACATGCGCATAAACAGATCGCTGATGGGATATAAGATCCCGCCAATCACAATACACGTTATAAAGGATAAGATCAAACCGGCCTTAACCCCCTTTTTCACCCGGTCCAGAAGGTGAGCGCCAATATTTTGTCCTGTATAAGTGGTCACTGCAATGGAATAGCTTTGTACAGGCATAAAGGCAAAGGAGTCGATCTTATTGGCTCCGTTAAATCCTGCCATAAATGTGGAACCGTAGCCATTAACCAGGGCCTGCATGACCATGATCCCTATTGAAAAACACATCTGCTGAATCCCGGAAGGAATCCCAAGGCGAAGGGCCTGACGGAAAAGAACTTTATCAAATTCCATATGCCGGAAATTGATCTTAATAATCGTATACTTTTTCTGAATATAAAACAGGCCGAAAAGCCATGAACAAAGCTGGGCAATGATCGTGGCCAGCGCAACGCCGAAAACGCCCATGCGTATTCCTGCCGTAAAGGTCAGGTCAAGAACAACATTAATGACTGCAGCAATAGCCAAAAAGAGCAATGATGTACGGCTGTCTCCAAGGCCCTGCAAAATACCTGCATTAATATTGTACCCCATAGAACCGATCAGCCCCACAAAAATGACGATCATGTAAACCGCGGCCATATCCAGTGTGCCATCGTCAGGAACCTGCATTAACATAAGCAGCGGACGGCTGATGAAAATTCCAAGGACCGATAAAGGTATAATAGCAATCAGCATGGACTTATAGATGGTTGTCACCGTCACTCTCAGCCGGTCAAAATCTTTGGCTCCGTAAAACTGGGATACCATGACCGTTGCTCCATTTCCGATACCCATAAACAGGGAACTGAGCATAAAAATTACCGGAAATCCGGTGCCTACTGCTGCCAGCGCTTTCGCTCCTACAATATTCCCTACAACGATACTGTCAACCATGTTGTAGAACTGCTGCAAAATATTGCCGATCAGCAATGGAATAGAGAACAGGAAGATCAGCCTGTATGGACTTCCCTGGGTCATGTCCATGGATCCGCCTTCCCTCTTTTGTACCTGGCTCATTTATAAATTCCTCCCCAAAATAAAATTTCCGGCCCGGCACCCATCCGTCAGCCCTTGTTCTCCCTGAGCAGCGCTTAGGATCATGCCAGACTACATCATTTTAATGATAACCGTTTTATCTATGGCTTTCAACCAGCAATGAGCATCTTCCCTATTTACAGCAATATATGACTAAAGCTGCGCAAGTTTTTGTATGATTTCTTCTGTATCTCAAGACATCCTTTTGTATAACCGAATTTATAGTCGTCAAACAGTGTCGAAAATTTGTTTTTATCGTTTATAAACGATAAAAAAGAAAAATTTCATTGATTTTCGAGTATAAATGAAATATACTAAAAGTGAAAATGGAAAGGAGGGATTCCCATGATTAAAAGGGAAACATATATGAAACGTATCCGCCCATTTATCGGAAAGGAACTGGTAAAAGTCATGACCGGCATCCGACGTTCCGGCAAATCTGTCATGTTGGAGTTGATTCAAGATGAATTGCGTTTCAATGGTGTAAGTGAGGAAAACTTTATCTCCATCAATTTTGAGGATTTACGATATGCATATCTTCTAAACGCAATGGCTTTGCACGAGGAAATCCTTCAACGGGCAAAACATATGGAGGGAAAAGTTTACCTGTTTTTCGATGAAATTCAGGAAGTGGCAGATTGGGAAAAGTGTATCAATTCCTTCCGTGTTTCCCTGGATTGTGACATCTATATCACTGGCTCCAACGCCAAGCTGCTCTCCGGCGAACTGGCAACCTATCTGGGTGGTCGCTATGTGGAGTTTGTCATTTACCCATTTTCTTTTACTGAATTTTTGGAACTGTACCACTCCATTGCCCCAGATGCATCTATGCAGCAATGCTTCCAAAAATATCTTCTGGCTGGCGGAATGCCGTATCTTGCCAATATCCGCTATGAGGAAGATCCAGTAAAACAGTATCTGACCGACTTGTTCAACTCTGTCCAGCTAAAAGACATTGTGAAACGGAACAAAGTGCGGGATGTAGACCTGTTGGAACGTATTATTGCATATGTTATCGCCAATATCGGCACTACTTTTTCTGCTTCCTCTCTGGTGAAGTTTTTGAAAAATGAACGTCGTTTCACATCAACCGATACCGTATTAAATTACATCAAATATTGTTGTGATTCCTATCTTTTTTATCAGGTCAGGCGTGAAGATTTGCATGGAAAACAAATTTTGTCTACTAACGAAAAATACTATATTGCGGATCATGGTATCCGGGAAGCTGTTTTCGGCGGCAATATGCGCGACATCAACCTGATTCTGGAAAACATTGTCTACATGGAACTGCTTCGCCGGGGGTACAAAGTAACCGTTGGAAAAATCGGTGACAAGGAGATTGATTTTGTCTGTGACCAGCGTGGCGAAAAGCTCTATGTCCAGGTGGCATACCTGCTGGCAGATGAAAGTACAGTTCAGCGGGAATTCGGGGTCTATGATTCCATCTGTGATAATTTTCCCAAATATGTTGTCACAATGGATGAACTTGACATGAGCCGGAATGGAATCCGCCATCGCAACATCCGGGACTTTCTGACTGCCGGCGAATGGAATTAAGTCCCTTACGGATAAATCGTCCACCATGCTTTGTTTCCACATCTGTTATCCAGAAATATATCTGGTCCGATCATGGGTCAGACGACTTCCCTCCATATGGTTTGTAATAGTTCAGCCTTCCGGCTGAACTGTTACAATGTTTTTGCAGATTCCCCAAATTTAAAAATCATCTTACTTAATATGGGATTCTGAAATAATCCAAATACGCCTTATATCGATCCTGTGCGGTCAGGCAGGTATCTGTCAGATAGCCTTTTTCATTGTCCCATTCTTTCAACCCCCGATAATAGAACATCTTCAAATTCTCCTCAATAATGAACGGAACAATATTATATTTCAAACACTCCCGAAACATAATCAGCCTGCCCACACGGCCATTGCCGTCCTGAAACGGATGGATTTTCTCAAACTTTACATGGAAATCCAGAATATCTTCAAATCTCTTTTCTTCTTTTGCGTTATACTCTGTCAGCAATGCTTTCATCCTGCCGGCCACTTCTTCAGGCAAGGCAGTATCCATGCCACCCACCTCATTCGGCAATTTTTTATAGTCCCCTACTGCAAACCAGTCTTTTCTGGAATCGCTTGTACCGCGTTTTAAAGTCAGATGAAGCTCCTTGATAAACTTCTCAGTCAAAGCAGCTTTTGCATGGTCGATGATCATATCAATACATCGAAAATGATTTACCGTTTCAATCACATCATCCACATTAAGAACTTCATTTTCCACGCCAATAGTATTAGTTTCAAAAATATATCGGGTCTGATCATGGGTCAGACGGCTTCCCTCCATATGGTTTGAGTTATACGTTAATTCAATTTGTGTCTTATGGTAAATACCGCCGGAATATTTACTTGCTTTTTCTTCCTGCAAAACATCCAGCAGTGTAAGCGGATGTTCCTTCTTTTTGTTGGAGCGCTCCGGTTTTTCGGCGTTTTCCGGAATATTCCAGGTCTTTCCAGTAAGAAAAGCCCCCTGCACACGCCCGTGCGCACAGTAATTTCTCACACTGCGCTCCGATATATTCCATTTTTTTGCGATTTCAGCAACTGAAAGGTATCCCATCTGCGCTCCTCCGTTTTCAATCAAATTAAATACTACATGAACCTACGTTATAGTATATCACATTACCGGCAATAAATCTATCGAGCTTCTGAATTATTCAATGCATTTTGCCGATTCCGGAAATTTCACTTCGCACAACATAAAAAACCGGACTCCACAAGCAAGTGAAATCCAGTTCTCATTTTTATCTATATACGATTTCATTCAGTAGATTTCCTTCCGTACGATAGTACATACTGTTGGCATTCCGTATCCAATCCTTCTTCCTTAGCATTAATAACGCTTTTGTTACCGGATAACCATCTGTTGTAATATAACTCACCATACATATATCTGAACTTTCACCCCAAACAGGTCTTTTGAATCTGGTTTCACCACTCATTTCATTTTTGGTTCTTCCTCAAGTTTGAGTATTTTGTTTTGGAATGGAAGTGGCTTTTGGCAGCACTGGGATGATTTTGAACCCAGTTCGGTCAAAAATGGCGTTTTTCTCCTATTTACGGGTACAGTTGAACCAAATTGTACGGTCAAAAATGACGTTTTCTCTTATTTGGGGGTATTATGAGACTAAATTGTTCGGTCAAAAGCAACAAAATCACAAATCAGACCGAAGTCGGAGCAAAATCCTACAGCCATAAAAAGGATTATGGAGATCAGGGCCGAAGCCAGGTAAACAGAACCCCAACCTCACAAATCTCCCATCACATCCTCCATGACCCGAAGAACATTGCCGTACCAGAGCTTGTCCAGTACCCGCTGGGTGAGCCCGGATGTTTTCAGGGCATGGTAAAGCAGCTCCATCTTCCCGGTGTGGGGGATTTCCAGGGGACCGCTGATGCCGTCAAAGTCCGTGCCTAAAGCCACCACATCTTCACCGCCTACGCGGATCATGTGATGAACATGAGCGGTCATTGCCTCCACTGTGGAGCCGTTCTTTTCGTCCAAAAATGCAGGGCAGAAATTTAAACCGGCAACACCGCCGTGGTCTGCCAATGTACGGATCATGTGGTCTGTCAGATTTCTGGGGTGCGGACACAAGGCTCTGGCATTGGAGTGGGATGCGACAAAGGGCTTCTTCATGTGCTGAGCCACATCATAAAAGCCTCCGTCGGATAAATGGGAAACATCCACCATCATACCCATTTTTTCCATGGCTTCAATGACTGAAAAGCCAAAAGGCGTCAGGCCAAGGGCATTTTTTGAAGCATCCCTGGAATTCGGGTGGCCAAGACAGTTGTCAAAGTTCCATGTAAGGGTCATAAGACGCACGCCGCGATTAAATAAAGTATTCAGGCGCTCCATGGATCCGTCCAGGATCCCCCCTTCTTCTACAGTCAGCAGGCCACCGCACAGTCCCGGCTTTTCCCGGCTTAAAACAAACCGGGCATCCCGGGCGCTTTTTACAGTGTAAAGGGCATGGCTGTACTTTTTCTGGTTTTCCTCATAAAAATCCAGCACATCCATGGTATAGGCCCAGGCCCGGTCCAGATCCCACCGGCCCTGCCCGGCTGCATTGTCCAAAGCCTCACCGGCTTCTGACTTAAACCGGTCAAGATAAATAAAGCAAGCAAAAAACTCAATGGCATTTCCATTGTTCTGAAGCCTTTGAAGATCCACGCTTAAGTTATTTTCCATAAGGTCACCGGACTGAGCCTTCCCCATCAGGGACGTCAGCGTGTCACAGTGCATATCAATATATCCTGCCATGCGCTCCTCCTCATTTATTCTTTTCATAAAAATGCAGCACGATCTTTTCCAGCCGCCGTTTCAAAACGATCTGGATCTCCTCCTTGGGGTGGATGGGCCGTACTAATATATTCGCCATGCCCAGCCTTTTAGCACCGTAAATGTCTGTAAAAAGCTGGTCGCCAATAAAAACAGTGTTTTTCAGGTTTGTTCCCATAAGCTCCATGGCCTTTTTATAATTGGCAGTGGACGGTTTATGGGCATGGCAAATATAATGGACGCCAATATCTTTATTAAACATTTTAACTCTGTGTTCCCCGTTATTAGAAAGGAGACAGCAGGCAAAACCTATCTTTTTCAAACGGGCAAACAGCTTTTTCGCCCGGGCATCTGCCGGCGCCCCATGAGGCACTAATGTATTATCAATATCAAAAATCAGACCCCGCACGCCATCCCTATACAACTTTTCAAAATCAATATCATATGTGGACGGACTCACACGGTCCGGATAAAAACGCTCTAACATGCTTCCTCCTAAAGGCTATATTTTTATTCGCTGCACACGGCCAGGATCTCTCTGGCAATGGCCTTTATGTCTTTTCTGTCGGTTTCCACCACAACATCTGCGGCAGCCTTGTATTTAGGCGCTCTCTGGGCCATTAAGGCTTCAATATCTTTGGCGGATTTCCTGCCCTTAAGATTGGGGCGGCCTTCGTCTGTGCCGACCCGGGCGTATATAGTTTCCGGCCGGGCCGTTAAAAGCACCACCTTGCCGCAGCTTTTCATGAGCCGGGGATTTTTTTCAGCCAGCACCGCGCCCCCGCCGCAGGAAACGATCATTGCCGTTTCTTCCCGGGCAATGTCCTGCAAAAGCTGAGTTTCAATCTGGCGAAAATATGCTTCGCCTTCTGCGGCAAAAATATCCGGGATACTGCGCCCCTCCCGGCGGGCCAGCTCCGCATCCATTTCCATGACAGGCATTCCTGTCAGCTTTTCCAGTTCCCGGGCCACACTTGTTTTTCCGGTTCCCATAAAACCGGTTAAAAATAAATGTCGTATCTTTTTTGCCGGCGCTTTATATCCTTCCGGAGATTGGACGCTGTGATCCAGGTTTTTATCTTTGCTTTCCATATCCTCCCGGGCCGGCAAAGCATGTCCGGCCATGGATGCCTGCTTGTGTAAAATCTTCAGCACTGTCCTAAGCTCCCGGGCGTCAAACTGGCCGGGAGCGCTGGCCTGTCCCATTTGCCCAAAGGTTACGGCGCTGCCAAAATATTCGCCCCACACACGGCTGATGCTTCCCATAGCGCCCATGGACATGGTGATCAGAGGGCGGTCAAATATTCGTGAAGCCTTCTGGGTTGCATCCAGCAAACGGACCACATCATCCATATTTTCAGGCATGACCGCCAGCTTTAAAATATCTGCGCCTCCGGCACAGGCCTTCCGAAGCCGCTCCACCATATCCTCCACTGAAGGGGTCTTAAAAAAATCATGGTATGAGCCTACCACGCCTACGCCAGCTTCATGGGCGGCCGTAATAATACTTTGCACCGCCTTTGGTTCACGGCCCATTTCCACATCTGCCAGATCCGGCACACCGCTTTGAATGGCGGTCTGGTTCAGCTGAGCATATTCTTCCGCAGAAAGGGCCTTAAGGCCGCCTTCTGACGATGTACGGATGGTAAATAACAGGGGAACTTGGCCAATACGGGTCCTTAAGGCTTTTAAAGTTCCAGGCAGCCGGCCGCATTCCAGCCGCTCCCAGGCATCTGCCCGCCATTCGATCAGATCTGCGCCTGCCATAACGGCCTGTCCGGCCATTTCCACTATATCTTCTGTCCTTTTTTCCATAACGGGAATACAGATCTTTGGCCGTCCTGTGCCGATCTTTATTCCCCGGACTTCTACGATCTTCATAGTCATTCCTCTTTTCGTATTGCATACACCCTTGCTGCGCGAATGGTGCATGCCTGAACAGTTACTATTGCTTTCTTTACTTTAATATATTATATTTGTAAAGTAAAGAGATTTTGCAAAAGAAATGAGGATTGATCCAATGCCAGAAATTACCGGACATACCATACTTACAGGCCTTTTAGGCAGTCCTGTGGCCCACAGCATTTCTCCTATGATGCATAATGAGGCCTTTCGTCTCCTTGATCTGCCCTATGCCTACCTGGCCTTTGATGTTAAACCTAAAGATCTGAAAACTGCTGTATATGGCCTTAAAACCTTAGGCGTGCGGGGCTTTAACCTGACCATGCCTCACAAAAATGCCATGGCCGCCCTGGCAGACCGGCTGTCCCCTGCAGCACAGCTGTGCGGTGCAGTTAATACCATTGTCAACGATAACGGCGTACTTACCGGCTACACCACCGACGGCATCGGCTATATGAGAGCTGCCAGTGAAGCCGGCTTCCCTCTTCCCGGCAAGGTCATGACGCTTTTAGGGGCCGGAGGGGCAGCTACAGCCATTCTTGTCCAGGCAGCTCTGGACGGTGTTAAAGAAATCCGTGTCTTTAACCGGAAAAGCCCGACCTATGAAAAGGCCCAGGCCCTGATTCAGCAGTTAAATGCCAGGACCTCGTGCCGTGTCACTCTCCATGACTTAAATGACGAGGATGCCCTGGGAGAAAGTATTTTATCCAGCCATGTGCTGACCAATGCCACCAATGCAGGCATGGCGCCTTATGAAGATGAATGCCTGATCCGGGATCCGTCTGTTTTCCATAAAGACCTGGCTGTCTCAGATATTATTTATAATCCCCGGGAAACCAAGCTTATGCGCCTGGCACGCCAGCAGGGCTGTCCGGCCTTTAACGGCCTTTATATGCTTTTATACCAGGGCGCGGAAAGCTTCCGCCTGTGGACAGGCCTGGACATGCCTGTGGAGCCCATTAAGGAAAAGTATTTTAAATAACAAGGAGATCTTATCATGGATACTGAAATAAAAATAGAGCCGGCATCTTTGGCGGATGCGGCGGCTCTGTTGGAAATTTACGCCCCTTATGTGACTGAAACGGCCATTACTTTTGAATATGAGGTTCCCTCTCTTGAGGAATTTTGCCGGCGCATGTCCGGTGTTTTAAATCGCTATCCATGGCTGGTGGCCCGCATTGACGGCCAGATTGCCGGATATGCCTATGCTTCCCCCTTTAAGGGCCGTCCGGCCTATGACTGGGCGGTGGAGACTTCCATCTACGTCCGCAAGGGCATGACCCGACAGGGCGTGGGAAAAGCCCTCCATCAGGCTTTGGAAGAAAGTCTGAAAAAGCAGAACATCCTGAACATGAACGCCTGTATTGCCTTTCCGCGGACGGACGATGATCCTTATCTTACGAAAAACAGTGTGCATTTCCATAGCCATTTAGGCTATACCATGGCCGGACATTTCCACTGCTGCGGCTATAAAGGCGGCCGGTGGTATGACATGGTATGGATGGAAAAAGCCATTGGCCCCCACCAGGTGCCGCCCCGGCCGGTACAGCCCTTTAACTCTGCAAACCTTTAACGGCTCCCCCTTTAACAGCGGCGGCCCGGTCAGCCGGTGATGCGCTTAAGCATCCTTCCGTCTAAGAAGATCCCCGTCGGAAAGGGGAACCCCAAGATCAATAAATATTTTTTGTTTCGGGTGAGGACAGCTTTCCATAGCATTGCCGTCCTCATCCGTCATTTTTTTCACAGTTACTGTCAGATCCTGTCCGTCCGGCTTCATCACCTCAATCGTATCCCCAACACTAAACTTGTTGCGCTGTTCAAAACCGTAAAGCCCGGCTTCGTTCCGGCCGTTGATCAGGCCAAGATACGTGTAGGACTTAATATAGGTGTTGCTGTCGTAGATCTGGGCATTTTCATCCGGCTTGCCATAGAAAAAGCCTGTGGTATACATGCGGTAAGTCCCTTTGGCGATTTCTTCCCGGTAATGGTCCATACGGCTTTCATAAAGGGCCGGATCGGTAAAGTAGTCGTCAATAGCCTGACGGTAGGTACGGGTCACATCTGCCACATACAGCGCCGTTTTCATGCGGCCTTCCACTTTAAAGCTGTCAATGCCGGCAGCCACAAGATCCGGGATATGTTCGATCATGCACAGATCCTTGGAATTTAAAATATAGGTTCCCCGCTCATTTTCAAACACCGGGTAATACTCGCCCGGCCGCGTTTCTTCCATCAGGGCATACTTCCAGCGGCACGGATGGGTGCAGGCCCCCTGGTTGGCGTCCCGGCCTGCCAGAAAGCTGGACAGCAGGCACCGTCCGGAGTAGGAAATGCACATAGCTCCATGGACAAAGGTTTCGATTTCCAGATCCTCAGGGATATGATCCCGGATCTGTCGGATTTCTTCCAGGGACAGCTCCCTGGCTGTCACTACCCGCTTTGCCCCCAGCTCATGCCAGAAATTAAAGGTGGCATAATTGGTATTATTCGCCTGAGTGCTGACATGAATCTCGATTTCCGGACAGATTCTCCGGGCCATCATAAAAATCCCCGGATCGGAAATAATCAGCGCATCCGGCCCTATGTCTTTCAGCTCCATAAGATATTTTTCAAATTCATCCAGATCCCGGTTATGTGCCAGGATGTTGGCTGTAACAAATACTCTTACCCCTTTGGCGTGAGCATAGGCGATGCCTTCGATCATATCTTCTTTTGAAAAGTTTTTCGATTTTGCACGAAGGCTGAACACCTCGCCGCCAATATACACGGCGTCAGCGCCAAAGTTGACCGCTGTCTTTAAAACCTCAAGACAGCTGGCAGGAATTAATAATTCTGGTTTTTTCAATGCGTTTCTCCTTTCATTGCTGCTACCGGGGCTTTTTGGTACTAATCGTAACGCCGTCGCCAACAGGCAGGACGACAGTCTCAAGGGCATCGTTGTGGGTCAGCTCCCACAAATATTCCCGCATACGGCTGTGGATCGTGCGATTTCTGCGCGTGACTGCATATCTGGACTGGACAATATCCCCGTCCTGAAGCACGTTGTCACTGACAAGAACACCGCCGTCTTCTAAAAGACGCATGATCTGAGGAAAAAAGTGCATATACTGCCCTTTGGCCGCATCCATAAATATAAAATCATAGGGCGGCTCCAATGTTTTTAAAATATCCGCAGCATCGCCCTCTAATAGGGTAATCTGCTCCTGCTTTCCGGCATTTTTTATATTCTCCCTGGCCTTTACGATCCTGGGCTCATAATTTTCTATGGTTGTGATCTTACATGACGCTCCCGCATATTCACTCATGAAGATAGAAGAAAAGCCCACGGCAGCCCCTACTTCCAGGAGCCTTTTGGGCTTTTTCATGGTCAGGAGCACGCGGAGCAGGGCAGCGGTTTCCTTGCGGATGATCGGTACACGATCATTAAGGGCCTCCTGCTCCAGTGTCCTTATATATTCATTCTCTCCATGATCCAGGGAGCGGATATACGCTGTCATCCGCTCGTCTACATTCATCGTGTGATTACCCCGCTCTCCTCTTGCCGGATCTCGCCCTCTGTCGCTAGGATCTGCAATATTTCTTCCACAGACATACTGGGACTTAACTCAAAGGTCCCCGGCATGATCTTATCGCCCATTTCCTCTAAGCGCACACGGATCACAAAGGCTGCTTCATACTTGATCAGCCCTGCATCCTTCAGCTTTGAAGCTACTGTAGATGCTGAATCTCCATCATCCACTACCACTGTCACTGTCTGTGTATCATACTTTGACATAACGGGATCTCCAAAAACATTATAAGAGAAATCATAGGCAAATACAGCAGCCCGGTAAACAAGGAAAATAACCAGGGCATATATGACAATATGAATACAGAGTTCAAAAAAACCTAAAAGTATCTTTCTCATATGTTCAACTCCTTCACTTCTCCGAGAAAACTCAGATCTAAGGCTACCGCACTGCCAAGCCTTTCATAAATGTCCCGCATCATCTGTATCACAGCCTGTTCTGCAGACAAATACTCCGCGACCTGGGGATTCTCAAGAATATCTTCATATTCTTTGCTGATCCTGGCAAAGGTTTCCGGATCGCTCCCCGGATCATTCTGCGCTGTCAGCAGATCCCTGCGAAAACTGTCGATCCGGTCCCTGATCCCGGATTCGTGAGTTATAAATGCTCTGAGTTCATTATAAGATCGGTATTCTTTACTGTGTTTGATCAAATCGATCAATTCTTCGGTTTTTTCCCTGACACCCGGCATTACATACGCTCCTTATCGGCACTTAGCCTTATTCAACTTCCATAATGATCGGCAGGATCATGGGATTACGCTTGGTCTGTTTCCAGACATAGTCTCCCAGAGCCTCCCGCACAACATTTTTAATCTTGCCCCAGTCGCTGCAGCGATGACTCAGGCAATTTTCCAAAGCATTGCTCACCACATGACGGGCATCTTCCATAAGAGTCTCCGACTCCCTTACATATACAAAACCGCGGGATACAATATCCGGCCCGGCTAAAATCTGATTGGTATACTTTTCCAGAGTGATCACAACAATCAGCAGGCCGTTTTGTGAAAGCAGCTGACGGTCACGCAATACGATATTTCCCACATCGCCTACACCAAGGCCGTCTACCATTACATCACCGCAGTGAACCTTTCCGGTAATGGACGCCTTATCGCTGCCAATCTCCAGCACATCTCCGGTTTCCATAAGGATAATGTGATCCTTTTCAACCCCCATCATCTCAGCCAGGCGGGCATGTGCGATAAGATGGCGGTACTCACCATGGACAGGAATGGCAAATTTAGGCTGAGTCAACGCGTAAATCAGCTTAATATCTTCCTGGCAGGCATGGCCGGATACATGAGTATCCTGGTAGATCACTTCTGCTCCCTTCATATAAAGCTCATTGATTACGTTGGATACTGCCTTTTCATTGCCCGGGATAGGATTAGAACTGAATACCACCGTGTCTCCCGGAACAATAGAAACCTTTCGGTGGATGCTGGCCGCCATTCTGGAAAGGGCAGCCATAGTCTCGCCCTGGCTTCCGGTAGTGATCAAAACAATCTGCTCCGGCGGATAATTTTTCATCTGATCCAGCTCGATCAGCGTGTTATCCGGAATATTAATATATCCCAGTTCCTGGGCAATACTGATAATATTCACCATGCTGCGGCCCTCGACAATGACCTTGCGGCCATACTTATGGGCCATATTAATGATCTGCTGCACCCGGTCCACATTGGACGCAAATGTAGCTATGATGAGACGGTTTTTCTGATGTTCATTAAAAATATGCTCAAACTGAAGTCCCACGGTACGCTCAGACTGGGTAAATCCCGGCCGCTCTGCATTGGTACTGTCGCACATCAGCGCCAGCACGCCCTTCTTTCCAAGCTCGGCAAACCGACCAAGGTCGATCCTGTCGCCAAAAACCGGCGTGTAATCGATCTTAAAGTCGCCGGTATGGACAATAATGCCTGCCGGTGTGTAAATGGCCAGAGCTGTGGCATCTGCAATACTGTGGTTGGTTTTGATAAATTCAATACGGAAACATCCGAGATTAATGGACTGTCCGTGACGGATCACACGGCGCTTTGTCATCTTCATCATTCCGTGTTCTTTTAATTTATGCTCAATAATGCCCATAGTCAGCTTTGTCGCATAAACCGGAACATTAATATCTTTCAATACATAAGGCAGGGCACCGATATGATCCTCATGGCCGTGGGTAATAACAAAGCCCTTGACTTTGGAAATATTATCCTTCAGATAAGTAATATCCGGGATTACAAGATCGATTCCCAGCATATCATCCGATGGGAACGCAAGGCCGCAGTCGATCACTACAATATTATCTTCATATTCAATACAGGTAATATTCATTCCGATCTGTTCCAGTCCGCCCAGGGGAATAATCTTTATTTTTTCATTCTTTGCACGGTCGTTCTTTCCTTCCCCTCTGGCTCGGAACCTTGGGCTGCCCGTTCTTGTATGGCTGATCCTTACTGTACTGTTTGCTGTATTATTCGTTTTCAAAATCGCACCTCCGCATAATAGTTGTTGTGCGATGCCGACAACGATACTTTGACAACGTCATTTGCCTGCAAGCGACTGGCTGCATGCGCTGCAGCGCCCATAAAATTTCACTTCATGGTCGCTCACAATAAAACCCATCGTCTCACGGATCCGCCCTTCCAGCTGTTCCAGCAGATCGTCCTCAAAGGTAAAGACGCCGCCGCACTCCAGGCAGATCAGGTGATGATGATGGTGTCTGGCTTTGTCTCTGTCAGGGTCGCCGATTTCATACCGTACAAATCCGTCACCCAGATTCAGCTTATCGATCGCGCCAAACTCTGACAGTTTCTGAATATTCCGGTAAACAGTGGCAAGGCCGATCTCCGGCCACCGCTGTTTCACTTTTTCATAAATTTCTTCCGCCGTAAAATGCCGGTTCGGTTCACTTGCTAATACCTCGAAAATGGCAAGGCGCTGGCCGGTGGTCTTCATCCCTTTATCTTTCAGAAACTGCTTATACCGTTCCAGCTCTTTATCCATACGCATCCCTTCTTCCTGGCATCTTGTTGTCCGAGTATCGTGACTCATCACATCAATGTTTTTAATAAATTATCATTCAAGCTCAATATCAAGATCATCGACCATCTGAGCAAATACTTTGGATATGGCATCCAGTTCATCGTCATCCTCAACCACCGAATAAACGGCGTCTGCCATATCTGTATTTGTACAGGTCTCCTTCAAAATAAGCGCCTGTGCCTCATCCTCCATGGAATCGGCCACTAATATATAATTAATGTTATTGATACGTGTCTGTTCAATAACATAAAATTCTTCTTTTTCACCTGTATCCGTTAATGTAAATTCTATTTTTCCCTGATTTGACATGTCGGTCCTCCAAAGTCAATCCGGCTTATCCTGCGGATGCAGCCGGATATAGTCCAGATAGCCCTGCAAAATAAAAACCGCAGCCAGCTGATCCACATATGCTTTCCTGTTTTCACGGCGCACTTCCCCTTCAATGAGCGTCCGGGTCGCCGCCATGGTACTCATCCGTTCATCCCAGAGCACAACCTCAAGTCCGGTCCGCCGCTTTAGCATCCCGGCAAACGCATCGGTCTTTTGTGCCCGGTCTCCTATGGTATTGTTCATATTTTTAGGATATCCAAGAACAATCTGTTCAACACCTTCGTTTCTTATAATTTCCTCGATTCGCGCCAGTGTCTGCCGCAGCTTGTTCTCATCCTTCCGCTTGATCGTCTCCACGGCCTGGGCTGTCATCCTTAAGGGATCGCTAAGGGCAACGCCTACAGTCCTGGAACCGTAATCCAAACCAATGATCCGTCCTGCCATGGATTACTTAAGATTCACTTCAATATAATTTTTCAGCAATTCTTCCAAAAGCTCGTCCCGCTCCACCTTCATGATCAGATACCGTGCATTTTTATAGCTGGTCACATAGGTGGGATCCCCGGACATAATATAACCAACGATCTGGCTCACTGGATTATATCCCTTTTCTGTCAAAGCGATATAAACAGCCTCAAGAATATCCTTCACCGCGATCTCGGTTTCATTATTCACTTTGAAATATTGTGTGTTGTTTAAATCTGCCATATTATCACTACCCTACTTTCTGTAATACAAGTTGCCGGATCTGTAAGGAATTAGATCCGTAAAGATCATGCACGATAAATACCATACGATTATTATTATATTAATATAAAATTTCAAATAATTCAATCAATTCTTTCACAAAAAACAAAGTCTTCATTTAATCTTAAGGAAAGCTTTGCTGAAATAATGGTATTTTCCCTAAGTCCGCTGCCGGAAACAACGGCCCGGATGTATTCTTTTGTATGGCCGCTCATATACTCTTTTCCGTCGATCACAACCTTTTCTTCCAAAAGCACCTTCACTTCCCGGCCCTGCCACTGGCGGATAAAAGCATCCTTCATCTTCCGGTCCAGTTCCAGCAGGCGGGCACTGCGCTGGTTCTTCACCCCTTCATCCACCTGGTCCTTCATGGCTGCCGCCCGGGTGCCTTCCCTGCGGGAATATTTAAACACATGCATTTCCGCAAAGCCAATGTGTTCTAAAAATGCGGCGCCTTCTTCAAATTCTTCCGGGGTTTCACCGGGGAAGCCGACAATAACGTCGGTAGTGATGGCCGGTGTGTCAAAATACCGGCGCAAGAGCTTGCAGGATGCATCATACTGGTCCCCAGTATACTTCCGGTTCATCCGGGCCAGGACGGTATCGCACCCGCTTTGCAAAGACAAATGAAAATGGGGGCAGATCTGCGGGATCCGGCAAAGGCGCTGCACAAAATCTTCTGTAATGATCCGCGGCTCCAGCGATCCCAGGCGGATCCGTTCCAGTCCGCCGAGCTTGCTCAGCGATTCAATAAGGCTGATCAAATGCTCCCGGTTTCCGGACAGATTGTATTCTGTATTGTCAAAATCCAGGCCATAAGAGGAAATATGGATTCCGGTCAGCACAATCTCCTTGTAGCCTCTCTCCACAAGAGTTTGGACTTCCGAAAGAATATCCTCCGGATCGCGGCTGCGCACACGGCCTCTGGCATAAGGAATGATGCAATAGGAGCAAAACTGGTTGCACCCGTCCTGGATCTTAATATATGCCCGTGTATGTTCGCAGACGCGGCTGACATGAAGTTCCTCATATTCCTTTGTATGGTTAATATCCACCAGGGCTTCATGGATTTCTTCATGAAGATCCCCGGACAGGCCGGCATCTTTATGGGATCTTGCGTCTAAAAGCTCCTTCACAAGGGTCACGATCTGGGACTTTTTATTATTTCCAACGATCAGGTCAATGTCCGGATCTTCTTTTAAACGTTCTGCTGCAGCCTGGACATAACAGCCTACGGCAGCAACTACGCTGTCCGGGTTCATTTTTTTTGCACGGTGGAGCATCTGGCGTGACTTGCGGTCGGCAATATTTGTCACAGTACATGTATTAATAACATAAACGTCCGCCTTCTCCTTAAACGTGCGCACCTGATAACCGGCAGCCAGAAACATCTCCTCCATAGCATCGGTTTCATACTGATTAACTTTACAGCCTAATGTACAAAAGGCTACACTTTTCATAATTGTCCTCCGTTTTTTCGGCGATTAGCGTATTGACTTTTTGTCTCCTGAATTGTACTATATATTTATAAAAATATGAATTTAATTTAGGAGGGAATTCAAATGAAAACCGTTCAAATACGTCTTGATTCTATTGACAAAGTAAAGTCTTTTGTGAATATCATCACAAAATATGATTCTGATTTTGACCTGATCTCCGGAAGATATGTGATCGATGCAAAGTCTATTATGGGCATCTTCAGTCTTGATCTTTCCAGACCTATTGAGCTGGCAATCCACAGTGATGATAATTATGATGAAATCACAGAAGTTCTTAAACCATTTATTATTGAATGATTTTTAAACTCTCCCCGATCACCGGGGAGAGTTTTTTTATGTCATCGTATATACCGGAAACCCGGCATTTGTTTGATTACATAGGCTCGCAGAGCAGCACTTCACGGGTATTTAACGCCGTCTCCATCAGTCCGTCGATCACATCATCCAAATGATGCTCGGAACGCTGGATCGCCCGGATATTGGGCTTGGTCACCGGATGCTTGGCCACAAAGATCGTACAGCAGTCCTCAAAAGGCAGGATGGATGTTTCAAACGCACCGATCTTCTGGGAAATGTCTACAATATCATTTTTATCAAATCCGATCACCGGCCGGTATACGGGCATGGTGCATACCTCATTCGTCGCAGCCAGGCTCTGCATGGTCTGACTGGCCACCTGTCCGATGCTTTCCCCGGTGATAAGTCCAAGACAGCCGTCCTCTTTTGCAATATGCTCCGCAATCTTCATCATGTAGCGGCGCATAATAATAGTCAGCTCATCATGAGGACATTTCTCATAAATGGCCAGCTGGATATCTGTAAAGTTAATAATATTCAGCTTGATGGGACCGGCATAACGGGCCACGATCCTGGCCAGGTCAATGACCTTTTGCTTTGCACGCTCACTGGTATATGGCGGCGCATGAAAATAAACTGCGTCAATGCGCACACCGCGCTTGGCGATCATATATCCGGCCACAGGGCTGTCAATACCGCCGGAAAGCAAAAGCATAGCCTTTCCGTTGGTGCCTACAGGCATACCGCCCGGGCCCGGCACAGACAGGGAATAAATATATGTTTTTTCCCGGATCTCAATATTTAAAAGCACCTGGGGATGGTGAACATCTACCGTTGCCTGCGGGAACCGGTCAAGGAGATACTCGCCCATATCCGCGCTGATCTCCATGGATTTTTTCGGATAACGTTTATCCGCTCTGCGGGATTCCACTTTAAACGTAAACGGCTTGTCCCCGTAAACCGAAGCCACGTAATCTCCGGTCACTTTTGTCAGGCTGTCCCAGGAATTGTCCTCACATTCCACAACAGGACAAATGGCCACAATACCGAAAACTCTGCCAAGGCGCTCTAAAACCTCGTC
Organism: Candidatus Scybalocola faecigallinarum; assembly: GCA_018711005.1. Classification (GTDB taxonomy): domain Bacteria; phylum Bacillota; class Clostridia; order Lachnospirales; family Lachnospiraceae; genus Catenibacillus; species Catenibacillus faecigallinarum. Next base: position 110,601 of record DVIT01000027.1, on the reverse strand, counting down.
ATAATCATAATCGGATAACGCATCTACAAATATACGTCCCTGCTCTTTATTTACCGAAAATTCGCCGGCGCCATCCAGGGCAAACCGGATCTGGCGCATAAGGGCGTCCTCAAATAAATAGCGGTTCTTGCCTTTCAGGCCGATCTCACCGTATTTGATCAAAAAAGCTTTAAACATCATTTATCTTCTTCCTCCCGGGGTGTAACGGCGGAGCATGGGAACGATCTGCTCCAGCGCATTAATACTCTCATGGATCTCCTCTTTTGTTGTGTCATAACAAAAACTAAAGCGGACCGTAGCATCCAGGTACTTTTTGTCCACGCCAATAGCTTTTAACGTGCCGCTGATGGCCGGATGGTTAGATGAGCATGCGGAACCGGAAGATACATAGATCCCCTTTTCTTCCAGGGCATGCAGCAGCACCTCTGCCCGTACATCCGCAAAGCTTACGCTGACTATATGAGGCGCGGGGCCTCTGAAGCCTTCCTGGCGCTCCTGCCAGCCGTTGATCTGAACGCCGCCGATCCCTGTCACCTGACGGATAAAATCGCTGCGCAGCTCATAAAGCCGGTCGATCTTCTCAGGAAGCCGGTCAAAAACCTCCCGGACCGCTTCACCAAGGCCGGCGATGCCTGGAACATTTTCCGTACCGGAACGCATATCCTTTTGCTGGCCGCCCCCAAGGATCAGCGGGCGCACCTTAGCCCGGTCCCTGACGTACAAAAAGCCCACGCCCTTAGGCCCGTGGAGCTTATGGCCGCTGACACTGAGCAGGTCAATGTTCAGCTTCCTTGGCCACAGATTTTTTACCTTTCCATAGCCCTGGATCGCATCCACATGAAACAAAATATTGGGATTTGCTTCTTTGATCCGCTTTCCGATCTCATCCAGAGGCTGTATGGTACCGATCTCATTATTTACGCACATCACTGACACAAGAATCGTATCCGGACGTATGGCTGCGGACACTGCTTCCGGGTCTACGCAGCCCTGGCGATCCACCGGCAGATATGTGACCTCAAAGCCCTGGCTTTCCAGCCAGATCATCGGGTTATAAACCGAAGCATGTTCGATCCGTGTTGTGATCAAATGCTTTCCGGCTCTCTGATTGGCCATGGCACCGCCGATCAGCGCCATGTTATTGGACTCTGTGCCGCCGGATGTAAAAAGGATCTCCTTTTCATCTACCTTCAGCGTTCTGGCAATGATCTCCCGTGTATTTTTTATATAGCGTTCCGCATCCACGCCCTTCATATGGAGGGATGACGGATTTCCAAAATTACTCTGCATGGCTTCCACCATCACCTGGCAAACACCGTCATACACCCGTGTGGTGGCCGCATTGTCGAAATAAATTTCCATCTAGTCTTCCTCCAGTTCAAACATGAATATGGACAATACAGCCAGTCCGGCTGTCTCTGTCCTTAAGATACGCTTTCCCAGAGTCATGGTCTGTATGCCGCTCTCCTTTGCCAGCTCTGCCTCTGACGCATCAAAACCGCCCTCCGGGCCGATCAATATGCCAATACTTTTCTTTCCGTGCATGTCCTGCACCAGATTTCTTGCAGCTTCCATACCATGGGCCCGCTCATAGGGCATCACCGCAGCATCCAGCTCTCCTGCCATTTTCAGGGCCTTTTTAAACGTAACCGGAGAACATACCTTTGGGATGATCCCACGCCCTGACTGTTTGGCCGCGCTTTCGCACACCATCTGCCACCGGGCCAGCTTTTTATCTTCCTTTTTAGGGTCCAGCTTTACGATGGTCCGGGATGTGATCACGGGAATAATCTCGTATACGCCCAGCTCTACCGCCTTCTGGATGATCAGCTCCATCTTGTCCCCTTTGGGAAGCCCCTGGAACAAATACAGCTTTACTGGAAGCTCCACATAGGAATCCCATGAATTTTCAATATGAAGGAGGATTTCCTCCTTATCCATAACATCAATCCGGCAAAAATAATCTTTCCCGCAGCCGTCACTGACAGATACTGTATCTCCGCAGCGCATGCGGAGTACATTTTTCATATGGTTCACATCGCTTCCGGTAATAGTAATGCGCTGTCCATCCACCTGGCCGCCATCCACAAAAAATCTTGGCATATTTTCTATCATCCTTTCAAACACGTATCATACCATACTGTATTCATGGATGTCAATGCGGATTTCTGGCCGTAAAGGACACCCATTCTCCGCTGTGTGTTACCTCAACAATTTCAAAGCCGTTTTCCAATAAAGCCTGAGAAACCGCTTCTTCCTTCATATCAATGATACCGGATGACACGAACAAGGCGCCCGGCTTCATCAGCTCTTTGACAACGCCGGACAATGGAATAATAATATCCGCCAAGATGTTGGCTACCACAAAGTCATATTTATGGACGCCCATGGCTTTGCGGAAGTTTTCATCAGAGATCACATCGCCGCACAGGATCTGATAACGGTTCATATCCAAATGGTTTACCCTGGCATTTTCAATAGCTGCCTCAACAGCGTGAGGATCAATATCAGTGGCTGAAGCCTCTTTCACCCCCAGCATCATGGCGATAATGGATAAAATACCGCTGCCGCAGCCCACATCCAAAAGAGTATCTTCCGGTTTAAGATACTTTTTGATCTGGGTAATGCACAGCCGCGTCGTATGATGCATCCCTGTGCCAAAGGAAGTTCCCGGATCCAGTTCCACCACCAGAGTGTCCTGGGGAACATTTTCCAGAGTTTCCCATGTAGGCTTAATAATAATAGAATCATCAACCTTAAACGGTTTCCAGTATTTTTTCCAGTTATTCATCCAATCCTCGTCTGCAGTCTGGGATTTTTCGATCACAGCATCGCCAATATCCACAAAATCCTTCAGGCTGTAAATTTCGTGGAGCACTTTCTGGATCGTATCCTCTCCGTCATCTTTAGGATCAATATAAAAAGATACTTTCGCCTTTCCGTCGTCCGGCCCAAGCTCCGGCAAAATGTCAATGAACATCTTTTGCTTATCTTCCTCAGATAAAGGGACCTTATCTTCGATCTCAATTCCTTCGATCCCCATTTCTCCCAGAGTATAGCTGATCAGGTCTACAGCCTCTGTGGTTGTTGTCAGTGTATACTTATTCCATTTCACGGTATTTACTCTCCTTCCTACTTGACTTCATCATCATAACATACAAACAGGCAGTTCTCAAAGTCCTTTTTGAAAACTGCCTGTGGTATTGTAACTATTCGTTGCTATTCAGTCATTAATCTTCAAACGCCTCTTTAACTTTATCCATAAAGCGTTTTTTCTTTTTATGCTCCGGTGCGCCGTTCTGACCGCCGTCTTCTTCTGCATCCACGGCCCCGCCCCGAAGGGATACATCCAGCTTGCGGATCAGTTCTTTCTGCTCACTGTTAAGCCGTTCCGGTACCTGGACAACAAGCGTTACATAATGGTCGCCCCGTACATTTTTATTGCGCAGTGTAGGAACGCCTTTGCCTTTTAAACGGATACGTGTATCGGTCTGGGTTCCCGGACGGATATTCTGGGTCACATCACCATCTACGGTCTGGATCCTAATATCTCCGCCTAAAGCCGCCTGGGCGAAAGAAATCGGTACAGTGGAGTAAATATCAAAGTCCTGACGCTGAAATACCGGATGACGGTCCACAGTAATGCCTACCAGCAGATCACCTCTCTGGCCGCCGTTGGTTCCCGGCTCGCCTTTACCCCGGATACGCACACTCTGACCGGAATCAATACCTGCCGGAATAGGAATTTCAATGGTCTTTTTATTTTTAACATAACCGGTACCGCCGCAGTCTGAACATTTCTCACGGACGATCTTTCCTGTACCATGACAATCCGGACATGTCTGCACATTACGCACAGTACCGAACAGGGACTGCTGGGTATAGACCACCTGTCCTTTGCCGCCGCACTTTGGGCATGTTTCCGGCTGTGTTCCTGGCTTTGCACCGGTTCCATGGCAATGGGGGCACTCATCCTTAAGATTGATCTCAATACGTTTATCAACACCAAATACGGCCTCCATAAAGGAAATTCGCATATTGACCCGTACATTTGCTCCCTGCATAGGACCGTTATAGGCCTTGCGGCTCCGTCCACCGCCAAACAGATCGCCAAATATATCGCCGAAAATATCACCCATATCGCCGCCAAAGTCAAAGCCGCCAAAACCGCCGTAGCCGCCGCCACCGCCCTGTTCAAAGGCTGCATGGCCAAACTGGTCATACTGACGACGTTTGTCTGGATCACTTAAAACAGCATAGGCCTCAGAAGCCTCTTTAAACTTGGCTTCTGCCTCTTTATCTCCCGGATTAATGTCTGGATGGTATTTCTTGGCAAGCTGGCGATAAGCTTTCTTCAATTCAGCATCTGTGGCTGTTTTGGATACGCCCAAAACCTCATAATAATCTCTCTTTGTCTCTGCCATAACTTATCTCCAATCCATAAAGGTTCGCATTCGCTGTACTCGCGACTCATTAAGGTTCGCGATGTGCGTTCGCACTAACCTCAGCCTGCGCCTTCGGCTTGACTTCGCTAAGTGCTCACAGCAAACGCGGTCTGCCACGGAGGTGGCAGACCGTATCTTTATATTTATTATGATGTTGGGGGCAAAAGGTATTTTGCCCCCATGATGCCACGGATTTCTTCGCACTTCGTGTTCCCGAAATCCTAAAACACCTCAAATCCGCTCATTTTTCTGCGAAAAATGGCTCCTTTTCGGTGTTTTTCGGGTCCCAAAGTCGTACTTTTTCATGCAAGCATGAAAAGTACGACCTTTTGACCCTGGCATCATATTATACCTCTTTGTAATCCGCGTCAACAACATCATCGTTGTTCTGGTAAGAAGTATTGCCTGCGTTAGTATTTCCTGCACCTGGATTTGGTCCTGCGTTTCCGGAAGCGTTCGCGCCTGCAGCTTCATACATCTTTGTGAATACTCCCTGAGCAGCATCCATCAGTCTCTGCTTGCCGGCCTTCAGATCGTTGATCTGAGTATCTGTAAGTTCTTCGATGTTTGCTGTCTGATTCAGCAGGTTCTTCATAGCATCGATTTCAGCCTGAACTTTTGCCTTATCATCAGCGCTTACCTTATCTCCAACTTCCTTAAGGGCATTTTCTGTCTGGAATACCATGGAATCCGCTTCGTTTCTTGCTTCCACGCCTTCCTTACGTCTCTTATCCTGAGCTTCATAAGCCTGAGCTTCTTTTACAGCCTTATTGATCTCATCCTCGGACATATTAGAACCGGCTGTAATGGTAATGTGCTGCTCTCTGCCTGTTCCCAGGTCTTTTGCGGATACATTTACAATACCGTTGGCATCAATATCAAATGTAACCTCGATCTGAGGAACGCCCCGTCTTGCGGGAGCGATGCCGTCCAGACGGAACTGGCCAAGGCTCTTATTATCTCTTGCAAACTGTCTTTCACCCTGAACAACGTTAATATCAACGGCTGTCTGGTTGTCGGCAGCTGTGGAGAAAATCTGGCTCTTTCTTGTAGGAATAGTTGTGTTTCTCTCGATCAGGTGTGTAGCGATACCTCCCATAGTCTCAATGGACAGTGTCAGAGGTGTTACATCCAGAAGAAGGATGTCGCCGGCACCGGAATCTCCAGCAAGCTTGCCGCCCTGGATAGAAGCACCGATAGCAACACATTCATCCGGGTTCAGGTTCTTACTGGGCTCATGGCCGGTCAGCTGTCTTACTTTGTCCTGAACAGCAGGAATACGTGTAGAACCGCCAACAAGAAGAACTTTGCCAAGCTCAGAAGCTGTGATGCCTGCATCTCTTAAGGCGTTCTGAACAGGAATAACTGTTCTTTCTACAAGGTCATGGGTCAGCTCATCGAATTTAGCCCGTGTCAGGTTCATATCAAAATGCTTTGGACCTTCTGCTGTAGCTGTGATGAACGGCAGGTTGATGTTTGTTGTAGCTGCACTGGACAGCTCTTTCTTTGCCTTTTCAGCAGCTTCACGAAGTCTCTGCATAGCCATCTTATCACCGGAAAGGTCTACGCCTTCAGTTCTCTTAAATTCATCCAGCATATAACGTGTAATCTTCTCATCAAAGTCATCGCCGCCTAAGTGGTTATCACCGCTTGTTGCCAGAACTTCGATAACGCCGTCGCCGATTTCGATCACAGATACATCGAATGTACCGCCGCCAAGGTCGTATACCATGATCTTCTGCTCTTTTTCATTATCAAGACCATAAGCAAGGGCAGCAGCTGTAGGCTCGTTGATGATACGTTTTACATCAAGGCCCGCAATCTTACCGGCATCCTTTGTTGCCTGTCTCTGAGCATCGTTAAAGTAAGCAGGAACGGTAATAACCGCTTCTGTTACAGACTCGCCTAAGTAGCTTTCTGCATCACCTTTTAATTTCTGAAGGATCATTGCAGAAATTTCCTGAGGAGAATAATTCTTTCCGTCAATGTTTACACGGTAATCTGTACCCATATGACGTTTAATCGATGAAATGGTGTGATCTGCATTAGTTACAGCCTGACGTTTTGCAGGCTCACCTACAAGACGCTCGCCGGTCTTTGTAAATGCAACCACACTGGGTGTTGTTCTTGCGCCTTCTGTATTTGCGATAACAACGGGTTTGCCGCCTTCCATAACGGCAACACATGAATTTGTTGTACCTAAGTCAATACCAATAATTTTACTCATGATCAATTCCTCCTAAATTCGATCAAAATCATATTATTCTGCTACAATAACCATACTGTGCCGAAGCACTTTCTCTTTATACATATAACCCTTTTGAAGTTCCTGGACTACGTATCCGGATTCAACCTCATCACTTGGGCTCTGCATGACTGCATTATGAAAATTGGGATCAAACTCTTTTCCGGCAGCGTCAATAGGCTCTACACCGGCATTGTTTAAAATTCCAATAAACTTTTTATAGATCATCTCCATGCCTTTGGCAAAGGATGTTTCTTTTTCCTCATCATTTAGAGCAGCAAGGCCGCGCTCCATATCGTCAATGACCGGAAGAATCTTTTCAATAATATCGCCTGCGCCGCTGTCAAACATCTGTGCCTTTTCTCTTTCTGTACGCTTGCGGAAATTATCAAATTCGGCCATCTGACGCATCAGCCGGTCTGTAAGTTCTTCGATCTGCTGATCCTTTTTATCTTTCTTCTTTTCTTTTTTTGAAAAAAGCCGGGACTTTTTCTTTCCCTCAGGGGCATCCTCGGAAGCTTCGCCGTTTTCCTCTCCGGCATCCGGATCAGCATCGTCCTCTGTGCTTTCTGTATCACCGGAAGCATCTGTCTCCTCAGCGGTTTCTGTATCTCCACTGCCTGCTGCCTTTTCTTCCTGATCCACTTCTTCCTTTAATGTTTCATCTCTATCTAAATCTGCCACTGCTTTCACCTCTTTTATTTATTCTTCTTAAATATGGAATCCAGCTGGTTCATCATGATCTGAAGATTATTTACAACCTTCTGATAATCCATCCGTTTCGGGCCTACGATACCAATCGTTCCCTGAACGCCTTCTTCCAATTCATAGGTTGCTGTAACAATACTGCAATCCTTCATGGTCTTTACCGGAGATTCCGCACCAATATATACTTGTATGCCGTGGTTATCTCCGCCGTCTTTATCAGTATTCTCCTCAATGAGATTGACAAGTGCCTGTTTTTCTTCAAAGGTCGACATTAAAGCTTTTGCCTGCTCTCTGTCTCCTAACTCCGGATAGCTTAAAAGGTTTGTCGCGCCGCTGGTATAAATCTCCACATCATCTTCTTCCTGAATGGCCTGGCCTATGGCGTCGATCACATCAGTAATGACCTTGCTGTGGCCTTCCGCCTGAGATTTAAGCCGCTGGATCATCTCCATATTAATTTCCTGAAGGCTCAGTCCCTGAAGAAATGTGTTTAATAAAATATTCAGCTTAACAACATCTTCCTGCTCTACCGGAAAGTCGCTGTTAATAAGCTTGTTTTTAATAATATTGCCCTCAATCATAATGACCACAAGGATCTGTGTATCATCCACCTTGGACAACTGAATAAACCGAAGCTTGTTGCGCTTATACTGGGGTGTGGATATAAGGGATGCATAATTGGTGTTGGTTGCCAGAAGCTTTGCCACCTGCTTTAAAAGCAGATCTACTTTATCAGCCTTTTCAATCATGATCTCCTTCATCTCATCTACCTGAGCGATCTTATCCTTCATAAGATTATCCACATAAAACCGGTAACCTTTATCTGAAGGAATACGTCCCGCAGATGTATGAGGCTGAAGAATATATCCCATCTCCTCCAGATCCGCCATCTCGTTTCGGATCGTCGCTGAACTTAAGTTGAGATCCGTGAATTTTGAAATTGTCCTTGAACCAACCGGCTCCCCGGTCTCAAGATAGGTCTGAATGATGGCATTTAAAATTTTTGTTTTTCTTTCATCCAGATTCACTGAATCACTCCTTTCAGCTTTTGTTATTAGCACTCAATCAACTAGAGTGCTAATACCTTATGTACATAAAATATCACTATCTTAAGCGTTTGTCAATAGGTGTTTGAAAAAATATTTATACTATGAGTTGCCCGACAAATGGGAATGAGACACGGATTGCTCCGCACTTCGGCTGAAAAACGTATTTTGTCCGATTTGGCCGTAGAATTTTCCGTATGTGTTCGGCTCATATCAGAAAAACGTCTATTAGGGTCTAATTTTCCTCTTAAATCGTTAGACCCCAAATCGCAAAATCTCAATATAAGCCGAAGCATGAGCAAAATCCTACGGCTGAAATCCACAAAACGCCGAATCGGGCCTAAGGAATAGGCAAAATCCTACGGCCCTAAAGGGGAAAATTAAGATCAGGGCCGAAACCCGATAAAATGAAGGTGTTAATCCATTCTGTTTGATCCTTAAAATCATTATTTTAAAAGCATGCCTGTAAACGGCAAAAGGCGCCGGAAATTCCGGCGCTCCTGTTTGGGATTATGTCCATGTGATGTTACGGTCAAATTAAAGCATAACCGCATGATACCACGGATTGCTCCATGATATCATCCATATTTTATTTAAACCAGCTGTCCGTCATCTTCCTTTTTAGAATAATCATGATCCTGGCGGAAAGCGATCTTGCTGTCACCGGCGGATTGCCTTGCTGCTTCACGGGCCGGTCTAATCACAAAAAGTCGCACAGCACATAATTGCTTACATCAATGCCCTGCTCTGTCAGGGACAGCTTCCCGTTTTCTTCTATATAACATAGAAGCCCTTCCCTGCAGTGCTTTTGGATAGGCTCCCGGTAAACATCCATAAAGCTTGTTCCAAAGGCCCGGATAAATTCCTGATCATTTACGCCCCGGATCAGGCGCAGGCCAAGGAACATAAACTCCGCCATAGCGTCCTCCCGGGTAAGGACTTCTATGTTTTTATGGCAAATATCAAAGCTTTCAGCGTCTGTGTCCCTGATCTGTGGTACAGATGCTGAAAACGTCTGTAAATATTCTTCCATATTTCTTGTATTATCAAAACGCCGGCCGTTTATCAGGCTGGAAGCGCCAAGGCCCACGCCCAGATAATCTCTGCGCTGCCAGTAACCTATATTATGGCGGCATTCAAAACCCGGTCTGGCATAGTTGGATATTTCATACCGGCCGTACCCCGCTTGCTCAAGGATCCTTCCCGTCCTGGCATACATTTTCCGGTCCTCGTCCTCCCCGGGCAGATCCGGCCAGGCAGATTCCCCCCGCTTTTCACCGGATTCTGTGTAAATCTTATAAAAAGGCGTACCTTCCTCAATGATCAGGCTGTAGGCAGAAATATGCTCCGGACGCTTCTGAAGAACACGGGCCAGGGTATTTTCCCAGGACGCCTCGGTTTGTCCCGGCAGCGCTGACATAAGGTCCACATTAATATTATGAATCCCGGCCTGGCGGGCCGCCATAAAGCTGTTTTCAAAATCTTCCCATGTATGGATACGGCCAAGAAGCTTTAATTCCTTTTCATCGGCAGACTGAAGTCCCAGACTTAAACGGTTGATCCCTGCGGCAGCCATGTCCCTGGCCTTTTTTTCATTAATGGTTCCCGGATTTCCCTCAATCGTAATCTCGCAGCCGTCCTCAAGGGTAAAGCAGGTTCTTACAGCATCCATAAGGACCAAAAGCTCCTCCCCTTCCATCAGGGATGGAGTCCCTCCGCCAATGAACAATGTGTCTATTTTTTTGTTTTTATATTCTGGAGACATAAAGCAAAGCTCATGGATGAGCGCCTGCACATAAAGCGCCCGCTGCACAGGTGCTGCGGGCGCCGATAAGAAATCACAATAATTGCATTTTCTGACGCAAAAAGGGTAATGTATATAAAGTTCCATATGTTTCGCCTATTTATCGTCCAGCTTAAGGACACTCATAAATGCCTTCTGAGGGATTTCTACATTTCCAATCTGACGCATACGCTTCTTTCCTTCCTTCTGCTTTTCCAGAAGCTTACGCTTACGGCTGATATCGCCGCCATAGCACTTGGCCAGCACATCCTTCCGCAGCGCCTTTACGGTTTCACGGGCAATGATCTTGCTGCCGATGGCTGCCTGGATAGGAATTTCAAACAGCTGTCTCGGGATTTCCTCTTTCAGCTTTTCACACATCTTTCTTCCCCGTTCATAAGCAGAGCCTTCAAAAACAATAAAGGACAGGGCGTCCACTTCCTCACGGTTGACAAGAATATCCAGCTTGCACAAAGGCGACCGCTGATAGCCTTTCATCTCATAATCAAAAGAGGCATAGCCTCTGGAGCGGGACTTTAATGCATCAAAAAAGTCATAGATGATCTCATTTAAAGGCAGCTCATATTTTAACAGGGCACGGGTCGTTTCCATATATTCCATACCCAGATAATTTCCCCGACGCTCCTGGCACAGATCCATGATCGGTCCGATATAATCCGTCGTAACCATGATCTCTGCAGAAACCACCGGCTCCTCCATATATTCAATTTCCGAAGGATCAGGAAGATTGGATGGATTGGTCAGTTCGATCACCTCTCCGTTTGTCTTATGCACTTTATAAATAACAGACGGCGCCGTAGTTACCAGATCCAGGTTAAACTCCCGTTCCAGACGCTCCTGGATGATTTCCAGATGCAAAAGGCCAAGGAAACCGCAGCGGAAACCAAAGCCAAGGGCAACGCTTGTCTCAGCCTCAAACTGCAAAGACGCATCGTTAAGCTGAAGCTTTTCAAGGGCATCTCGTAAATCCCCGTACTTGGCCCCATCTGCCGGATACATACCGCAGTAAACCATAGGATTCACTTTTTTATATCCCGGCAGCGGCGCATCACAGGGTTCCTTTGCATTGGTGATCGTATCACCCACACGGGTATCCTTCAGATTTTTAATGCTGGCCGTCATATAACCGACCATACCGGCCGTCAGTTCTTCACAGGGAATAAACTGTCCCGGGCCAAAATAGCCAACCTCTACCACTTCAAAGCTGGCTCCTGTCGCCATCATCTTCACCGGCGTTCCTTTAGCAATACGGCCTTCCTTTACCCGGAAAAATACAATAACACCTTTATAGGGATCATAAACCGCATCAAAGATCAGCGCCTGAAGGGGCGCATCTGCATCGCCTGCAGGAGCCGGAATCTTTGTAATGATCTGTTCCAAAACTTCTTCTACATTCTCACCGGTTTTCGCAGAAATCCTTGGCGCATCATGGGCTTCCAGGCCGATCACATCTTCAATTTCAGCGACCACCCGGTCCGGATCCGCGCTGGGCAGATCAATCTTATTAATCACCGGCATGATCTCCAGATCATGATCCAGGGCCAGATATACGTTGGCCAGGGTCTGAGCCTCGATCCCCTGGGCAGCATCCACCACAAGGATAGCGCCGTCACAGGCTGCCAGGCTTCGGGACACTTCATAATTAAAATCCACATGTCCCGGAGTATCGATCAAATTAAAAATATATTCCTCGCCGTCTTTCGCCTTATAAACAATGCGCACGGCCTGGGCTTTAATGGTAATTCCCCGCTCACGTTCCAGGTCCATATTATCCAGCACCTGATTCTGCATCTCACGGCTGGTCAGCAGCCCGGTCATCTCAATGATCCGGTCAGCCAATGTAGACTTACCATGGTCAATGTGGGCGATAATACAGAAATTGCGTATCTTACTCTGGTCAAAACTCACGTAAATTTTCCTCCTTCTTCGGCCTGCCTCTCAGGCCATACAGGTATCCCCGGAGGGGATTTCCTTAAGCTTATGAAAGCATACATAGATTTATTTTATCACAAATCTACTGGCCGGACAATACGCAGTATAATAAATCTGCCAAAGGTTCCATGGCATTGTGGGCTTCCTCCACTGTATTGGTCTGGGCGCCGCACTCCACCAAAAGTGATCTGGGACACAGATGCATATTATACCTGTAATCCCGAAGATAGATCCTTCGTGTAAAGCCGGGATATTTTTCAGCTGCCTTGATCTGCATTTGCAGGCTGAAGGCCAGATTATCTGTTAAATACGGATTTTGCAAATAGCCTTCTGTATCATTATTGGCATTTCTGCAAAGCCCGTTAAAAAACATGATCTGTGCCGTGGGCTTGCCATTGACTTCGGTAACCAGATGGGTGTCCTCTGACACACCGTCTCTGTGCAGATCGATGACAACTTTAATGGATGGGTTTTGTGCAAGGATTTCCGACACCGCTGCACCGGCCAGAGAATACGCCTCGTTCCGGTCTTCAACGCCATCGATCATGTCGTAAATGCCGGTGTCGTGATAAACTGAAATGTGATATTTTTCCTGTAAAATAGACGTCAGCGTATTTCCAAGACCTACGACAGTGTCGTAAATCTCTCCGTCCCTGCTGTCGGCGAATTTTTCCTGAGAATGGGTATGATAAATAAGGATCACCGGTTCTTCCCCGGTCAGATCCAGAGTCAGATCCCGGTTTAAAAGTGTTTCCCCGTTAATCAGACTGGCATCGGAGGCTGTAGAAGAATCTGTAATATAAAAATTGTTTATAAGAAATGTATAATCATATAAAGACTGAGTGGGATAAAGGATCCCATTGGCCGGCGTGGCCACTGCGGGGATCAGGTCCTGATCTGCTCCCTGAGCGGCCGAAGATGTATCCCCATCCGCCTGAACGGTAACATCCCGGGACGTTTCTGACGAAGAAGGTGTTTCAGCTGAGTCCGATGACTGATCTGCCGCATCCTGATTTTCTCTGGCAAATTTTTCAAGAAGTTCATCGGATGGATAATATTCCTCCTTCACCTGCTGTACAACACCTTCAGACGTCTCTTGAACCGGATTTTGTGTAAACAGCGTCCCTTCCACCAGGTCCATAAGCATACCCGCCACAGCTCCTGCCCCCGGCACGCTCCTGTCCTCATCCATAAAAGCAGTTGGGAAAAGTGTCTGTGCAGCGGCACTTTCAATCCGCTCTCCCAGGAAAAAAACGGTTTCTCTGAGACCTTCCCCGCTGCCAAAACGGAATAAAAGAAGGGCTCCGGCCGCCAGCGCTGCCGGAAATATGCTCCTGCCCTTATGTTTCAACCTATCACTTCCTATCTCCGACACTTAGCCCTGCGGCATAATACATTATATTCGGAGATGGACAGGATATGCCACGGTCCTTTGAACCATGGCGTGTCCGAAAAATTATGGAATTGGCGACGGATCAATATGGTGGCAAATGGAATTAATGGCCTCAGATATGGTATAGCTGATCTTTTCCATAGTCTGGTCAATGTCTTTAGGTGTCACAAACATCCCGGCCATTTCCGGTGCCATCAGTTCACGAAAAAGCATATATTTTTCCTGATCATCAAAAGATCTTACTGAGTCAAAAACTTCCTTATAAAAATTCTGCTGTTCCAAAACATCCAGCAGGGAGCTTACCGTATCATTAACAATCGTCGCCGCATCGATGACCGTCGGTATCCCGATTGCCACCACCGGAATCCCTAATGTTTCCCGGTTAAGGCCATGGCGGTGGTTGCCTACACCGGACCCCGGGCTGATCCCCGTATCTGTCAGCTGTATGGTAGCATTTAACCGATGCACGCTGCGTGCTGCCAATGCATCAATGATCAGGGCCACATCCGGCTTTGTTTCCCGGATCACACCGCCAATAACCTCCCGGCCTTCCATACCGGTCTGAGCCATAACTCCGGGGGCAATGGCGCTGACCACCCCAAAGCCTTTTGTCACCTTGGATTCTGTTCCATACTCCTGAATCAGATGACGGGTAATAAATAAGTGGTCTACTACCTTAGGCCCAAGAGAATCCGGCGTGATCTCCCGATTTCCGATACCTACCACAAGAACCTTCTTTTTCCGTATCTGAGGGATCAAAAGCTCCAGCTGCTCCATAAGGACCTGTGTGATCTCTTTATGGTAATCCTCATCAGCCAGAGCCAGATAAGGGGTTTCCATAGTAATATAGCGTCCCACAGGCTTACCCAGCTTTTTAGCCCCTTCCTCAGTACGGATATGCACATACGTAATGTGGATATGGGCATGGGAATCTTCGGATTCCCGCACAGTCACGCCTGCCAGGGAATTATCCTGGTCTGAAAAATTTTCTGCTGCCTCTATCGCCAGGTCTGTACGGACCTGAGTTAAACCTATACCCATGATCAGCCTCCCGTTTCTATTTCGGTGTTTTGCGGCTCAATTAAACATGCTTTTTCATGCGAGCATGAAAAGCATGTTTGTTTGAGCCTGGTCTCATCACAATATGGTATCTCCAAAAGTTTTGAAGATTATGTATTGACATTTTTTGTTTTATTTACTATTATTATAGCAGTGTGTTTTCGCAAACGTCCGTGTCCGTGTCCGCATGCGAAAGCCAGATATTACTCAGATCCCGGCAGGCGGCAGATGGCTCTGTCCGGTCACAAACCAGTTTGAAGATTATTTGGAGGTCAAAAAGAGCATGGCTAATATTAAATCAGCAAAGAAAAGAATTTTAGTAAACAGAACAAAGGCAGCAAGAAACAAGTCCATTAAATCCAGCGTTAAGACAGCGATCAAGAAAGTCGATGCAGCTATCGCAGCTAACGACGCAGAAGCAGCTAAGGCAGCGCTTACAGCAGCTACAAGCGCTATTGACAAGGCAGCTACAAAGGGTGTTTATCATAAAAACACAGCTTCCAGAAAGATCAGCAGACTTAACCTTGCTGTAAACAAGCTTGCCTGATCTGTCATTTAAAAGATAAATATTTTTGTCAGGAGCATGGTTCCTTGCTCCTGCATTCTTAATAAAAAGACTCCGGAGAAACCCTCACTCCGGAGTCTTTTTTGTCACTATTCCCGGTTTACGCCGTATATTTGTAAATGATCAGCTCCACGGCAATCTGGTCAGCCATTTTTCCTGTCTTTACATCTTCTTCCATCTGGGTACAAAAAGCTACGGCCCCCTTCAGTTCATCCACGGTAAACTTCCGCGCCAGGCCCATATTTTTCCGAACAATAAATTCCTTCATGCCGGTCCGGTCGGCAATGGTATTATTGGGAAATCCCTGGCCGGCCAGCTCCCGGATCTGCAAAAGCGTATTAAACTGGCGGGCCATTAAATATAAAATCCGCATGGGCGGCTCTCTGAGTGTGAGAAGGTCATTGTAAAGGGCCAGCGCCTGGGACTTGTTTTTCCCGGCCACT
The DNA here is from genome assembly GCA_018711005.1 of Candidatus Scybalocola faecigallinarum. Taxonomy (GTDB): domain Bacteria; phylum Bacillota; class Clostridia; order Lachnospirales; family Lachnospiraceae; genus Catenibacillus; species Catenibacillus faecigallinarum. The sequence goes on along the minus strand of DVIT01000027.1, from coordinate 94,961 downwards.
GCATTGACCATATCAAAAATCCGGCTTTCTGTATGCACTGTACATACATCCTTAATGTCCTGAGCAGTGATCACATCCCGTCCCATAGTATAGCATATAAGCTTCTCCAGCTCCTGGCGGATATTTTCCATATCCAGATCCACGGTGGACAAAAACAGCAAACAGTCCTCTTTGGTAATCCTGCGGTTTTCCTGCTTCAGTAATCCGGCCACCCAGCGGATCAGCGAGTTTTGATCCGGACTGGACATATTGGCCGCATAGCCCGCAGAGCTGACAGCCTTAAAAAGCTTATTGCGCTTATCTGCGCTTTCCTCCACAAAAACAAGGATGGTTGTTTCAGGGATCTCCTTAACAAATTCAGCCAAAGCGTCATTGGACGATGAAAAGAACCCGGTATTTTCCAGGATGATCAAACGGTAGTCCGCAAAAAACGGCATGGTCTGGGCCAGGCCGATGATCTCATTTACATCAATACCCTTGCCTTCAAAATAGTTATAGTTCATCGTATCCCCATCCGGAAGGACAGCATCTTTAAGCTTATCCCTGTACTGGCGCCGCAGATAGTCCTCCGGGCCGTAGATCAGATAAACATTTTTAAATGTGTGATTTTTTATATGTTCATTGAGTGTGCGCATGTGCCTTATCCTTCCACCGGTCCTGAGAAGCGCTCCCATGAAGCTCTGCTGCCGTTAAATGTAAATTCCAGCTCATAGGTCCGTACCTGTCCTTCATCTTCCTTATCATAGATCAGGCGGTAAACCTGCGCCGCAGGATCCTCCTCCAGCCGGAATATCCAGGCGTCATCCCCGGCGATCATAGCCTTTTGCTGCTCCTCACCGGAAAGCGGGCGGCTGGGGACCTGGTTCAGCAGCCGTCCGTCGGCATCATAATATTTATATCCCTGAAGGCAAAAACTTTTCATCTCTACCTGATCCAGCACCAGCTCCAGTAAAACGCAATACATATCTTCAAAGCGGGTATTGTTGGGATTATCCGAACGGATCACTGCGCCTTCTACACAGATCACCAGCTGCCCGCCGCCAAGTTTTATAGACACCAGCCTTGCTTCGTCCAGACAGATGGTCTTTAAGTCATTGACTGTGTTAAATCTCATAAAAATCATTCCTCCTGTCTGATATTATAGCCGTCCTTCCACGACCACACAACTGTTTTTATAAATTTCCCGTCGGTTTCTGTTTTTACCGCCCCATCCTTTGCGGTCACATAAATGTTGCCGCAATACCGGGAAAGCCGCTCCAAAAGCTCCCCATGGGGATGGCCGTAGGAATTATCCCTGCCGCAGGAGATCAACGCCGCCTGAGGCCGCACATAATCTAAAAAGGCATCGCCGCTGCTGCCCCTGGATCCATGGTGGGCCACCTTCAGCACATGGCAGCCCTTCAGCCCCAGCGATTCCATGGTCCTGATCACATCTTCCTCTGCCTTTTGGCTGATGTCCCCGGTAAACAGCATGGCAAAATCCCCATAGGACATATAAAGGACAAGGCTGCCGTCATTTCGGTCCGCAGAATCTTCTCCGGCTGTTTCATAATTTTCCCCGCCGGCCGTTTCCTCACGGTCCGGCGCAGCCACGGCGATCTCCAAAGCGCCAATATCCACCGTCTGCCCGGCCCAAAGGCCGTAGCACTTTGTACCCATGGCTCCGGCCAGGGCCATAAGCGTCTCATGACCGCCGCCAGAGCTCACATTTCCGGGCATAAACAGCGCTTCCACAGCAATGCTCCCGGGAACCCGGCTGCCGTCCTTTCCATTCCAAAAGACGGAGCCCATCATTTCCTGAACGCCGTTTACATGATCTGTATCCATATGGGACAGAAAAACCCCATCCAGGCGCCTTACCCCTCTAGATTTTAAAAACGGCGTCAATATGTATGTTCCCATCTGCTTTTCATCACTGCTGCCGCCATCCACTAAAATATTTTCTCCGTCAGGAAGCTGGATAAAAAAACAATCCCCCTGGCCCACATCCACCATGGTTACGGTCATTTTCTCAGGAGTTTTTTCCAAAAAGATCAAAAGGCAGCCGACGGTCACAAAAAATAAACTGCCTAAATGCCACAGCCGTTTATAAAGGCCCGGGGCAAGCTCCTGTGCCCGGCAGAACACAAAGGCCGCCGCCAAAAACATTCCATAGATCAGCACCATCTCCCCGGAGGATGGCTGGCCTGTAATCACAACAGCGCCCGGGATCTCCACTGTCAGGCGGCACAGCCCTTCATAGACTGCCAAAATTCCTTCGATCAGCCGGTACAGCAAAAAACCGCCTTCCCCAAGCAGGGGCGCCGTCAGGGCGCAGACAAGCATAGCCGGATACACAAGGCTCATTAAAGGGATCACTGCCAGGTTAATAAAAATGCTGTACATGGACACTTCAAAAAAGCACCAGGACAGCACCGGAAGCATCCCTAAGGTTACAAAAACCGGAGAAACCATAGAGCTTTTCACACGAAGCAGCCATAGGCCGACTATGGCTTTTGCTCCCTTTTTATCCCTTTTCGGAGAAGGCTCTCCAAAAGCCGGGCAAAGGACAAGACTCCCCACAGCAATAAAAGACAGCAAAAATCCCGGCTGGGTCACCATAAGCGGCGACGGTATAAGGATCCACAGGGCCGCCAGAGCCAGGCCATTTTTTATATCATAGGTACGGCCCAGCCACCGGGCTCCTAAAGACACGATGGTCATGACGACAGAACGGCATGTAGACGGCTCCATCCCCGTAAACCAGCCATAGACCAGCACAATGACCATTCCGGCCAAAATGCACATCCACCGGGGCAGGTGCAGCCTTCCCAAAAGGGAACAGATGCCCATGCCGAGAAATGTGACATGGAGCCCGGAAATGGCCAATATATGGGAAATCCCGCTTTTTTGATACAGCGACTGAAGCTCATCATCCATAAGGGCTTTATCCCCGCATACCATGCTTACAGTGATCCCTGCATATTCCGGACTCAGCCAGGTCTGGCAGCCCTTTTTCATCCACTGGCGCACCGCCTTGGCGGCCTGCTGGGGCCAGGACGTACTCTGCCGGGTTACAGAGACGGAATCCGCCCACACTCTGGCCGCGATCCCCCGGGAATGATAATACAGCCACTCATCAAAAGCCCCTTCATTGGCCGGATGGGAAAACAGCTCCAGCTCCCCCTTAAAAGCCACCTTGTCTCCGGCCGTATAGCTTTCACCATCCACAGTCATATCTGCCTTGTTTACAGAAACAAGCAGCTGCCCCCCAACCGCCGGATCACAGTCTTTTACAAAAAAGTACCAGCTGTTGGTCTTTTCCTCGATTCCGTCCAAAGTTCCGGAAAATGTCTGCAGACGATCCTGCCCGGCGATCATAACCTCCATCACAGCATCCCGGGACAGGGCCCCGTCCATAGCCGTATAAAAGCGCATGGCACCAAAAATAAAAAAAACAGGCAGACCAATAAGGACTGCCAAATCCGCAGTCTTTTTATCGGGTGATCTGCCTGTAAAAAATGTATATAATCTCTTGTTCATTATAAGACCCGCAGCGGCTGTAAGACACAGACAGGAGCATGCCATCCATATCCACACTGCCGGGTCCGCAAACTTCATCCATACCAGTATCTCTCCTGCAATATAGGCCAGCCCAAGCCATAGTACAGGCCTTAATACCATAAAACACTCCTTATACTGGTTAAGTCGTCTCCTGTTCGCTGCTTTCCACGACAGGAGGCGTATCCTGAGTTTTTACGATCATGTCCTCGTTGCGGGAAATGGGACTGGCCAGGGAAATGGCTTCGTCGTTTCCCGCCACAATCTCTCCGTCGATCATGATCTGCACCTGGTCAATATAATCCAGCTCTGTCAGCGAATTAACGACAGAATACACATTGATCGCAAAGCTCTGGTCATTGATCCGGTCCAAAAATCTCTGGTTAAAGTCCACGTAGCATGTCCCGTCTGTCACACTAATGTCATCATACAGCTTGACATCCGGGGAAAGGGTGGGATTAAGCGTCTCGGAAATGGGCCCGGAGATCAGGCTTTCCACGATCACCTGCTCCAGAGAGTAGCTTTTGGAATAGTGGATGTAAACATCCTCTGCCACAAGGCGGCTCCCGTCAGAGCTGGCAAAATAAAGGCGTATCGTCTCCTGGTTCAGACGCTTCACATCCGTCATTGTGCTTTCCACAAAATCCGACTCCATCATGATCATGGGCCGGCCGTCGCTTTCGGTTAATGCTGTGCCGTCCACAAAAAACTGGACATAATCAATAACACCGTCAAACTGGGTCAGTGTCTTTACAACCGATGCCCGTACCAGAATTTCCTCATTTTTAGGGATCTGGCTGTAGGCGCTGTTAAAATAAACATCCACCTGCTTGGTCACACTGTCGTAAACACTGTCCTCCACGGCCACATTTTCCGGGATCGCCGGTTTAAGGCTTTCATCCTCCGGCTGCGCAGCCAGGCTGGTCAGGCACTCGCTGATCAGCTGCTCCGGCGTCTCCGATGTATAGATCATCGGCAGGCCTTCAATGTGTACATCATCTTCATTAATATAGTATACCTTATAGGCAGAGTCCACCACAGACCGCTCCACAATGCCGTCTGCCTTTTCCTGGGCACTGCCTGCATTATTTTTACAGCCTGCCAGCATCAACGCCGATGCCAGCAGGAAAAACAACACATATTTTAACTTTTTCATAAAGCACCTCCTGCACATCGGACCGTCAGGATACCACAGTCAGAGGGATCCTGACCGTAAATGTGGTGCCTTCGTCTTCTTTACTTTTTACTTTGATCGCCCCATCATGCATCAGCACGATATTTTTAGTAATGGCAAGTCCCAGTCCCGTACCTCCCGTTTCTCTGGAACGGGCCTTATCTACCCGGTAAAACCGCTCGAAAATCTTATCATACAGTTCCTCCGGGATGCCGATACCGGAATCTGAAACTTTCACATAAAAATACTTGTGATCCGCATCCAGGGACACCTGAACCCAGCCTCCGGCAACATTGTACTTAATGGCATTTTCCACCAGATTGGTAAATGCCAGAGTCAGCTTCATCTCGTCACACTCAGCCGTCACCGGACGGAAGCTTTCCAGGACCATTTCAATATTGCGCTTTGCTGCCACCGGCTTCAGCCGCTTTAAGATCAGCTCAAGCATTTCATTAATATTAACTGTGGAGATGTTCAGGTCCCCGGCCTTTTTATCCATCTTCACCAGGGACAAAAGGTCATTAATAATGGCATTTTCCCGGTCGATCTCCACGACAATATCCTGCATAAATTCCTGGTACAGCTCTACCGGCACATCAGACTGTGTATTCAGGGAATCCGCCAGCACCTTCATGGACGTCAGCGGTGTCTTAAGCTCATGGGATACATTGGAAACAAACTCCTGCCGGGAATCCTCCAGCTCCTTAAGGCGCTTTAACATAACGTTAAAGGCATCGGAAATCGTTTCAATCTCCGCAGGTCCCTTTAAATGGACTTCCTCGTCAAAATAACCTTCGGAAATACGGTTAATGGATCGGGCCACATTTTTAAATGGCTTTGTAAAGATCCGCCCGATCAGTACCGCAAGGGCAATAAGGATCACAGAAAAGCCCATAGCGATCCACAGGCTCATCTGCTTAATGTCGTTATAGGTCTCAGTCAGATCCAGTGTAGACGCATCAATAATGATCAGTCCCCGGATTGCTGTGCCGTCCTCCCCGGTAACCGGTACAATGATCTCCACCATATCGTAAACCTCATCATACACCGGTTCTGTCTCCTGACCGTTCATACAGGAAACCACCTGGGGGCTGATCACCTTCTTATCATTGATCCTTGAATAGGAATCCTTCAAAACCGTGTAATCCTCATCCACAACAATGACCCGTCCGTCATAAATGGCGTCCAGCTGAGATATAAGACTGTTAATGATCGTACGGTTTTCTCCGTCAAAATAATTCAGCTCCAAAAGCTGTCCTGCCAGGAAATGGCTCTGGCTTTCAATACTGTCTACCCGCTCGCTCCAAAGCTTATCTGCCACATTAAGCAGCAGAGTCCCCCGCATCACAAAAATGGGAACCACCGTCACTACAATCGTGATGAATATGAGCCGAAAGCACATGCTGTGGAGAAAGCCCAGCCGTCTTTTCTTTTTATGTTTACTTCTGGAAGAAATAGCCAACACCCCATTTTGTATGTATATATTTTGGTTCACTTGGATTCTTTTCAATCTTTTCTCTCAGGCGGCGCACATGCACATCCACGGTCCGCACATCGCCGGGATAATCATATCCCCACACAAGATTCAAAAGCTTTTCCCGGTTATATACTTTGTTGGGATTTGTGATCAAAAGCTCCAAAAGGTCGAACTCTTTTGCCGTCAGGTTCACTTCTTTATTCTCAATAAATACCCGGCGGCTGTCCAGGTCAATGCGCATATCCCCGGAGACAATCACGTTGGAGGCCGCCTCCTCTACTTTATGACGCTTGTTATTAACCCGGCGCATAATGGCCTTGATCCTTGCCTTTACCTCCAAAATATTAAAAGGCTTTGTAATATAATCATCGGCCCCGTATTCCAGCCCAAGGATCTTATCCATGTCATCCCCTTTGGCAGTGATCATAATAATAGGCACATCGGAGAAATCCCGGATCTGCTGGCATACCTCAAATCCGTTCAGCTCCGGAAGCATTACATCCAGCAAAATAATGTCATACTGGTTATCCCTTGCCTTTTCAAGGGCTTCCTTTCCGTCATAGGCCACATCCACTTCCATGTTATCCTGTTCCAACGTAAACTTAAGTCCTTTGACGATGAGCTTTTCGTCATCTACAACCAAAACTTTTCTATCCATCTTTTTACCTCAATCCACTGTCACCAAATCTTTTATCTGATCAAATATCCCGCTTTTGATTCCCGGAATATCCATTAGCTCCTCAACGGAAGAAAATCCTCCATGTTCTTCCCTATAGTTTATAATATCTTCTGCTTTGGACGGGCCAATCCCGGGAAGCGCATCCAGCTGGTCTGCAGAGGCTGTATTAATATTCACCATCGCCTGGCCGCCTTCCTCCATGCTGCCGTCCGTGCCGGCCGTATCTCTGGCAAATGTCCCGGATGCGGTCTCCTCTAAAGAGGGAATATAAATCTGCATCTGATCCTCAGCCACCTGGGCCAGGTTCACATAGCTGGCGTCTGCCTCCTCAGCCATACCGCCTGCGGCCTCAATAGCCTCATAAATCCTGGCTCCCGGCCCAAGGGCATAAACTCCCGGACTTTGCACATAGCCGCAAACATACACATAAATTTCTTCACATACCGACTCTTGCGGAGAACTCCCGGATCCATTTTGGGAAGCGAATGCCTGGCTTTCATCCTCTGTGCCAGACTCATAAGAACTTTGTGACTGAAAAGCCCCGCCATCATCCAAAGGGGCTATGGTTTCCAGTCCGGCCAACGGTTCTTCCGAAGCCCTGCTGCACCCGGCGTGATATGCAAGCCCGCAGACTATGGCAAAAAACACCGCCATCAGGCGCATCACCCATTTTTTTTGCTTTGAAGATAACTTTAACACAAAATCCCTTCCTTTCTTTAAGGGCGTCATGCCCTAAGCACACATGCCGTGTTCATACATCCATGCTGTGCTAAAAGTCAGGAAAGTTTTCTGTTTTATAAACCATACACTCTTATTTTACATAATAACCGGGGTAAAAACAAGCACTTTTCCTATTCCCATTTAAAAATAATGATCCCGCCAATGGCAACCGCCAGCCCGATAAGCTTTGACCACTGAAAATCAACCTTTTCCATACCAAAAAGGCCAAACAGCTCGATCACATAGGCCACGGCCAGCTGGGCAACAACAATCAGCAGCGCCGCCTTTGCCGGGCCAAGCTGATCCATACTCATGATCACCGTCAATGTAATAAACGCGCCCAAAACGCCGCCCAAAAGCAAATATTTAGGGCTGACCTGCATCAGCTTTCCAAAGCTTTCCCGTCCTTTAAACAGCCAGGCCCCCAAACACACTAAAAGGGCCGTAAACTGTACCCAGCTGTTGGAAACCCATATACTTGTCTGTTTTGTCACTTCTGTATTAAAAACACCCTGGACACTCATTAAAGCGCCGGAGATCAAAGCGATGATCACGCCCATCATTTTAACACACCTCCACATTTTTTATTACAAACATAGTGTAACCCTGTGAAGGATATTTATTCGCCCTTCCTTTCGTCTTTCTCCGGCCAATGTTTAAGGCCCATTGTCCTGGCATAAAAACAACCAAACAGGGGCAGGCACGGCCCCAAAATAGCCGTACCTGCCCCTGAAAACGCTTATTCATTATTCTTCTAAAAATTCGATACCCTTACGGGATTTCCGTAAAATAAATGCTTACAGGCATTTTTCCAATTTTTCCACCATTTCGTCCACATGGGCCGGAGTGATCACCAGCGGCGGGACTAAGCGCAAAACATTGGTTCCGGCAGTAATCACCACCAGGCCGTTTTCAAGGGCCTTTGTTACGATCTCTCCTACCGGACGGCCTTCCACGACAATGCCCTGCATAAGGCCGCGGCCGCGGCGCTCTTTTAAGCAGTCATGTTTTTGTACAAGAGCATCCAGCTTTTCTTCCAAATACGCCCCGGTTGTTTTAACATTTTCCAGAATATGCTCTGTTTCAAAAAGCTCAAACACCTTGTTCACTGCGGCGCAGGCCAGAGGATTGCCCCCATAGGTGGTGCCATGGTCTCCGGGAACTAAGGACGCTGCGGCGGTCTTTTCATTAAGGACAAAGGCTCCTACGGGAATACCGCAGCCTAATGCCTTGGCACAGGTCATAATATCCGGCAAAATGCCGTAGGCCTGGCAGGCAAACATGGTACCTGTACGTCCCATACCGCACTGGATCTCATCAAAAATAAGAAGGATGTCCTTTTCATCGCACAGCTGGCGCAGGCCTTTAAGGAAGTCCGGGTCTGCCGGGTATATGCCCCCTTCGCCCTGGACCGGCTCAAGGATAATGGCACAGGTTTTATCCGTCACCTGGGCCTTAACGCTGTCCAGGTCATTAAAATCTGCAAACTTAATGCCCCCGATCAGCGGCTTAAAAGGCTCCTGATAATGGGAATTTCCTGTCACGCTTAAGGCGCCCATGCTGCGGCCGTGGAAGGAATTATTCATGGCGATGATCTCATGATCTGTAGAGTGATCCTTCAGCCATGCATATTTGCGGGCTGCCTTAATAGCGCCTTCAATGGCCTCTGTACCGCTGTTGGTAAAAAATACCTTGGAAAGGCCGGTAGCCTTTGCCACCTTCTCAGCGGCCTCTACGGCAGGCACATTATAATACAGATTGGATGTGTGGATGATCTTATCAATTTGGTCTTTTAACGCATCATTATAAGCCTTGTTCCCATAGCCTAAGGCAAATACTGCAATACCTGCGGCAAAGTCCAGATATTTTTTTCCTTCCACATCATACAGGTAAACGCCCTCGCCCTTTTCAAAAACAACGGGATAACGGTTATAGGTATGGAGAATATACTTTTCTCCCAGTTCCATATATTCATTCGTCTTCATGATAATACCTGCTTTCCTCATCGCCTAAAATAGCGGTTCCAATGCCTTTGTTTGTAAAGATTTCCAGAAGGAGACAGTGGGGAATACGTCCGTCCAGGATATGCACCCTGGATACGCCATTTTCAATAGCTTCAATACAGTTGTTCAGCTTGGGCAGCATGCCGCCGCCAATAAAACCATTGCCAATAAGCTTGCGGGCTTCCTCAATGCGCAGCTCAGAGATCAAAGTGTTTTTATCCTCCGGATCCTTATAAACCCCTTCAATATCTGTAAGAAAGGCCAGCTTTTCCGCATTTACCGCCCGGGCAATGGCACAGGCCGCATCATCGGCGTTAATATTATACGTGTTATAATCCTCGTCCATGCCAATCGGGCACACAATAGGCAGGAAATCCTTTTCCAAAAGGTCATATAATACTTTAGGATTCACAGACTTTACGTCGCCCACAAAGCCAATATCCTGGCCATTGGAATACTTTTTCTCCACCTTAAGCAGGCCGCCGTCCTTGCCGGAAATACCTACCGCACGCACGCCTAACTGCTCCACCATCTGTACAAGGGATTTGTTGACCCGGTTTAAAACCATCTCGGCAATCTCCATGGTAACCTCATCCGTAACTCTCAGGCCGTTGACAAATTTAGGGGTCATTCCTGCCTTTTCTACCCATTTGCTGATCTCCTTGCCGCCGCCGTGAACAATGATCGGCTTAAAGCCAACCAGCTTAAGGAGCGTAACGTCTGCGATCACATCTTTTTTAAGCGCCTCGTCTACCATGGCGCTGCCGCCGTACTTTACAACAATGATCTTGCGGTTAAACCGCTGTATATACGGAAGGGCTTCAATAAGCACCTGTGCTTTTTCCAAATATTTATCCATACTCTTATCCATGTTTTTCATCCTCCCTCAGGAACGATAGTCTGCATTGATCTTTACATAATCATAAGTCAGATCGCAGCCCCAGGCGGTTGCAAAAGCGCTGCCCATTTTTATATCTGCCAGGGCGGTCACTTCGCTTTCAGACAGGATCTTTGTTGCTTCTTCCTCACTGTAATCTAAAGCAACGCCGTCTTTAATGATCTGGAGCTTTCCGGCAGCGCTTTCAAAGTACAGATCCACCTTTTCCGGGTCAAAATCGGCGCCGGAATAACCCATAGCGCATAAAATCCGGCCCCAGTTAGCGTCATGGCCGTAGATTGCCGCCTTTACAAGGCTGGAGGTAACTACTGACTTGGCCAGGGTAACGGCCTGGGCCTTATCTTTGGCGCCTGTGACCGTTACTTCAAAAAGGGCCGTAGCGCCTTCCCCGTCCCCTGCGATCTTTTTGGCAAGGACCGTATTCACATAGTCCAAAGCTTCCTTAAAAGCGTCATAGTCGCTGTTTTTCTCGGTGATCACAGGATTTTTGGCCATACCGTTGGCCAAAAGGAGGACCGTATCATTGGTGGATGTATCGCCGTCCACAGAAACCATGTTGTATGTATCCACAATACTGTCGCTTAAAGCTTCCTGGAGCAGCTCTTTGGAAATGGCCGCATCGGTTGTAATAAAGCTGAGCATGGTACACATATTGGGGTGGATCATGCCGGAGCCCTTGCACATACCGCCAACAGTTACTTCCCTGCCGCCGATCACAGTCTTTACAGCAATCTGCTTGGACACTGTGTCTGTGGTCATAATAGCATGGGCAGCCGCATCTCCGGCCTCCAAAGTGTCTGACTTTGCCTGGGCCAAAAGCTCAATGCCATGGGCCATACGGTCCATGGGCAGCTGCATGCCGATAACGCCGGTGGAGGCTACAAGAACGCTGTCCGCGTCAATACCCAGCACCTGGGACGTCTTATCGGCAATATCCTGGCAATAGCCCATGCCCTCTTTTCCCGTACATGCATTGGCAATGCCGGAGTTGATCACCACCGCCTGAGCCTTTGGCGAGTGGTACACAATGTTCTGGTCCCACAAAACCGGCGCGGCCTTAACTACATTGGTGGTAAAAGTCCCGGCAGCTACGGCCGGAACCTGGCTGTAGATCAGCGCCATATCTGTGCGGTCTTTATATTTAATCTGTGCGGCTGCTGCAGCTGCTTCAAAGCCTTTGGCAGCAGTAACACTTCCTTCAATTACTGTTATCATGGAAATCCCTCCTGTTAAATACGGTGACATTGTTTTCATTCATGGGAAGCTCATAGTAGTTGACATCCACCCGCTCATTCCAGCCAATATCCTGCCAGAATGTATTTCCCACTTTATTTTCCGTAAAGGCGATCAGCGCCACCTTATTAATATGTTCTTCCTTCAGGGCCCGGGCTGCAGCATCTGCCATGGACTTTCCAATGCCGTGCATCCGGTAATCCGACCGGACACATACATGGTAAAAATAACCGGTCCGCCCGTCATGGCCGCATAAAATACTGCCTACGATCTCTCCCTTGTCCTCAGCTACCACACTGGTCGTGGGATTTCTTTTGAGAAACCGTTCCACCCCTTCCAAAGAATCATCAATACTGCGGATGCCAAAGCCTTCGATGCCAAGCCACAGCTTTCTCAGTCCGTCATAATCCCTGATGGTCATTGTCCGAATCGTCATAATGTCAAACCTTTCTATTATTACATTACGGGAACATCGGCACCAGGTTCAGTCCCTCTGCCTCATCCAGCCCAAACATCAGGTTCATGTTCTGGACTGCCTGTCCGGCAGCACCTTTGACCAGATTATCAATGGCCCCCATGATGATCACCCGTTTTGTCCGGGGATCGATCTTAAAATTAATATCCACATAATTGCTGCCTTCCACCCATCGGGTCTGAGGGCAGACATTTTCATCCAGCAGGCGGATAAACTTTTCATTTCCATAATACTTTTCATAGGCAGCCCGCAGATCTTTCCAGGAAGCGTCCTTTGCCAGGGATGCATAGGCTGTCACTAAAATTCCCCGGTTCATAGGTACAAGATGGGGGGTAAAGCTGACAACCACCGGCTGTCCGGCAGCATACCCCAGCTGTTCCTCAATCTCCGGTGTATGGCGGTGGGTCCCCACGCCGTAGGCTTTAATGTTTTCATTAACCTCACAGTACAGATTATCTACCTTTGCTCCCCGCCCTGCGCCGCTGGTGCCGGACTTGGCGTCAATGATCAGCGACTGGGGATCGATGAGCCCTTCCTTCATTAACGGGTAGGCGGACAGTATGGAGCATGTGGTATAGCAGCCCGGATTGGCCACAAGGCGTGCTTGCTTTACAGCCTCACGGTTGATCTCGCACAAACCGTAAACCGCCTCATTAATAAACTGAGGGCTTTTATGGGTAATACCATACCATTTTTCATAGACAGACACATCTTTAATACGAAAGTCTGCGCTTAAATCCACGATCTTTACTTTATTTAATATATCCTCATTCACAAGGCCTGCACACAGTCCCTGGGGCGTTGCCGTAAAGATCACATCCACCGCATCAGCCAGTTCTTCCATATTATCATCCAGGCACTTGCTGTCTGCCAGCCGGAACATGTTGCCAAAAACATCGGAATACTTTTTATCAATATAGCTTCTGGAACCGTACCATACGATCTGTGCATATTTATGCCCGAGCAAAATACGCACCAGCTCCTGTCCGGCATAGCCGGTCGCGCCGATAATACCTACTTTTATCATCCGTCTCACCCTATCTGTTTTTGTATTTTTATGCATTCTCTGAATCACTTCAAAAATGTACTGCATATATATTAAACCATCTTTCCCGGTTAGTAAAGATAAATTTTCCATAAGTTTAGCCAAAAAAACCTGTGTGATATTGGTAATTATAACTATGGGATGTATACCTTTGATTTGGTCAACCCCTGTTTTTCCCGGGTTTTTTGCAGATATTTCCGGGAATATGCATATTTTCCGGTATTTATGCAGCAAAAATTAATAAAAATACATTTTTCAGCAAATTTGGTGTTGCATTTTTATTCACTATCGTGTATATTTAATTCACGAACATTCGGGGGCCGCCCCCATACATACACTGTGAAAAATCATTTCAGGAGGTAATACTATGAAAGAAAAAGTCGTTTTAGCATATTCCGGCGGACTGGACACCACCGCTGTCATCCCTTGGTTAAAGGAAACCTTTGATTACGATGTTATCTGCTGCTGCGTAGACTGCGGACAGGGCAACGAACTGGATGGTCTGGAACAGCGGGCAAAAATGTCCGGCGCTTCTAAATTATATATTGAAAATGTTATTGATGAATTTTGTGATGATTTTATTATGCCATGCGTACAGGCCGATGCTGTTTATGAAAATAAATACCTCCTCGGCACAAGTATGGCCCGCCCGGTCATTGCCAAAAAGCTTGTGGAAATCGCCCGCAAGGAAGGCGCTGTTGCTATCTGCCACGGCGCTACAGGAAAAGGCAACGACCAGATCCGTTTTGAGCTGAGCATTACAGCCCTGGCTCCGGACATTAAGATCATCGCTCCATGGCGTATGACCGATCTGTGGACCATGCAGTCCCGTGAAGATGAAATCGAATACTGCAAAAAGCATGGCATCGATCTGCCCTTTTCTCCGGATTCCAGCTACAGCCGTGACCGGAACTTATGGCACATCAGCCACGAAGGCCTTGAACTGGAAGATCCTGCCAACGAGCCTAACTACGACCATCTCCTTGTATTAAGCGTAAGCCCTGAAAAGGCTCCCGATGAACCAGAGTATGTGACTATGACTTTTGAGGCCGGTGTTCCAAAAACACTTAACGGCAAAGAAATGAAAGTTTCCCAGATCATTACCAAGTTAAATGAGCTTGGCGGAAAACACGGCATCGGTATTATTGATATTGTTGAAAACCGTGTGGTCGGCATGAAGTCCAGAGGTGTTTATGAAACTCCCGGTGGAACGATCCTTATGGAAGCACACCGCCAGTTAGAAGAACTGATCTTAGACCGCGCGACTATGGAAGTGAAGAAGGATCTTGGCAACAAGCTTGCTCAGGTTGTTTATGAAGGAAAATGGTTCACTCCCCTTCGCGAAGCGATCCAGGCTTTTGTAACATCGACCCAGCAGTATGTTACCGGTGAAGTGAAATTTAAGCTTTACAAAGGCAATATTATTAAAGCCGGCACCACATCACCTTACTCCTTATACAGCGAGTCTCTGGCAAGCTTTACTACCGGCGATCTGTATGACCACCATGACGCTTCCGGTTTCATCAACCTGTTTGGCCTTCCATTAAAGGTACGTGCCATGAAACTGTCTGAGACAAAAACAAATAATAAATAAAAAAACAGGTATCCGCCGGGACGCGTCCCGGCGGGCCTTTTTGTTTTCATCTTAACTTCTACTGAAACTCTATACAGTCTCCGGTCCCAAAGTAATAAAGCCGGTCCCCAAGCACCTCTTTTAAGCATTCAAATGCCTCATCCCCTGTACAGTGCCCGGTGTAAAAGCGGGCGCAGCCACTGTCTAAAAGATCCCGTCCAAGCATATGGATCTTTTGGCGCTTCTCCTCCCCATTCATGGAGGGATCCCGCATAATATCCTTTAAATGAAAGCCGCCCACCAGGGCATACACCGGACGATTCCCAAGGCATGGCCGCGCGCCGGTCTCCCGGATAATGTCCCCCGGGCCGCCATGACAGCAGCTGTTAAAAATAACCAGCCCCCGGTCGGTTTCAAATACAAGGCTCTGCTCATGGGAAAAATCGTCAAATTTCCATTCCCCGTTTTCCTGACGGTACATTTTCGCCCTTTGGCCTTTTTCCGCCATATGGTCCATATGATGGCCAATGCTCCAGATGCCGGGAGCAAGGGCCGTATCTTCCCGGATAAAATGCAGCCGTTCCCTGTAAGTTTCTAAAAATCCCCTGGGTATCCCAATATATTTCATGCCTTTTGAGGACTGACGGTAGCAGTTTTCCTTGCAGCTTTCCCTAAGCCATAGCCCGGCCTTTGAGTTTTCCCTGAAAAAACGTTCAAAGCCGCCGCTGTGATCATAATGGGCATGAGACAGCACAGCAATGTCAACATTTTCCAGATGGATCCCCAAAGCTTTGGCATGATCTGCAAAAAGTTCTGTAGTTCCGGCATCTAACAGCAGCTTTGTACTGCCGTACTCAATATAAACGGACAGGCCATGCTCCCCTAAAAGTCCGTGACCGTCCCTGTTTTCTGCCAGTGCGGTTGCCTTTAACATAAAACCATCTCCTATTCTCATTTTATCCCATGTATATTCCGCCCCAAAAGCAGCGTATATTACTTGCAGGAGGTTAAAACCATGGATTTCAAACCCGGCAATGCAGGTCAAAGGCCTGTGTGCATTGTTCCCTTTATCTGTGCTTTTTTTGTGTGGTTTTTCTATCTTCCGGCCCAGGCGCTGGCTGCCTTAAGCCTGGCCTGTCAGACCGGCAATCCGGCGCCCTGTACGGCTACGCCGGATCCAGCCCATGAGGTGTGAAGCGGCAGACCCGGTCACACACCTGAGAAATATATTTCCGGTCATGGGAAATGCTGATAATACAGCCCTGAAATTCCTGAAGGATCTGGCGGATCACCGGATTGGAAAGGGGCGAAAAATTTCGGGTCGGCTCATCCAGCACAAGCACATTGGCCCCATCCAGGATCATTTTTACAAAAAACAGCTTTGCCTTTTGTCCCCCGGAAAGATCCCGGATAGGGTGGAACATTTCATCAGGGGTATATTTCATGCTTCCAAGAAATGTTCGCACCCGGCTGATGGCCGCCTTCTCTCCGGTAGTTTCAAGAAAATCCACCGGAGTTATGGAAAAGTCCATCTGATCCTCATAATTTTGAGGCATATAAACGGCCCGAATATCCTTCCGCTCTAAAAGCTCCCGGGCGATCATACGCAAAAGGGTGGTTTTTCCCGCACCATTAGGCCCTACGATACAAAGCTTTTCCGGCCCGACGATCTTTAAATGAATGTCTTTAGCAAGGATCCGCTCCGGCTCTGACGGGGCATAAAGGATGTCTCTGTAAAAATCCAGCACCGTCTTTCCGGCAGGAAGTCCTGTATCCCCGATCCATGAAGGCATAATGGCATCCTCTGTATCCGGCATCTGGGTCATGCCTTCATGCTCCCGCTCCATACGCCGTCCCATAGACTTTACTGCATGCATTTTTTTCTTCAGCAGCCGTCCTCCATGGGGATCCTGACGGGATATACTGCTTTGCTGATGCTCCACCTTCTGCATGATCTGGCGGTACCGCTCCTGCTGTTTTTTATAATCACTTTCCTCTTTCCGCGCCATCTGGGCCTGATGATCCATTTTTGCCAGACGCTCCCGCACATAAGACCCGTAATCCGACCGGGCCACCGTATGGCGGGGCAATGTTTTTCTCCGAAGCTGTTCAAAATGGATGATCACATTGGCTGTATTTTCCAAAAGCGTTTCATCATGAGATACATATAAAATAGGCCGATCATAGTTTTTAATAAATGTTTCCAGCCATGTTAAGGTTTCCAGGTCAATGTCATTGGACGGCTCATCAAGGAGCAGCACATCCGGATTTTCCGCCAGAATCTTTGCCATCCCAAGCTTTACCTTTTCACCGCCGGATAAAGTTCCCATCTTTTGGTCACTGAAAAACATCTGAGCGTCAAGGCCAAGGCCCCGGGCAATATCTGACAGCTCATTATAGGTATACTGATAAAATGCATCGCATTCCTCAAAGAAATTTAAAATGCTCATAGCGCTGTAGCGCCGGTCCAGCTCCTGCGGCAGATAGCCCAGCTTTAAATTGCCTTTATAAATCTCACCGGAATACTCCACATAATCTTCCACCAGCCCCGGATCATACAAAAGCTTTAAAAATGTAGACTTGCCATTGCCTTCCTCCCCAATGACCGCCGCTTTATCTCCCGGATTTAATGTCCATGTAAAATCCTGTACTAATGTTTTTAAGTCTTTTTTATGTGATATTGTTAAATTCTTAATCTGAAGCATATACGCATCCCCCGTTTCTTATATCCGGACGGGCGATCGTGTCCGTATACCAGCTTCGCAAACTTTCCCTCAAAAAGCAGCGGCCCTTTCCCACCTGCGGAGAAAGGGCCGTATCTATGCATCCTATGGTTTTTGGGCAGACGGACACAGGAAGTCATCCTGCTGCATGCTGCAAGGCCACCGCCTTGCTCTGCTGCCGGACAACTTCATATGAAACGTGCCATGGTTTTAAAACACCTGACACATCCCACCTTCCGGCAAAAAATGCTGCCGCTGAATATAGCAATGATATATACGATAATCTTTCTCCAAAAGGAACTGGTCCAGGGACACAGCTTGGCCCGGGACAGACTTTAATCGTCCCGCTGACAGACATTTTCGTAAAGGCTGTTTTTCCAAAGCCTGCACATATCGCCCTGCAAATTTGTCAGTATCTTTTCGTCTCAGATTATCGAATAATCATTGTTTCACCTCTTTTTCATCTTAGATCCAATGGAGCTGTATACGCTCCTGACGCTGTTAGCATAACACTCAGGAATGTACATGTCAATAGGAAAAATCCATTGACTTTTCCCCTCTGTAAGAGTATGCTTATTTTATATAGTTGCATATACAATAATTGCATCCGCAATATTGTGTGCCGCCTAATTATACGGCCGTATGCCTACGGGCTGCGGTAATCATCAACCGAGGAGGCATTGGTTTGAAGAAGGTATTTTTTTATCTGCGCCCCTATGTTCCCCGCATGATCCTGGGGGTTACCATTAAATTTACCGGGACGATCATGGATCTGTTTTTGCCATGGATCCTGTCCTATCTGATCGATGTGATCGTGCCAAAAGAAAATATGGGGGAAATTTTATTTTACGGTTTTCTTATGCTGGTCTGTTCCGTTATCGCCTGGACAGGCAACGTAGTTGCCAACCGGATGGCAGCCCGCGTGGCCAGGGATACAACCCAGCGCATGCGACATGATCTTTTCCGGAAGATTTCTTATCTTTCCTGCCGGCAGACCGATACATTTACTATCGCATCCCTGGAATCCCGGCTGACTTCTGACACTTACAATATCCACCAGATGATCGGTATGATGCAGCGTCTGGGCATTCGTGCGCCTATCCTGCTTTTAGGCGGCATTGCCATGTCCATGTTTATGGAACCGGTCCTCACATTAGTGCTTATGGCCGTTTTGCCTTTTGTCGGTGTTACGGTATTTTATATTTCCCGGAAGGGCATCCCGTTATATACCCGGCTTCAGCAGGCTGTGGACCGGATGGTCCGGGTCGTGCGGGAAAATGCCTCCGGTATCCGGGTCATTAAGGCACTGTCCAAAACAGAGTACGAGAAAAACCGTTTTGATGAGGCCAACAAAAATATTGTTGAAAAAGAAACAAAAGCTTCCGTCACTATGGCGGCCAGCAGCCCATTAATGAACCTTTTCCTGAACCTGGGCCTGACACTTGTTGTTGTCGCCGGAGCCTTCCGGGTCAATGCCGGTCACACCCAGCCGGGAACGATCCTGGCCTTTTTGACCTACTTTACTATTATATTAAATGCCCTTTTATCCATTAACCGTATGTTTATGATGTTTTCCAAAGGCTCCGCCTCTGCCAGACGGATCAGTGATGTGCTGGACACGCCGGAGGATCTTCATCTTTCCCAAAAGGATCACAGGGATTCTCCTTATCACATTGAATTTGACCATGTATCCTTTGCCTATCATGTGGGACGGTCGGAAGTTGTATCCGATATTTCCTTTGCCTTAAAGAAAGGAGAAACACTGGGCATTATCGGCGCTACCGGCTGCGGCAAAAGCACGGTCATTAACCTTTTGATCCGCTTCTACGATCCGGATGAAGGAACGATCCGTATTGACGGCGATGATATTCAGGGGATTCCTTTAGGAGAGCTTCATGAAAAGTTCGGCATTGTTTTCCAAAATGATGTACTGTTTGCCGATACCATTGAAGAAAATATCCGTTTTGGCCGGGAAATGGACGATGAAGCCATTGAGCAGGCTATTGATTGCGCTCAGGCACGGCCATTTATCCGGGAACTGGAGGACGGCGCCAAAAGCCGCCTGACGATCCGCGGCTCTAACTTAAGCGGCGGACAAAAACAGCGGGTGCTGATTGCCCGGGCATTGGCCGCCCACCCTCAGATCCTGATCTTAGACGATTCCTCCAGCGCCCTGGATTACCAGACAGACGCACGGCTGCGCCAGGCTCTGGCTAAAAATTTCAGTGAAACCACAACCATTATCGTGGCTCAGCGGGCCAGCTCCATCCGTCATGCTGATCATATCCTTGTGCTGGAAAATGGCCGTGAGATCGGCTATGGCACTCATGATGAGCTGATGGCCTCCTGCCCTGCCTACCAAAAAATCAGCATTTCCCAAATGGGACAGGATGACCGCAATCCTGAAAAAAGCAGCCCAAACGTTCATAAAATAAACCCATTAAACAGCAAAGGAGGTGAGGACGGTGCGCCGGAAGGAAACATTTGAAAAAACAAAAGACCGTGAAAGAAAACAAGAAAAAGCAAATACCTTTTCATTTTTCGGAAAAGGCAGCGTGTCTGCGGAGGACGAAAAATATACCAAAGAAAAGCCCAGAGACCGACGCTATGTGCTGATCCGCCTGTGGAGCTATTTATACCGCTACAAATGGCTGCTGTTTCTGGCCTTATTCCTTACCATTGTCAGCAACCTGCTTGGGCTCATCGGGCCAATGCTGTCCGGCTATGCTATTGACGCCATCCACGGCCCTAACGATGTTGACTTTCCAAAAGTCTTTTTCTATGCAGGATTAATGATCCTTTTTTACGCCGTGTCCTCGCTGCTCATGTACATTCTGACCCGGATCACCATCCGGTTCAGCCAGCGTATTATTTACCAAATGCGCAAGGATGTATTTCATACATTAATGGGGCTGCCTGTAGGCTACTTTGACAAAACCCAGACCGGAGACATTGTCAGCCGTATTTCCTATGATATTGACACGGTCAATGCCTCTTTGTCCAATGACCTTCTCCAGATCTGCACCAGTGTTATTACTGTGATCGGATCCCTGATCATGATGCTTTTGATCGCCCCGCTACTTGTATCCGTGTTTGCCATTACTATCCCGGCATCCATTTTCCTGACCCGGTACATGACCCGGAAGGTACGCCCTCTTTTCAGGAAGCGGTCAGCCAAGCTTGGGGAACTTAACGGCTATTCTGAGGAAATCATCAGCGGCCAGAAAACCATCAAAGCTTACCACCAGGAAGAAACCATGATCGGACGTTTTGATGTGAAAAATACAGAAGCCGTAGACGCGTACTACAATGCGGACTATTACGGAAGCATGACCGGACCGTCCGTCAACTTTATTAATAACCTGTCACTGTCCCTTGTCAGCGTCCTTGGCGCGATCCTGTACCTTTTTCAAAGTATTTCCCTTGGGAATCTGTCCTCCTTTGTGCTGTATTCCCGGAAATTTTCCGGCCCCATTAACGAGGCTGCCAACATTTTAAGCGAACTCCAGTCGGCTACTGCTGCCGCAGAACGCGTTTTCCGCCTTATTGACGAGGCGCCGGAACCTGCCGATGCACCTGACGCCATAGAACTTAAAGATGTTCAGGGGGATGTGCGTATGGATCATGTTCAGTTCGGCTATCTGGACGGCCAGCCGGTGATCCATGACCTGAGCTTTCATGCCGCTCCCGGAAGCCTGACAGCTATTGTCGGGCCTACCGGAGCAGGGAAAACAACGCTGATCAACCTGCTGATGCGCTTTTATGATCCCTGGTCCGGAAGCATCACTGTAGACGGGAAAGAAATTTCCAAGCTTACCCGCAGCAGTCTCCGCCGGGCCTACACTATGGTCCTTCAGGACACATGGCTGTTTACAGGCACCATTTATGAAAACATTTCCTACGGAAAAGAGGATGCTACTATGGAAGATGTGGTCAATGCCTGCAAGGCCGCCCATATTCATGAAGCCATTATGCAAATGCCCCACGGCTATGACACTGTCCTTACCGGAGACGGCTCCGGCCTTTCCAAAGGCCAGAAGCAAATGCTTACCATCGCCCGGGCCATGCTTTTAGACTCCAAAATGCTTATTTTAGATGAAGCCACTTCCAATGTGGACACCCAGACAGAGGAAAAGATCCAGCAGGCCATGTACGCACTTATGGAAGGAAAAACATGCTTTGTCATTGCCCACCGCCTGTCCACCATCCAAAATGCCGACCACATTCTTGTAGTCCACGGCGGCGATATTGTGGAACAGGGGAATCATGAAACACTGCTCAGACAGGGCGGATTGTATGCGAAGCTGTATTACTCACAGTTTCAGTAATTTTTCCCATCCGATCACCCGCTGTTTCATCCCCTCAATATCCAGCACCCCCAGGGAAAAGCCCTTACGCACCAATTCCTCAGGCACGTACTCGTCATACTTTTCAAAAACAGGAACTTCTTTCGGGTAAACAAGCTCCAGAGGATCAAAGTCTTTCTTTGCTTCCTCTGCTGTGATCTGATAAAATTCTTCCTCACTGACCTTCATAGTAAACTGGAGATAGTAGGGCCTTGAGGGACTTAAGCCTTTAAGGCCCAGCCGCTTCCCGCAGCGTATTTTTAAAAACCGCTCTAAGGCCAGGAATGCATAGCTGCCAAGCCATGGAAATAAAGCCCACATATTTCCCCCTAAATGCACTAAGGGATGGCCCTTGATCCCGGATTTTTGAAAAGTGTCCCGGGCCTCATGAAGCCTGCACACAGCATGGCGCATCAAATAGGGATAGTTTTTTTCTTCACATAAAACGCCATACATGCGCTCTAAAATATGGGTGTGGATGTCTCCTGCCACATCGCCAAAATAGGCCGGGATATTTCCCTTTACAAGGGTACAGTAGACCTCCCGTTTTTTATGGTCTACCTCCTCTACCACCCACACCCTTCCGGCAATAGCGATTTTGTCTCCCACTGGCGGCGGCTTTACGATGGTCCCTAGTTCTTCCGGCCCGGACCGGACACTGTATTCTACATTTTCCTGAAATACCGCATAAAACTTGTAGTTATTGACGATCCGCTCTCCCGTAAGACCTACGATCAGTCCTCCGTTTTCCGTCTGGCTAATATGGTCAATTTCCAGCAGGTGCCGGAGCAAAATACGGTAGTCCTCCTGAGATATGGTGTGAAAGCAGGCCAGGGGAAGCACCCGGGATGCAAGCTCTCCCGGCGTCATCTCCCCGCAGGAAGCCAGGGTACTCATAGTCTGGTGGTACAGCAGGCTGTAAGGCAGCCGCCCGGTTCTTGGAGGCTCCACAAAGCGTTCCTCAATATAAAGCTGCACCAATGCAATGCCCTGGATCAAATGCCATGGGATCATATCCGGAAGCATGGCTCGTGGCTCAGGATGATTCTCCCGCATAACAAACCACATTTCCGCAGGGCTTCCCCGACGTCCCGTCCTGCCCATACGCTGCAAAAATCCGGACACGGTAAACGGGGCGTCAATCTGAAAGGCCCGCTCCAATTTCCCAATATCGATCCCCAGCTCCAGGGTAGCCGTGGCGCACACAGACATAAGGGACTCATCATCCTTCATCTCCTCCTCTGCACTTTCCCGATAGGAAGCGGAAAGATTTCCGTGATGGATCAGGAACCGGTCCGGCTCATGGTTGGCCTCGCAATACTGGCGCAGGCTTTGGCAGACCGCCTCGCATTCTTCCCTGGAATTTGTAAAGATCAGGCATTTTTTCCCCCGGGTATGTTCAAAAATATACCCCATCCCCGGATCCGCCGCCTTAGGCGCAGTATCTGTGGCCAACTCCAAAACCGGCGTTTCCTCCATCACAGCCTTGCCCTCGTCAGCCTGAGGGTCTGTATTAAAAAAATGCTCCATGGACAGGCGCCACACTTCCTTACCCCCGTCAAAGCCGGGAATAATGGTCCCCCGTCCGCTGCCTGCGGCAAGAAAACGCCCGGCGGCTTCCGGATTTCCAATGGTTGCAGAAAGCCCCACCCTTCGCGGGCTGCACCCGGCCAGCCTGCAAAGCCGCTCAATAAGGCAGAAGGTCTGCATGCCCCGGTCTCCCCGCAGCAAGGAATGGATCTCGTCAATAACGATAAACCGCAGATCCCCAAACAGGGACGGGATTTCCATATGCTTGTTGATCATTAAGGATTCCAGAGATTCCGGTGTGATCTGCAAAATGCCGGAAGGCTTCTTAAGAAGCTTCCGCTTCCGGCTCTGGGGCGCATCCCCATGCCACCGGGTCACCGGGATCCCAGCTTCCTGGCACAACTCCTCCAGCCGTTCAAACTGGTCATTGATCAGTGCCTTTAAGGGGGCAATATATAAAACGCCCACACTGGCCGGCGGATCCTCCTCCAGCAGCGTCAGGATCGGGAAAAATGCCGCTTCAGTCTTTCCCGATGCAGTGGATGCCGTCAGGAGCACATTATCCTGAGTCCCGAAAATCGCATCACCGGCGGCATTTTGCACGCCTCTTAACGTCTGCCAGCCGGAGCGGTAAATATAATCTTGGATAAATGGGGCATATCGGTTAAAAACATTCATAACGTAAACTCCACATAATTGTCATCTGCCTGGTCGGAAACGGCCTGGGATTTTTCAAAGGTAAAGTCATCGGACTGTAAAAGCTCATCCATGGTCATGGACGGATTTTGATACAGCAGATCCAAAAGCTCAATAAAGTCCCGGATCACCTCTCGTGGGGTAATGTTCTGGTCGGCGCCGATCCGTCCGTATTCCAGCTTAATAAAACGTACCAGATCCCCGGTGTTAAGGCTGCGCTCATAGGCATAAAGCTGAGCATGCATTTGGGAAAGCTTTTCACAAAGCACAAGCATTTCCTCCGGCGTCAAAGGCTCCAGGCGGATCACCGGCGCCAGCAGATCCCGCGCGCCTGGCCTTGAAAACTTTCCTTCTGTCAGACGGGACCGAAGGGCTTCGTAGCTGTACAGTCCCCGCCGCTTATCTTCAACGGCCTGGGGCGTTGCTCCCATAATGATCCCCAAATACCGGGCCTTCCCCTGAAGGGTATCATTATACATAGTCAGAAGCTTCTCATAATTGTACTGCCGGGTAATGGCATTGGGGATCTTATAAAGATTGACCAGCTCATCAATCATGATCATCATTCCCGTATATCCTGCCAGGCGGAAAAACACAGCAAAGATTTTCAGATAATCATACCAGTCATCATCGGTAATGATCATATTAATGCCCAGCTCCTCCCTGGCTTCCCGCTTTAAGGCATATTCCCCGCGGAACCAGCGCACAACCTTTCCTTTCATATCATCGTTGCCTTCAATATACGCATGATAATACAAGGAAAGCAGCCGTGCAAACTCAAAGCCGTGGACCAACTCGCTTACCGCGGAAGTCACCTGATAAATCTTCTGATCCACAGCCTTTGTCAGGGCAGGATCTCCCGGCTCAAGGCCGGTTTCCGTCACCGCCCGGGTCTGAACGCTGCTGATCCATCGGTCCAGCACCAGGGTTAAGGCCCCGCCTTCCGGTTTTGTTTTTGTAGAAAGGTTGCTGATCAGCTCACGGTAAGTTGCCAGCCCCTGTCCCTTTGTGCCCTGAAGCCGCCGTTCCGGGGACAGGTCCGCATCGGCAACAATAAATCCTTTGTCCATTACATAGTTGCGGATCGTCTGGATCAGAAAGCTCTTTCCTGAGCCGTATTTTCCCACAATAAAACGAAAGGAAGCGCCGCCCTCTCCAATAATGTCCACATCATGAAGCAGGGCCTGGATCTCATTTTTTCTCCCCACAGTAATATAAGGCAGGCCGATCCTGGGCACCACGCCGCCTTTCAGGGAATTTAAAATGGTTTGGGCAATCCGCTTAGGCACTTTTTTATTGTCCTCATTCATGTGTTCTTACCTCCAAGCATTTGCATAATATCATCCCGGTAATCTTCCAGCACTGTAATATTTTCTCCGTCACATTCCAGGACATTATCTCCGATTTCATCAAACAGCGCCTCGTTAATGGCATCTGCAGCCACAGAGGGCATCAAATGATGCTCCTTTATATAAGCCTTTCCGGAGTCTCCCTGCAAAAGTGCCAAAAGAAGCTTCATATACACCGGATCCATAAAGTCCGAAAGTGCCTCCGGGACAGCCGCCGCGGCAGGCTCCAACGGTCTCTCCTCAACAGGCTCCCAGCCTTTCGGCAGGATTTCCACCGGGTCAGCCTCTTTATCCGGAAAATTTTCACCGGCCGCATCCATTTCATCCTCGGTTAAAAGGCTGTCTCTTGTAAACCGGGCATCCTGTCGGATCTGATCCAGATCTGAAAGATTAATGGTGATCTTTGGCTGCATCGCTTTAAGCTTTTCCTGCTCCCAGGCCTTGATCACCGCTTCCACATATTCCCCCGCCCAGGCTTCAGCAGGGTTTTGCCGCAAATAATGGCCGGTCTTTAAGTATTTACGCAGTCTCCGTTCGGTCTCATGTAAAAATGCCCGCAGCTTATTGGTGTCAAAATACAGCTTATCGTACCGGACCTCCTTCCACACTCCATTGCGGCATGTATAGGACCGGCACTCATCCAGCATATACTCGTCGTCCGGATGCACCTGGGGCTGCCAGTAAATCGCATTAGCCATAGGATACCATGGAAATGCCCTGGGTCCGCCAAAGCAGGCTGTAAAAAAATCCATGCCCTGCTGGTCATAAGTCCCTAAAATATGACGCCAGACCCGGACAAATAAATGCTTTCCTGTCCCATCTTCCATTCCTGCAAGGGGAGACTGCTCCAGCTTTTTCCCGGCAAAAGTGCAAAGGGCGGCAAATACAGCCTCATCCTCACATTCCTCAGGATTCTTAAGCACCCACAGAGCCCTGTCCCTTTCCATGATTTCCGGATCCGCATACTCCCGGATCAGCGCCGCATCAATGTGGTGGATCACACCAAATTCCAGCATCCACCGGCGGAGGTTTTTCCTCATCACCGGATCCCCCAGGCCGGCGTCAAGAAAACCGGTCTCAAAGGCTTTCATTTTCTTAAGCCCGTCCTCCGGGGAAGCTGTTCCTATCCCATTAAGCAGTTCATATAAATACATGTAGGCCAGCGATAATGGAATAGGAAGAAACTCCCCCTTTCTCACATGGGCCCGCCACGAAAAATACCCCCGCAGCTGGCGGATGTTCAAATCATGATAGGTGGGGAAATACCGGCTGTACTCTCCCGTCCATTTCAGATCATCTTCGTAATCCTCCATTAACTTGGCCTGGCGGTAAAAAATCCTGCACTTTTCCTTAAAGGAGCTGCCCCCGGGCCTGTACAGGCTCAGCATTTGGCGGATCCGCTCCGGTACGCCCCGGTTTGGGCCAAAGATCTGTATGCCCTTGTTGGGGCCGGAAACCGGCAGGTCTGTGTTAGCGTAAGAAACACCGGCTCTCTCAGAAGGCAGCGGCGTATCTGCATAGACCGTTGATGTTGCTGTGGGCCGATCGTCCAGTACAATAGTATAGCCCCGATCCTGGCAGGAATAAACGGCCTGGTCAAAAAGCCGGAAAATGATCTTGGGATCTGTCCTGTTATCAAAGCAAACCCCGATCCACTTTCGGTCTTTCATGCGAAACGGCAGGGACAGGTAAGGCTCCTTTATTTCAGAAAGCGTTTCCTGTCCGCACTTTATATCGCACCGCTGTATTTCCGTGCCAGTGTCAAAATCCCACTGGCGCATAAGGAGGGCCACCCATTTTCCTGTGTGCGTATCTGCCAGCACTGAACAGCCGGGAAGGTCAGCCCATTTGTGCTGTTCCTTCATATGAAATTTTTCCTCAGCATATGCTGTCAGCTCTGACAGTTCCACAATGTGACCTCCTTGTAAAACTCATTTTCTCCCCTTTGACACAAATCCCCGGCAAATACGCTTCTGCCTGAAAAGGCAGCACTTCATATTCGCCGGGGATCTGCAGATCATCAGCATTTCAGCTAATTCATAGTTACGTGATCCGTCACGCTTTAATCTCTATAATAATTGATCAGGCAGCCTTTAAGAATGATCTCACGCTCATCGTCCGTCAGATCGCCAAGGCGCAGAGTAAACGGAGATAATCCGTTGTCACTGACCACATAAGCCTCCACCTGAGATACCTTGTCCATCACTGCCTGCCGGATGGCCGGAATAAACAGATAATCCCCGTTCTTAAACGGAAGGTCACCGGCATCGATCAAAAATGGCAGCATCCCCCAGTTGATCAGGTTGGAGCGGTAACGCTTTGTGGCATATTCATTGGCAATATTGGCCCATCCGCCTAATACCTTCTGGCAGGAAGCAGCCTGCTCACGGGCAGAGCCGTCGCCGGGCTTTACAGCAAAGATGGTGCTTCCGATACCGGTATTTTTCTCAGTCACATCCGGATAAGCGGCTTTAACAGCGGCCAGTACAGGAGCGAGCTCTGCAAATGCTTCCTCCGGAGCCTGTCCTGCTACTCTGGCCTTTTCTGCCTTCTGCACAGCCTTTGCCCGGCCCACATAAGCAGGATCCTTTCTGGACAGGGCAAACTCAGCCAGTCCTAAAGGATTGGAGCGGTAAGAAGAAGTTTCACCGGACGGGATCAGCTCGTCAGTTGTTGTTACCGGATCATGGATCTCAGAAACCACTTTAAGGACAAGATTATCGGTCAGGGCCTCCATGGCCGGCCAGTCTTTAATATTGGGGCCAAACTTGATCTCAACGCTTGGATCAGCCACGCCCTTGCTGTCAAAGACACGGTTATCATAAATCCGCTTGTCGAAGAAATATTTCGGCTTTGTATAATTGACATCAATATCTGTTGCAGCTGTCAGATAGCCCTTATTGGCCGCTGTTGCGGCAATAGAACGGGCATCCATCAGGGCAACGGAAGCAATCTGGCCGCTCTGGAGCTTGGAGCCTTCCCGGTTAGGGAAGTTACGGGTTGAATGGCGGATACTCAGGCCGTTATTGGCCGGTGTATCTCCGGCGCCAAAGCACGGTCCGCAAAATGCTGTCTTAACAATAGCGCCGCACTCCATTAAAGTTGCCACAGAGCCGTTCTTCACAAGCTCCATATAAATCGGCGTACTTGCCGGATAAACGCTTAAGGTAAACTCATCCGGGCCAATGCTGGTGCCTTTAAGAATATCTGCCGCATCACAAATATTTTCAAATCCGCCGCCGGCGCAGCCTGCGATGATTCCCTGCTCTACATAAAGCTTTCCGTTATGAACTTTATCCTTAAGGGTAAAGTCTACAGCGCCGTCCAGGCTTACAAGGGCCTTCTTCTCGCAGTCATCCAGAATATCCATCAGATTGGCGTTCAGCTCCTCAATGGTATACGTATTGCTTGGATGGAAAGGCATGGCGATCATGGGACGGATCGTACTCAGATCGATCTCGATCATACCGTCGTAGTAAGCAACGCTGCCGGGATTTAATTCTTTATACTCCTCCGGACGGTAATGGATCTCATAAAATTCCTTCACTGCATCATCGGTTTTCCAAATGGATGACAGGCAGGTGGTCTCTGTGGTCATAACATCCACACCGATACGAAAATCTACGCTTAAGTTTTCCACACCGGGGCCGACAAATTCCATAACCTTATTATTCACATAGCCGTTGGCAAAAACTTCGCCAATAATCGCTAGGGCAACGTCCTGAGGACCAACGCCCGGGATAGGCTTTCCGGTCATATATACGCCTACAACACCAGGCATATTAATATCATAGGTTTTATTAAGCAGCTGCTTTACAAGCTCAGGGCCGCCTTCACCAATGGCCATGGTTCCCAGAGCGCCATAACGGGTATGGCTGTCGGAGCCAAGGATCATCTTACCGCCGCCGGCAAGCATTTCCCGGGCAAACTGATGGATAACGGCCTGATGAGGAGGCACATACACACCGCCGTACCGTTTCGCGCAAGTCAGGCCAAACATATGGTCATCTTCATTGATCGTACCGCCTACGGCACACAGACTGTTGTGGCAGTTAGTCAGTACATAAGGCATGGGAAACTTCTCCAGGCCTGAAGCTCTGGCTGTCTGGATAATACCAACATAAGTAATATCATGGGATGTAAGCTTATCAAAACGGATCTTCAGCTTTTTCATATCTGAAGCTGTATTGTGATCCTTTAAAATCCCATAGGCAATGGTCTGCTGTGCAGCATCTTCTTTTGTTACCGAACATCCTGTTTTTGCGGCAATAGCCTGGGCAGCCTCAGGGCCGTCCTCAACGATCTCCATCCCGTTTAACAGATATGCTCCGCCATTATGTAATTTTATCATGTGGGACCTCCTTAAAAAATATTGTATACAAGCATGCAATCGCTAATTATTATTATAATGTTCCCCTATAGTTTTTGCAACCCCTAATTGCCCCGGCCATCTTTAGTTCATCGGGCTGAACTGCTGCTGTAATGCTCCTGCCTGCCAGGCATTGTCATAAATACGCCTCAGTCTGCCGGAGGACGTCCTGCAATCTGGCGGCAAACACGGCAAAGCGGCGAAAAAAGCACCAGAGCAATGACAAAATTGCTGACACAGTGGATCAGATCAAAGGGAATACCGCTGACCCAATAGGTCAGGGCCGCATACGGGCCTCCCACAAAACCATAGGGTATGGCACACAAAAAACCAAAGGCCAGACCATAGCCCCCGCAGATCAGCGCCCACACCAGACGGCTGCTGCAGCGGCGGAATATTCTGGCGATCACATAAAGGATCAGCCACACATAACAATAATTCATCCACCATATTCCAAATCCGTAGCAGAGTCCTTCCACAAGGACAAATGCGTAAATACTCATTAATGTGATCCTGCCAAAAGCAACCGTACTTACGATCACAAGAATAGAAACAAGCTCAATATTGGGCAGAAAAGACAACCCAACCTGTACGGCAAACATCATGGCTGCCATTAATGCCCCAAAGGCAATTTCACGCGCTTTTGACATAGGCATCAACCTTTTGTATATTCGATGGTAAAAATATCCCCATCCGCCACAGGCTGCTGATCAATGCCAAAATTACAATACTCTCCATTCAAATAAAACGCCCAGTACGCCTGATCTGCATTGTAGTCCGCAGTCTCACCGTTAATAGACACTACCATATTTCCTGAATCTGTTTCATAAGAAAGTCCCTGAGCCTCATCCATGACCTGCTGCAGATACCGGGCATCGGTCTGTACCTGATAGCTTGCTGTTTCCTGGCTGCTGTTGATCACTTCAATGGTGACCGTTTTGGAACCTGCCTGGGTTTTTGGCCCCATAACAAAATAAATAGCTGCCATGACGGCCACAAGCACAACTAAAATAATAATCCCGGCAACCACGGCTTTTCTGCTGTTTTCTTTTTTCATTTTCAATATTCTCCCAATATTATTTTTAACTTTCGGATAAAGGCTTTAATAAAGCCCGCACCGGACTGGCTTCTGTGCCCACAAGCCGTAATGGCAGACAGATCAGCTCATAGCGCCCCGGCTCCACGTTTCTTAAATCCAGGGTTTCCAGCACAGGAATGCCGGCCCCAAGGATCTGGCGGTGAACGCTGCCGTCACTGCCGACTGGTTCTATGGTCAGATAATCGATTCCAAGACAGGCCACCGAAAGCTTTGACAAATACCGGGCCGCCGACATGTCAAAGGCGGTATAATCTTCCAGCAGCCGGGTTCCTGCAAAACGGCTGCTGTTATCTGTTTTAAATATCACACGCTCTCCCGGCTGTATATGGCACTGTTTTAAAAAATCCTCCGATATATTTCCGGGTTTTTCCGGAAAATATCCGATCACCCGGACAGGCCCGTTAATCCGCTCAAGAACTATGGCATCCAGGCTTTTCCCATTCGCCAGAAAATGCAGCGGCGCATCCATATGGGTGCCGGTATGACAGCCCATGGTTAAATTAGTCACATTACAGGAAGCTCCCTCATCCATGGACAAAAAGGCTTCCGTTTTAAACACCGGATCCCCGGGATAGATCAGTAAATGCTCATCCAGCGGGTAGGTAATATCCATCATAAACCATCATCCTTTCATTTTTCCTGATCAGGTCCGGGTGCGCCGCCACCGGCAGCTCCAGACTCACGGCACTGGCGGCACAGGCCATAAAAAACCGTTTTGCTTTCATCAATAAGAAAGCCGTCCTCCTCCATGGTCTGCTTTGTAAATGTTTTGATCACAGGATTTTCCACATGGATGATCTGTCCGCAGCGGGTACACATAAGGTGACAGTGCTCCCTGCACTCAGGATGGTCGCCCACATATTGATAGCAGGCGGGCACCTTATCTGAAATGGTATATCTGCGGATCTGTCCCTCACTTTCCAGCGCCTTTAAAAAACGATAAACCGTAGCTTTTCCCACAGCTTCTCCCTGGGCCTGAAGGCCGCAAATGATATCCTCTGCCCGTATATGTCTGTCCCCGCAGGCCTTCATGTACTCTAAAATCGCCATTTTCTGATGAGTATTTCGTTGCAGCTTTTCTCCTGTCATTTTTCCTTACTCCTTTTCCCCGGACACGAGGCAGCCCATAAAAATGTCATACATTTCTTTATTGGTCTTTTTCAGGGAAACCGGCTTCATCTCCGGCGTTGTAAAACAGTGGCGTGTCCGCCCGCAGGCACACAGCTTGCCTGTTTCCTTTTCCACAATATCATATTCCAGCGTCATGCGTATGCCGTTAAAAAATGTCACCTTGGGATAAATTTCCACAGTTTCATCAAAACGGACATAGTTTTTATATTCACACTGGGCCTCCAGCACCGGAATAAGGATATGCTTTTCCTCTACAGCCTTGTAAGGCAGGCCAACATATTCCATATAGGCAATGCGTGCCTCCTCCATCCACCGGATATAGTTGGAATGGTGGACGATCCCCATTTGATCCGTTTCATAATAAAAAGCTTTACGCTCATAAGCATACGGTTTTTCGATCACAATCTCTCTCATAGCACATCGACCTCCTAATGCCCCTATTTTATCAGACCCTGGGGCTTTTGTAAAATTTTTTTCATATTTGCATATACTGTTATGGAAAAGGAGGTTTTTAAAATGCACTTTAATCCGTTTGAGCAGCGGCCATCTGCCAAGGCCCAGGCATTTATGGACTGGAACACCATGTATCCCAGACCTTATGATAAGCATACTGTCAACCCGTACACAAAAACCCGCATTATCCTTATGAACGGCACGGAGTTTGAGGCCCAGTGGTTTTCCAGGAATTTTTCCCGCCACTGCCCGGACAACGACCTGCGCCGGGAGCTGGCCATGATGCGCCGTATGGAACAGCAGCAGCAAAAACGTATCGCCTGCTTAAAACCAAAGGATGAAACCATTCTTGAACATACACTTGGATATGAACAGCTGGCCGTAGACCTGACCGCTGTCATGGCACAGAAAGAACCGGACTGTAATGTAAGAAATGCGCTGAATTTTGCCCTTTTAGAGGACTTTGACCATTTATACCGCTATTCAAATCTTTTAGATCTGGAATATGGCGAGGATCCGAAAAAGCTGGTAGGCGGTTACACCGAGATCACCCCCGGACGCCCTACCATTGCCGAGCATCGCTGTCCCAATGACAGTATTTTCTGCGACATACGCAACAAAAAATCTGCCCTGATCACTAAGCTTCATGTCAATATCATCATTGCGGCAGAACAGCAGACAATGAATTATTATATGAATGTAGCCCCATTCTACTGTAAATCCGACCTGGGACGGCGTCTCTATCAGGAGATCGCCATGATCGAGGAGGAACATGTCAGCCAGTATGAAAGCCTGAAAGACACAAGAGCCACATGGCTTGAGGACCTGCTGATGCATGAATATACAGAATGCTATCTGTACTACTCCTGTATGGAATCTGAATGTGATCCGTATATCCGCTGCATTTGGGAAGAATGCCTGGCCCAGGAGATCGTTCATTTGCACAAGGCAAAGGACCTGCTTTACGCCTATGAACACAAAGAATGGCAGCAAGTCATCCCATGCGGTGATTTCCCTGAAATCCTTGTCCTTGGCCCCAATATTGAATATGTGCGAAAAATGCTGGCTCAGACATCCGGCAACACCCAGAAAAAGGAGGCCGTTGTCTCTGTCAACAGCCTGCAAAAGGGTGACAGCTTCTTCCTGTACCAGCAAATGGTCAACCATGATGTTTCCTGCGTAGCCAGCCACGCCATTATTGACCGGCGTATTTGCGCCAAAGGAAAAGACTACCGCTGTGAAACGGCACAAAACCCCATAACGCCTTTAACCTGCCGTACCTGCGACAATGTTGCCTTTGCCCGTATCCCCTGCGATACGCCAGCGCAATACTCCGCCCAGGGAAAAACCTGCGATTGCCCGTCAAAAAAACAATGACAGGGGGCTTCCCCGGCAATTTGCACTGAGCTTAGACAGCACGTACCGGCTAAAACAACGATCATCCCATGAATCCATGTATCACGGGATGATCGTTTGAATTGCTCCTGCCGCAAAAGCCGCGTCGTCAAATTTGGCTTTTTCGTCTGAAGGGCAGCCGTATGAGCAGAAGTTCGTGGGCAGCTAAAGGCATGGCTGCCAAAAATACCAGCATTCCCCACTCTGCCAAGGAAAGATGTACAGTTCCAAAGGCCTGTATTAAAAAGGGTACCTCCGTGACCAGCAGCTGAAGAAATACCCCCAGGGCTGCAGCAGCCACCATTAGCCGGTTGCCCAAAGGATTCATCCGAAAAACCGACCGCTCCACATTGCGCATACCTATGGCATGAAACAGCTGGGACATGCCAAGCACCGTAAAGGCATAGGTCTGGCACCGCATAAGGATCCGGGGATAGGCCAGGACCCGGCGCACGCCTTCAAAGGTTGCGGGAATTGCTCCGGCCTTCATCAGCCCCAGGGGAATAATAAGAAATGCCCCAAGGCTGATAAACCCGATCAGACAGCCGTAAAACAACGTGCAAAACAGTCCGCCACGGGCAAACAACCCTTCCGATGCTTTTCTTGGCGGCCGGCGCATAAGGCTTTTTGTATCATTTTGATCCACCCCCAGGGCAAGAGCCGGAAGACTATCTGTAATGAGATTGATCCACAAAATATGGCTGGCCTTCAGTGGCGTGCCAAGGCCCAGCAAAATGGCGGCAAACATGGTGATCATTTCCCCAAAATTAGAAGACAGCAGAAAAATAACTGCCTTTTTTATATTTTCATAAATGGCCCGCCCTTCTTCAATCGCTTTTCTTATCGTAGCAAAATTATCATCTGCCAGGATCATGTCCGACGCATTTCTTGCCGTATCCGTACCGTTTTTCCCCATGGCAATGCCAATATCCGCCGCCTTAAGCGCCGGCGCGTCATTTACGCCGTCGCCGGTCATTGCCACAATATGACCTTTTTTGCGAAGGCTTTTGACGATCCTTACCTTATGCTCCGGAGAAACTCTGGCAAATACGCAGATGGAATCCACTGCAGCATCCAGCTGCTCATCGTTCATCGCTTCCATCTGAGTCCCGGTCATACACTCCTGCCGGCTGTGGGCAATGCCCAGGGGCCGTGCAACAGCCAGGGCCGTATCCACATGATCGCCGGTGATCATTACCGTGCGGACACCGGCTTTTTTAAAATCCTCGACAGCCTGCCCGGCCTCCGGCCTTGGCGGATCCATCATCCCGGCCAGCCCGACAAAAGTCAGACCATCCTCCCGGATCAGCTTTTCGTCAGCCATATGCCCGGGCGTCCGGCTTTTTTGAAGCATCCCGGGATCATAGGCCCGAAATGCCAGGGCCAGCACCCGGAGGGCTTCAAGGGACATGGCCTCCATAGCCTTTAAGATCCTTTTTTTATGCGCCTCACTTAAAGGTACAGCCACCCCGCCAAGCCAGATATGGGTACATCGGTTTAAAAGCACATCGCAAGAACCTTTTGTAAAAGCAACTGCCTTTTCATGATTTAGGTGGAGAGTGGTCATCATTTTCCTTTGGGAATCAAAAGGCTTTTCACCAATACGCTTCCACATTTCCTCCTCCCGGCCTTTATCCATTCCCGCCCGGGCCCCAAGATCCAAAAGGGCCAGCTCCGTGGGATCCCCCAGACGTTCCTCTCCGGAAATCTGTGCATCGCTGCACAAAAGGAATCCCCGAATCAGTATCTGGGGCGCCATTGCCGCCTGATCTGCCGGAATTTCTGCCATATCCGCAAACAGCTTTGTTACGGTCATCTGGTTTTGGGTCAGCGTCCCTGTTTTGTCAGAGCATACAACATTAACGGCCCCCAGAGTTTCTACACAAGGCAGCCGCCGTATAATCGCATGGACCTTGACCATCCGGGACACACTTAAGGCCAGCACAATAGTCACAATGGCCGGAAGTCCCTCCGGCACTGCAGCTACAGCCAGGGAAATAGCCGTCATAAGCATTTCCGGGATATTTTTATGGGAGATAACGGCAATGGCAAACAGCAGAGCGCATAAGGCTACCGCCAGGATACTTAAAGACTTCCCCAAACTTCCCAATTTTTTTTGCAGCGGCGTATCCTCCTGAGGGGTTTTTTGCAGCATTCCGGCAATCTTGCCGATCTGTGTATGCATCCCGCAGGCCGTTACAATGCCTACAGCGCTTCCCATAGTTACCCCGGTAGACATGTAGGCCATGTTTTTCTGGTCAGAAATTGGCAGGGTATCTTTTGCCAGAAACAACGCATCCTTTTCTACAGGCACAGACTCTCCGGTCAGTGCTGACTCATCCACCTTGAAACTGCTGGATGCCACAAGACGAAGATCCGCCGGTATCTGATCTCCGGCGCCGACCCGCACAATATCCCCCTCCACTAAAAGCCGGGCCTCCACCCTGCGGTAATGCCCGTTCCTCAGGACCAGCGCATGGGGACTGGACAGGCGCTTTAATGCTTCCAGTGCTTTCATGGCTTTCCCCTCCTGAATAACGCCCACCACAGCATTCATCCCTACAACAGCCAAAATGATCACCGTATCGCTGACCTCTTTTAAAAACAAAGAGGCCGCTGCCGCTGCCAGTAAAACATAGATCAGCGGCTCATTCAGCTGCTCCAGGATCATTACAAAAACGGACTTTTTCCGGTCGTCCCTCAGCTCATTAAACCCGTTTCTTTTCAGGCGTTTGCCGGCCTCTTTTTCATCCAGCCCGTTTTTAATATCTGTTTTCAGTTCGGCAGCCGTCTGCCGGATCGTCTGAGTTTCATACACCTTAACTACCTCCTTGTCCTGACTCAATATATGCCAAAACAAAAAGGCTTAGACCAGTGAATCTTCTTCCATACTGCAGCCATAATGGCATCGTCGTATAAAGCTTCCCGCGCCTGATCAAAAAAATATCCGGGAAAAGGCGAGCCCAGTTCCCGGATACAGATCATGTCTTTTTAATAAATTTTGTATGGCACTTGGGACAAGTGATCTCAATCTTGCCCTTGCCCTTTGGAATCCTGATCTTTTGCTTACAGCCCGGACAACTGAAAATACGGTAGTCCTTACGCTGCTTCATCATATACTTCTCTTTGCCAAACAGCCGCCGGATTCCTGAGGTAAGCTGCATAAACTTCTCGTTCTCCGCATAACGCTTCTGATGGTTTCTGGAAAATACCCGTACATATCCCAGGATCACCAAAACAACACCCACCAGATAGATCAGGTTGCTAAGCAGCAGCGGACGTCTTACAAAAGCGGCAATGAGTACCACGATCAGCCCTGCGATCATCATTACCTGAGAAAGCCGGTCAAGACCATAGCGGCCCTGCATGAAACGAATCAATCTTTCCTTCATAGGCTAATATTACAGATACTCCTTTCCATTGAGCTTGCGCTCTTTCAAACGGTCTTCCTCACTCATATAGCGAACAAAGATCCGTTCTAAAATAAGTGTCATTACCAATGCTCCTAATGTAGGCATGAAAAAGATCGTGATCGGAATCAGCCACATAATAAATGCTGTCACAGCGATCACAAGCAATGCCAGGAACGACCATGGAAGGTGACGCACCATCATAAAAGCGCAGTTTTTAGCCACACTCTTTAAAGGCGCCGAAAATCTGGCCACGTACGGAAATATGTACATAACGACCATGCCTAAAACTACCATAAGGACAGTAAAGAATACTTTTGCCGCAAAAGCAAGATTACCGCTTCCCAGAAGTCCGACAATCTGGATGTCGTTGTAAAGCAGGAACATGATCAGCAGAAAAATCAGCCACAATATGGTCGATTGCTTAAAGGAGGATTTAAAACCTCTCCAAAACTGCTGCCACACATATCCACGGCTATTTCTGATGGTTTTGTTGGCTGTATAATACAAAGCCGATGTGGATGCTCCGAATGTAATCAGCGGCAGCGAGAAAACCACCCACAAAATGCTCAAAAAAATACAGTCCAGAATCTTGCTCAGCCCCTGCATCAATGGACTGTCAATGCTGAATATTCCACCCATTGTCAATTAATCCCCTTTTCTAATAATCTTTCCAGCAACGATCCGGCAATGGATTATCGTTACTGCTTCCATGTACTCCCTGCATCTACAGGAGCTTAACGAATAATTATTTCTATTATACATAAATTTCTATACAATTTCAACCCAACCATCCCTGTTTATGAATATTTAATAAGTTTAGCCAGGTCCGGGCATTGACTGCACAAGCCTGGCTAAACTTAACCGCGCTGAAACTCTATAGGAAATCTGAAGAAAAATCAGATACACATCTGTTTAAATGCTGTGAAAACCCTTGCCTACGATCTCGCTGGTATTGGAAATCAGGACAAACGCCGACGGCTGGGTCTCATGGATATAATTCCTCAAACGTACTGCCTCCGGGCGGCTTAAAACCGTATTAATAATGTGCTTTTCATGACCGCTGAACGCCCCTGTGGCCTCCACCTTTGTAGCGCTGCGGTTCAGCTCATGGATGATAAAATGACAGATAGGCTCCGGTTCGTCACAGATAACTGTAAAATACTTACACAAATGGATATTTTCTATGATCCCATCCACCATAAAAGACTTAACCGTCAGACCCAGGAAAGCGTAAAGTCCTGTTTCTATGTCAAAAATGAAGCATGTAGCTGCCGCCGCGATAATATCTGTCAGCAGCAGGGCCATACCAATATTAACACTGGTATACTTTTTCAGGATCATGGCGATCACATCCGTTCCTCCGCTGGACGCTCCCATATTAAACAAAATCGCGGATCCCACTGCCGGCAGGGCAATAGCAAAGCAAAGCTCCAGCATAGGCTGTGTGGTAAACGGACGGCTCATGGGCCATATCCGTTCAAAAACCGACAAAAGCACAGACAGAAGGATCGTCGTATATGCCGTCTTTGCGCCAAACTTCTTTCCTAAAAACAAAAAGCCGATCACAAGCAGGATCATATTCAGCCAGAAGCTGACATCACTGGCAGATAGCGGCACAAACTCTGCAATAATTACGGCAAAGCCTGTCACTCCGCCAAAGGTAAAGTTGTTCGGGAACTTAAAAAAATACACACCTACAGCCATAAGGATCGTGCTGAACGTCAGCAGTAAAAAAGACGTAACCTTTTTTGCCATTTGTTTTTACTCCTCTGATCGTATGATTTTAAATATAGATGATGGGGCAGGATATAAAAAATCTGCCCTGCGGATGCCGGGGAACAGTCCCCCGGCCATCATTATGGTATCATTTTTATCCCGGATTCTCAAGCTGTTTGGCGCAAAAAAAGAAGATATGCGCGTATACAGTTATACTATTGTACAGTTTTTCAAATGAACTTTCCCCCCGGCCCACGCTACCCTACAATGTCTGTATCAAAAACCCCTGTCTCCAAAGAACCTCTGACTTCTACAGAATGGCCCCAGAACATATCATCATCGTTATAATAGGCAGTGAAGCTGCCGTCAGCGGTTATGGAAATTTCTGAAAGGGTAATGCGTTTTGCAAATGCTTCCTCTGTGATGGGTCCGGCATCCTCATTTGCTTCATCGTCTCCCATCCAGTCGTTGGCAAGCTCTGTAAGATTCCCAGCCGCAAATTCCCTCATGGTTTTATCCCATGTTTCCTGTTGGGCAGCCAGCTTTTTTGCCGCAGCACAGACACTGCTCCAGGAGGCTTTGCTCTCCGGGTCCACGTCGAGCATAAGGGAAACCTTTTGTCCATTCCAGGAAAAACTGGTCTCAAACATATCAAACTCCCGATTTAGAGTCAGCGTCCCCAGGATCTTATCCTCGATCACCACAGGCTTGTTATATTCCTCCAAAACCGCCTCCAGCTCCGGGCAGGCTACCGAAGGTTCCAGCACCTAGGTAACTGCCCAGCCGTTGAATTTCTCCGGGGCAATGTGATTTGGGACATTTTCATCCAGCAGCTTCCGGACCTTGATACGGCAGATCTGTTGTTTTTCAAATCGTCCCCAGCCTTTTTCACCATTTTGTTCCTCCTCGGTGACGGGCCATTCCAGCCGCCCCTCCCCAATATGGATCTCCCCGGTGGCACAAAACACCATGCCCAGAGATATAGCGATCATGCTGCAAAAGCCATTTCCATATCCGGCCCCCAGACATTTTTGAATCAGAACGATGACTTCCTGTTCCTCCGGAGCATATTTTTTATAAAATTTCTCAAACACAAACATTACCTCCTCAATATAGCTCCCTGGGCCACTGCTCGGGATAATAGCATGTTTCTAAAGTCATATGGTCAAAATATTTATCAGCTTTCATAAGTCACCACAGCCTCCTTAAGTCCTTCTCCTCTAATAATAACTGTCACTAGTCCCTGGCCTGTACTTTTCAAGACTGCCATAGCCCGGCCCTGGTCAGCTTTTGTTTTCTTTTTTTCAAAACCCCGGGTATGCACAGAGCCTGTACTGCCAAAAGCCAGCAAAACAGCAGGCCCCTGGATTTCCACGGACAGCTCATTTTCCCCGTCAGGCACAAGACGCCCCCGGGCATCTCTTAAGGTAATATTAATAAATGTCAGACAATTTCCATCTCCGTCATAAATTTGGGGCATTTCCTCATGCCCATGAAATCCCGTATCCGCCTCTGCCCGGATCCATGCTGCCGGACCTGTTGTGTCAAGCTGACACCGCCCAATCTCAACACCATTTTCATAGGCAATAGCCGTCAGCGTCCCCGGCTCATACACCGTATTAAACATCGTATAATACTGTGTATCCCTGCCGCAGGGCTGACGCTCGATCCGGCGGTTATTCACATACAGTTCAACTTCATCACCGCCGCCATACACCTGAATCATCACAGGTCTGCCTTCCCTTCCGGGATAATTGTAGTTAAATGTGCAGTCTGTAAACTGCCACGGGCCAAATTCTCTTGGAATACCGAACCGGTCCGGATCCTGGACAGCTATGTATGGGCCCTTTTTCAGGCCAAAAACGATCTCCCGGTAATAAGACATGGGCCGGCGGCATCCGATGATGGAAATATCCGCACCTGTATTCATAAGCATGGGATACGGTCCCACTTCCCCCAGATAATCGTAGCCGGTCCATGTAAAGTCGCCAAGCACTGCCGGGCACTGTAAAATCGCTGCCCAGTTTTGGGCAATCTGTTTCGGATAGGTTTCCGTCCCTATCATGACCCGGTCCGGATAGGTTTTGGCATCTTTTAAATACCGGGCCGTCATGTAATTATAGCCTATGACATCCATGGTTGTTTCCAGCTTTTCAAGAATATCCGACAAAATCGGATGTGTAACAATTTCCGGCATATGGGTAGCCATGGCCCCCATAAATACATTAACATCGCCGCTGCCCGGATCCGCCCCGGTAATATCATGAACGATGTGCGCCAGACCGTCCCCGGCGGCAAAGGCGCCGTTAATCCCATTGGTGGTATATCTGGACGGATCCAGCCCATGGAACCGGTCTCCCAGCATACGGCTTGTCTCAATGCCTTTTTCTGTACAGATTTCAGAAATCTCATTGCCTGTGGAATAAAGGATCACGGAGGGATGATTATAGTCCGCATCCACCATGGCTTTCACATCTTTTTCCCAATCCCGTTCAAACACCATGGAGTAATCATAATCGGTCTTATTTTTCGTCCACACATCGGAAAATTCATCCATCACATACATACCAAGGGCATCGCAGGCCCTCAGCAGCGCCTGGGATGCAGGATTGTGGGCAGAACGGATGGCATTAAACCCGGCTGCCTTTAAAAGACGGACACGCCGGTACTCATAATCATCGTAAGTTGCCGCCCCCAAAAGTCCCTGGTCATGATGGATACATGCGCCCCGCAGCTTTACCGAACGGCCGTTGACACGCAGTCCATGGCGCGCATCCACGAAAATCTGCCGTATCCCTGTGATGATGTTGTCCTCATCCACAACCTTTTCCCCGTCTTTTATCAGAAGCTTCACCTTATAAAGGGCAGGATCCTCCTCACACCACAGCCGGGGATTTTCCACATAAATGGATTTTCGCAAATGAATGTTTTCCCCGCCTTTGATCCTGACCGGATATTTTCTTTGAAGGATCGTCACTCCGTCTGGCGTACAAATTTCAATTACTGCCTGCTGCCAAACGGCCTTCATATGGGAATTGCTCAACATTCCTTCAATCTCCACAACAGCACCCAAGGCCCAGCCCGGATACGTGTCCGGTTCTGTCGCCTGGCGCGGCTCATATTCCAGAGCCTTTGTGGTCAGCCTTAGTGAATAAGGAACAATATAGGACTTTTCTCCCACACACATCCATACCGGACGGTAGATCCCGCTGCCGCTGTACCATCGGCTGTTGGGCATGGCAGAATTTTTCACAAGGACAAGGATTTCATTTTCCTGGCCATATTTCAGATAATCATTGGCATCCACAAAAAAGTCTGTATACCCGTAAACACAGCTTCCTGCCAAAGACTGGTTAATATAAATAAAGGCGTTCATGTAGATCCCTTCAAAATGAAACCGGACATTTTTATCTTGGTAATCTTCAGGCACAAAAAAACGTTTATAAAACTTATACACAGCCCCGTCCAGCGCGCCTGTTTTCCCTCCATTCCGGCTGTTTTTCTGCTGCTTTTCATGGATCATGGCATCATAGGGAAGGGTTACCTTTTTGGCATCCTTTGGCACCCGAAACACAAGTTCAAACGCATCCAGTTCCTTCCATACCTTCCAATCCCCGTTAAAATCCAATTTGTACATAACTAAACCCTCCCGCTGCATTAATATGCCGCTCATACGCGTTTGCTGCTTCTATTTTTATATGACCTTAACAATATTATATTGGTAATCCGGAAGAAAATACAAGAGATAAAAAACGAAAATATCATATAAAACAATTCTTATCTTAGGATAAAAAAAGAATTAAAAATCTCTCCCGTCATTCCCCTGACTTATTTTTTATGTTATCATAAAGTCAGAGTAGAGACTGCCCCCCGGCAGACATGCTCACTTCCCACATAAGGCATCCTGGAGAGACGCGTTATGGGAGGGATATTTTATGAAACAGGACAAAAATATTGTTCTGAAAAACTTCTGGGAGGACAACCACAGGTTTGCGGATCTTTTTAACGGAACTCTATTCCAGGGACAAAAGATCCTGGATCCTGCTTTTCTGGAAACCTGTGATACTGATGTATCCGGAAGCATTACTGCAAAAGATAAAAAAGTAAATTACAAAAGATACAGGGATGTTATTAAGAAAATGTATATGGGATCTGAGTTCATCCTTTTGGGCATTGAAAATCAGTCCCTGATCCATTATGCCATGTCCTTGCGTTCTATGGGCTACGACTTCCTGAATTATACAAAAGAATACAATGACATCAAACGCAGACACAAAAGAGAAAATCATATGAAGCATATACGCCCGGATGAATTTCTATCAGGGATCTTCAAAACCGACCGACTCCATCCGGTATTTACTTTAGTTGTATATTATGGAGAGAAACCCTGGGATGGCCCCTTAAGCTTAAAAGGGATGATGGCTGCCATGCCCCCCGGTCTTGAGACGCATTTCAGTGACTACAAGATGAACCTGGTCCAGGTCATCAGCGAACACCCGGAACACTTTTCCCATCCGGATGTTTCCGCTGTCTTTGATCTGATCCAGCTCATTTATAAAGAAGATAAACATATGCTTCAGGAAAAGTATGGTAACAGTGAAATTGACAAAGAAGTTTTTGACGTTGTGTCAAGCATCACCGCACTGGATCTAAACACAGTGCCCGGAACAGAAAGGGGAAAGGTAAAGATGTGGACAACACTAGAAAAATGGCAGCGTGAAAGTTATGAATCCGGTCAGCAGGATGGTTTTGCATCTGGAGAAAAAGCGGCCCGCTGTAAACTGATCACCCATATGCTGGAAAACCAATGGGATGCAGATGCTATTCATAAGGCGACAGCCATTCCGCTTAATGAGATTCTTCAGGTTCAGGAAAGCCGTAACCGTTCAGATAGCTGAACGGTTACGCTCAGGGTGCTATACGCGTCTGATTGTATTCTGTGAGGAAAAAGCAGTTATTGCATTACATGTTGGCTGATAAAGTCCTTGATCAATGCTGCAGCTTTTTCCGCATTCGTAAAAATAGCCGGATGTCCGCCACATGGAAAAAGATGTATACAGGATTGAGGAAGAACAGCAGCCATTTCTTTATATTCTTCTTCAAGATTGTTTCGGCAGCTTTCATCTGCTCTGCTTCCCATGAATAGAACAGGAATTTTTAACTCCTGCAATGGTTTATGAAATAGCGGCAGCTTTTTTTCCGCACACTTTAATAATGCTTCTGTATCAAGATCGACTACCTTTTCCCAGTCTGCCCCCTGACACCATTCGTAAAATTGTTTTGCCTGTGTATCGGCTTTCGCCGCTTTTCTTTCAGCTATAAGGTTCTCAGAAAAATTTTCATTAAGCGTGCGGCCATCAAAGCTATCTGCATACAGCGGCATAAGAAGTTCTGACATTTTAGAAGAAGCCGTATTGCCGTGCAGAAAAATTAACGGTTCACCTTGCCCATATTCTTTATAAAAAACAGACTTATCCTGGTATTTAAAATATGCCATGCACCAAACCCTCCTGCTGATTATTCTGCGTTACCTGACAGTGGATACATTTTCTGTGACAGATAGAAATTATATCTCTATTTTATCATATTTTTCCGGTATTTCCTATCCCTGCTCCATGTCTGAATATAATAAAACGGACATACCATCCATAGGGAAGATATGTCCGTTTTTTTCGGCTCACGTAACCTTTACTGTAATGCCGCCAGGCGTTCTTTTACCTGTTCCATCATGTTTGTATATTTTTCCAGCTTCTCCCGCTCTGCAGCGATCTTTGCCTCAGGCGCCTTGCTGACAAAGTTAGGATTACTAAGCATTCCGTTGCACCGTTTGATCTCTTTATCAAGGCGGTCTTCTTCTTTTTTCAGACGCTCGATTTCTTTTTCAATATCCACCAATTCTGCAAATGG
Source organism: Candidatus Scybalocola faecigallinarum (assembly GCA_018711005.1). Classification (GTDB taxonomy): domain Bacteria; phylum Bacillota; class Clostridia; order Lachnospirales; family Lachnospiraceae; genus Catenibacillus; species Catenibacillus faecigallinarum. The sequence continues at coordinate 50,017 of DVIT01000027.1, read as the reverse complement.
CATATAAATCACCGCATCCCGGATCACTGTAGAAACAGCGTCATCACCGATGCCTGCCTTGTCTGACTGAACAAGAACCTTGCTGGCATAAGCCAAAGTTGCGAAAAATACCCGGTTCATTTCAAAAATTTCCTGAACGCCTTCATTTTCAGAAACAACAATTACTTTTGCCTTCTTGCTTGGAGGAACATTCATGCCTGCACGAACATTACGGATACCGCGAACCGCCTCTTTGATCCGCTCTACTGCCTGCTCGTCCTTCTCAAAATTCCATTCATCCTTATATTCCGGCCAGGATGAGATCATAATCGATTCTTCCTCATTTTGAACATTACAGAAAATTTCTTCAGTAATAAATGGCATATAGGGATGAAGAAGCTTTAATGCCTGAATGAGAACTGTCTTTAATGTCCACAAAGCTGCTGCTTTTGTTGTATCTTCGTCATTATACAACCGGGGTTTAACCATCTCAATATACCAGTCGCAAAATTCTTCCCAAATGAAATCATAAAGCTTCTGTACGGCAATACCCAGCTCAAAGCGATCCATATTCTCCGTAACATCCTTGGCCAGGGTGTTGGCTTTAGACAGGATCCACTTATCTGCCTGAGTCAGGTCAGAAAGCTTCACGCCTTCTGTAGAAATGCCTTTTTCTTCGGCCTGCTCAAAGTTCATGAGCATAAAGCGGGAAGCATTCCATACTTTATTGGCAAAATTACGGCTGGCTTCCACTCTCTCCCAGTAAAAACGCATGTCATTACCCGGAGCATTGCCTGTAACTAAGGTAAATCTTAAGGCATCCGCGCCGTATTTATCAATAACCTCCAGAGGATCGATACCATTGCCAAGAGACTTGCTCATCTTCCGTCCCTGGGAATCTCTTACCAGACCGTGGATCAGCACTGTATGGAAAGGCACCTTTCCTGTTTGTTCAATACCGGAAAATACCATACGGATAACCCAGAAGAAAATAATGTCATAGCCGGTAACAAGAACATCTGTGGGATAAAAGTAATCCAGATCCTCTGTTTTTTCCGGCCAGCCCAGTGTGGAAAATGGCCACAATGCTGAGGAGAACCATGTATCCAGTGTATCCTCATCCTGATGGATATGGGCAGAACCGCATTTTGGACACTTTACAGGCGCATCAGCTTTTCTGGCAACAATGAGCTCACCGCAGTCATCGCAGTAGTAAGCCGGGATCCGGTGGCCCCACCAAAGCTGACGGGAAATACACCAGTCACGGATATTTTCAAGCCAATTCAAATACGTTTTATCAAAACGGTCAGGAACAAATTTTAACTGACCGGATTTCAGCGCCTCAATGGCTGGTTTAGCCATTTCTTCCATGCGCACGAACCACTGAAGCTTCATCATAGGCTCTACTGTGGTTTTGCACCGGTCATGAGTTCCTACATTATGAACATGATCTTCAATCTTTACAAGAAGTCCAAGGCTCTTTAATTCTTCAACAATGGCCTTTCTGGCTTCATACCGGTCCATGCCTGCATACTTGCCGCCATTTTCATTAATGGTGCCGTCGTCATTCATAACGATAATCTGCTCAAGGTTATGTCTTTTACCCACTTCAAAGTCATTTGGGTCATGTGCAGGTGTAATCTTTACCACTCCGGTACCAAATTCCATATCTACATATTCATCTGCTACCACCGGAATCTCTTTATTAACGATCGGCAGAATAACCTTTTTGCCGATCAGGTGGGTATAGCGCTCATCCTTAGGATTAACGGCAACAGCAGTATCTCCCAGCATGGTTTCCGGACGGGTTGTAGCAATTTCTACCATTTCATCAGAACCAACTACCGGATAATTAATGTGCCAGAAATGGCCGGCCTGTTCCTCATAAACTACTTCTGCATCGGAAATGGTTGTCTGGCACTCAGGGCACCAGTTAACGATCCGGTAATCCTTGTAAATATAGCCTTTTTCATAAAGCTTTACAAATACTTCCTCAACAGCTTTATTGCAGCCTTCATCCATGGTAAACCGTTCTCTGTCCCAGTCACAGGAGGAGCCCATTTTCTTTAACTGCTGGATAATACGTCCGCCGTATTCTTCCTTCCACTGCCATGCCCGCTCCAGGAATTTTTCCCGGCCCAGGTCCGCTTTATCAATGCCCTCTTTTTTCAGTTCTTCAATGATCTTAACCTCTGTAGCTATGCTGGCATGGTCTGTTCCCGGCTGCCACAGGGCATTATATCCCTGCATTCTTTTATAACGGATGAGAATATCCTGGAGGGTATTGTCCAGGGCATGTCCCATATGAAGCTTTCCTGTAATGTTTGGCGGCGGGATCACAATGGTAAATGGTTTCTTTGTGCGGTCAACCTCCGCATGAAAATACTTTTTATTGAGCCACTTGCTATAAAGCTTGCCCTCGATCGCTGACGGATCGTATGTCTTTTCAAGATTCATGCTTATCTTCCTTTCTTTTAAATTCGCCCGGCGCCTGCGGCTTGGGCTCATTAAGTGGTCGTTTCGGGTAACATCCCTCCACTAAGTTCGAGCTGCGCCGCTTCGCGCCTTGCTCTCTCTAAGGGGCGGGATGTGCGTTCCCACTAAATTCGCCCGGCGCCTGCGGCTTGGGCTCATTAAGTGGTCACAGCAGAAAAGCTTCCGCCCTGTAAAGGGCGAAAGCTCGCGGTACCACCTTTATTTATGAACAATGTATCTGTTCTGCCCAAAGACGGGCATGGAACATTATCCACATCTCTTTCATCGCTAACGGAATGACCCGTGGCCGCTTACGCGCCTGTGGACAGGTTTGGGCGGTCCTGTTCAAAAGCTACCTTCAAGATCTTACATCCGGGAGAGCCTTTCAGCCGGTGAACTCTCGTCTCTGTCAGGTTGGGATCTTTACTCCTCTTTCTCACTACATTTATCCAAAAACTTTGTAAGCCTATATTAGCCATATTTGGCCGTTTTGTCAATAGTTAATGTTTAAACCGCAGGAAAATGAGTAACAGTTCAGCCCGCTGAACTGTTACCTGCAAAAATTCATTTAAAATCGCCTGCGGCGATGGGATTTTTGCACGCCTGAATCATTTTCTCACGGTCTGCGCAGTAAATGCGCAGACCTGGCTGAACTGAAACGAAAATAATTCATTACTACTCATGGGCAGCCGGAAACACCTGCTGTTTCCAGCGTAAGAAAATAATTCAGGGATGTCTTTTCCAGCCCTGATGCCGTTCACAAGGCTGGGATTAGCTGTGCTATTAAGATCTGTCTTAATGAAATTAGTGTTTTACGGATTTAAAACGGATTTTTTCTATTAGAACCGTAGAAATCCGGTTTATTCCAGTATATCCGCGGCTTCTTTTAATAATTCGATGACAGGCAGATGCTGCGGACATACACTCTCGCATTGCCTGCAGCCGATGCAAGCGCTGTCTTTCCCGGAGCCTGCCCCAATCAGGTTGTTATAGAACATTTTCGGGCGGTTATCTTTTTTATACAGCCTTGCGGTATTGAGTGCCCGGAAAATGTCAGGGATGCGGATCGACATGGGACAGCCATCACAGCAGTAGCGGCAGGATGTACACTGGATCATGGGCATATCCTGCATTTTTTTCACAATGGCTTTGATTACCTCTTGTTCCTGTTCTGTCAGCGGCTCAAAATTTCGGAATGTATTCAGATTATCCGCCATCTGTTCCTGGGTAGACATACCGCTTAATATCGTCATAACGCCGTCCAGGGAGCCAACAAAACGCAGCGCCCAGGATGCTGCCGATGCGTCCGGCCGAACTTCCTTCAGCATAGCCTCCAGCCCCGGCTCAAGGTTCGCCAGTGTTCCGCCTTTTACAGGTTCCATGATGATCATAGGGATACCGCGCCTGTGCAGAATTTCATACAGTTTCCCGGACTGCACCACCTGATTGTTCCAGTCTGCGTAATTTAACTGAATCTGAACAAATTCCACCTCCGGGTGTTTGTCCAGTACCTGTTCCAGCAGCTCCGGTGAGCCATGATAGGAAAAGCCGAAATGCCGGATCTGTCCCTTTTCTTTTTTCTCCATCGCCCACTGGAAACAGTCATATTTTTCGTAGGTATCGTAGTTGTTCCCGTCCTCCAGACTGTGCAGCAGATAAAAGTCAAAATACTCCACGCCGCACCGGTTCAACTGCTCCTGGAAAATTCTGTCTCTGTCCTCTGAACCTTTCATAGCCCAGGCAGGAAGCTTGGTTGCCAAGTAAAAATCCTCTCTGGGATAGCGTGCCACAAGAGCCTCTTTGACCGCCCTCTCAGAGTTTCCGCCATGATAAACATAAGCGGTGTCAAAATAGTTAAAGCCATTTTCCATATAAGCGTCTACCATTTTCTGAACAGTTTCCATATCAATGGCTCCGTCTTTTTCAGGGAGCCGCATAAGACCAAAACCCAGTTTCGGCATATCCTTAAAACTCATTTTCATTTCCCTCTGTATCATCGTTAATTTCCCGGATCACTTTCGCCGGTACGCCTCCAACAACGCAGTTGTCCGGGACATCTTTCGTCACCACAGCTCCGGCAGCAATAACTACATTGTTTCCAATCGTCACGCCCGGTAAAATCGTGCAATTTCCTCCGATCCACACATCCCTGCCAATGGTAACAGGTTTTGCCTGCCCGATATGCCCCCGCCTTTTTCGGGGAGACAGAGGATGGTTTACTGTGGTAATCAGCGTGTTCGGGCCGATCATCACATAGTCGCCGATGGTTACCGGGGCAATGTCCAGGATCGTCACATTGTAGTTGGCAAGAAAGTTTTCACCCACATGGATGTTCTTTCCATTGTCACAGTTAAACACTGGAAGAACGGTCGGGTTTCTCCCAACAGAGCCAAACAGCTCACCCACGGCGGCTTCACGGGCTGTATCCTCTGTTACAGGAATCCCATTCAGCTTCGCGCAACCTTTGATTGCACGCAGTTTTCTGGAATTTACGGCTTCATCCCAGAAGTCATATTCCAAACCGGCATCCAGTTTTTCAAGTTCAGTCATAGATTCATCACCTCTTATTTGTTTGTAAATTTAGTTCCGGTACCTTTTTATTCAAAAATCGATGAAAATATATTGCATTGGCCAATGTAGTCAGTATATCGGAAACAGGTTCTGCCAGTACGACAGCCAGAACGCCCCAGGGCAGCAAGGCAGGCAGCAGATAAATCAGCGGGATCAGCAGGATGATTTTTCGGAGAAAGGCGAAGAAAAAAGCTCTGCTTCCTTCTCCCAAAGAATTGTATGTCTGCTGAAAGGTAGAGTTTGCCCCGTGAACAAATAATCCCGCCGCATAAACCCGCAGCATCGGCTGACCTACTGCCAGTAATTCCATATCAGAGTTAAAGATACGGATAAAGAAACCGGGAACAGCTACGATTATGGCAGTAGCAACCGTGGTAAAGGCCAAATTGCAAATCAACGCAATGCGGACGGTCTGACGCACCCGGTCAAACTGTTTTGCACCGTAGTTATAGCTAATAATGGGCTGGGAACCCTGGGCAACCCCTTCTACCGGTAAAAGTAAAAACTGAAAGATTGAAAACAGAATCGTCATCGCCCCGACAGCCACATCGCCTCCAAAGTTCCGAACCTGGTTGTTAAAACAGATATTCAGGACACCCTCTGAAAGGCTCATAAAAAACGGAGCAGAACCAAGAGCCATAATCTCTCTCAGCACAGAAAAGGATGGTTTCAGGTTTTTTCGCCGAATCTTCAGCTTTGTGCGCTTGCCGAAAAGAAATACAAGCACCCAGACAAAAGAAGCAAACTGACTGATCACCGTTGCCAGCGCTGCGCCCCGTACGCCCATGCCAAACGCAAAAATGAACAAAGGATCCAGCACAATGTTCAGAACACCGCCCAGCAAGGTTGTCACCATGGCAGTTCTGGCAAAGCCCTGGGTCGTAATGTAGTAATTCATGCCTACCGTCAATTGGACAAAAACGGTTCCCAATATATAAGTGGTAATATAATCGTCGGCATAGGGCAACGTGCTTTCACTGGCTCCAAATCACATCAGCAAAGGTTTGCGGAATAGCAAGGTCAGCGCCATGATTATAACAGAAGAAAGGATCAGCATGACAAAGCTGTTTCCAAGATAACGTTCAGCCGCTTCATGATTCCCTTCTCCGATGCGAATTGCTGCCAGAGGAGAGCCTCCTCTTCCCAAAAGTCCGGTAAAAGCCGTTACCACCGTGACGATCGGCGCGCAAATCGCCGGCGCCGCTAAAGAAAACAGCAGCTTCGGTATTTTCTCAGAATGTAATCGGTTATTTTCTTCCATGTGCCTTACCTCCATACCATGTCTCACCCCAAGATCCAATAAAGGTCCTTTTCATCGGCTTGGGGCAATATCTCCGACAAATAGGTATAGATCATTTCCTTTGACCTGCCCGCGGAACGGCTGTAAACCATAGCTTTGTACGAGCCGGTTCAGGTCGAAAGCGGATCGGATTTCAAAATTGTTCATGCCTGCACCGCCCGTCTGCCAACAGGGTACTGTTCTCACAAAATATTTTCCTCCGTTTTTACCTGTGCCGCTTCCGCCCCCAACACCTTATGCACCACCAGTACGGCATCTTTTACCTTCATTCCGCACTGGAAGGCTTTGGGGGTGTTCCCATGGAGGATTTCCCGGCATCGTATGGAGCCGTATTCCTGTTCATAGATCTCAGCGGCCCGGCGGATGGCCCTATAGGTTTTTCCCTTACTTTCCCCATCCATGCTGCCGCTGCTGGTATAGTAGCTGATGACGGCGGCCGCGGCGCAGAACGCGCCGCACACCTCCTGCATGGCTCCAAATCCGCCGCCGAAACCTTCCATTATTTTATAGGCAGTCGTTTCGTCCAGCCCCATATCATTTGCAAAGGCGCAGAATACAGCCTGGGAACAGGTACAGCCGTTTCCATACGCCTGCCCGGCCAGTTTTAGTTTTTCTTCCATACCCGCACTCCCTGTTTACCGGAAAGACTTTTCATAGATTTCCAAATAGTCTTCATCGGACAAAGGCAGCGGGTCGGCGGTAATTTCTCCGCCCAACACCTCGTGGACACGCTGCGGATACAGTTTCATTTCCTCTCTGGTAATCCCGGCCTCGCTCATCTTCAGGTCGGCACAGTCGATGGATTCCAGCAGAGCGTCCAGAGCGCGGATAAAGTCTTTGCCGGAAGTGGGTTTCTCCACACCCATGGCCCGTGCCATCTTGATCATTGGCTCCTCGTGATAGCTGCCCATGACATGCTCCATCGTATGGGCGGAAATGCAATTCATGTAATAACCCGCCAGCGTGTTTGCAATGGCCATATAATAACGGGCCTCTTTGTTGTTTCCGTCCTTGTAGGCGATGGGCAGATATTTGGCGATCAGCTCGATGGCTTTCAGAGCAAACATCTCTGCCACAACATGTTCGTTCTTGTTAATGACGCTTTCAGAAGCGTGGAAGAAAGCGTCCATGCCCTGATAGGCTGTAAATTTCGGCGGCACGCTCATCATCAGGTCGGGATCGACGATGGAGAGAGTCGGGAACATAGAGGGAAAGAAGATGCCTGTCTTTTCCTTTGTAGCGTCATTAGAGATAACCGCGGCAATATCCACTTCGCTGCCGGTTCCAATTCTTTTTCTGTACGGGCCAGATAGCCATACTTCCTGACTGACTGTCCGTTGGACGTTACGATCAGCGCTTTTTTGCCGGGGAGCTTCTGTTCATGCAGGCGCTCCAGCTGACCGGCTCCGAACAAGACACGAGTTGGCATGTTAAAAATAAAATCTTTCATCTTGAAAACCTCCATACAACAATACTTAGATTTTGCTTGCTCATTCAGCTTACGTCTCAAGTATAATGATTTTAAGGGGCAAATTCGACGCTAAATCTTAATAGGATAAGTGGTAAATTCTAATTTTTCTTGATCTGTTCCCGTGTTATGTTTCGCAGCCAGCCATATTTTTTGTAAAAGCAGAAAACATTGCGTGTCAGCGCTGGAACTTAATGATTTGTGTGGCTTTTTCTAATGTCTCATGGTATACTGAAAATAAAAGGAGGGTATTTAATGAGCAATCCCACTTTAGATGCAGCGATCGAAAAACTGGGGGAACAATTCGCGAAACGGAACTGGAGCTACCTTGACGTTCCTGCCGGAAGTCCGATGGAAAAATCCTATGCCTGGCCCGGTCAACTGGAAGAAAACATTATGATTTGTGTGCATAAGGGCCCGGATATTCAGGAAATGTTCCACCGCCAGGATTTTTTCTTTTTTAACTTTGCCTATTCAGGGGATTATGGCGCGCTGAGCTATAAATATGACAACCACATCACGATTCACGAAAATGAGTGCTATATTGGTCAGCCATTCGCTGGCTACGCACTCTCAGCACACAGTGAAAAAGACATTATCATCATTGGCATCCTGATTCAAAAAGAGACATTTTTTCGAGTGTTTCTGCCGGCGCTGTCCGCAGATACGAAGCTGTTCCACTTCTTCCTCGATCCGCAGACCAACGAGTATTCCGAAGAATTCATTCACCTTCGCTTTGATGACTCCTGCTGTATCCGCACCCTTCTGGAAATGATGGTGATTGAATATGCCGATCCCCAGGAGGATACCCAGGCCATTCTCCAGCCTATGGTATTGACTTTGCTGATGATGGTAGCAAGGCAGTATAAGCGGTCGATCCCTGTTCCGAAAGATGAACGGCTGTCCGATAAAATCGTCCGTTATATGGGAGAACACTCTGACGTTGTAACATTAAAAGATATATCGAAACATTTTTCTTACCATCCAAACTATATTTCCACTTTGCTGCACCGTGAAATCGGAAAATCTTTTTCCGAGATTCTTTTGGAACAGCGGATGGAGCGCGCCATATTCCTGCTGAAAGGAACTAATCTTTCTGTTGATGAGATTGCCGCCATGCTCGGTTACAGCAATAGCAGCAATTTTTATAAGGCGTTTCGGGAATATTATCATTGCTCTCCGAGGGATTATGTTGGAAAGCAGTAGTGTCCTGATGTACATAAAAGCGTCAGGCAATGCACAAAAGAAAACTCTATGCAAATGGTTCATCCATTCACATAGAGTTTTCTCATTTCCCCTTCACTTGGCATAGGTCAAATTTTTACAATACTTCTTTATGCTCCTCTGCCCTTTGGGCATTCCCTTTGCTAATTCTATTATTTGCTTACGTTTAATTTTGCCATCAATGCCTCCTGAAGCACTCTTGATACATTAATTCCGGCTTTCTCCGCTTGAAGATTCAGCCAGTTTGGCAGTGTTACATTTCTCCTTACTGTTTTATTGTCCATTTTCTTACGATATTCCGAGAAATCTACATCAACTAATGTAAGTGTTCCCTGAGAATAATCAAAAATATCGGCATCTTGTTTTGCCTTTTCCAATGCTTGTGCCTGATTGGAAGGATTTGGTAATTCTATCCCAGAATCCTCCATATCGATCCCTTTTAGACCAATAGCATCTCTGGCCATTTCCATTGCATCAGCCACACTATTTCCTTCTGTATATAAATCCATATCAGGAACATACACAAGAAAATCTTTATCCTGTTTCGCAATAAACACCGGATATGCCTGTTTCATATATATCAACCACCTTTCTTGACCTAAGTTTCTAAAGAAGCCGGGGACTTATTTCAGTCCCCATTTTTTCAAGATTTTCTTTGCTGTGATCTCGTTTATCTCTGTATGTCTCGGAATTTGCTCGGTATCACTGCCACGTTTATAAGTATCATGGTTTCCACCATGTTCCTTAAAAGAAAATCCTGCGTCTTCCAACTTCTTTATCAGGTCGCGCCTCTTCATTGGTATATCCTCCTTGTGATTATATAATACACATTTTTTACACATTTGTCAACAAAACATACACATTCCCTACACATTTTATAATAAACGTCTTCTCTCATAATTGTCATCTCATATATCTTTTGCTATACTAAATTAAAAGAACCGGGCTTTTCCCCGGCGTAAAATACTTTTTGTATCCTTAAATCACTTTGATGTTGGGGCAAATAAAAGTTTGCCCCCATGATACCAAATCCGCTCATTTTTCAATATCAGGAGGAATCCACTATGTTTTGTACCCACTGCGGCACCAAGTTAAATGAGGACGCCAAGTTTTGTCACCGCTGCGGAGCGCCGGTGATTGCTCCACAGGCTCCGGCTCAAAATCAAAATCCGGCTCAATTTCAGTCCCAGCCTCAATTTCAGACTCAATCCCAATTTCAGTTCCAGCCTCAGTTCCAGGCCCAACCTCAGTTTCAAGCCCAGCCCCAGTTCCAGGCTCAAGCCCAGCCTCTGTCTCCGGCTTTTAGCCAATACCTGGATCGGGTTTCCATGGGGCTGAATCAGAAGCCGGAATATGTCCCCGAGCTTAACTGTTACCAGTTTTACTGTGAGCGGTTCTCTGCCGCACTTGCCAAAATGAAGCAGTACATTTTTATCACTGAAAATGACACTATGGACTTTCAGGGCGCCCAGGCTTACTCTCAGGCCTGTATGCGCAGAGCCTTAAACATTTATAAAGGGCTTCCCCGTGGGCTTCAAACCGGCATTGTGGCTTACAATGTTATCTGTCAAAGCCGTGCCAATCCTTCCGCCTGCCAGTTTATCCAGCAGCTTCCGGACAAGCACATGGCTGCATTTGAAATGCCCATGATCATGGAGCTGTCCTCGGGAAATCTCCTTTACTGCACCAAGCTTCCGGTGTGGGGACTTGCTATGGTCAATGGCATACGTAAAAACGCGGAAAAGATGCTGAGAGTATAAAATACATAAAGGCAGCCGGGTGCTATCTCCTTTAAATACCTTATCGTTTCAAAGGGAATGACATCCGGATGCCCCTTGCGGCGTTTACTTTCTAATAAGTCAGAGACTCATGAATATACTCTCCCGCCCTGGCCGCCGTCTCAGCTTCATTTTCCATTTTCCCATTGTCAGACATAAAGACAACAATATAGCTGGCGTCCTCTCCCAGGACAATCGCTGCCTCATTATATTTTTCCGTGGTCATACCGTTATGATTTAAAAATGTATATCCTGACGGAATGGCCGATCCGATTCCCTGGCTGCCTGTATTATCCACAATACAGAAGTTTTCCAGCATATAGGTCTGGTCAATGGATTCAAACAGGCCCCCATAAAGGGCATACAGCATCACCACCAGATCTCCGGCGCTGGCATAATTATCCAAAGCGCTGTCCGCGTCATAAATCCGGTTAATATCTACACTGGAAAAGCCCCATTCCTGGCATACAGCATTAATATTGTCCAGTGTCACATAATTCATCACCGCATTGGCCGCGTTATTATCGCTGTAACGGAGCATATCCGATAAAAGCTCCCTCACGGTAAAATAACTTCCGTCATCGGCCTCAGTCTTAATTCCCCGTCCATTAAAAGTATACGAAAACCGGATCTGATCATCTAAAGTCATATATCCATTATCACACATCCAGGCTACCGTAAATAAGGTACATATGTTGGATAATGATGACGCAGACATGGGATACCCTGAATTGCTGCTGGAATAGATCAGCCAGTCCTGCATATCCAGAGCACAGACACTAAAATCCGCTCCGCCGCCGTAGTCGGCAAGAATCCGATCCAGCTCATCTTCAGACATACGGGGTTCCACTTCCCGCTCCGTTTCCGAAGCCGAGGTATCGGTTTCAGGCGTTTCTCCCTCGGTTTCACTGTCATAGGTTTCCCCTTGATTTTCTCCGGTCTGGGCCATCTCAGACTCCTCCTGGGTATTTTTAGAAAATGGAATATAGGCATAGGTTTGCGGCTGGTCCTCTGAAATTTCCGGCAATGTTTCTCTGTCGGCTCTTGAAGTGTCCGGCGTCACAGAGTTTATCACCATCCCCATCACCACGGCGGCGGCAATAAACAGCGCTGCCGCAATACCAATAAGCACACCATAGGTTTTCCGCTGCTTTCCATTCTTCCCGGACGAATTTCCAGCGCTGCCATCAGAATAGTTTTTACCTGCTGAATGGTTTTTACCTGTGCTGGCATTTGCCGGAGCCCCAGGTTTTGAGGCCGTCTGATCCGCCATCCCGGACATATATGGCCCAGGATTTTCCAGGGCAGCTTTCAGTTCAGACATGTCCTTAAACCGGTCCCCGGCCATCACTGCCAGGCCTTTCATAAGCACCTGCTCCTGACCGGGATGGATCCTCACCCCCAGCTGCGACGGCGGCGGCAGCACATCTCCGGTCAGCCGGTTCAAGGATTCTTCAGGCACTACGCCGGTAATAGCCCGGTAAATGGTGGCGCACAGGGCATACACATCTGTCCACGGCCCCTGCTGTCCCCGGCTCCGGTACTGTTCCTCCGGAGCGTAGCCGGGCTTAAGCATGACCGACAAACTTTTCTCATCCACTGCCAGAAAGCTTCGGGCCGCGCCAAAATCCAAAAGCTTTACATTCCCCCGGTCATCCACCATAAGATTGTCCGGGCTTATATCCCGATGGATGATCCCTGCCTTATGAACAATAATCAGGGATTCCATCACCGGCTTCATCATTTCAAAAATCACATCCGCCGACATCCTGCTGCCGGGCTGGGTCTCCAGGAGCGCCTTCAGCGTCTGCCCCTGGGCAAATTCCATAACAATATACCCGGTATTGTTTTCCTGAAAATAGTCCCGGACGGACACGATCCCCGGGAGGGCAAAAAATTTGCCTAATCGTCTTGCCTCATCCACGAATTTTGCAAGGCCTTCATCAAAAATCTGCCGCCGCTGGCCTGTAAATACAGTCACCCCATTTCCATGACTGCTCTCCCGGGTAACATAGCCATTAGGATAGTATTCCTTGATCGCCACTTTAATTTCAAGATTTAAGTCCCAGCCTACATAGGTAATGCCAAATCCGCCTTCCCCAAGGACCCGTCCCAGCAAATATTTCCCGGCCAGGATGGTGCCCGGGCGGAGATGATGGGGGGAGGGCTGGTATGTATTTTCATCAAACCCGCAGTGGGGACACGGGCCGTCCCCTTCCCTGGGGGCCATACAGCCATAGCAAAGATTAATTTCCATTATACATATGCTCCAAATCAGGGAAATTATCTAAAACAGATAAATCCGTCACATTATTTGCTCCGATATAAAGCTCCTTCAAGGCGGTCAGACCGGACAGAGAGCTTATATCACTCACATTGTTTCCGTAAAAATCAAGATACTCCAGACTGGTCAGTCCGGACAAGGGACTGACATCACTTATACGATTCATTCTCAAACTTAGATAAGTCAAAGAAGTCAGACCGGACAATGGTGAAATATCACTAATATTGTCATAAGTCAGTTCTAAAGTCGTCAATGATGTGAGATTTGCTATAATACTTATATCACTGATACCATGACCGCTGATTTCCAGAGTAACCAGGTTCGGGAAATACGCCAGATCACTAAGGCTTTGTATGTCTCCGGCTGTTTTCGCTTCCGGAATAAGCGGGCCGCTTCCAAGACTGGAACTTTTATACATCTCTATAGCATCTCCATTAATGCGCAATACCTGGATCTGCGCAAGCTCATCTGTGTAAATATCCCCTTCAGCCCGTCCAAGGGCCTTCCGCACCAAACGTTCCATTTGAGCATCCGACCATATGACCGCTTCCCTCGGCTGAGTTTCCTGGATTGTTTCCGTTTCCGGCGCGACTTCTGTTTCCTGTGAAATTCCATTTTCAGCTTCCTGTCGGATTTCCTCTGTTTCCACTGTCTCAGTCTGCGCAGCGGCCGTTTCCCACATTTCCGTTTCACTTGTCCGGGTCTGCCTCTGATCATTCCCATTATCAGCAGTCTCATTGCTTTCCTCTTGAAACGCGATCTGATCCTCCTTTGTCCCACTGTTTCCGCCTGTAAAACTATAAATCACGAAAAACAGCAAAACTACCGCAGCAGCTGCCGCAGCGATCCATTTTAACTTGTTTTCAGTTTTTGGATGCCTATGATCTGTTTCCTCCGATTTTTCTGAATTTTGGGGCTCATGCTTTTCTTTGACAGGGGAAGCTTCCGAAACAGATTCTTCTGCGGCAGTCTCTTCCGGTTCATCCTCCTTTGTCTTACCATCTGACAAGTTTTCCTTCATCGTTTCCGGTCCTGGCGCAGGTTCTGGTTCCGGCTGCGGCTCTGGCTGCGTTTTTTGCTCTGGTCCTGCCGCGCTGGCATACATAGCCGCCTCCAGTTCTTCCATGCTCTGAAACCTGTTCTTCTGAAATACTGCCAGTCCTTTCATCAATGCGTCTTCCTGCCAGCTTTCAATAGTTACGCCAAGCTGGGAAGGACGCTCCAGCTGATCTTCTTCCATACGGTCCAAAGATTCGTCCGGCACCTTCCCGGTAATGGCCCGGTACATGGTGGCACACAGCCCGTACACATCCGTCCATGGCCCCTGCTTTCCCCGGCTCCTGTACTGTTCCTCCGGGGCGTAACCAGGCTTAAGCATTACCGACAAGCTCCGCTCTCCTTCTGCCATAAAGTCTCTGGCCGCCCCAAAATCGATTAATTTTACCGTCAGACTTCCATCCGCTTCCTGGTCTACCATCAGGTTATCCGGACTTATATCCCGGTGGATCAGCCCTGCCTTATGGACCTTTTCCAGGGATTTCATTACCGGTTTCATCATTTCAAACACCTGATCTGCCGGGAGCCTGCCGCCTGGGGTGTTTTTTAAAATACTTTTTAACGTCTGTCCCTGGGCAAACTCCATGACAATGTATCCGGTCTTATTTTCCTGAAAATAGTCCTTTACGGACACGATCCCCGGCAGTCCCCAGAACTTTCCCAGGCGACGGGCCTCATCCACAAACTTATCCAGGCCCCGCTGAAAAAAATCCCCTTTCTGCCCAGTCAGCACGGTTACTGTCTTATCAAACCCTGAATTTCGGGTGACAAAACCATTGGGAAAGTATTCCTTTATGGCGATCTTCATTTCCAGGTTCAGATCCCAGCCCACATAAGTGATCCCAAATCCGCCCTCCCCAAGGACCCGGCCAAGCAGATACTTTCCGGCAAGGACGGTTCCCGGGGGAAGGTGGTGAGGAGCGGGCTGGTATGTATTTTCATCAAACCCGCAGTGAGGACATGGGCCGTCCCCTTCCCTTGTGGCCATACATCCATAGCAAAGATTAATTTCCATGATCTATCTCCCTTCATCTGTAAAGCGCCCAGTAAAAATCCTCAATACATTGCCACCGTTTTTCCCCTTGAATGGCAAGTCCGCGCATAAGGCATATATATCCGTCCACGGTCCCTTTGCTCCTTTTTTCAGATACATCTCTATGCCATCCTCTGGAATGGACAAAGGCGGCACTGATATAAACTTATCCAGCATATATCGTTCACCTGTATCAAGATTTAAAATCCATCCCCGACCATACAAATCAACGAAAATCCCATCCATATTTATATTCAGATGGAGAATGCCTCTTCGATGAACATTACCAAGGGCATCCAAAACCGTCTTTACCGCTCCAAAGACCATCACCGGCTCCATACGTTCCCGGGGCATCCGCCGACATAAATCTCTCAATGTCCATCCCTCAATAAAATCACTGACCCGATATATTGTGTGATTACTGTATAAAACTTCCCGAACCGGCAAAATACCAGCCGCCAAGTTCATGTTTTGCAGCATATAAGCGATTTTAGCAAACCGGATTTTCCCTTCTTCAAATTTTTTCCCATCATCTTTATTATATAAAGCTGTAACATTCAGCCGGTTATCCAAATCCCGTCCCGCAGTGATGCTCAAGGGAAAAAACTCTCTTACTGCCGTTTTTTCTGACCGATTTAAATCCCAGCTGATATAAGTTATACCGGAATTTCCCTCACTCAAGACCCTGCCCAGCAAATATTTCCCGGCAAGGATCGTTCCCGGACGGAGATGATAGGGCGATGGTTCGTATGTCCTTTCATCAAATCCGCAGCGGGGACATGGGCCATCCCCCTCCTTGGGGGCCATACAGTTGTAGCATAAATTAATTTCCATGATCTATCTCCCTCCACCCCTTCTTGCTGTGATTTATGACGGCGTACAGTGTCTCCCGGGAGAATTTCATGACCTTTTTATCCTCACATATTGGGACAAACATAAAGATACGGTGAGAGGAAGTAAAACCTGGATCGTTCCGTCACAGATATAAATATTGGAATAGAGGCCAAAATCCTGACTGATGAAAGCTATCAACACAACCAGGACAACAATTCCATACAATATCAGACACAAACCGAAGGAAATGTCCGATATACGCTTTAATCGATCTTCAATTTTGTTTTCTAAAATCAAATTCATACACAAATTTAAAAGCCATGAAATACCAAATATGATAACCTGAAAAATCACCGTCAGGAATGCCGAATAATAGATTGAATCGTAAGGCCTCGTCCCATCCGAATAATATTTTAAACTTTTTATGTACATTGTCACTATACATACGATCATTGCTGCCTGGGATAAAATAAAGACCGTATACGCTCCCCTGCCCTCACGTATTCCCGGAGGGTAATTTTTCCGCCATACAAAAAAAGCGGTAATAACGCTAATGATACTGCAAATCATTAGTACCTCCCTATATCCGGCAGATCCAGACCCGCTCCAGCCTGGCGTCCTGCACATAAGCAGTATGATTGCCTGTCCTATGGTAAAAGCTGCCAGAAAAATCAGCCACCCTCTCCCGGTAATCACCTGCTCCCAGCTGGATTTCCCTGTCTCAGCCCTATCCTCTGCCACAGTATCCTGTTTGTAAGACGCAGGAGTTGGTTCCGGCTGAGGTTTTGGTGCAGGCTCAGGCCCCGGTACCGGCTCTGGTTTTGGTTCCGGCTGCGGCTCTGGATCTGGTGCGGGTTCCGGCTGCGGCTCTGGCTGCGTTTTTCGCTCTGGTCCTGCCGCGCCGACATACATCGCCGCCTCCAGCTCTTCCATGCTCTGAAACCGATCCTTCTGAAAAACTGCCATGCCCTTCATCAGTGCCGCCTCCTGGCCGGGAGCCATGGAAATCCCCATCTGAGACGGAGATTCCAACATGTCCTCTGCCAGACGTTCCAAAGATTCATCCGGCACCTTCCCGGTAATGGCCCGGTACATGGTAGCGCACAGCCCGTACACATCCGTCCATGGCCCCTGATGCCCCCGGCTCCGGTACTGCTCCTCCGGAGCGTAGCCAGGCTTTAGCATCACTGACAGACTCCGCTCTCCTTCTGCCATAAAGTCTCTGGCCGCCCCAAAATCGATCAATTTTACTGTCAGACTTCCATCCGGTTCCTGGTCTACCATCAGGTTATCCGGACTTATATCCCGGTGGATCAGCCCTGCTTTATGGACCTTTTCCAGGGATTTCATCACCGGCTTCATCATTTCAAACACCTGATCCGCCGACAGCCTGCCGTCCGGGGTATTCTTTAAAATATTTTTCAGGGTCTGCCCCTGGGCAAACTCCATGACAATATATCCGGTCTTATTTTCCTGAAAATAGTCCTTCACAGACACGATTCCCGGAAGTCCCCAGAACTTTCCAAGACGGCGGGCCTCATCCACAAACTTATCCAGGCCCCGCCAGAAAAAATCACTGTACTGTCCGGTCAGCGCCGTTACTGTCTTGTCCACGCTGGAATTTCGTGTCACAAAGCCGTTGGGATAATATTCCTTAATCGCCACCTTCATCTGAAGATTAATATCCCAGCCCACATAGGTAATGCCAAAGCCCCCTTCCCCGAGGACCTTTCCCACAATATATTTTCCTGCCAGGATCGTTCCCGGGATCAGATGATGGGACGCCGGCGTGTAGACGCTTTCGTCAAAACCGCAGTCAGGGCATGGACCGTCATGAGCTTTTTCTTTCATGCATCCATAACAAAGATTGATTTCCATCATATTCCTCCCATACAAGGAGCAGCACGGCTAAGCCGCGCCGCCCCCATGTTCATTGATGCTGTTGGACTGTTATTCATCTTCATTGGTGATCTCAAGCCCGGAAATTCCTTCCAGGGCGGATACATCCGCAATGCCATTGCCTGAAATATCCAGATCCTCAAGCTGGTACAAACCTGACAATGGACTCAGATCGGATATGGCATTATATGAACAGTCTATATCTGTCAGGCTGGTAAGCTCCCTTAACGGCGTAAGATCCGAAACATCATTATATGAAAAATACAAATCCGTGAGACAGGTCATGCCGGACAGAGGACTCAGATCCGTAATCGCATTGTTATCGATATACAAAGAAACCATTTTGTCCATACCGGACAGCGCACGGATACTGCTGATCTGATTGCCGCTAAGATCCAGATACTCTAAATCTGTCATATTCTCCAATACGCTTATATCACTGATTTCATTATCATACAGATATAATTCTCTTAAATAAATCATATCCGCCAGCCCGCTGATCCCGGATATTCCTGTCTCCGACAAGTAGAGAGATTCCAGGTTTGGAAGATCAAAAGAATCGAAGCCGCCGGATAAGTCCAGAGGATTCTGGCTGAGATTTAGGTGGGTCAAAGTATCCATCTCGGATAAAACGGATATATCTGTCATTTGATTTTCATCCAGATCCAGATAGGACAGCCGGGTCAGCCGGTCGATACCGTCCAGATCAGAGATCGCGTTGTCCGACAGATCCAGTTCTTCCAAAGCATCCAGCCCTGTCAGATCAGAAATATCTGTCAGTCCGCAGCTCCACAGGTCTAAACGCTTAAGCTGGCCAAGATTCTTTAAAGGGCTAATATCTGTAATTTCCAGGGATGCCCCGCTAAACTGAGTCAGCTGATCCAGTCCCTCCACAGAACTGATGTCCGTCACTGCCGTACTATGTATGTCCAGGTTTTCCAGAGAGGTAAGATCCTCCAGAAATGTAATATCTGACACCGGATTTACAGCAATGTTCAGTTCCGTTAAGTCTGTCAGTTCGGACAAAGCTGCCATATTTTCAATCTCATTCCAGGATATATCCAGTTTTTCCAGGCCTGTCAGTCCGGAAATGTCCTCAAGCTCTGTCAGGTCGTTAAAGCTAATGTCAAGTTTCTTAAGGTCTCTCAGGGAACCAAGGCCCATGTCCGTTGTCAGGTCCAGGCTGGAAATATCAAGATCCTCCAGCTGTGACAAGCTGTATACAGGGCTTATATCCGCAACATCATTCAGGCTTATATCAAGGATCTTCAGATTGGTCAGTTCTGACAAAACGCTTATATCTGTAAAAGAATTATCATAAAGATCCAGAGATTCAAGTTCCGTCAATCCGGCCAAAAAACTCAGATCCTCCACATAATTTTCACTCAGATCCAGTTTTGTCAGTCCTGTCAGCTCACCCAGTCCGCTCACATCTCCCAGGTTCATATCCGACAGTCCAAGCTCCTGAAGCTGAGTCATTTCCATCAGGGGAGAAAAATCTGAAATCTGTGTACTTCCTATATCCAGGCTCAAAAGGCTCTCCATGCGGGACAATTCACTCATATCTGATATATTCGTTCCCTGCAGATTCAGCGATTCCAGCGGTCCCAGGTCCGAGATCCCATCAATATGGGATAATGGATTCATTCCAAGATCAAGATCTTCAAGAGTGTCCATTTCCCACAGATCCGAAGCATCTGTAATGTCATTGTCATATAGATTTAAGCCGGAAAGTCTAAGCTCTGATAAAAGACTGACATCCTCAATATGGTTTCGGGAAAGATCCAGATACTGAAGGTTCTCAAGCTTTGCAAGGGCCTCCAGACTCCCTTCCGGATGTTGGCTGTCCCCGCGGCCGTCCCCTGCATACACCCCGGACATTTGAAGAATGACCAGGTTGGGGAAATATCTCAGATCCTCCAGAGACGCAACCCGGTAACTCATGCCTATATCCGCACCCTCTTCCAGGCGGCCGGAATCATAATCCGCGCTATAAGACATATACACTTCATTTCCGTTAAACCGGATCACTTCTATATTTTCCAGCTCAGACCGGGTGATCTTCTCATCCTCCCTCTTTTCCAGAGCCATGCGCATAAGCCGTTCCATGTTCGGATCTGCCCAGGAAACATTTCTGGTGGCGATCACATACCAGCTGATAAAAACAGCGCATATAAGGACAGTCGCTGCGCCAACGCCGCCTAAAACAAACCTGATAACCTTCTTTTTCTTTTTAGAGCCGTTATCTTCATTCCCAGCGGCGCCAGTTTGTTCCGGGGCGTTCTGCGTTGTATCGCTTTGCCCCGTATTGTTCTGCGCCGAGGCGTTTTGCGTGATAACGCTCTGCTCCGTATTATTCTGCGCCATAGTGTTCGGTGCGGTGCTGTTTTGGGCTGTATTTTCCCGCGCCCTTTCATTTTCCGGCGGGCTGTGCTGCTCCGTTCTTCCGGGGCCCCCGCTGGTCTTGGAACCGTACATGGCCCCTTTCAGCTCTCCTATGCTCTGGTAGCGGTCCCTCTGAAATATCGCCAGGCCCTTCATCAGGGCTTCTTCCTGAAATGGTTCTATGGGAATCCCCATTTGGGATGGCCGCTCAAGCACATCTTCTGCCAAACGGTCCAAAGATTCCTCCGGCACGATGCCGGTAATGGCCCGGTATATAGTGGCGCACAAAGCGTATACATCCGTCCAGGGGCCCTGGACGCCCCGGCTCCGGTACTGCTCCTCCGGGGCATAGCCGGGCTTTAACATGACTGAAAGGCTTTTTTCCCCCTGAGCCATGAAATCCCGGGCAGCGCCAAAGTCAATCAGCTTCACACGGCCGTCCGCATCCACCATCAGGTTATCCGGACTTATATCCCGGTGGATCAGCCCGGATCTGTGGACGATCTCCAAAGAATCCATCACCGGCTCCATCATGGACAGGACCTGATCTGCCGGAAGCCGTCCGAACGGCGTGTTTTGAAGGATGGCCTTTAACGTCCTTCCCTCAGCAAATTCCATGACGATGTAAGCGGTATGATTTTCCTGAAAATAATCCTTAACCGCCACGATCCCGGGCAATCCCCAGAACTTTCCAAGCCTGCGGGCTTCATCTACAAATTTCTCCAGCCCCCTTTGAAAAAAATCTGTGGAAAAACCGGTCAGCATGGTCAATGTATGACTGTGGCTGTGATCCCGGGTCACATACCCATTGGGGTAATATTCTTTAATGGCCACCTTAAGCTCCAGGTTCAGATCCCAGGCAATATAGGTGATCCCAAAACCGCCCTCCCCCAGCACGCGGCCCACCAGGTATTTTCCTGCCAGAATAATTCCCGGCGGCAGATGATGGGCGGAAGGCTCATATGTATTCTCATCAAAGCCGCACACCGGACAGGGGCCGGGCTGAGATTTTGGTGCCATACATCCAAAACAAAGATTTATTTCCATTGACTTCCCTCCCGGATCTTATCTTACCAGTGAATACGAAATTCTGTATTTCCAATATGTATAATATCATCGCAGTTGAGGGCGTAAGGCGCCGTGATAGGGATACCGTTTACATAGGTGCCGTTCATGGAGCCTTTGTCCCACAGGATGAGACGATCATCAAAATATGCAAGGGCACAGTGTATCCCTGACATATGGCCGTCCTCCGGGAAAGCGTAATCCGCCCGTCCCGGCTGCCGCCCCAGAGTTACTTCTTTTCCTACGATGATTTTATATGTTTTTTCCTCCGACATGCCGATCTTCGTCAGATAGACCTGGATCTGAGACTGGGCCTGATCATCAGCCTGACCCAGATTGACAGCCTGGCCACGATCAGACTCATCCATGTCCGGCTCCCCATCCCGGCCCTGGTCATCGGCTTCAGGAGCGGTTGGATCCTGGCTGTCCCTATCCATGATTTCTTCCGAAGGAAAGTCTTCCATAGGGGCGTCCGGGGATAAGGGTTCTTCCATGGAAGTCATTGCCGGCGCGTCATCCACCGGCCCACCATCCGGGTATTCATGATTTTTATGTTTTTTCTTCCGGCTCAGCACAATGACCAGGATCAGGATCACAATGATCACTCCGATCACCCCGCCGATGACCGCCAGCTGCCACACCGCCAGCCCAAGGATGGTATTGCCGGAAGAATCGGCTTCCCCTCCGGTTTCCCCGAAAGCTTCACTGTCACTGCTGCTCTCTCCCCTTTGGTCCCCGGTCTCCGCTCCGGCGGCGCTTTCAGAAGTTTCCCCGGCCTGGCTTTCCGCGCTTTCCGGCTGGGCGTCTTCCTGAACCCTGTCCCCATTGGCCTGGGCGATCATGGTCATATCCTGCCCGGAAATGGTCCGGCCGTCCGAGCTGCTGCCCCCGTCTCCCAGATCCAGGGTCACTTCCAGATACGCCTGGGACGATGATGTGTCATATCCGGAAATATCCCCATACAGCACCATGCTGTCATTAATATTTTCCGCCATCCGGGCGGCGCTGTCTTCCATGGAAATGTCATCCACGCCAAAGGCTGTATGGATGCCCCCGCTGGAGAGCCGGGCAAAGCTTCCCAGGATCTTGGCAAATTCCTGGGCTGTGGCGGAAGGCGCCTCCCCCAGCATAGCCGCGGTAAACACAGGGATCCCCGCCGCCTCCACCTGGTCGCTGACCTCCTCCCTGGTGATGCCTGCCGCCTGCTCATCTTCCCCGTCAGACAAGACTAAAAGCGCCTTTTTCTCCAGGCTCTGAGCGCTGGTCTCAAGGATCTGGAGCGACTGAGAAATGCCATAATACAGGTTCGTATCATCGTACAGCCCTGTAATGCCGTTGATTTCCTCTGTAATGGCATCCCTGCCGCTGATAAAGTCTCCCACCGCCAGCTCATTGCCTAAAGTGATCAGGCAGACCCGGTCCTCATCCTTAAGGGTCTCTGTCACCCGTCTGAGATATTCCTTCATCTGCTCCAGCCTGTCGCTGCTGATAGATCCGGAAACATCCACCAGGAAAACATAGGCCACCCCTTCCCCTGTATCTGAAAAAGGCACTGCCTGACTGCAGGGCAGGACAGTATCTCCCAGGGTGATAGTAAAATTTTCAGCAGACAGGGTCTGCTCCTGGCTGCTTATATTGTCATTGGTATAAATCTTTAGATACCCGTCCTCTACACTGCAGCCTTCCACATACACGCTGGGGGATTCGGCCCCAAAAACGCTGCCGGGATAAGTCAGCGCCATGAGCAGCGCTCCAAATACAGCAGCGCCTTTTTTTAAAATACTTTTCATCAGCCTCATCCTCCTATCTGCCGTCATCAATTTCATCGGGGATAACAAATACAGCGGCCGCCGTATAATTGTCATTTTTCCCGCTGACCTTTTTCTCCAGTCTTTCTGTCATATATCCGATCCACTCTCCGGGGGTCTGGGCCTTTGACAGATCGATCTCCATTTCCCCTTCCAGCACATACTCCCAAAATCCGTCGGAGCAGAGCAAAAACGCGTGAAACCGACCGTCAAAAACCGGGGCATAGTCTATATCCGCCTTAATGTCCTCATCTGCTCCCAGGGCGCGCAGCACCTTGTTCCTGTCCTCATGGAAACGGATCTGGGCCCGGGTGATCTCCCCGGACAATACAGCCATCTGGGATACACTATGGTCCATGGTACAAAATTCCAGAGCGCCTTCCACAAAATGATACAATCTGGAATCACCGGCATGGGCCCACCATGCCCCTCCGTCCCGGATAAATAATGCCACACAGGTGGTTTTCATCCGGCACCGGGCTGTCTGGTGATAAAGCACCGCCTGATTGGCGCTGTCAAAGATCTCATTGAGCCACTGCTCATCTACAGGGTCCGGGCTGTTGGCAAATGCCCGGGCCATGAGACCCGAAGCTGTCTCAGACGCGGTCTTTCCGCCGCCATGGCCCCCAAGGCCGTCCGCCACAATGACACACACCCGGTCCTCACCTTCAAAAACAGCCACACTGTCCTCATTATAATCCCGCCCGCCTTTATCTGAATAACTGGCCACTTCCACCATGGGCTACTCCTCCTAAAATTCGATTTCAAATACCTGATCTTCCCCAAAGGAAATAATATCGCCGGAATTTACATACATATATCCGCCTCTGGGAAGCATTTGTCCGTTGACCCGGGTCCCGTAAGAAGAATATAAGTCGCTGACCTTTACGCTCCCTTTCATTACGTCAATATCCACACACAGCTGGCATTTACTCACCCCTGGTGTGTTAAAGGGATAGACCAGCTGACACTGGGAAGGATCCCTGCCCGCCACCAGCCGCTGGGACGAAGTCAGACTGGAACCGGCGTAATAGCCGGACAATCCGTAAAGGCGAAAGGCCTCCACAGGACAAATGGTATGCCTTTTTGGGCCTGTCCGTCCTAAAAGGGCATTTCTGAAATCCTCCACTGAGGCGAACCGGTTCTCCGCCCGCACGGCCAATGCCTTCATAATAGCGTCCGCGCTGTAATCCGGCAGGGAAACGCCCATCTGGCGCACATCCGCAAGGGTATCATTGACCAAACGTTCCGGGGCCTCCGGCACCATCTTTCCCGACAGGGCGTAATACATGGTCCCCGCAAGAGCGTACAGATCTGTCCACGGCCCCTGCCGGCCATGGGTCCGGTACTGTTCTTCCGGCGCAAAGCCTTTTTTCAATATAATAGACAAGCTTTTGCTTTTTTCCGCAAAGGCCACCCGGGCCGCCCCAAAATCTATGAGCTTCACCGTTTTTCCCAAATAAATGTTATCCGGACTTATATCCCTGTGGATCACATGATCCCTGTGGATACATTCCAGAGCATCCATGACCGGAAGGACAATATCCATCAGCGTCTTAAAGTCGATCCTGCCGCCCCGCATTTTCAGAAAGTCCTTAAAATCATGGCCCTCCAGATATTCCATGGCATAATAGGCGGTCTGATTTTCCCGAAACAGCTTATAGACATGGACAATATGGGGATGATGCCGGTAATGGTATATGGTCTTTGCCTCATCATAGAACCGGTTCAGGCCATATTGAAAATCCTCCTTATTTTTAGCGGTCACTGTCCGGTGTCCCGGGGTGCGTCCGCCCATATTGGCAGGCATAAATTCCTTCACAGCGATCTTTTTTTCCCGGTTCAGATCCAGTCCCATATAGGTGATCCCAAATCCCCCAAACCCAAGGACGCCGCCGATCAGGAACTCTCCGGACAGGATGGTGCCTGCGGGCAGGGCAAAAGCCGGCTCCTGCATAAACCCTTCCGGCGCTCCGCAGAAGGTACACCGTCCTCCGGACATGGAAGGATTCAGGCATTTTAAGCATAAACGCGAATAATCCAGCATCCTTTAAACACACTCCAGGATCAGCGCTGTGTAATTATCCTGGGCGGGAAGTTTTTTCCCACGGATCATCTGATCCAGCGCCTCGCAGCTTTCAGTGAGAGGAAGCTTCATGGCGGCTGTGATTTCTTCATCATTTAGGGTTCCGAAAACTCCGTCTGACATAAGCATCACCCGGTCTCCGGGACAAAGCTTTAAGGGACGGATATTTCTGTCGATCTTGGCCAGCTTGCCCATACCGATATAGCTGGTCAAAGCTTTCCGCTGGGGATCGCCGGACGCCTCCCGGCTGCTGATCTCGCCTCTGGCCGCCATTTCATCCAGGTCCACGCTGTATACATGATCCCTGTTGATCTGCATCAGGGCCCCTTCTCTGTAAAGATATATATGGCTGTCTCCTACAGAAATCCAGTAAAGCTGCATATCCCGCAGGATCACAGCCACCACCGTGGACCCGCTTTTCCCCTGGCCTCCGCCGCTTAAGCGGGCATTGACCTCATCGTTTGCCTGGTTCAGCATGGATAAAAGCTCCTGCCGGGCATCCCCGGGACGGGGGATCTGATCAAAGGTCTGCATCATTGACATAGTTATCAGAGCGCTGATCTCTCCCCCATTGGACAGGCCGCCCATGCCGTCGGCCACAATAGCGAAGATTCCCTTGCCCGAAGCGCTTAAGCCCTGCCCATTTTGGGAAATGCCAAAGGAATCCTGCTGGCTGCTCCGCTTTCCAATATTATGGAGCTTGCCCACATAGATCCCCCTGCGCACAGGAACATCCTCCAGCGTCCGCGGCCCGGCTCCCTGATCCGGCAAAGGCTGGGTATGCCCTGCCCCGCTGTCATCTGTATAACCATTCATATAACTGTTTCCATAGCCATTTCCCTGACCATGGTTAATATATCCATTCACATTCGGCAATTCTCCCGTCTGCTCCATTTGCAAAGCTTCCCTTTTCTTTCTTTTTTTCTTTTTTCTTCTCAGGAAAAATACGCTGGCCGCGATCACCGCCAGGGCTGCCGCCGCCAAAACGATCCCCAGGACCACCATACCGGGGATCCCGCCGGAGGTCTTGGAATTTTCCGGATTCGTCTCCGGGACGCCGGTTTCTGAAAAGGTCTCCGGAGCGCTCTCCGCAGCGCTTTCCGGGGCGCTTTCCGGGGCGCTCTCCGAAAAACTTTCCGGGGTGCTCTCCGAAAGGCTTTCCGGGGCGCTTCCGTCCTCTGCGGTTCCTTCTTCTGAAACGCTCTCGCCCGGGGTCTGGATCCTGTCTCCGGACAGTCCGCCCTCGGATTCCGACGCAGCGCCGCCCTGAGCCGCGCTTTCTCCCTGGGCCGCTCCACCCTGAAACGTGCCCCCTGAAACCGATTCAAACAGAAGATCATTCATCCTCATTGGACCACTCAAACCTTTCTCCGCACAGCGGTATGAACACCAGCTTGGTCTGGCCGATCTCAATCTCATCGTAAGCATTTAGCACGGTCATGCCCAGGATCGCCTTGCCGTTGATCCGGTTAATGCTCCGTCCCTCGCCGGGGGCAAAGTAAAAAAGCTTTTCCCGCATATCATAAGCCACCACGGCGTGGTTGACTCTGGAAATGGTGTCATCTCCCCGGATACATATATCCATCTTCTCGCTGCGGCCGATAAAATTATTATCAGAATGGATACGGTAGTCCCGGCCCTTTTCACTGCCGTTAATGCTTACAAGCCAGCCTACCACCGGATCGATGCCGATCATCTGATGAACCACAGCCACCGTCTGGCCTTCATCAGACACCCGTCTCTGCCCGCCCGTCAAAGGGGCTGTGTAACCGCCCTGGATGGGTGCCGTGTAGCCACTTTGGACCGGCGCTGTATAACCGCTCTGGACAGGAGCCGTGTAACCGCTTTGGACTGGCGCTGTAGCTCCGTAGCTGCCTTGTCCCCCGGCGCCATAGCCACCCTGGACAGGAGCAGTGGCTCCATAGCCGCCCCGGCCTGCCGCCGTGGCCTGATAGTTGTCCTGGACCGATGCTGTGGCCCCGTAATTTCCCATAGGAAGGGTATGCCCGGTGTCCATGGAAACGGTCCCGCTGCCTGAAGGCATGTTTCCTCCCTGGTTTGCCGCCTCCTTGCATGTGGGGCATTCTGAGTAAATTGATGCGTCATAGTAGTGGCCCTCCGGGCATTTCTTTAATTCCATAATCCTACCTCCGATTTAAAAAAAATTTTGCCTTGCGGCAGCTCTATCCCCAGACAAAGGGAACATTTTACAGTTACCGTTCGCTGGCAAGCCAGGAAACAGTGACTTTATACTTTAATGTCCCTTTGGCGGATTTACGTCTATTTCAAAATAATTTTTCGGGTCTGCCAGGTAAAAACGCACCCGGCCTTTAATCTTATAAGGTACGTTAGGCTCCAGTTTCTGCCCGTTGGAGAAAAATGTTCCATAGGAAGAATTTCTGTCAATGAGTACCGGCACGCCGTCTTTCACCTTGATCTCACAGTGTACGGCACTGATCCCCCGGGTATCCGGCGGCACGGTCACGTTGGCCCGGGCCGGATCCCTTCCAAAAACCAGGCTTTTTCCTGGTACAAGCAAATAGGACCTGCCGTGGTTTACATTCCCTGAAGCCTTTACTGTAAGCACCGGCGCCAGGTCCGGCCGCTGAGGCAGGGCGCTTTGACGGGCCTGAACTGCCGGCTGGGCCGCGGCCGCCCCGCTCCCGTAAAGCCGGCTGACTGCCGCCATCTGGCGGATCCCCTTGCGCATCACAAACAAAAGGAGCATCCACGCTAAAAGGATAAGCACAGCGTATTTAATATACATGGATTCCAGCCGGTATAAAAAGATGACCACACTGTCGGGAAATATCCCTACAAACGCGCCGGCATCCAGATTCCATAAAGTATGGAGAAGAAAAGCCCCTGTCCAGGTCATGATCACCAGGGGATCCAACAGGCTTTGGAACTGAAGCTTTCCGCCTTTTTTCATAAGTCCCAGCGCTCCGCCGTATAAGGCTGCCCACACCACATGTCCCCCAATGGACAGCACGCCCCGGGCCAGAAGGCTTTGTGTCAGATCCTGTGTTGCCGCGGCCAGTCCCTGGCTGGCAAAGGACTGGTCAAAGGCGGACCAGGCATACCCCGCAGACTCTATGGCGGAAAACCCCACGCCTACCGCCCCGCCGATAAGTATGCCCTGCAGGCCATAGCGGTACTTGCTCCTGGAAAGAAGTACCCATACAATGATCAGCTTTGACAGCTCCTCCGGCAGGGGACCCATAAGATAAGCCACATCCGGAAGGGTCAGGAGATTTCTCATGATACCGGTCACTGTCAGAGACAAAATGCCGCCTAAAAGCATCATCAACAGGGTTTCAAAAATGGAAATCGTTCCGGATATATCCATTTCCCAGAAAAAGATCAGAGCGGTCAGGGGCATGACAAAGGCCGGAAGGATAAATAGAAGCACGCCCATACCTGTTCCGGCAAAAATATTCCAGCTGAAAAGAGCAAGAATGGAAAGGGCAAGGCCGATGATCCCCACCCAGAAAAATAACCACGGTTTTTGCCACTGCTTCAGCATTTGATCCGGGGAAGGCACGTTGTTCCCTATACCCTTGGTCAAAAGCCGGTTTCTTTCATCTTTACTGTGAGGTTTAAAAACATCAGAAAATATATCCTTCCAGGAAAAATCCGCTGACAGGTCTGATGCTTTTCCAAAAAATACCGTATTCATCCCATGCCCTCCTATATGATCTCATATGTATTTGCCGGTTCCGCCAGGTAAAACTCATCGCCCCGCTTTAATTGACAGGGGATATTTGCCGGGATCCGGCGGCCGTCCTTTAAAAATGTGCCGTAGGTAGAGCCCAGATCCGTAAGGATGACCCCCTGGGCGGTCTGTTCCAGCTTGCAGTGAAGACCGCTGATGCCCCGGGTATCTGACGGATAGACCCAGGAACACCGGGACGCGTCCCGGCCCATGATCACCGGCCCTTTGGCCAGGGAACAGCTCTTGCCGTTAAAATACCCGCCTTTACCCATAACCGTAAATACACCTTCCTCCTGGGAACTTCCGCCTCCCAACACAGGCATAAGGTCAAATTCCGGCAATCCCGCAGCTCTTCTTCTCATATCCCGGTTCATACACGCCAGCATACTGGCAATAAACGCCACCAGCGCTGTCCCAAAGAGGACAAGGAACATGGTGCCAAATACAGGGCTTGCTGCGGAGGTTATCCCATCTGAAGTATAGCCGGAGCCGCCGCTGCCTCCCCCGGATCCGTCACCGGAGCCGCTGCCATCACCGCCCCCTGTCCCGGAACCGCCGCTGCCCGTACTTCCATTGCCGGAGTTTTCGCTTTCAGAGACGCCGCCCTGACCTGAGGTTTCGCCGTCCCCATGATCGTCCCCGGAGCTTTCGGTAAATTCAATAAAATAATCCATAGGCAGGAACACACCGCCGCCGCTTTGGGTCGCCGCCTGTATGCCAACAAGGTTTCCTTCCCCCGTAAATACCGGGCCTCCCGAATATGTGGAATCTATGGCATCCGTAAGCTGGACAAAGGTATAACCGTTCATCTCCACGGTGCCGGCCACTGTATTTTCAATCATCACCGCCATGTCCGCTACATTTTCCGCGTCAGACATGAGATCCAGCCCACCGCAATATACAGTTTCCCCTTCATATAACGAGGAAAAACTCACAGCGGAATTTATGGGAAAGCCTCCCATATAATCTACTGTATTAAACGTAGCTGTCGCGGCGTTTGTATCCAGACCGGACAGGATCAGCTCAAAACTGTTCCCGGAAGTATCAATAGCCACACAGGTGGCGGCATCCTCCCATGAATCCATGCCAAAAGAAAAGACAACTGTAGACCCCCCTATATCCAGCATGAATCCGTTAGCCACTGCAAATGCCTCTCCCTGGCTGTTGCACGCAAAGATCGCCACCAGACATTCATCCGTCTCAGCGGCCTGAGCAGGGAGCGCCGGGCTCCACACAAGTGCCGCCGCCATCCCGGCCCAGGCCATAGCCAAAGGATATTTATGTTTCATGAATGTGTCTCCCCCCTTCATGTGTTATAACTCGAAAATACACACAATATTGTTGAAATTCAATAAAAAGGCGGTAAAAGATCAGAATCGGCGGCATAAAATACACAAAAACAACTGACATCTTTTCAGCCATCCGATATAATTAAAATGAATTCAAGAAAATATCTGCGGAATCACGGGGCAAAATATTTTTTGACCCTATAGACATAAAATGAGTTGCCCGACAAATGGGCATGAGAATAAGAGAAAGAGGAACTTTACATGTATCAAGGCATTTATTTGTGCGAAAATCTGTGTCAGTCGCTGCTTTTGCACACATTGCCGGATTTTCATCTGCTTACGTCTCAGATTGCTTTTTCCGGCTATACATTTAAAGATTTTTCCGAACATAAAAATCTTACCATTCCAAATGCATACCATATTGCCCTTGTGGAGGTTCGGGAGGCGGATACGGGAGAATCCTGGTTTTCCCTTTTAAAAAGTCTGCTCCTTTCATCGCCACACTGCCGGATCATTTTTATAATTGAACATTCCCTGGAAAACTGTTCCCAGTATTTAAACCAGATTCCTTTTACCTATCTTCTTCCTGCCAGCCAGATTTCCATATTATTGGAAACAGCCCTGGACAAGGCACTGTCGGAACTGGCTTTTATAAAAAATTATTACGGGAATGATAAAGATCTGTCAGGGCCGGCCTCCAGGTACGCTAATGCCGTTTTCCTGTCCACCGATGGTCTTGTGCATAAAGGAAAGAAAGGCTGTATCATTTATTATCCGGACCAGAAAAGCGAGTATTGCCGCACATCCATGCGGCATTTAATGGCTGCCCTTCCTGAAAATTTTATACAGATCCACAAAAGTTATGTTGTAAATATGAATTATTGTGATACGATTATCAGCAGAAGCCGCCCTACAGGGAGTCAGCAGGATCAGTTTATCCTTTTAAAAACGCTTCCCCGGGACATGTCCGCGGTAAGCTCCCAGGACATGCCCCGGGAACTTCCCGTGGGACCTAAATATGAGATCAATGTGCAGAAATTTTTGCTGAATAAATATGCACATCCCTATTTTAAAATTGACCGGAGGTAACTGTTTTGTTTATATCCTATGAAACTCTGGCACAAGCCGCTGTCAGTATCATTAACCTTGCCTTATTCATGTTTCTCCTGGTAAAGCCGCGACGTTTCTCCGGGAAGGCGACCATGATCATCGCTGCTTCCGGAAGCATACTGCTTTACCTGCCTGAAATTTTCCTCCCTGCGCTGGAAAATATTCTATTGCCTCAAATATGGATCCTAAGCCTTTGTTTCTTATATTGGATACTATGTATCGCAGGGCAATATGGCCTTATTTTTCTTCTCAGCAAACGAAGCTGGCTCCGAAGCTGCTTCCTTATTATGGTATGGGATGCTCTTACCTCTGTCATCCTTACTGTTTTCACGGGAATCACAGGCATGATCCTTGGATCTGCCTCACCTGTTGATATTCCCGCTGCTGCAATCCTGGCCTTAACTCTCATCTCCGGGCTTTTATCCGCCATTTTTCTCAAGGGCTCGCCTCTGCAAAATGCGGATTTATCCTCCAGGGTATCCGGCATCTGCGTGATCCTGTATACTCTGGCGCGCATCCTGCTTACCTCCGCTTCCCTTTTAGATAATGAAAAAATCTATCGGGAAAGCTGGATAGCGGCGGTTCTGATCATTTGCATCGTCATTCTCGGCGGCATTATCCTGGCCTGGAGCAGTACGCGCATTTATCTGCGCCGCAAAATCGTCCGCTTTACGCCTCCGGCAGGATATCCCCCTATGGACAGATCCCGGGGAATCGTCTTGGATGAGTTTTTAAGGAAATGCCTTGATTCCCGCGGTTTTAGCCTTCACATCAACGATCAGCTTCATGAGGACGCTGTCTCCGGAAAGCGTCTGGGAATATTGATCTGCATTTTATACCTGTGCATGCAGATATTAACATGCAGTTCCAACCGACAGTCCCGGCATTCTCAGGAAATGGATCTATATATGACAATCCAGCGCAAAATGAACTATATCATCCTGTCAGCGGAATGCCGTCCCATTCATGGGCAGTTAAAGCCTCCCGGATTATCCAGCTCCATTTTTGAGCTGCTCTTAAACCAGCTTCTTTCATCAAGGCAAGGTTATTCCCAGTATTTGGATAATTCCAGGGTTTATCGTCAAATCTGTGTATCCGTAAGATTATAAGCCTGTTTTTTAGACGCATTTTTCCGGTACTGTCCGGGAGTCGCCCCCATGATCCGGCTGAAAGTCCGGATAAAGTAGCTGATATTTTCAAATCCACAGTCCAGACTCACCTCCAGCACGGTTTTGGTAGTCTCAGTAAGCAT
The DNA here is from genome assembly GCA_018711005.1 of Candidatus Scybalocola faecigallinarum. Taxonomy (GTDB): domain Bacteria; phylum Bacillota; class Clostridia; order Lachnospirales; family Lachnospiraceae; genus Catenibacillus; species Catenibacillus faecigallinarum. Next base: position 17,406 of record DVIT01000027.1, on the reverse strand, counting down.
GACTGCCGCTTTATGGACACGAAAGGTGATCAGATACTGGATAGGCGTCTCCCCGGATAGTTTTTTAAAGAAACGACAGATGTACTGGCTGCTGCAGCCGGCCGCATCTGCCAGTTCTTCCAGGGTGATTTTTCTCATATAATGATCTTCCATATAAGAAACAATCCGCTTATACCGGTCGATCTGCTCCAATTCTCCTGCGGACAGCGCCGTTGCTGCCTGATCCGCCAGAAGGTTCTGCTTCCAGGATTCATGTAAAAATTCCAAAAGGCAAAGCTTACATTTAAAATACCAGTCCTCCTCCTGAGACAATCCAAGGCGGATCAAACGGGAAACATATGGCTCAAAAATTTCATAGCCCGCATCCTCCGGCCGGATCACATGGGGAAAGCTTAGCTGCTGGGACGCCCACGGCGTCAGAAGCTCTGTCTCAAGCTGATCCTTATAAGCAAATGACAGCAGCCTGGGATCAAATATAAACGCGTCATGAATGGAATCTTTAATATATCCGGTGAGCTGGTGCAGCTCTCCGCTGCCAATCATACAAATATCCCCGGGTGACAGTATATACTCATCCAGATTGATTTCCGCCTTAAACGTCCCTTTAACAATCTTTAAAATCTCAACACTGTTATGCCAGTGGCGCTGGACAAAAAAATGTTCCGGATAGAAGCCGCTGCCCTGGATGGCAAAATGAAGGGCTGTCATGGGCTGCTGTGGCGTCCCATGAGCCACATTTTCTTTTAATGTGCTGTCCATATCTGTAAATTCCTCCCCTTATTTATCGTTTAATTATGTATACTGGCGAAACTGTTGAATATTGTGTCATAATTATAAAGAATAATGCAAGTTTTTTCAACAAAAAGTATTTATAATGTTATACAGAAGGTTTAAAAAATAGTTATGGAGGTTTTATATTATGGTAAAAAAATACGTTTATGGCAATCCATTTAATACCGAAGCCGTTGTTGCATCCATCCCTCAGGAAAACGGGAATGCTGCTGTGGGAACCGTTCAGACGGACAACGGTTTTTCATGGACTTATGTAATGAATGACGAAGATATTGTTTACGGCCTTGGCGAAGCTAACCGCGGCATTAATAAAAGAGGCTATATTTATGTCAGCGATTGCAGCGACATCCCGGAGCATACAGAAGATCTGAGAAGTTTATATGCTGCCCATAACTTTATCATTATTTCCGGAGAAAAAAATGTAGGCCTCTTTTTCGACTATCCGGCAGTAATCTCTTTTGACATTGGCTATACAAAACAGGATACCATCACTGTACACTGTGAGGAGGCCAATTTAAATCTCTACGTGATCGACGGTACTTCAGCCTATGACGTTGTTAAGCAGTTCCGCAAGATCATCGGACGCAGCTATATCCCGCCCAAGTTTGCCTTTGGTTTCGGCCAGAGCCGCTGGGGTTATGTAACACCGGACGATTTCCGCACAGTTGTTAAAGGCTACCGTGAAAATCATATTCCTCTGGATATGGTCTACATGGATATTGACTACATGAAAGATTACAAGGACTTTACAGTCAATGAAGAAAATTTCCCGGATTTTAAAGGCTTTGTTGATGAAATGAAGGGCGAGAAGATCCACCTTGTGCCAATCATTGACGCCGGCGTAAAGATCGAGGACGGCTATGATGTTTATGAAGAAGGCGTAGAAAACGACTACTTCTGCAAAAAAGCCGACGGCACAGACTTTGTTGCCGCTGTATGGCCGGGACGGACGCATTTTCCGGACATGCTGAACAAAGACGCCCGCAAATGGTTTGGTGATAAATACAAACGCCTTATTGATGCAGGCATTGACGGCTTCTGGAACGATATGAACGAACCTGCCATCTTCTACTCTGATGAAGGCATGGCAGAGCTTAAAGACTTCCTTAAAGACTTTACCGAAGATACAGAAGGAAAGATCCCTTACTTCTCCCTGTTTGATCATATTGGCGGGATCAAAAACAGCCCCAAGGATTACAAACGCTTTTATCACAATGTAGATGGCGTTCAGGTGCGCCACGACAAAGTCCACAACATTTTCGGCTACAATATGACCCGTGCCGCAGGGGAAGCCTTTGAACGGATCTGCCCGGATGAGCGTATCCTTATGTTCTCCCGTTCCTCCTATATTGGCATGCACCGCTACGGCGGCGTATGGACCGGCGACAACAAGTCCTGGTGGTCCCATTTGCTGTTAAACATTAAAATGATGCCGTCCTTAAATATGTGCGGCTTCCTTTACACAGGCGCAGATCTTGGCGGTTTTGGCGCGAATACAACCCGTGACCTGCTGATGCGCTGGCTGGCCTTTGGCGTATTCACACCTCTTATGCGTGACCATGCTGCTGCCGGAACCCGCGAGCAGGAATGCTATCAGTTTGAAAATGTACAGGATTTTGCCAATATTATTTCCGTGCGTTACCGGCTGATCCCTTATCTTTACAGCGAATTTATGAAGGCTGCCCTTTCTGATGACCTGTACTTTAAGCCGCTGGCCTTTGTATATCCGGAAGATGAAATGGCTGCCAACGTAGAAGACCAGCTGATCATCGGCAATGAAGTTATGATTGCTCCGGTTTATACACAAAATGCAAAAGGCCGCTATGTTTACCTGCCGGAAGATATGCTCTTTGTAAAATTCATGGGCGACGGTTCTGTTTCCACAGAAGAAATGGCTGCCGGACATCACTATATTCAGGTGGCTTTAAATGAAGTTCCCATGTTTATCCGCAAAGGCCACTGCATTCCTCTGGCCCATGCCGCAGAAACCGTTGACGCTATTGACACTGCCCATCTGGAACTGCTGGGCTATGACGGCGCTTCCTATGAGCTTTACGAAGATGACGGCATTCACAAAGATTATGACAATGCCTCCAACCGCAAAGTATTAACAAAATAAAAAATCGCCCATGAGAACATCCGCTGCTCTCATGGGCATCTTTTTGTCCGCTTAAATTTAGGATCCGCTGACACGCTGTGGCATCACACAATAGCTTACGACCTGTACCAGTCTTTCAGGCCTGCCAGATAGCTGTCACGTTTTGCTTTAAAGCCCTGGGAGGACTGTTCATTAAACATTTCCCGGACAGCTTTCATCTTATCATTTTTATCCGTCTTTGAATCGGCCTGGACATGGTCAAACTCATCCACAACGGTCTGGATTTCTTCCTCATCCATGCTGCTGTTTTCTACCGCATCAAAAAAGGATGTCTCATCCCCCAGAAGCTTTGAAACCCACAGCAGGCTCTTTAAGGACTCCTCATTCTGGTTCAGCCGCCACGCCTTTTTAAAGCAGTCCCTGGCAGATTTAAAGTTCATCAGCCGCGTATAGCATACACCAAGGTTATGCCATGTATTTCCCTTAAAATCACGGGTTACATCGTCTGCAGCCTCGTGCTCCATATCATAGATCACATCACAGTAGCTGCGCACAGCTTCCATATAGCGGCAATACCGCATATAATTATCCGCCGCCAGCTTTCTGGATTCTGTAGGGTTCTGTCTGGAAATCTCATCCATCACACCGATCAGGGATTTAAGCTCATCCTGATGATAGTAATCCACAAAATTCATCAAATACCGGACAACCTCTTTGATCGTTCCCCCGGCTTTAATAAGATTTTTCATCCCCTTGGACAAAACCGGCTCGTTCATCTTCGTTTCCAGCCAGTAAAAGAAATCCTCGCCAAACGTACCCAGATTCACGGCATAAATATTTTCATAAATATAATAGCACAGTTCTTCCACAGAGTAGACCTTCATGCCGCTTACATTAAAATAATAAGGCACAGCCTCCGCCACATCCCGGTTTAAAATAAGACGGCCCTGAGGCTTAAAATCCCTGGCATCCTCATACTCTACAACATTCAAACGCATTTTCCACGTTTTATCCGTTGCCGGATACAAAGATCCAAAACCGCGATCCTCCATGATCACCTGGCAAATATGGGCATCCTCAAACTCTAAATGAAGGCGTATCCGCGTTGTCCGGTCCGGGCGCTGGGGAAGATTTTCCAGCTTTAAGGGGATCAGACGCTCCCTGTTGGCCGAAAAGTCCCTTACGTGAAAAACAACCGTATCTGTACCGTCTAAAATAAATTCCACGCTTTCCCGCACATTGTACCAGTCGGAACCCGCTTTCACAAGATCCACATGAAACGTTTCCTTGCCCCGGCTGACCGACAAATAAACGGTCACCGGCACCATCTCATCGCACATGCCGATAAATGTCTGGTTTTTCGTCTGGGTTGCCTCCATCATACTGTTATAGCAGGCCCCTTTTGAAAACAGATTCTGTCCGATAAAGCCCTTACGGTTACTGCACATCGTCTTCAGAGAAACATTCATCCAGTCTCCCTCAAAACCTTTTCCCACCAGATACACCGTGGAAATGTTCCGCTTGCCAAGCACTTCCTTGATCACATCTAAAAACCGCCGGTCCAGCTCCGGCGCAGAGAGATTTTTGTAGTCCTCGCCGCTTAAATACGCCGACAGATCCAGCACTGTAGGTGTGACCACCATGGGGGAATGACGGCGGCTGATGCTTAAATGGCAGTAAGACAGACCATTGTCATCATATTCAAACAGACCCACATCGTGAGACCAAAGCTCCTTTGGCTGGCATAAGGCATAGCTTTCATAGCTGGCCACATGGCCCTGGATCTTAAGACATCCGGGAGAAATCCCAAGCCGCGTCCCAAGCTCCAGAAGATCAAAGATCAGCTTTTTTGAAAAATGCCTTGCCGTAAATGTAAGCCACTCTACCTTTCCATGGGGATAATACCTTAGGATCAGCTCCAGCGACCTGCTGACAAATTCAAACAAAAGCTCCTTCTTTTCAAAAGACTGCCCTCCGGCCAGAAGCTGGGGCTCTTTTTCATAGTCTGTCAAAAAATCCTTAAGAAATATCCAGTCCTCTCCAAGCCCCGGCGACGCATCTTCGCCATAGCGCCAGGAGCCATCCTTTATATTATACGAAAGGCATGTGGGTATTTCGTATGCATTCTTTTTTCCCGGCAGACAGATGGAATCCGTCTCCTTCCGCCGCTCATTATAACAGCTGATCTGAGAATATGCGTTTCCAAGATCATAGCCGGTCCAAAGTTTTGTCACTGTTTCACTCATATTCTCACCTCCTACTGGATCATCTTAAACAGCTTCCGTGACATGTAGCGGCGGGATTCAAACGCCTCCATGCTTTCCTCCAGCTGCATATCCGCATCTGCCTGGGCCATGGTGATCATCCGGTTGATCCACGCCAGGGCATTTTCCGGCGCTTTCTCTGTATCCGCTTCCGGACAGGTCAGTGTCTGGCCATCAGTGATCGTCTCCATATAGCCGTTTTTCTCAGTAATATGATACCGCACTTCTTCATTGGCAAACAGTGTAAATGCCTTTACGAAAATGCCGCCGAACGCATTATTCATGTCCTCAACGATATACTTGCCGGCCTCCTGGCCCTGCTCGTGATATTCGTAACAAATCGTCACTGTATTTTTCGGATCTGTACAATACTGCACATACACCTTATCCAAAATTTCCTGGGGCAGATCCGCGATTTTAACAAAGCATTTGAAAAACGGCAGGATAATGCTTTTTTCCATAAAGTAGCCCAGCTGGTGCCGGATCCAGTCCTCATGGCCCTTTCTTCCGCTTTCGGACACTGAATAATATTTCAAAAGAGCAAGCGCACACACATCATAAGCCTGTTCCAGCTGCTCCAGTTCAATTTCCACAAAGCCAAACAAAGCCTCGTCCACAGCCATATCCCGGACCAGGTACTGGAAACAGTAAAATGCCAAAAATGCCCGGACGATCCGGCCATCCGGCCTGGATTTATAATAGGAGGAGAAAATGGCGATCCCGTTATTTACAAAAGACTCGGAAAACAGGATCTGGCACAGGAGCTTTTCCTCCAGGACAAACGCGTTGACCTCAAAGTCCTTCGCCGCTTTCCAGATGGCATACAGATCTTTTGTTGTTCCCAGATAATATTTAATCAGATATTCCAGGATCACATCGTCATATTTCCCACAGGAAAATGTATAATAAGCCATCTCTGTAATCAGGCTGTCGCTGGCAAAATCTGAGCTACGGATTAGCCGCGAACACAGCCGCATCAGCTTTTTATCCTGGATATTTTCATACCCGTAAACTTTAATGGCCTCCAGTGCCTTGTCATACAGGCCTCTCTGGATATAATATTCCATGATCCTGCCCCGTTCCGCCGTATCCATCAGCCGTATATCCAGCCGGAGCAGGTATTTTTCCAGGGTTTCCCCTTCATAGTTGTCATAATAAAAGTCAATCAGATTTTTCAGGACGTTTTTCTGATACTCCTTGCGGATATTAGGCAGCTTCAGAGTGCGCTTATACACATCAATGGACGCCTCATCCATCTTCTGGTACTTCATCGCCCGCTCGCTGCGGTTCATAAGGATCATCGGCTGGGACGGATCCATACGGTAGCACTCCCGAAGCAGGGCATTGTCCTCCATCAAACGGCTCATGGTATATTCCACGGAGCCAATATAACGGTTTTCATCCCGGTCCACAAAAATGAGCTGGTACTCATCCATATAAATATCCACAAAGGCCACGCCGTCATTTAACGGGTAATAAACATCCTGTTCCACTTCCCGGTGGGACACGATCACCCCCCGGATCCCAGGATGGTCGCAAAATACCTGGTATTTAAACAGCACCTGGGGCAAAAATCCCGCCATTTTTGTATTCATCCGCTCCAGTGTAACAAACTGATGGTACAAAATGACCATATTTTTGCTGATATAGCCCTTTTTCAGCTGTTCATAGGTAAATGCCTTAATAATGTTTTCATAGTCCTTATAAATCTTGGGCAATGTATCCCTGTGGTTCACCACATAGGCATAAATAAAGGCTTTTTTGGACACAGACATTTGATTATCGTAATTAAAGTAGATCAGTACCCCCAGGGGCAGCTCCTCTACTTTCGTCTCATCCAGGGAATACATATAGTATTCATAAATATCCGTCAGCTTCAGCGACGACTCGATCCCCAATGCAAACCATTTATTATATTTGGCATCCGTTTTATGGCCTTTGATCAGCATACTGCATACAGCCATAAGGATTTCCTTTTTCTCATAAATTTCGCACAGCTCAATAAGGGTCTTTAATGCCAGCTCGTCAAAAACACGGCTGTAAACACACACCTGGGCAAACTGATACACCACATCGCTTTTCAGACACTCATAGTGGCTGGCCCAGGTCACCAGCTGGATTTCAAAACGGCCAAACTCCCTCAGCAGGGATGGCTCCTCATTCAGGGCCTGCACAGCCTCCCAGTACATCAGCGGACTGCGGCAGCCCTTATCAAACTGTTCCTTGACCAAAAGATACCGCTTCTGGGGCGTCAGCCGATCGGTCATATGGAAAATAAACCACAGCAGCTGCCAGTAATCATACTGACGGCTGTAATCGGACTCGATCTTATCCAGGGCAAAACGGGTATACTGCTCCTCATGGCGCAGCAGCGCTGTTAAATACAGGAAATACCCATAATACACCACCGACTGATGGCGGATCTCCCGGCCATTTTTATTATCCAGCAGCTCGTGGGCATTATCCTCCTCACCGGCTAAAATAGAAAAATGGGCCTCCAGCAGCTCATAGATCAGGTCATTGCTGTTATTCCGGCAGCAATCCACAGCCTCCCGGGTCTGGCGGATCCACTCATCCTTAGGCATCCGTCCCATGGACAGTTTAAGGTAATTATTAAAAATATCAAAAACACTGCTGCGTATGGATCTTCTCTGGGACGTCTGGGTACTTCTCGTATCCTCCATACAGTTGACCGGGATCTCTATGGTCTGATCAAAGGTGGAAATAATGATCTTCCCATAATTATTCCCCTGACGGAAGGCTTCCGGATAGATCATATATTCCAGCTCATAATAGCTGCCCAGGAAATCCTCTGTTGTCAGCTCCCGTTTATAAACTTTGATAAAATCGCCCACGGTTTTAACAGAAATCCTGGCATATCCCCATGTATCCTTTTCAATGACCAGACGTTCACTCAGGGTTTCTGTAATATTTTCCAAATAGATCTCATCCTGGGACACCCGGATGGTCACCGGCTTCTTCCTTTTGATGGTACACAAAAACTCCTCCAGCGCCTGGTTGGTATTTCGCGCCTTAATGAGATTTTCATAAATATGGGCATGCTTTTTATTGATCAAAAACACCCGGGCAAAATCCAGCGACCGGAACAGCTTTACAGCCTCATGCCAGTTAGACTGAGCCAGACTGGAAAACTGATACAGATCTTTAATATCCCCGATACTTGTCCTGCAAAAGGGCATACACACATGGGCCAAAAACGGGATCTCGATCTCCCCGCCATTACTGATAATGCTGAAATGGCCCTCAATGGTCTCGCCAGGCTCCAGCGCTCTGGGATCAAACGTATAATTCACCCGGCACTGTGTCCCCACGATCATATTTTCCTGGCATACAATAAGCTTATTGGAGGAAAAGACCATAGCTCTTATGGATCGTCCGTTTATGCTGCTCACATCAAAATAACCGGTGTACACCGTCTGTGCCTCTGTCTCGATCTTCACCGTTTCCTCAGAAACAACAATATCGGGCTTCTCATATTCAAATATTCCCTTGGATAGTAAATTTATCTTTTCCTTCAACTTTTTCACCTGCAATTTCTCGTTGGATTTCTCATTCGTCTTTACGCCCCGGCCGGGCCAGCCTCGCGCCCGGCTCATTGCTATCGTGAACATTATACCACTAAGGTTCTGGTTGGTGCAAGGTTTATGTGTTTACAATAAATGGGGCGTAAGAAATGGAGATCAGGGTCTAAACCAGATCGTGAGTTGAAGTGCTGTGGAATATGCGTTATACTTGTAACAGACAGTTATGCCGGGTGCGGGCGTTTAGGGCGCGGATACCGGGATAATGATCCAGAAATGCAAAATTGAGGAGGTTTTTTATGTATTGCTATAAGACGTTTACACAGATTACAGACATGGGTCCGTATGTAACAAAGCTTTTGCTTAAGCTTCCGACGGAGGCTATAGGACAACGGCTGGCGACGGAGTCTCTTAAAATTTATACTGAAAGAAAATCTGCCAAAACCGGCGAAATTATTCTTTTCAAAGATCTGTTTCACCCGGAGATTCCCGGAGCGCCTGCCAAAGGCTTCCAAAAAGCAGCCAAAATCTATCCGGGCAATGACCAGGGGGATTATGATGCCGAAGGTACATGGGCTGTTGCAGAAATAGAGCCGGATGCCCTGGGAAAAAGGACCGAAGGCACCATGCTCAGCAGCGAATATGTCATCCATGAATATACAATTACACTTACTTGCCAAAGCCCGGACAAAGAAGCTCAAAGTTTCATTTTTGACACCTGTTTAGGCGACGTATGCCCTCAGAAGAAGGGATGGTGCCAATCCGTCATGACCTCCGGAGATATTCTTTTAAAATATGCCTATTTTACTCCGGAAAATATTTCCGGCCAAATTCCTCTGGTTATTTGGCTGCATGGTGCCGGCGAAGGCGGCGAGGATCCCCAGATCGCTTATACCGGCAACAAGGTTGTCAACCTGTCCTCCCGGGATATTCAGGAAAAGCTGGGCGGTCAGGCCTGGATACTTGTTCCCCAGTGTCCTACCGTATGGATGGATGACGGCCACGAGCAGCTGGGACGTTCCGGAAAAAGTATTTATTCAAAGCCATTAAAGTCCTGTATTGATGAATTTATACAGCACCATAAAGCCTTCATCGATCCCGGCCGCATCCTCATCGGGGGCTGTTCCAATGGAGGATTTATGACGGTGCGTATGATCATTGATTATCCTGACTTTTTCGCCGCCGCATTTCCGGCCTGCGAAGCCTTTTATCAGGAAAACATTACACCGGACATCATCCGGCGGCTCTGTCACCTTCCCCTCTGGTTTGTCCATGACAAAGACGACGAACTGGTAAATCCGGCTGAAACCTCCCTGCCCCTGTACCAACAGCTCGTCCGTGCCGGAGCGAAAAATATACACTTTACATATTATGATCGTGGAAATAAGGTATTTTCCCAATATGGGCCTGAGTTTAAATTTCCTCCGGAACAATTTAAGCATGCCGTATGGGTCAATGTTTACAATGACGACTGCTTCACAGACATTGACGGACAGCCGGCCCGCGACAGCGACGGCCCCCTGACACTGTGGCAGTGGCTTGGAAAAATATAAAAGGTGCCCCGGCAGTCTACCACAAGGAAGCATTTGCGTCCGGGGGACTGGATGGAAAAATAAAGGCTGTGAAAACAGGGAACTTTCCCCTTTTCACAGCCTTTTATGTAAATTTTATAAAATTACTTCACGCACTCTCTTTTTGCCGGAGGCAGAATCTCAGGAATGTCAAAGGAACTAACTCTAACCTGGCTCTCTTTAAATTTATCAGAGCTGCGGTTAGCAATGGCTTTACCTTCGTTTTCCTTAATATCATCGGCATGGATAAACTTACCGGAAAGAGTATCATGGGCATGGGCAAGCTGTTCTTCAGGGAATACAAACTTGATCTTGCCGTCCTCAACAGTAAGGTCACCTTCAATACCGCAAGTCATGCAGATCGCATGTGTGGATTCCGGATCCAGGTAGAAGTTCTTGCTGTGACAGTGAGGACATACGCCAGGTTTGCCCATATACTGTGCATTTTCAATATCTGCAGCAGCCTTAGCAAGGTTACGTCCGATCTCACGAACACGTTCAACCTTTTCGTCTTCCATAATGATATTTTTAGACCATGCAAATTTTTCATTATCAATGATCTTCCAGGCCGGAGAAAGTGCCAGCATAGAATGATCATACTCGATTGCTGTAGCCCAGTCAGATCCGCCGATACCGATAAAGGAAATGACTTTATCTTTTAAAAGTCTTGGATCTACCGGTTTGCCGCCATGTTCTTCGCTGATCTTCTGAGCAACGATATTCATACCGCGGTCAAATCTGGGTCCGAAACGGTCCATAATGGTGTGATGAAGGCCGCTGCCGCCCTTTTCAAAAATAGGATCTACCCACAGCACACCGTCAGCATCCAGGAGTACGCTTCTGAAATCATCAAATTCATCCCGTCTTGTGCAGATGTTGCCTTTGCCCATAACAAGGCCTCTGGAGCAGGCAACACAGCCTGTACAATCCTGAATATTCCAATCCAGTAAATGGACAAAGGAAACTTCAGCGCCCATCTCTTTAGCTGCGTTTAACGCTTCTTTACACATGGAGTCATTTGAACCATTTCTTGTTCCTAAAGATACACCTACAATTTTCATCTTAAAATCCTCCGTTTATCATATTTACCTGTTAAAAAACAAGGCATGTTTCTGTGATAAAACATTTTTGTGCATAATAGTGCTTTTCATGGATTATTATAACATATTTTCAGCATAGTGCATAGGTGTTTTTCCCCTTTCACCGATACAAAATCGGTATCATTCCATAAGCAAATGGTAATGCAAAATCATTTCGTTCCGGTCTGACTGCCGGACAAACGATAGCTTAAACTCATATCCATAATATTTGCCAGAACCTTTGGCATGCCCATCTCCTGATGATAGGTCATAACCACCTTTCCCGGCTCCAGACGCCGTTCCATGTTAAAGCTGCTGCAAGCCAGAGACGGGGCTGACAGCTGCCCAAGCTTTATATCATATGTAGACTCAATGGCTGTATCAAAAATCAGATAATCTCCGCCATATCCAAGCCTGAACATCTGACGGCTGTAATCCACAATAACGCCGGGCCATCTCTGATTGATCGTCATCTGAAGATAAAGATCCCTGAATAAAAGGCACTCACTGTCCTTCATCCATTCAATATCGCCATGAAGGATACTTTCACACTGAACCGGTGACAGATATGTATGCTGACGATAAATCGTTCCGCCCCGGTTGCTCTGCTTATCCAAAATCATATGTTCCCAATCCTCATCATAGATCCGGATCGAGTAGGTATCCTTATTAAATGCTTCCTGGCTGGATAGATCCACCAGATAATTTATGTCCTGATTAAAATAAAGGCACCTCATCCGCCCTTCCCGGCTCATGTAATTTTCTTTATTTGCTCCAATTTTATTTCTCATCACTGTATAATCGTAAAATCCAATAACATTACTTTCTTCACTATAAATTTCATAGTTCATTTTTGCATACCTCCTATGCTAATCATTATATGCCACAACTATGAATTTATGATGTTCAAGAGCTGAAAAATCTCTTAAATTCTATTGCCAAAAAATTTATATTTTTTTCATTTTTGCATCCATTCTGCCTTTCCGCTGCCTCTTGTTCCGTTCCATGAAAAATGGTATGATAATTTTAATCGAATTCCCCATCATGCCGGGGAAAAACGTTTTCAGGAGGTAAAGCATTGATGATCACACCTATTATCGATCCGGCATCCAAAATCCCTGTATACACTCAAATTTATAAATACATCAAAAAAGAAATCGAAACCGGGCATTTGACATTTCACGACAAGCTGCCCTCCACCCGGACACTTTCAGCCCACCTTCAGGTCAGCCGCAATACAATAGATATGGCCTATGGACAGCTTATTGATGAGGGCTATATTGAAGCAAGACCCAAACGGGGATTCTTTGTCTGTGACATTTCCTCCAATTTAATGTCCATTCCCGCAAGTATTCCGGAACAGCCCCAGCCCCAGGCTTCAACAATTACTTATGATTATGAATTTTCCCCCTACGGTGTTGATCTGGAAAACTTTCCCTACGGGACATGGAGGAAAACCATGAGGGACATTCTCTATGACGACCGGAACACAGCCCTTTTTGAAGCAGGCCCCCGCCAGGGAGACATGGATTTCCGCCAGGCCATTGCAGATTACCTCCACCAGTCCAGAGGCGTTTCCTGTACACCGGAACAGATTATCGTCGGCGCCGGGGTGGATTACCTGCTCCTGCTCCTTTCACAGATTCTGGGCCGAAAAACTATCTTTGCCATGGAAAATCCTTCTTATATGAAAGCATGGCGCATCCTGACGCATCTGGATTTTCAGGTAGTCCCTGTCGCGCTGGATAAATACGGTATGGACATAAATACACTTCGTGAATCTCCTGCAAATGTAGCCTATATTACCCCATCCCATCATTTCCCTATGGGAATTGTTATGCCTATCAAACGCCGCCAGGAAATCCTGGCATGGGCATGTGAAAGTGATGACCGGTTTATTATCGAAGATGACTACGATAGTGAGTTCCGTTACAAAGGTCGGCCGATCCCAAGTCTGCAGGGGATCGACACCCATCAAAAAGTCATCTATCTTGGAACATTTTCAAAAGCCATTGCCCCTTCCATGCGTATCAGCTATCTGGTCCTGCCTCCGGCGCTTTTAAAAATCTACCGGCAGGAATACAGCTTTTACTCGAATACGGTACCCCGTACCGAGCAAAAGCAAATGACTGAATTTATCCGTCAGGGACACTTTCAGCGGCATCTGAACCGTATGCGCAATATTTATAAATCCAAACGGGATTACATCCTGAAAGTTCTGGAACCTTACAGCCCACAGATACAGATTTCCGGAGAAAACAGCGGGCTTCATCTGCTTATTCGCTTTAAGGACGGCCGCAGCGAGGAAGAACTCCTTGCCCAGGCTGAAAAAAACCGGCTTCACCTTTTCGGGATTTCTCAATACATGACCCAAATGCCTGTTCCAAAGCATTTAACGTCTACCATCATCCTGGGCTATGCCAGCCTGACGTTCCGACAGCTTCAGCAGGGCATGGAACATTTTATACAATGTTATTTTTAAAAGAAATTGTACAAAAAGCATCCTCTCCTCAGCCGGAGAAGTGCAAAACTGTTAAAACAACGTAAAATCCATATAAAAGGTTAAAATTTAAAGACTGGTTTTATTAAATTCACACGCTGACCTGAATTCCATTAAGGATATAGAATTTATAAGCCAAAATCAGTTTTTCAGTAATAATTATTGTTTTAAAATTGCATAAATTCATATACAATTTATTTTTATGTAAGAAATATGTAAGAACGCTATATAAATTTATTATTTTTTAGACACAAAATGGACACATTTCTCCGATATGATATGACTTGCAAAGAGAGATAACATACATACATCTTAAATTGCAAATCTATTCAAGGAGTGATTGATAATGAAGAAATTTAGAGTATTCGCAGCGATGTGTGTTCTTGTATTAGCTATGGGCGCTATGACAGCCTGCGGCGGAAACAGCACAGAGTCCACAAATGCACCAACTGAATCTGTTGCTGAAACAGATTCCACAGGCACCAGCGAATCCACAGAAGATACAACAAATGCTGCTGATTCCACAGCTGAATCTGAGACAGTTGCTGATTCCACAGCCGACTCTGAAACAGTTGCTGATTCCACAGCTGAATAATGGATTTTACCGTCAGCCATAAATGGCTGGCGGTATTTTTTATCCGCCGGGAAATCCATTTTGATTTCCCGGCGGATTATATAAATTACTTCTTTACTTTCTTTTCCTTACACTTTTTCCCGGATTTTTTACAGAAGCGTCAGTTTCTTTTTCCATTTGAACAGCGTCGGTTAAACGCTTCATATTCAGATCATTTTTCAACAGACGATACAGAGCCGATGCCACAGGCACCCCCAGCAGCATCCCGGTAACCCCCATAATACCACCGCCGACAGTAACTGCGGCCAGAACCCACAGTGCAGGCAGTCCCAGAGAAGATCCTACCACCTTTGGATAAATCAGATTTCCTTCCACTTGCTGCAAAAGCACAAGAAAAATCAGAAAGATCAGAGCTTTTTCCGGAGACACAGAAAAATTCATCAGCGCTCCCACTGCACCTCCAATATAAGCTCCTGCCACGGGGATTAATGCGGTAAATGCAATTAAGGTACCTACCATTGTCGCATAAGGCAGCCTCAAAATCAGCATTCCCAAAGTACAAAGCGTTCCAAGGATAACCGCCTCCACACACTGCCCTACAATATAATTATTAAAGCTTTCATTCAATACATTAAGCACGTACAACGCTTTCCGGTTCCAGGACGGCCGCAGATACCTTTCCATCAGCCGCTTGCACTGCCCTGCAAGCCGTTCTTTGCCAATCAGCAAGTAAACAGAAAAAATAAATCCCACAAGAACCGTAACAAGGCTTGAGAAAAACGATGACGCTGCGCTGACCACCGCATTAACAACCGTTCCGGCTCCATTCGCCAGCAGATCCAGAAGCTGTCCCATTTTAGACTCCCAGTCCACTGCATTTAACTGCTCCATAATATTCTCCGGGAAAATATTGGCTTCTGTCAGCATATCCACAATAGAGTCGATTGCCGCAGGCAATGCTGACACGATTACTCCGATACAGGAAACCAGCTCCGGAACGATCAGAGTGATCAAAAGGATCAGAATAATGATCAATGTCAAAAATGCAGCAACCATGCAGATCCCTCTCCGGCTTTTGGCAATAACCCCTGCCGTCTTTTTGGGAAAATAATGTCTTTCATAAAACCGCATCAAAATATTAACAAAATAAGCAATCGCACATCCCACAAATAAAGGTGATGCTGCGCCTAACGCCGCAGAAATTATACGGGCCACTGCAGGCCAATATTGTATACATAAATATAAGAGAAATACGCTGACCCCTACCCTGAAACAGGTCCTCCACTCTATTTTCATAACCTTTTTATCCTCCATTTCTTCAAGATCCGATGATCCTTCCTACATAACATAGGTGTGTATTATTATACTATCACACGCTTATTGTAATAACAACAGACATTTTCGGTAATGATGTTGAAATAAACGCATAATCCGGGGGAATGTTATAAAAACAAAAGGAGTGTGCAGGGCGGGGGCTGATGGGATACTGTTAAACTATTATCAAGTATCAAACAAATGAAACTCTTTTCTCGCTTTATTCTTCAGAGAGCATTAGATACGGGCTATAAGAATGAACAAGCAAGGAAGATTACCCATCAAGGTATACAAATTTACCCGTCACGAAAACATATAGGAGATTCCTTCCGCAAGGAGAAGCAGAACACAAACCATGTGATGCGGATAATATGATCCCCTCAAACCAGGCGTGCATTCAAAAATTATATAAACCGTATGCCAAAGACCTACAGCATCAAACCAAACATTAGTGTGAGTATATGCGCCCACAAATCATACAATTTTCAAATATGTCGATACACAAACACAGAAGAAGGATGATTTTTCTATCAAAATATAATTTTTCCGGCAGTTTTCTATTTATGATTCTCACAAAACATAACGGATGTTCGAAATCCTGCTGCCCGGCGGTTGTATATTTCCACTCACACATCCCTCGGGGGACGTGACCATATCGGACTACTCATATAACTAAAATTTCAGAAATTTCTACTCACACGTTCCTCACGGGACGTGACGAAACATTGGAGGATGCCCGCGCAAGGTATGAAGATTTCTACTCACACGTCCCTCGCGGGACGTGACACGACAACGGAAGGAATCGAACCTCCATCTCTGACATTTCTACTCACACGTCCCTCGCGGGACGTGACCAGAGCCGTACAGACCGGAAAATTAAAAATCAAATTTCTACTCACACGTCCCTCGCGGGACGTGACGAGCGATGAAGGACACAACAAACTGGAGAACCGCATTTCTACTCACACGTCCCTCGCGGGACGTGACTGCACACTTCCTTGGAAAGTTAATACCTCATACATTTCTACTCACACGTCCCTCGCGGGACGTGACATTAACCCAATCCGTCCATACGTTATACCATAATATTTCTACTCACACGTCCCTCGCGGGACGTGACATATCCTCAATCACATACATCGTCCAATCATTTATTTCTACTCACACGTCCCTCGCGGGACGTGACGATTTCCGGATCTATTCTGATGAGGATTATTCTGATTTCTACTCACACGTCCCTCGCGGGACGTGACTGATCTGGACGCTAAAAATATACCATATCCAGAAATTTCTACTCACACGTCCCTCGCGGGACGTGACAAATACTTCCCACAGTAAAATCACCCAATAAAATATTTCTACTCACACGTCCCTCGCGGGACGTGACAAAGAATTACAGTACCATCCAGGACTTGCTGGCATTTCTACTCACACGTCCCTCGCGGGACGTGACAAAAACACGTAAACGCCCACAAAAACCGTTTAAATTTCTACTCACACGTCCCTCGCGGGACGTGACAGAGGCTGATTATCCAAATGGCTCGTGGCGCAATAAGATTTCTACTCACACGTCCCTCGCGGGACGTGACTTGAAAGCGCTGCAAGAAGAAAATGCACAGCTTAAAATTTCTACTCACACGTCCCTCGCGGGACGTGACAAGAGAATTGTCGG
>DVIT01000026.1 GCA_018711005.1 Candidatus Scybalocola faecigallinarum | reverse complement strand
CCTCGTTTCTTTTCTTGTGATTTTCTCTTTTGTTTTTGCTGGAAAAACCTCCCTTCTTTTGGGCTTGCGAAGAAAAACTTTTTTTCCTATTTTTATTATCTCGCAAATCCCTGAAAAAAGGGAGGTTTTTTTAATAATTATTTTTAATCGTCAGAGCTGATTGTTCATCGATGAGATCATGCAGCTTTTTTAAGGCCTGGGAAATTCCTCCAATCTCGTCGATCAGGCCTTCTTCCACAGCTCTTTGTCCCACAAGGATACTGCCCACATCTTTGGTCAGCATCCCCGTTTCCATCATAAGGCTTTCGATCCGTTCCGGAGTGATCCGGCTGTGATCGGCAATAAATCCTACAATACGGTCCTGGATTTTCTTAAAATAATCATATGTCTGCGGCACTCCAATGATCATACCGTTCATCCGTACCGGATGGATCAGCATTGTCCCAGTCTTTACAATAAATGAATAATCTGTTGACACAGCTAAAGGTACACCGATAGAATGGCTTCCCCCAAGGACCAGGGATACTGTAGGCTTTGTCAGGGAAGCGATCATTTCTCCAATGGCCAGGCCTGCCTCCACATCGCCACCAACCGTATTCAGCAGTACAAGGATCCCGTCAATTTCATCACTGTCCTCGATTGACGCAAGCTGAGGCAGCACATGTTCATATTTTGTCGTTTTTGTCTGAGGGGAAGCAGCCTCATGCCCTTCAATCTCTCCAATAATGCTCAGCAAATGGATCCGATGTTTTTCTTTATTTTTGTTTAAAAGCACCTGTCCCTGCTTTTCGATCCGCTCATCCTCCATTTCCTGGGCATTTAACCGGGATTCCCGATCCTGGCTGTCCTCATTGTTGTCCATATGATTTTTACTGTTTCTCTTTTCCATATACAAAATCCTCTCTTTTTACTGTGAATACCCGCTCATGGACAATATTGCCGATTTCTCCCAAAATATGCATCATTTCCCTCAATATGGCCGGTTCGCTGCAGAAGTTAAAATTTACCGTAGAAAAATATGGTTAATGTGCTATACTATATATCAAAACAGATGATGTGAGGTCAGGATCATGAAATCAAGGAAGATCATAAGAAAAACCGGTATTATCTTTCTTGCAGCCGCATCCTGTATGAATGCGTTCTGCACATATATTTTTGTTAAAGCCTTCGGAAGAAAAAAAGAAACTTCCAGAACACATAAAAAGAAAAAAAACTCAGCGCGTGAACAAAAGATGGCTGATAGTATAGAGGCTCGAAAAAGATGGCTGAAAAAACGCCCCTTTGAGGAAGTGCGCATCCGGTCCTACGACGGATTAAAGCTTTATGGCCGCTTATATATCCCATCTTTTAAAGACAATATTCCGGAAAAGCCGGTCATTATTTTATGTATCCACGGCTATCACTCTGACGGGATCGGCGATTTTGCCCCCTTTGCCCCATTTTATGCCAAAAACAATTTTATTTTCTGCCTTGTGGATGACCGGGCGCATGGGCAAAGTGAAGGAAAGTACATTGGCTTTGGGTATCACGACCGATACGACTGCATTTCCTGGACAGAGTATCTTGTAAAACGTTTTGGCAGCAGCTGCTGCATTTATCTTCACGGGATTTCTATGGGCGCAGCAACGGTTTTATCCTGCTGCAGCGCCAAGCAGCTCCCGCCTCAGGTTCGGGGCGTTATCTCCGACTGTGCATTTTCCAGCGGATGGGATCAGGTGGCCCATGTTTTACGGACACATATGCATCTTCCGGCCTTTCCCCTGCTTTCCGTTTACAATAAAATCTGCCAGGCTATGGGCGGCTACAACCTGAAGCATATTAATCCGGTCAACTGTGTAAAATCATCCAAAGTTCCTATCCTGTTTATCCACGGTGATGAGGATCATTTTGTCCCAACCTCCATGGTCTATCGGCTGTACCACGCGTGCAAGGGCCACAAACAGCTCCTTATTGTCCGGGGCGCAGCTCATGCCATGGCCTATCTGACAGATCCCAGGGCATACCAAAAAGCTTTTTTAGATTTTATTAAGCGATGTGAAAAAAAACATTAAAAAAAGACCGCAGCAGCCTGGCTTAACGGCGCACGGGCCCGGACTGATGGCCCCGCCGGATTGCTGCGATCTTTTTATTGCATTCAAAAATATACTGAGTTATAATAATTAAGGCAGGTCAGTTCCGGGAGGAGTGCGGCGTCTTTGACGGCCGTATAGCCGGTGTCTAAGCTCACTTAAAGATTATTCTTAGAAACACGCGGCTGCTGAGCTGTCTTTTTATGTCTTGGGAAATTTTATCTGTTACTGATCTCTCCCGCCCTGCTATAGCGGTCTTTCAGCGCCTTTGCCACCTTTTCATACACCGGCAGGCTAATTCCAAAGTTTTTTGCCATTTCCGGAACCGCATACACGATTCCGTCAATTTCACTGGCCTTCCCCTGCCAAAGATCCCTTTGCATAGACGCGCAGGCATCCGGCAAAAGATCATCGATCAGCTTTAAATTTCTCTGCACCAGATCCGCCGGCATATCCAGTCCCATGGCTCTGCCCAAAACGCCGATCTCATCCACCAGCCGGATAAAGGTTTCCCGTATTTCTCCCGGCTTTTGCACCTGTCCGATACGCACATCATAATAAGCACCGCAGGCTGCCATAGGTGAAATCAGTGAAAATTTTATAAGAGCGTCATAACGGATATTTTCAGATAAAATACCATCAATGCCGCTGTCTTTCAAATCTCTTTCCACAGCCTTCAGAACCGGACGCTCATCCTCCGGATTTCTCACACCAAACACCACCCGGAAAATATCTCCCTTTTGGACAATACATCCCGGCGATTTTATTTCTGCCGCAATATACATACAGCCATCGGTCACCACCGGCTCCGGAAGCCACCGGGCCAGACTCTGTCCTGCGGTAAAAACATTTAATATAGGAATGATCACTGTATGTTCATTGGAAACCGCCTTTAAAAACGGCACAATGCCCTGCAATGAATAAAACTTTACACACACAAAAATCACATCCGGCAGGTCTGCGGCTCCAAGCTTTAGTGTCTGCAAATATTCTTCCTCATTAAAAACATCCGCCGGATTGATGGTAAAATTCCCGCAGCGTGTTGTTTCCAGAGAAAGCCCATCCCGTTTCATAATTTCTTTATGGGCGCCCCGGGCAATAAAGCTCACTTTTTTCCCTGCCCGGGCCATAAATGCGCCAATACTTCCGCCGCAGCCTCCGGCGCCTATGATCAGATAGTTTAATACATTTTTCTCTTTCACAGTAAACCTCCATGTTCTTATCTAATTCAGTCTGTTGAACTGTTACGATATTTTTCCCGGGTAGCCAGGCCGCCGCGGATATGCCGTTCCGATTTATTAACATCCAGGACAATGCGCACCTGCCTGGCCAGAGACGGATTGATCACTGCCAGCCGCTCCGTGACGTCCTTATGTACCGTTGATTTACTGATTCCGAACTGCCGAGCAGTCTGCCGCACCGTTGCGTTATGGTCTATGATATAATTAGCAATATCCATTGCCCGTTCTTCGATATAATCTTTCATGAGCTGCCCCTGAGAACGTTTTTTACATCATATTAAATAGGCAAGATTATTATGACTCCTCCCGCCATAACCATAATACTCCATCTGCCTGATTAGGCAGTTGACACACTTTTATAAACATATCTATTCATGGGCTGCGGTTATCAGGAAAATGATAAACAAACCATTTTTTGTAAATAACAGTAATAGGCACGCACGCGTCTTATCATAAAATGATTAAATTCGTCAAACTTATATGTTTGCCAGTAAATCTCATTGGTACTGACAATAAGCTCGTTCACTGTTTTTCCTAACAGTACACTCAAAGCATACATATTATCCAGCGTAGGCAGCGTCTTGCCTTCAAACCACGCATAAATTGATTGATACGCTCCTATTTTCAGATACTTCTGAATATCCTTTACGGTATATTTCTGACGCTCACATTCTGCTTTCAACCGTTTACCTGTCTGCTCCATATCAATTTCAGGATATTGAAAACAAAACATTTTTTCACTTCCTCTTCATTTGATATTCATGATTTGTATGTTCAACAGTTCCTCTCCTGAGAAGACTTTCGCTCACACAAAACAATTTCCGGACAAATCGGACAGCCGCCCAGACATATCGACTGCCTGCTGCAGCCAGGACAGGCATCTCTTAATCTGTTTCGAAAATTATCAAATTGTCTGCTTTTCCATGCTTCTGAAATGGAAAATTTTCGAAGATCCACCGCCCACTTCTGTCTCTGATTATCAAAACTGCATGGCATCATTTTCATGTCTGAAGAAATATAAGCTGACCATCTCGCTCCTTCGCAAGTATCAATACTATTCAGATCTATATTGCCTGGCTGATATATAAGTGCCGGTACTGTACAAGAATCGAATCCAATTTTCCAGTTGAAACTTGCTTTGCCCACCATATCCAAAAGACGATCCATATGCCGATTGCTATATCTGATCACTTTTTCTCTTGTGCCCATCCCCACAGGTTTATGCAGCAAAAAAATCACGGCATTAATCCTTTCCGGGAAATCATTGTTTTCCAAATGTCTGACGGCTTCTTCCAAAGTTTCCGTATTGAGTACATAGTGAATATTTGTTTTTACTCCTGCATCCAAGAGCATATCTATGGCTCTCAATGTATAAGGATTTCTATACCAGCTAACGGCCACCGCTCCACAATACTTTTTGCATAAAAGCGCTTTTTCTTTCGTCATACCCAGTCCTGATGTCGTAAAATTAGGAACAATTCCTGCACTACGGCAAAGGGACAAAATTTCGTCAAAATATTCGTGTTGATCAGGATCTCCACATCCGCCCAAGGCAATCTGATATGTTTCTCCCCGACATTGGTTCACAATGCTTCGAAAATCTTCCAGAGACATATTAGGTTCTTTTCGGTATAAACCATTCTGATAACATTCTACACCTGCCTGAATACAAAGTCCAGTCTGACCATGAATACAATGACCCATGATGCCAACATCCAGTAATTCTGGAAAAGATGACATAAAAGGATCAATGCCTGTATCTTTCCCCTGATTTATAATGCCCGTCCGCATATAGGCCCCGGTTTTTTCATTAAAAAAAGACATGAAGTTTTCTTCTTTTCTGCTTCGCATAATATCTCCTAGTAGTCAAGGTCGCCATCTATAGCAGTAAACTCTCCCGAATCACAGTCCTCCAGCTTCTCCCAAAGTTCTTGAAACAGATTGCCATAGTGATACTCTGTCTCCTCAAAAATAACGGCTCCGTAATAAATTGTTTTTCCCTCCTTCAAAGCCTGCCTGATCTGCTGTTGCTTCTTTTCATCTTCAACATACATATTCTCAAAAAAATCGACAATCTCAGCTTCTGTACTATTGGGCGTAAGCATTTTATTTCCAAGAAGATTCTCACAGACATAATCAACGATAACTTCTTTTTGCTGCTCCGTCAGATTCTCCTTCCTGGCCAAAATAAAACTGCTGCTGCTTGAGTTTGTTACAAAGTCGCTTCTGATTTTCATATATTTTTCCTCCAAATTTCCCTGCGTTTTTTGCATATCCACAGTTTTTCGTAATCGGATGCATGAAACGGCAAAAAGTGCCGCCCGCTCATCGGCTAAAAAGATAATAACAAAATTTCCCGTCACTTTCATTCAGTTTATAACTGAATCTATATTTCAATGTATCGCTGAATCTATATTTTCCGCCAGAAGCTAACAGAAGCAGGGTATTCGTGCCATTCTTCCGGTCATCACCCAGAAGCCTGAGGAAATCCGAAGGGCAATAATGGAAAATCATGATAACTTTCTTTCACAGTTTCACGCTTCATCAGCCGTCCGGCTCCATGGGGCGCTGACTCATTCCAATCCGAGTTGCCTTTGCCATGGCCCATCAGGATACCGTCACGCATATTGATGACAGAAAGTAGAAATTTCGTTATAACTGTTGCGCAAGTTATCGCTTGAACAGATTTTTGCCATAGCAGTACCCCCATGTGAATAAATAATAAGTGATTTTGCACGCGCTCATTGTTCTGAAGATATGTTTTTATCATTTCAAAAAATTCTTTTGCCCTCTCATACTGCTCCTGAGCATCCTGTACTGAAACGATAAAAAAATCGGCATAATCCGTATTGTTCCTGAAGTCTTGCCCATCTATTGCCAGCAAAGCACGCACCGCTGTAAACATTGCGTAATAAGACCGGCCAATGGAATCTTTATAGCTTCCGGCATCCAAAAGTATTTTTGAAGATTTCAGCCGTTCTTCTGCCATTTCCAGACGATATTTCATTAATTCCTCTCTGTTATCAGGCAACAATATCCACTCCTTCGTTCTGTATATTTCTATAATAAGGCAGATCGTCCTTATACTTTTCATACTCTCCAAAAGGTATGACCGTAGGTGAAACGATTGTTTCATATTCCAATTCTAAATCTGAAGATACATCCCACACTTTCTTCAGGCGTTCCTGTAAGTCCTGACGCTCGCCTCGGACAATCGCCACAACATCTATATCTGGATCGTTCTGGTAATCCCCCCGCGCATAAGAGCCATATAATACTATTTTCACAATATCTTCTCCATACACGGAACGGTATACTGCGGTTATTTTTTTCAAAATGGTTTTGAGATCATTTTTTGTACACACTGCTGTTCCTCCTTCCCGGTTCCAGACATACATTTATCAGGAATGAATATCTCTTAGGCGGCACTCAATTACAGCCTTTATTGCTTCTATATCTTTATATTTATCTTAACATATCTATTCATGGGCTGCGATCAGCTTCTCTATTAAGCTTCTTAACATGTTTTCTCCCATTTTCTTACCGATTTTTTTGCCAATCTCTTGATTTTCCTGATCCCGCATTAACAATGTCATATACTCATACCTCTATTTCCATATCTCCACCCATATTCTTTTTTCAGCCTCTCATAAATCTCAAACGCAACCGGACAGACTTCTATCACATCCAGCACACTGTAAAGGCTCGCCCACCGGTCTGGCTGATCTGTATACGGATAGTCCTTGCAAGATTCCGGCCGACAGTCTCCCAATCGGCAGTTTCCGTCTTTATCAAGAAAATTACAGGGTTTGTTTTTTGTCGGGTATTGGTTTTCTATGTCTTTTTCTCCCAAATATTTTTCAATAAACTGCTCTTTAGTAAGTCCTAAATGCTTTGCGTCTCGATCAAGATCTTTTTCCGGAATCTGGCCATGATACATCTTACAGCAATTTCTGCATCGACTGCAATCATATCCGGAAAACAGTTCTTTGTGCAGTCTGTGAAACTGCTCATCCAGCGCTTTATCATCTGCATTTTCTTTGAGGAAAATACGAAATTCATAATTTTCGTTTCTCTTTTTCGTTGCTTCAAATTTTATCTTTCTAGGCGCAATCATTTCCATTCCCCTTTTACATAATTATTTTTTCAATTTAACTATTTTATTCTCTGGATGCTTCTATTCTCTATTATTTAATACAAACGCCGATTTAGCAAGTTTTTCTTTTCATAAAAATAGGACTGTCCTGCGACAGCCCCATTTTCCTATATTATTCACCATTTTATAAATATCTTTCCGTATCTCTTGCCCCATAGAGGAATCTCCGGACTTCCATCACGTCTTCTATCACAACGTAATAAACTACATAATTCCGCACATAAATCCGATAATACGGATACTTTCGCTTCTTTACAGATGGGTACGGTTCAAACGCCAATGGATTATTCAGTCGCTCCTGTATTGCCATCTCTACATCATTCGCAAGTTTTTCTGCTGCATCTGGATTTTTTAATACATTTATAATATAACTCACTGTATGCATCAAATCCTGCTCAAACAAAGGCAAATATCGAAGTCTATATTTTTTATTTGCCATGAATTACACTCCTTACGTTTCGGAATACTTCATCATGGCTTAATCGTTCTTCCGTGGTTTCTGCTATTTTGTCCGCTTCATCCAGTTTCATCTCCACATTGTCTACAAGACTGGCATATTCCTCCAGACTCAGCACAACCATTGCCCCATATCCGTTTTTAGTTAAATATACTGGTTGTCCCTCATTAACAAGCATTTCAATCTCAGGAAATTTATTTCTCAAATCCGAAACAGGTCTAATTTGTATCACAATGACCTCTCCTTTCGCCCTGTATTTTTACCTTATTATATTATCATTATTTTAGCACTATTTTATCATATTCACAAGACAAATCAGCATTTTGCATCCTAAATCAGTAAAAGTTTTCGGCTGCCCTAAATGACAAGAGGCCATCTCTTTCATAAGAGTTTAGCTATATGATCTCAAACCATGACCGTTCTATTTTGTTACTTCCATATGTACCGTTGATTTGCTGATCCCGAACTTTTTCGCCGTCTGACGCACGGTGGCGTTATGGTCTATGATGTAATTGGCAATGTCCATTGCCCGTTCTTCTATATACTCCTTCATGAGCTGCCCCTGAGAACGTTTTTTACATCATATTAGAAACGGAAAGCAATTATGACTTGGGTTATTCATCCAGCGCTGTCTGCATATATTTTTTCCTGAGCAAGAGCTATTTTGCAATTTTTCTTATAAAATGCAATACCATAGCATAAGGCTGTCTTATAGCCATCACGTGCTAAATCTGCTTCATAATGCCGCATTTTGATCTGCTTTAAGGCTTCCCTGCTGCGTTCATCCATGTCCCCATAACTTGAAGCCACCTTAAGCTCCATAATAACCACCGGCTTATCTACATCCATACTTTTCAAACAAATATCATATCTTCCATTTCCGGATTCTCTATTGGAATAGGCGTAGTAATCTTCCATGCCATTAAGCAGTCCCATGATAAAACCATGATAGAAAGACTCCTTTGTATCATAAAAGCTGATCCCCTCCTTAAGCATCTGCGACACTGTATGTTCAAACACATCTGCTTGTCCATGGATAATGCTCTTATAAAATCCAGTAAAGTCCTTCTTACTAATTTTTTGCTCAAACCATAATAATACGGTATTCTTGTAGATATAACGTACTTCCTCATTGGGAATGCTCATTAAAATATAACGGACATTCCCGAACATACGCTCCCCTGTTTTTTTCAAATATCCGGTAAAAAACAGGAAATTCCATATATTTTCCCTGGAATTTCCAGGTGCTATATCTTCATAAGTAATATCTTCGTGAACAGGCTTTTCAATACTTTCGCCTTCAATCAATGCCTCAATCTCCTGTTTCACACGTATATCTGCCTGGTCGATCAATGTTCTGACAATATTATTGGAACTGGTATTTGACCAGAAAGGCTGAGGCAGTGCTTTTTTGTCCGCCCAGATCTGCTCCACATAGTTGATAACGCTCCACGGATTGTAAACCTCTATTCCGCCAAAATAATATCCGTCGTACCATTTCCTGACTGTATCAAAAAAATCCTCCCGCCCATAAAAACAAAGCATTTCTTTAACCTCGTTTTCAGTAAAACCGAAATGCTCCGAATAGGTTGGATTAGTAATAGAAATGATCTTCAGATTATTCAGACCTGTAAATATGCTTTCTTTTGAAATACGCAAACATCCTGTAATTACTGCAAACTCAAGAGAATCATTGGTTTTAAGCGCCGATTCAAACAATGAACGGATTATAGAAATCATCTCATTATAAAAGCCGCAGAAATAAGCATTTTCCAGGGGAACATCATATTCATCAATAAGTATAATTACCTTTCTGTCGTAAACCTGACTCAAACAATCGGATAAAAATTTCAGCGCGTCCAAATAGTCTGTCTGATCTCCCTGAACATCTCTCAGCTTTTCATAACGGACCTTTTCAGCCTCTGTCAGATTGTCTGACTGTAAGATATTATCATGCCTGCGGTATTCTTCTGCAAATAACTTGACATGTGTTTTAAATACCGCTCGCTCTGTTCCATAATAGAAAGCCCGGCAAACAGCTGCCTGGCATCGCAATACCCGGCTTCAAAAAAACACTGGAGCATACTAAGGTTCAATGTCTTTCCGAATCGCCTTGGCCTCGTAAAAAGATTAACCTTTTCCTTCATATCCAGCAATTCCTTAATAAAGGCCGTTTTATCAATATAATAATATCCCTGTTCAATAATCTCTCTAAAGCTGTCAATGCCGATTGGCAACGGTCTAAACCCCATAAAAATACACACATCCTTTCCGGTATCCTCTGTTATTTTATTATATCCGCCAGTAGCTCTTTATGCAAGTCTCATTCATTGTACTGCGGCCGCTTGCCAGGCGCACGCACCAAAAAAATGCGTCTGGAACTTTAATGTCCAAACGCATTTTATTTAGATCATATAACAGACCGCCTTAATGATTTTGGATCTTCTGACGGTTGATCAGACGTTCGATCAGGTCAATGGTTTCCCGGATTCCGTAATTGGCGCTGTTAATGCAAAGATCGTAGTTTTCCGGGTGGCCCCACCGGCCGTAGGAATAAAAATCATAATATTTTTTATGCTGCCGGTCCATTTGCTTTAAAAAGCGGCTTGCATGGCGCAGATCCATGTTCTTGGATGCCATGATACGCTGCACGCGCAGAGAAAAAGGCGCACTGATAAAAAGACTGAGATGGGGGATATGATTGTTAGTAAGAATCGCATCCGCACACCGTCCCATGATCACACAATCTTCGGTTTTAGCCAGGCTGCAGATCAGATCGCTCATGTTGAAAAATACGGCATCCTGTCTGGGCAGTCCGTGATAACGGTTAAATTCCCGAAACCATTTTTTTAAATTGAAATTTCTTTTACGATATTTGTCAAAATCCTCAAAATGTTCGGTTTCCGTATCATTGACGGAGCCTTTTTCTGCTTCCAGGCGGGTTAAAACCTGGTTAAATATTTCCACATCATAATAGTTAATGTGAAGATCATCTGCCAGTTCAAATCCAATATCATTTCCGGCACTTCCCTGGGTTCGGCTGATACAGATTACCAGATGATCATTTTCAGAAAGCTTCTTCCGGGCAGTGGGATTTAACTCTGCCCGGGAAAGATCCATAATATCCACTTTGCCGAAAGTGTCCGGAAGGGATTCGATTTCTTTCAGGATGCTGTCATATTCAGCCATCATCTGAGCCCTTTTTGTTTTATCTTTGATCGTTCTTGCCATATTGCTGATCAGAGCCAGCTCACTTCTTAAAAGATGGCCTCCCGGTTTGGCAAGCATCAGGCTGCACAGATTCTGTATCGTACTTTCTTTATTTCCGGTAAAGGATCTTCCAAGAGAAGAACCAACGCAGCTATAGACTTCCTCGTCCAGATTATAAATGCGTTTGGCAAGCTCCATACATTTTTCTTTATTTTCCTGCATATCTGTCCCCCCTACAAAAAGAAAATCAATGTATCCAGAAGAAATACCGGAACTAAAATTCCCACGGACCACAGCATATATCCAAAGAACGACGGCATATTGACACCGTTTTCATCGGAAATGGATTTAACCATGAAATTAGGAGCATTTCCAATGTAGGTATTAGCGCCCATAAACACAGCGCCGCAGGAAATTGCCGACAAAAGGTGGACAGGAACCGTTCCAAGACTGGTTGCAATCCCACTGGTAAAACCAAGCGTACCAGCGGTTGTGAGGAAAACAAGGTACGTGGGTGTATTATCCAGAAAACTGGACAAAGCCCCAGTCGCCCAGAACAACTGATAAGGCTGATTCAGGCCGAGATTTGGACCGATCTGCTGCAAAAGCATTAAAGCCGGCTGCATCGTAATAAAAATACCGATAAAAAGGACAGCAACCTCCCGGATGGCGCCCCAGGTAAAGTGGTTTCTTGTCCGTATATCCTTTGATGTTGTCTTAAAGGAAAGGAAAGCCGCCGCAAGGATGATAATAATCTCGATCAGTGACGGAAAGCTAAGCACAACATCTCCAAAAATATGTATGCCCAGAACATTTCC
Organism: Candidatus Scybalocola faecigallinarum; assembly: GCA_018711005.1. GTDB lineage: Bacteria > Bacillota > Clostridia > Lachnospirales > Lachnospiraceae > Catenibacillus > Catenibacillus faecigallinarum. The sequence continues at coordinate 75,171 of DVIT01000026.1, read as the reverse complement.
GGCACTGTCCTGGAATGCTGCCATTCCCGGCAGTACACCGCTTAAAATAACGGCGCCTACGATCATGACAAGAAAGATAAGGTTGTGCAGACCATCAATGCTGAAACGTGTTCCCGGCCGGCTGATGTCCGGTTTACGGCCTTCGGCAATGTCCCTGCGGTACATCCTTTTATCCACATGATAAAAAATAAAAAGAAGGATAACCATATTAAAGAGAAGAACAGGAAAAAGGCGAAGGCTCCAAAAGAAAGGAACGCCCCGCATAAATCCCATAAGCAGTGGGGGATCTCCGATCGGTGTCAGGATTCCGCCCATATTTGAAACAAGAAAAATGAAGAAAACCATAATGTGAGCCTTTCTTTTTCTCCATGAATTCATTTTCAAAACAGGACGTACCATGAGCATACTGGCTCCGGTAGTACCGATACAGCTTGCCAGGATCGTTCCAAAAGCCAAAAGGCCTACATTAATCCTGGGAGACCCTGCAAAATCTCCCTCCATAGTAATATTGCCGGATACACAAAATAATCCAAACAAAAGAATAATAAATGTTAAATAATCATTGACTGTACACTCCAGCACCGTTTCAACAGTCTGCCCTGCCCCATAGTAAATGGCAAAGGGAATGACCATGGTCAATATCCAGAAAATCACTGCATGGGGCTGATGATTTTCCCACCATTCACCCTTCACAAGAGGCATAATCGCAATACACAGAAGAAGTCCTGCAAAAGGAATACACAGCCAAATGGGGACGGATGCTGTCTGGGTCGTTTCCGCTGCAAAGACACCCATGGGACATAAAATGAGAACACCCAGCAGGATACTTGCTAAAAGAACCTTTTTTTTCATAATTGTCACCTCCATAGTTGTCAAAAAATTCAGCCTGCGCCATTAGCCCAGCCGAAATAACGCGCTCACGCGGCTGTGCTTATTTAAGGCCAAACATTAACAGTTGAATTATAACGCCAGAAATCCTCAAAAGCAACCAAACTATCGTAAAATTTTCTTTTTTTCGTGCAATTCAGCCGAATGTTTATCTGGCCTGGTCAATTCTATCAAAAATGGCTATTCCACCCATGACAGTTTGGCTCTATAATAAAGTAAACAATGAATAACCGTCTAAAATGCTGAAACGATACTGCACCTGACACGGTGCTGTCGGAAATGAAGGGAGAGTTAAAAATGCAAAAAGCAATGACCCTATTATATAAAGTCCATGATAATATTTATGTGAATCTGACAAACAAATGCCCCTGTGCCTGCACCTTCTGCCTGCGCCAGACAAGAGACCATATGGAAGCATCGGATGTGCTGTGGCTCGAACATGATGTAACCAGAGAAGAACTTTTAGACGCGTTTGAAAATACAGATCTGACCCCATATCCGGAAGTCGTCTTTTGCGGCTTTGGAGAACCTATGGAAGCCCTTGACGTATTGCTGGCAGGAGCAAAATATATAAAAGACCACTATCCCACAAAACCTGTCCGCATTAATACAAACGGACAGGGAAATCTCATCCATGGAAAAGACATTACCCCTTTACTGGAAGGCCTTGTTGATACGGTTTCCATCAGTCTGAACACCCCCGACCCGGATCAGTACCAGCGCCTGGTGCGCAGCAAATTCGGGGCCGGATCTTTTGATGCCATGATTGATTTTGCAAAAAAATGCACGCACCATGTTCCCCATGTAGTCATGACCACTGTTGAAACAACCATCTCCCATGAGGATGAGGAAAAATGCCGTAAAATCTGTCAGTCTATTGGCGCCCACTACAGGATCCGGGCCTGGGAAGGGTAAGTTTATCCTGCACTGCCATAGCGCTTTAATCAAAAAACTGCCGCACTTACTCACGCAAGCCGGCAGTTTTTTATTTTATTATTTTTCAGCGATAACGCTTATCTTGTCACAATGTCTACAGGCACGTTAAAGATCTTGGCTACCTTAAGGATAGTGTCAATGTGTCTGCCTGTAGCTGCAGCAAAGTGATGGGTCGGGCCGCACTCGCTCCAGCGGTTGACAAATTCTCTGGCGCCGCAGGTGAAGCGTGTCCGCATGTTTGTATCACCAAAGGAAAGGATCGGGCCTTCTTCGTTGACGCCTTCAGCTGCAACAAACTTAAAGTGTCCGTCTCCGTCCTGAGTAATGGCCAGATAAGTCACCGGGCCGGTGTAAGGATAGAACTGAGTTAAATATCCGCCGCCGGTCTTTCCGTGAAAGACTTTCACGATCTTCATGGTTGGTTTTTTGCAGGAAATATCTGCATCACCGGAACCACTGTGTCCGATAATGGCAATATCTTCATTAAAATCAATGGAATACATTTCAGCAAGCTGTCCGGTTCCGGAAATTGTCTTTAAAATACTCATGGCCATAGCCACTTTCATGTCGCCTTCAACAGCGCATGCTGTACCCTGTTTAATAAGCATGGAAAATGCCGGGATAAGCATACTGTCAAGGACGCCGGCCTTGCCCTGGGCATAGCCGTCATAATGGGAAGCGATCAGGCCAAGCTTTTCTTCTTTAACCCATTCTTCAAAGGCAACCACATATTTTGCCATTTCCCATACTTCCTCAATGCTTCCGCCGCCTTCAATATCAAAAGTATCCAGGATATCCTGTGCCTTTGCACGGATCGCATCCTCATCGGTAATATGGTCTGCAATGGCCCACATTTTTTCCCAGTCAAACTGTTTGGTATATAAATGCATCCGTCTGTACAGGTTGGATTCGTCAATATAAAGATCCATCATGCCCGGATAAGGTCTGCCGATCTGGGCAATGTTTGTATCACGGAATCTTCTTCTCACCTGTGCAGCGCGGCACCAGTCTTCAATCTCTTTTGCGACACCGGGATCTCCGCCTTCCACAACGCCTGTGATCACTGCATGTCTCTTTCCGAATCTTTCCAGGTCAGCAACCATCTCGCCCACAGCGCCGCAGGCATATCCTTCTCCCAGCCATGTGGCAATATCTGTGTGGTCATAATCCAAAGCCTTCAGCTTCTGTACATTTACAAGCACAACCGGAACATCCAGATCCTTAACTGCCGGAAGCATATTGTATGATGTGGCATAGGTTAAAAGCTGTAAAAATACCAGATCTACATCTGCCGCCCGAAACAGATCTCCTGCTGCCTGAGACTGCTCCTTTGTTGTTACGATCCCGCCGTCAATGATCTCAACCGTATCCGGGATCGTCTTTTTAAATGCCTCATACTGAGACTCAAACTCCGGCACCAGAGAAGGGAACTGGGGAAGGTAAGCACCTAAAGCAATGGAAAAAACGCCAATTTTTGCTTTTGTATCAACCAGCATAACAAATCCTCCAATATAATTATATTTTTTGTAGTGTTTCACCCTAAAGTCAAACACTGACATATTTTTTAAGGCAACACCTCGTATGAAAGCCAGCCGTTATTTAGGACTTTCACTATGAATATTATACACAACAGCCGCCTTTAAACGCAACACAAAATTAGCGGATCCCGTGACACATAGACGCATCTGTAACATCCAACGCCTTCTCCACGTTAAATTCCAGCATTTTTTCATCCATATCTTCCATGCGAATAAAAAGCCGGCCCCGTCCGGCCTGTCCTGTAGTGCGGACATAGCAGCCGCCAAAGCCTCCGCTTAAGGATGTTACCGACGGCCCGCAAAGCTCAATGCAGCCTTCTGTACGCAGCGAAATACCATTTTGGCAATAATGGAGCACATTGCCCCAGCTGTCTCTGGCAGAAATACTGACTGTGGCCATGTCCCAGGTGGGCCCGTCGGTAAGGGTATAGGTATCCGCATGAACGTCAAGGATCATGGCAGAAAATGGCCAAAGCTCCCGCACGGCAATGACTTTGCCGTCCCGCACAGCCTCAAAGCGCCACCCGGTCTGCTTTTCCCCCCAGCCGCCTATATATTTGCCAAAAAGCTCTGCGCGCTGCTGTCTGGAAATATGCTTGACAGCCGAAAGCCATGCCATTTTCGCTAAAATAGCTTTAGGCAATGCATTTTCCCCGTAGCAGATCATTGCTGCAAAGCATTCTTTTAATATTTTGGCAGTTTTGGCATCCATGCCTTCCTTTTTTTCAAGCAGGCACCCGATCCGGTCTCTAATGATCACCGGCGGATGCTTCATGCCGGGATACGACTTGTCGGGCGTATAAGAACCTATATACTCGTCATTTTTATACAGCCTTACATAGTCCCCGTTCGTAAACACCGTCACGGCTCCCAAAATGCCAGCCGGATGCTCGCCAAGATCCATGGAGCTGGATACCTCCAGTACAGGAAAACGGTTCTGCTGAGACGCATACACCGCTGCTGCCAGCTTTGGATTGCGGAACATATCTAGGACGCCGTGATAGCAGACCCGGTCCCCGCTTCCAAAGTCTTTATGAGTATTATAATCAAACATGCACCAGCCGAAGCTTCCGGCAATCTCCCGGCGGCAGCCTGCATCTGAAAGAACTCTTGCATGGCGCAGGGCATGCTGTGTCCGGTGAGCTTCATTATCAAAAGGCTTTGTTGGGAACATATGGCCGCAGTATTCTGTAATAATATATCCCTTTTTTGTATCTGTTACCGCTTTTTTCGGCTGGCATCCGGCATTGGCGCCGTTATGGATAAAATCATTATAGGTGTAAACATCTTCCAGCAAATGGCTGTTTTTAATGCACCGCACGCCTCCGGTGGGCCGGGTGGGATCCAGTCTGTGAGCAATGGCATTGGTCTTTTCGTACATATCATCATCGTCCCGGCTTTCATTAATCCTCACGCCCCACATGAAAATGCTGGGATGGTTCCGGTACTGAAGGACCATTTCCCTTACATTGTCATAAACCTGGTTTTTCCAGTCCTCATCTCCGATATGCTGCCATCCGGGGATTTCAGTAAACACAAGCAGGCCGATCTCATCGCACCGGTCAATAAATGCCTGGCTTTGCGGATAATGGCTGGTACGCACGGCGTTGCATCCCAGCTTCCGCTTTAAAATATCCGCATCCAGCCGCTGTGCCCGGTCCGGAACTCCATAGCCCATGTAGGGCCAGCTCTGGTGCCGGTTCAGTCCCCGGATCCTGCATCGTTTTCCGTTAAGGAAAAAGCCCTGTTCTGTAAAGGATACGGTCCGGAACCCGAAGCGGGTCTCAAAGGTATCCACAACCTGCCCTTCCTTTATAAGCTCCAGGCACAGAGTATATAAATAAGGACGGCCGATACTCCACAGCCTGGGCGCATCCATATTTTTTGAAATATCTCCAAAGGGCTGCTCCCAAATATCCAGCACAGTCTTTTTGCTCCGGTCAAGGATCCTTCCCCGGATCTGGCAGTCTTTTGTATGGACGCCTTCCATGGAAATCTCCATATGCCCGTCCATATCTCCCCGGACAAAAACGGAGGTAAAATGGCTCTCATCTCTCACCAGAAGCCATACCGGACGATAAATGCCCCCAAAAGTCATGTAATCGATCACATTTCCAAAAGGCGGAATGTTAAGATTTTCCCGGCTATCCAGCCGTACAGTGATCCTGTTTTTCCCGCCAAAAACAACCGCCGGGGTTATATCTGCCTCAAAGGCTGTATAGCCGCATTTATGGGTGCAGATTTCCTGCCCGTTGCAAAAGACCGTCGCCTCATGGGCTGCGCCTTCAAATTTCAGGCTGATGTGACGGCCTTCCAGTTCTTCATTCAGCCACAGCTCACGCACATAGCCGCTGACCATCTGATAATCTTCTTCATTACAATAATTTCTTGGCAGCCGGCAGGTTGTATGAGGGAGGCGAACTTCCTCCAGTCCGGACAGATCTGCCCCGGGATCTGCAGCCAGTTCTTCATAGTATTGCTTTGTAAAATACCATTGGTTATTCAATGGACAGATCACTTTTCTTTCCTCTCTTTCTCTATTCGATCAATTTTGTCTTTCATCCGCATCCTCAATACGCAGACCGACAGCAGCTTTCCTGCCGTTGAAAATGCTTCGATCTGCTGAGGTGTCCAAAACCTTGTATGCCTGCAGTCATCAAAACCGATAAAGCCGGAAAATACGCCCTGGTCATAAATCGCACACTGGAACACTGATTTAATATCCCCTCCGGCCAAAAGTGTATGATAGTATTCCGGAAGCATCTGTATATCCGGACAGATAAAACTGCCTTCGTCATTGAACAATGCCATATAATGCTCCCGGCCGCCAAACCGGTCATAGCTGTAGTCCGAAAAAGATCTTTTCTTTGGCTGAATCCCCCGTCCGCACCATTCAAAGGTATTGGTTACGGATGTATGATCCAAAGAATCTTCAAAAATATAAACCCTGCTCAGATCCATCTGCTGTCCAAGCTCTGCCATAACATTTTTAATACATTGAACGTCATCGGTACTGTTATAAAAGCAATCCAGCATAGACTCCAGCATGGAAGAACACAGCTTTTCCGGCGGATCCTGAGTCTCAATCTGGGTTTTTGCACCGCGCACCGGCACATAACAGATGCCGGCATCTTTTGGCCGCCGCTTTCTCCGATATAAGACATAAGTATTTTTGCCCTGAGATTTTGCATCGTACAAAGCCTCATCACTTCTACGGAAAAGTTCTTCGTAGTTTTTCCCGTCTTTCGGATAAAATGCAATGCCAATGCTGCACGACGGCTTAAGCGCTCCCGTATTGTCCTTAAAAGTACGGGACGCGGCCTTTATAATGCGCTTTGCCCTTGCCTTTACAATGGACTCATCCGGTATATTTTTCATAAACACCATAAACTCATCGCCGCCGATGCGGGCGATCACATCGTCTGAGCGAAACAGCTTTACAAGATCCCCGGAAAACTCCTGCAAAACAATATCGCCGAACATATGGCCGCATGTATCATTGATTGCTTTAAAATTGTCCATATCAATAATGAACATCACCGCTTTTTCCTCTGCAGCCATATCATTAAGGAGAGTTTCAATCATTTGCCTGCTGATCGTTTTATTGTAAAGGCGGGTTAAGCCATCTCTTTGTGCTTCTTCCTGCAAATGCTGAGTCGCTCGTTTCTGATCGTCAATATCTGCCAGCAGGCCTACCGCTTTATAGGGGCGGCCGTCCTCATTTTTCAGGGCCGTAGCTCTCAGCTGGCTCCAGCGGTACCTTCCTGTCACATCAGCAATGCGCAATTCTATTTTTGCAAAGGATTCGCCGCTTTTTAAAGAATCTTCCAATGCCGATAAATGGATCAGATCATCCGGATGGATATGGGATGTCAGACACTGCCGCGGGCTAAGCTGGCCGTTGATGGGCTGGCCGTACTTCTTTTCCCAGTTTGAAGAACAGCTGAGCGTATCTTTAATCATGTCCCATTCCATAATAATGTCATTGGACTGATCCAAAATGATCTGGTGCTGCTCTGCCATTTTTTGAAGTTCTTCCTGTTTTTTTCTGGAACGTGTAATATCCACCAGCGTACACTGAAGATACATGTCCCCGCCATCCCCCAGGATCAAATGGCCTTTGCTTAAAACCCACAAAATTTCCCCGCTTTTTTGAACCATCCGAAACTCCGCCTCACTGACCCGTCCCCGCTTCAGCTGACGGGAAATTTGCCTGCGAACTTTTTCCACATCTGCCGGATACATCATTTCTGTCAGACGGTCATGGAACTTTTCATTTATTTCCCGCACCGTATACCCCAGCATATTGGCCAGCTCCCAGCGCACATTGACCAAAGTAAACCATTGGTCATAACGGCACGTATGAATGGCCCCCAAAAGGCTCCTGGCCTGAGCAAGCAATTTCCTGTCCACACCGATCTCCTTTTCAGAGGGACTTTCCATATGGGAAACCAGCCGGGGATTGTCATCTAAAAGCCGGAAAATGACCATGATCCCTGACTGAAGGGGATTTTCCGTATCAATCCTCAGCCAGGTCTCCTCACAGTACCGGAGACACTGATCTTTTTCGGAATATACCTGATAGCCCCGGCTTGAGCTTAACCGGCCTTCCTTGAAGAAATCCGCCATATGCTGACGAATATGAGACGCTTCCCTGACATTCTCATCATCCCGGATATTAGAAACAGCAAAGCCGGCATAAGCTTCCCAGTAATTCCCGCCCTTTTTTAAAGGCTCAAATACAGGATCAGCCAAATAAACCACATGATACAGTCCCTGGACACAGTCCATTTCCACCACAGTAGCATCCATATACCGCAAAAGGGTAAAATATTTATACTGTGCCATCGCCGCAGTATCTTCCTTTTGAAAAGACAACCGGGGCTGTTTAGGCTCAAAAACAGTCTTTTCCCCGCCATGGTCTGAGTATTCCCGGGTCAGACGGGTAAATTCATCCTGTACGTTTTTTAAACACTCTAAAAGCTTGGGAGAAAAAACTCCGCACTCGCCGTTTAAGATCATATTATAAGCTTTTTCCGGTGGAAATGCTTTTTTATAGGCCCGGTCGCTGGTCAGGGCATCGTAGCAGTCTGCAATCCCCACAACCTGGGCACAGACAGGAATAGCATCGCCTTTAAGGCCGTCCGGATAGCCTCTGCCGTCCCACCGTTCATGATGATAGCGGCATATATTATATGCATACATCAAATATTCCCGATCGCCCATACGATCCAGGCTTTCCAGCATCTCGCAGCCTTTCGTAGTATGGGTTTTCATGATCTCGTACTCATGCTCCGTTAGTTTTCCGGGTTTATTTAAAATCTGGTCCGGAATGGCAATTTTCCCAATATCGTGCATGGAAGATGCACTTGAGATCATGGATATTTTATGGTCATTCAGACCAAACTCCGGATATACCCGGGCAACGTCAGTCAGCAGGGTCTTTGTGAACAGACGGATCCGGTGGATATGTTGTCCTGTTTCCACACTTCGGTACTCAATGATGGAGGACAGCGCGTCGATCATGATGGAATTGGATTCTAAAAGCTTTTGTGCCTGAGCTTCGATGATCTCCTGCTGATGGAGCTTGCGCAGATTCAGCTCCACGACATTTTGCACTCTCCTGCGCACCACATATGGCTCAAAAGGCTTCATGATAATATCCGATGCCCCAAGGTCAAAAGCCCGCACTTCATTTTCCGCTGAATCTTCCGCAGTAATAACGATCACTGGAAATTTAGAAAGCATATTATTTTCATTAAGCGCCCGAAGGACTTCATAACCGTCCTTTACTGGCATAATCAGATCCAGCAGCATTACTGCCACCTGGTCATGGTACTGCCCGGCTAAAACCAACGCCTGTTCCCCGTTTTCTGCTTCAAGCAGATTATATTCGTCTTCTAAAACATTTCTTAAGATAACCCGGTTCAGCTCCTGGTCATCTACAATGATGATCGTATCTTTTTGAGTCATAATCCCTCCATAGCCGCCTCGGGCCTTCATAGTAGCATTTATGCCGCGTAGGACGCGGCACAAATGTTTATTTCCGTATAGCTTAAATCCGGTTTTATCTTATCATTTTTAATGGGGAAAGTCAAATTTAATGGGGAAAGTCAACTCCCGGAAATATCTTCCGGATGTTCTTTGGCGGTTACCAGGAAAATACCATAGCCAGCAGGCAGCTGGATCTCCAGAAGACAGGTACTTCCTTTCTTTTCAAGAATCCTGGCACCTTTAATTTCACCGGTCATAGGATCCCAGATTTCCGGTGCCGACGGCCCATGAAGCTTTACGGTCAGTGTTTGTATGTCCCGGGTGTAATTGACCATAAAGTAGAGCTTCTGTACCTTATTGCCATAACAGCAGTAATAAATGCCGTCCATATCCTCCCCGTCATGAATATAAGGATCAATGACCCAGGACGGATAATACCGGCAGGTGCTTTTATTTTCCCGAATTCCGGAAATGATCTCCAGTTCCCGGTTGAGATTTTCCTCAAGCCAGGCCGCTGCAGCCCCGGCATCACAAATATTTTCCATAAAAGTCACTCCGGGCTTTTTAAGCATTTCCCGGAAAATTTCCCGGACCTGGCCATCTTCCTCCCGGGACATGGCATATTCCGGCAGGGCGTCCATGATCAGCAGCCGTCCGCCGCTGTTTACAAACAGCTCCAGGAGCCGTGCAGCGGCCAGGGGGATAACCTGGCACATAGGCAGGATAAATAAGGAATATTCCTGGCCGGTAAGGATGTTTTTCAGCTTTCCATTTTCACATACAAAGTTTTTAACAGCATCCGACGGAAAGACAGTATAATCTATATTTTTCATTTGAAGTGCTGTCAAAAGGAGCTGCTGGTTTTTATCAAGCTCTGCTGCCCGTTCATCAGCGATCAGAGGGCCATGGTAATAGCCATGGGTAAAGTTCTGATCCGCCAGATAATGGAGCCAATAGGTTTCCACAGGATGATAAATCAGCGTCTCTGCTTCCAATACAGCATCCGAAAGCATGCCGTAATAACGCCGGGTCAGCTGGTTGGCCGCAGGCGGCAAAAACTTCACAGGCCAGCCCGGATTTTCCATAGCATTCGGCCGCTGAGGAGGCAAACTTTATGTTCAGGCTTCCGATCCCTTTGCCTAAATGATCGATCCCCGGCCGTCCCACTGCTGCTAACTGGCGCATATAATCCCCGGAAAAACGCACCTGTCCGGCCAGTGTTTCTTCGCCCAGCAAATGGGGACAATAATCAATGCCATGGGTCAGGCACCACTGATGGATCCTGCCATGATAATTTTCCCGATAAAGGTCCGCCACTATATCAAAATAATCGCACCGGGTACGGCCGGCTTCCTCTCCCGGGATCACCAGATCCGGCAGCCGTTCTAAAAGATCATACCCCTTCTTTTCCAGGAAAACCTCCGGAAGCTGTTCCGTCCATGGAAAGGCGTGGCAAAACCGTGTTTCATCGTCAAAGGCCACCTGGATCACATTTCCGAAATCCCGGGGAAATCTCTTATAGTAAGCCTCATGGGTCATCTGGATAAATGCGTCCGTCATGTCCGGATTCAGGTAATCCGGCGTCAGCTCCCCTTCCCCCGGATACGGTTCTGTTAATATTTTTACGATGTAAACTGCCGTATCCCGGTCCCGCTGAAGCTGGAAATCTTTAACTTCCATTCCCGCGTAGGTTTTTGCCACCATAAACGGATCCAGCGCCAGTGGTTCCATGGCCTGAGCATCATAGCAAAAGACGTTGGGCCTTACTTTATGGCCGCCTTCTTTGTACTGATCCTCCATATTAAACTTTGAAGGGGACAGATTACTGATCTGGGCCCGAAATACCGTCCCTGCAGGAACATCCACACGGTGGAACATCAGATACTTTTCACGAAATTCTTCATTTTTTGTGATCTCTCCCCCGCCGGTCCCGGAAGGCCAGTTAAATTCATCATAGATCCACAGGGTTCCTCCCCGCTTTTTTTGTTCTTCCAGCACAGTCTCAAAATGGGCCATCCATGCATCATCCAGATAACCGCCCCGAAATCCGGTTCTTGCATGAGGCGCGCAGCCTTTGATCCCTGCATCATACATCAGCGCCGCCTGGCGCTTTAATTCCCCATCCTCCAATGTATCATTCCAAAACCAAAAGGGCACCTGTGCCCCGTCCAGTGCCTTTACCCCTTTCGGGTGCATAAAATCACTCTTTTTCAACAAAATTACCTCCTCATTAGTCATGTTTTAAGGTCTTACACAGACTCTAAGAGAACTGATGCCTTTTTCTTTTCTGTAAATTACAAAAAGCTCCGGTCAAAAAATCTTTCTTCCGGAGCTTTTACAGGAACACGTTTTATCTTTAAAAAATAATCCGAAGCTTTAAGAACCTTCTCTCAAAGCTTCGGATCATCTTTAAATGGAATAGATGTTAGTTAAATCAATTCTTCCTTAACCTCAAGCCCAAAATCTTTCATGGCCTGTGCCAATGCTTTCGTATGAACATCCTCCATTTCTGTTAAAGGCAGACGCAGAGGGCCTACATTTTTACCCATCAGATTCATCGCCTTCTTTACCGGGATCGGATTCACTTCACTGAACAGGGCGTTGATCAAAGGCAGGGCATGAAGCTGCATCCTGCAGCTTTCTGCGGTATTTCCAGACATATAGTTTTCCACAATATCATGCGTATATCTGGGCACAACATTAGATAACACAGAGATCACACCCAAGCCGCCTAAAGAAAGCAGCGGTACGATCTGATCGTCATTTCCGGAATACAGGTCAATGCAGCCTTCTGCCAGATGCATGATCTTTGCTACCTGTGAAATATTTCCGGAAGCTTCCTTTACAGCAACAATATTATCGCATGTTTTGGCCAGTGTTACCAGCGTTTCCGGCGCAATGTTTACACCTGTACGGCTCTGGATATTATATAAAATGATCGGCAGGTCTGTATTCTTTGCGATTTCAGTATAGTGAGCAATAAGCCCTTTTTGCGTAGCTTTATTATAATAAGGAGACACGATCAGCGCGCCGTCTGCACCTGCGTCCTGAGCTTCCTTTGTTAAATAGATCGCTGTCTTTGTATCATTGGAGCCTGTCCCTGCGATCACGGGAACACGTTTTTTCGCTGCAGCAGCTGCTACTTTAATACATTCCACATGTTCAGGTTCAGTTAACGTGGATGATTCACCGGTTGTCCCACAGATGATAATGGCATCTGTACCGTTGACGATCTGTTCATCAACCAGCTGCTCCAGTTTTTCATAATTTACGCTTCCGTCGTTGTACATAGGTGTAACGATCGCTACGCCTGCGCCTTTAAAAATAGCCATAGTTTCTCCTCCTTAACGTAAGGTGACACCACCGTCCCAAGCTCGCCTTACGGCTCCCTAAGGTTCGTGATGTACGTTCCCACTAAGCTCAGCCTGCGCTTTCGCTTGGCTTCGCTAAGTGCTCACAGTAAAAGAGAGCCGGCAGGGTGCCGGCTCTTTGTGGTTTCATTGCTTTATCTGCCTTTGCAGATAATATCCAATATAAAAGCAGCACTCCATCTTACGATGACAGTCATATGGCTCTTAACCATATGCCCAGAAGGATATGTGCAAAGACATATACTTCTTCGGCATCGTACCCTTTCATGCCGGATCATCTATGCCTGCCATATCCCCGACACTACTCATGCAAAATGCACCTCTACATTTATTTTATCTGTGTTTAGATTATCACGTTTTACACAGGCTGTCAATGTTTTTCAAAGCCGCTTCACTTTCACACGGCCTGTGCAGTATATGCGCAGGCCTGACTGAGCTATTACGATTCCGCGCATTCGATCTTGCTTACAGAAATTTCATAAGCCGTGCGCTTTTCCACAGTATCTGCATCGATCTTTTTTTGGTAGGTCCGGCTCTGGATACGTCCCCACAAATGGATATGCTCCCCGACTTTAAATTTTCCTGCGAATCGGGCATTTCTCCCCCAGCAGATACAGGGCAGGTAATCCGATTTTCCGTAGGGCCGGTTGACTGCCAGGAGAAGATCGGCGATTTCCCTGCCCAGGGGCGTCATACGGTAGACCGGCTGTTTACAGATAAAGCCATTCAGGTAAACGCTGTTTGGCTTTGTACATACCTCGTCCTGGGCAAGCACTTCAAATTCCCGGACAAAAACAGACAGGATCAGCCGGTTGCGTCCTTCTTCATGCTTGTTGTACGAGCGGAACTGTCCCCGCGCCTGTACGGTCTTTCCTATGTAGCTTTCTGTCACATCCACAAGCCGTTCCGATACCATGAGAGGGATCCTGTCCGCCATATTGCTCAGCCGGTTTACAACGATCTCCAGCATATAAAATCCTTCACCGAATACCTCATGACTGTAAGTAAATTCCGAGTCCACAACGCCTGTCACACTCACCTGATTGTTTTCCAGCACCTTATCTGCCATTGCTTTTGTTCCCCTTTCTGATTTCAAAAAAATTTTGTATCTCTGGCCTGGCATAAATACAATTACCGAAACAGCCCGGTATGCCCGTCCCTGATGTATTCTTTGCTTGGGCTGTATCTACAAATATACTTATTCACGGCTCTTCCGTTTTAGAACCTAACCTTATCACAGAAAAACCAGATCAGAAATTATTAAACATCGACGGCATCCTGCCAGGTTCGCCAATGTCAGCAGGTTTACGGGAAAAGTCCCAGATCATATTCCCTCATTATGTCCGAATTTGTCAGAAAGTTTTTGCCGCTTCAGGCATCACATATGTATAAAGCAGCCATCACGCAACTGTCATCGATCCATGCCATACCCGGCCCCATAGCTGAACAGTTACCCGAAATCATCGGATATAATAAAAAAACCTTGAAAAAATCCCTTGATATGATAAAATAAAAAAGTTATGGGATAATCCGTGTATATTGCATTGTTCCCGCAGTACACAGGACGAGGGTTTACATGCTTCATATACGGCAGTGCTGTGCTGGCACTGCATGAAGATTTACTTTAGAAATATTCCCGGATCGCCGGACATTATCCGTTTCTGACCCAAAAGGATCCGGGCCGTAAATACTCAAAGGAAGGGTGCGTCAATGAAAATCAAACGTGAAGATATTCGGAATATTGCCATTATTGCCCATGTAGACCATGGCAAAACAACCCTGGTCGACGAGCTTTTAAAACAAAGCGGCGTTTTCCGTTCAAATCAGGTCGTACAGGAACGTGTCATGGACTCCAACGATATTGAGCGTGAGCGTGGCATTACTATTTTATCTAAAAATACTGCTGTTTTTTATAAAGATGTAAAGATCAATATTATCGATACCCCCGGACATGCGGATTTTGGCGGTGAAGTAGAGCGTGTCCTTAAGATGGTAGACGGCGTTGTCCTTGTGGTGGATGCTTTTGAAGGCCCTATGCCCCAGACAAAGTTTGTTCTTAAAAAGGCTTTGGAGCTGAACCTGGCAGTGATTGTATGTATCAATAAGATCGACCGGCCTGAGGCACGGCCGGATGAAGTTATTGGTGAGGTTCTGGAGCTGCTTATTGACCTGGATGCAACAGACGAACAGTTAGACTGTCCCTTTGTCTTTGCTTCTGCAAAGTCCGGTGTGGCTGTTCTGGAAATGTCTGATGAAGCTAAAGATATGCAGCCGCTGTTTGAAACGATCATCAACCATATCCCTGCACCGGAAGGGGATCCTGATGCCGGCACACAGGTGCTGATCAGCACCATTGACTACAATGAATACGTTGGCCGTATTGGCGTAGGTAAGGTAAGCAACGGTACGATCCGCGTAAATCAGGATGCAATCATTGTAAACCACCATGATCCGGACAAATTCCGCAAAGTTAAGATCAGCAAGCTTTATGAGTTTGACGGTCTGAAAAAGGTTGAAGTGGATCAGGCAACCGTAGGCTCTATTGTGGCCATTTCCGGTATTGCAGATATTCATATTGGAGATACTTTATGTTCCGTAGATCATCCGGAGCCGATCCCCTTCCAGAAAATCTCCGAGCCGACCATTGCCATGCAGTTTATGGTTAACGACAGTCCTTTGGCAGGCCAGGAAGGCAAGTTTGTTACTTCAAGACATTTGCGGGACCGTCTGTTCCGCGAGTTAAATACAGACGTCAGCCTTCGCGTGGAAGAAACAGATAATACGGACTGCTTTAAGGTTTCCGGCCGCGGCGAACTCCATCTGTCCGTGCTTATTGAAAATATGCGCCGTGAAGGCTATGAGTTTGCCGTAAGTAAGGCGGAAGTGCTTTATAAGCATGATGAAAAGGGACATCTTCTTGAGCCTATGGAAATTGCGGTCATTGATGTGCCTGAAGATTTTACCGGCATTGTTATTGAAAAGCTCAGCTACCGCAAAGGCGAGCTTACCGGTATGAGCAAGGCCAGCGGCGGCTACTCCCGTCTGGAATTTAACATTCCTGCCCGGGGTCTTATCGGCTACCGGGGCGAGTTTATGACAGATACAAAAGGTAATGGTATTTTAAACACCCTGTTTAACGGCTACGGCCCATATAAGGGAGATATTGCCTACCGTCAGACCGGTTCTCTCATTGCATATGAGTCCGGCGAGACAATTACCTACGGCCTTTACAATGCCCAGGAGCGGGGTATCCTGTTTGTAGGCCCCGGCGAAAAGGTTTACCAGGGAATGGTGGTTGGACAAAACCCCAAAGGCGATGATATTGAGATCAACGTTTGCAAGCGCAAGCAGCTGACCAATACCCGTGCTTCCGGATCTGACGATGCCCTGAAGCTGACACCGCCTAAGATCTTAAGTCTTGAACAGGCTCTGGATTTTATTGAAAATGATGAGCTTGTGGAAGTAACACCGAAAAATATCCGTATCCGCAAAAAGATCCTTGATCCTAAAATGCGCATGCGTGCAGGTCGTAAATAATCGAATCTTGCGTTCCTGCCCCGTCAGGACACTGTCCTGCATAAAAAAATCCCCCGGACAGGCTTACTGCTGCAAATCAGCAGTAACCTGATCCGGGGGATTTTTTTATGTTCAGTTTAAGGCGCCGCAAACGGCAAGAGACACGGATTGTTCCGTGCTGACACACGGAAGAATCCTGAAATTACATCATCGCTCATACTCATTGGATCTGAGGACAACCCGCACAAGGCGTGTAATGCAGTCCTGAAGATCTTTTAAGTCAAGGCTGCCATCTGCCAGAGCCTGACGGATATTTTCATGGTCTGTCGGCTGACCGGGCATTACCAGGTCATTTCCTGCGCTCATGCATCCGGATGCAGTACAGTCGTCTCCGCCCTCTGTGGTAGTCCAGTCGGTCATGATCACGCCGTCAAAGCCAAACTCGCAGCGGGCAACTTTTGTACAAAGATCATAGTTATTGGCCGCATGAACCCCGTTAATGAGATTATAGCTGGTCATCAGGGACATTGGGTGAGATTCATGGATAGCAATGCCAAAGCTTCTCAGGTACATTTCCCTTAAAGTCTTTTCTGTCAGGATACTGTCGGAGCCTTTACGGTTATCTTCCTGGTTATTGCAGGCATAATGCTTAATGGTAGTGCCGCAGCCGGGATGGCTCTGAACGCCTTTGGTCATGGCTGCCGCTATTTTGCCGCTGACCAGCGGATCCTCTGAGTAATACTCAAAGTTACGTCCGCAAAGAGGATTTCTGTGGATGTTCATGCCAGGAGCCAGCCATAAGGTTACATTAAACCGCTCCAGCTCGTCAGCCACAGCATCGCCCACCTGCTCAATCAGCGCTGTATCCCAGGACTGGGCCAGCAGTGTGCCTACCGGGAATGCTGTACAATACTGATAGTAGTATGTGCCGTCTAAAGATTCTCCCTCAAAGAAGAAGCCATTTTCAAAGGCAGCCTTAAATGGCAGGGTCTTCATCTGGCCGTCCTTCATGGCATAATACTTGTTCAGGCGCAGTCCGGCGGGGCCGTCTGCCAGAACAATATCAGCCACACCCTGTTCATAAGCACAGGAGCTTGTCTGGCCAGCAGAACCGGGTACGGAAATACCGGCAGAGCCTAACAGGCTTCCCTGGCCCTTGCCCGGATCACCGGTAGCTAACAGGATAAGCTGTTCCTGAGTCAGTCCGGAAACGATCCGTGCAGCCTCATCGTCTTTTTCTTTATAATCATAGTCAAATACAACCGTATCCATAGCGGAAAGGTCATAGCTGATGCAGGATACTGCGGATGCATCTGCCATAAGGGCATCCATACGAGCCTTTCTGGCATCCGTGTCAATAGTAAGCTCTTTAAGATCTTCCTGGAGCGGGCAGATATTTTGGGCCTGGGCAGTGATCTTTTCCTGAGAAAGGTCAAGTACAGCACACAGGCGGCTGCTCTCAAGGCTGTCGCCCACAAACACACCATAGCTACCGGCCTCAAGGATCCAGGCGGCACGCTTTTCATCATAGGAAGCCATATCCTGGGCTCCAAAGGCAAGGGTCAGCGTCTGTGCTTCTCCCGGTGCCAGGGCTTTTGTTTTAGCGAAAGCGCAAAGACGGCGGACTTCTTTTTCCAAAGTTCCGGCGGGCAGGGATACATAAACCTGAACCACCTGGCTGCCGCTGTACTGGCTGCCTGTATTTTTAACCGTCACCGTTACAGACACACCGCCGTCGGGCTGAACCTTCACAGCGTCTGCGGTCATTTCAAAATCCGTATAGGAAAGGCCATAGCCAAAGCCATATCTTACCGGCACATTAAATGCATCAAAATACCGGTAGCCTACATAAATACCTTCCTCATACCGTTCCTTGTCCACATTGCCGTTATTGTGGGAATAGGTTTTTGAATTGGGATAATCTTCATATTTGTAAGCCCATGTATCGGTCAGCTTTCCGCCTGGGGTCACTGCGCCGCTGATCACATCAGCTACCGCATAGCCTCCGGCCTGTCCGGGCTGTGAAATCACAAGCAGGGATTTAATCTGTGGATATGTATCCATAAAGGACAGATCAATAACGCCGCCGGTATTTACAATCACCAATACGTTTTCATACAGGGAACAAATCCGGGACAGCATTGCTTCTTCCTCATCATCCAGATAGTAATCCCCTTTATCTGCCATGCGGTCAGCGCCCTCCCCGGCAATACGGCTGATCACATAAATGGCTGTATCTGTATCCGTTTCATACACCTGCGGACCTGCCGGAATATGAAATGGCGTGGAAAAATAAGCAGACACAAACTCCATGGATTCATTCTGGCTTTTTGCCTCAATGGCCTCTTTCCACTCCTGGCGCTTTGACTCATAAAGATTTTCATAATCATCGATCCAGTCCCGGGTAGTGATCACATAGCCGGCGTCTGTAAGGCCTTCATAAATACTTACGCTTTTGCGCTCATTAACATCGCCGGAACCGGTACCGCCTTTAATGGTCCTGGATGCGCCTGCACCAAATAATGCAACGGCGCTGCCTGCCTTTATTGGAAGCACACTGCCCTCATTTTTCAAAAGCACCATACCTGAAGCCGCCGCTTTCCTGGCAACAGCCCCATGATCTTTCTCATACTGGGCAATCTCCTGGTTTACAGTTCCTGTCAGGGTTTTTTCTTTAATGATTCTCCCCATAGAAATTCCTCCTTAAAGATTGTTATTTAAAGTTATGAGGATAGCGCCGGGGTACAAGGGGCAACACGGTCGGAAAAAGTCTGATTTTCGCCCCTTGTACACCGGCGCTACCCCCCAAAGAGGGATACCCCATAACAATATGGCTTATTCTTCAGTTTCATCCTCTACGTGGTACAAAGGTTCAAATACCCGTGTAGGCTCATCATTATCCTCTCCGGCAGCTTCCTTTCTGGCCAGCTCGCAGAAGTAATCCTGAGCGCAGATCAGTGTCTTGCCCCGCTTATCGACTTTTTCATAAGTACCGTCCGGCTGAAGGATATGTGCTTTAACATTATCTGCCAGCTGGATACGCAGCACATCCATGACCTTCTTTTTGCATGCCTCATCCTCCACAGGGAAGGTGATCTCCACACGCTTATCCAGGTTTCTGGGCATCCAGTCGGCGCTGCCCATGTAAACTTCTTCCCATCCGTTATTATAGAAATAAAAGATTCGGGCATGCTCCAGGAAATTACCCACAATAGAGCGGACTGTAATATTTTCACTGACACCCTTAATGCCTGTCTTTAAGCAGCAAATGCCCCGGACAATAAGCTCGATCTTTACGCCGGCATTGGAAGCCTCATAAAGAGCAGTAATAATCTGGGCATCGCAAAGGGAATTCACTTTGGCAATAATATGGGCAGGCTTTCCTTCTTTGGCATTGGCCGTCTCTCTGCCGATGAGCTCAAGGAAACGGTTCCGCAGCCATAAAGGAGCCACTAAAAGCTTATTCCAGTGAAGGGGCTCGGAATAACCGGACAGCATATTAAAGACTGCGGTAGCATCCTCCCCAATAGGATCCTGGCAGGTTAAAAGTCCCAGGTCCGTATACTGTTTTGCTGTAGCGTCATTATAGTTTCCGGTGCCAAGATGGACATAACGGCGGATGCCGTCCTCATCCCGGCGCACCACAAGGGTGATCTTACTGTGGGTCTTTAAGCCTACAAGGCCGTAAATGACATGGCATCCGGCCTTTTCAAGCATTTTTGCCCACACAATATTATTTTCTTCGTCAAAACGGGCCTTTAACTCTACCAGTACAGTCACCTGCTTGCCGTTTTCTGCAGCCGCAGCCAGGGACGCGATAATAGGCGAGTTGCCGCTGACGCGGTATAACGTCTGTTTAATGGCCAGAACATTTGGATCTTTTGATGCCTGGCGCACAAAATCCACGACCGGATCAAAGGTCTGGTACGGATGGTGCAGGACAATGTCCTGACGCCGGATCTGGGTAAAAATATCTTCGTCATGGTTTAACTCTTTCACCGGCTGGGGAACATACTTTTCATATTTAAGGTGATCAAAGCCTTCCAGGCCGTTGACCTTCATAAGGAAGGTCAGGTCCAAAGGACCGTTGATCTTATAAATATAATTTTCCTCTGCCTGAAACTCGGATTTCAGAATTTTCAAAAGCCGCTTATCCATGCCTTCTTCCACTTCAAGGCGGATCACCTCGCCCCACTGGCGCTTCTTCAGCTGCTTCTGGATTTCCTTAAGCAGGTCTGCTGCTTCATCTTCTTCAATGGTCAGGTCCGCATTACGGATGATCCGGTAAGGATGGGCGCACAGCACCTTGTAATTTAAAAACAGCTTCTGGATATTTTTCTCAATGATCTGCTCCAAAAGGATGATCGTTGTATCCTCTTTATTTTCTGATGGAATACGCACCACTCTGGGCAGCACTGACGGTACCTGGACAGTGGCAAAATCATAGTTGCTTTTATCCTTATCATCATGGCTGCAGATCAGTGCGCCGATGTTTAGCGTCTTATTCCGCACTAAGGGGAATGGCCTTGAGGAATCTACCGCCATAGGTGTCAGTACCGGATAAACATCCCGCATAAAATAATCATCCACATACTTTGCCTGTTCTTTATTCAGATCCTCGTATCCGTTTACAATGACCAAATGGTTCGCCTTTAAGGACGGCAGGAATGAGCGGTTATATGTGCTGTACTGCATGTTCACCATTTCATGGGTCTTATCGTAAATCTTTTCCAGCTGAACGCCTGGCGTCATGCCGGCAATATCTTTTTTATTATATTTCGCATGGACCATATCCTTTAAGGATGCAACGCGGATCATAAAAAACTCATCCAGGTTAGAAGCGGTAATGCTTAAAAATTTCAAACGCTCAAACAGCGGAAGGTTCTTATCCCTGGCCTCGCTCATAACTCTGTAGTTAAATTCCAGCCAGCTTAATTCACGGTTCCAAAAATTTTCCGGTTTATTTAATGCTTCACTCATTGTCTCATCCCCTCTTACAGATTACGTTTCTGGCGCAGCGAAGGCACCAGGCCAAAAATTTCCTCAAACATCTGTCTGCGGCTCCAAACGGTTCCCTGCTCCAACGTCAGGTCATAAATGGTATCCGCAGTGATCTTTAATTCATTCCCTTTAATGGAAATGCGGATATTTTCAATCTTCTGCTTATGGCTGCGGTCCATACTGTTGCACAGGCGGAGCATGGCCGCCATTTTGATCACAGCAATGAAATCTTCCTTGGTCATACGCAGATCTTCCTTTTCATAGTCCGGGATCTCGCTGTAGGAATTATATAAAACAATATGGGCCACCATTTCCTTTTCAATTTCAGAAAGGCCGATGATCTCCGTTAAAAGGATGAGCTGATAGGATGCTCTGATGCCCTGGATCATACTCACATACTTTCCGCAGTCATGGAGCATGGCTGCCAGCCGCAGTAAAAGGCGGTGGCGGGAATTAAGGCCGGAAATTTTCTTCATGCCGTCAAACAGCTTCAGGGAAAGCATTTCTACATTTTGGATATGCTCCTCGCTGCTTTCATACTTTTTCGTCATGTTCCGGACATAATTGATCAGATCCCGTTCAAAATCATGAGGCAGCACATACTTTTCCACCCGCTCGCTGTAATCTACCGCAAGGCCGTCGCACATATCTGCCTGAGGCTCCCACAGCTTTTCTACTGTCGTGGAATCCAGCAGCTTTTTATAAATAATCGTCGAAGGCACAATCACTGATGCCAGTTCATAAGGAATCCCATACTTGTCGGCAATTTCCGACGGCGTAGATTTTAACAGCTTATTATAAATCTTGTTAAACTGATCTCCGGTAAGAAATTCCTTATTTTTTGTCATGCTCACATAGTTAATAATAGAAGAAAACTCCTCACCCACAACGATCATGTGGCGGATCTTGTGGTTTTTCAGGCGCAGACGGCGCAGTGTGCGCATGTCATTGCCAATATAATCTTCCATAACATTAACAAAGCTTGTGGTATGCTCCTCCATTTCAGACAAAATTTCCCGGATACGAAGGGAACCCAGCTTAATGTTGTGGGAGGAGGACAAAATGCCATCCTCAAAGCAGGACACCTGAAGGCTTCCTGCACCCAGGTCCACCACTGCTGTTCCTTCACTGATCAGTTCTTCAAAATTTTTCATCTTGTAGGCTACAGATTTTAAAATGAAAAACCGCTGTTGGGCATTGCTGATAATATTCACCTTAAGCCCGGTTTTAATAAAAATCTGATCCACGATCAAATCTCTGTTTTTCGCTTCTCTTAATGCGCTGCCGCCCACGGCATAATAATCGTCCACCTGATATTCATCCATTTTAAAACGAAATTTTTTCAGTACATCGCAAAGCTCATTAACCTTCTCATATCCGATAACGCCTTTGGAATAAGTATCTACACCAAGGCTGATAATATATCTGACATGATCCAGCTCCCGAAAGCCAAGCTTTTTGGAAATCTCGTAGATTTTCATGGACAGCTGGCTGGAACCGACTTCAATGGCGGCAAATGTTTTAACTGCCATAACTTAACGTTCCTCCTCTGTGCCGTCTTCCAGGGCCTGCATCCCTGCAAGATGGTTGATAAACTGCTGGGCCGTCCGCCCGGAAAGTCCTCCGTGGCGCATTTCCCAAACAACAGCCTCTTTGGCGATAGCTTCCTCATCCATGCGTATATGGAATCGTCTGGCCAGCTCCTTGGCAATGGCCACATACTCTTTCTGGCTTGGCGCTCCGTAATAGATCGTCTCCCCGAAGCGGGTAGCCAAAGAAAGCTTTTCCTGCATGGAATCTCCGCCGTGGACATCATCGCTGCTTTGCTTGCGCTCGCCCCAGGTCTCCCGGATGAGATGCCTGCGGTTGGATGTGGCATAGATCAGCACATTGTCCGGCTTCGTCTCAAGGCCGCCTTCAATGACTGCCTTCAGGTACTTGTACTCAATTTCAAATTCCTCAAAGGACAGATCATCCATATACAAAATATAACGGTAATTCCTGTTTTTGATCTGTGCGATCACATCAGGAATATCTTTAAACTGGTGTTTATAGATTTCCACCATGCGCAGTCCGTCTTTATAATATTCATTTAATATGGCTTTAATACTCGTGGACTTTCCCGTGCCGCTGTCGCCAAACAGCAAAACATTATTGGCCCTCTGTCCCTGAACAAAGGCCAGGGTATTGTCCACCAGCTTTTTCTTTTGCAGCTCATAGCCCACCAGATCATCCAGTGTCACCTTTTCCGTCTTTGTAATGGGCGAGATCACTGTGTCCTCTCCCTGCTTTATGATCTTAAATGCCCGGTGGAGCCCGTACTTGCCAACACCGTAATCTTTATAAAAATCCGTCAGCGCCCTGTACATGTTCTGGGCATCTCCGGCCTGGGCCAAAAGCATGTTCAGCGTCTCGATCCGTTCACACAGACTGCGGCTGTAGACAACGCCCTTGCCCCGGTTACCCTCATAGCTGCTCATAAGACTCAGAAAATGAATGCCCAGCAGCTTTTCCACAGCGCTCCAGTCCATGTGGTAGGCCTCATAAAAGATCTGGAGATCATGAAGGGCCAGTGTATTTAAGCTGCCCTGGATCGCCCCTGTCTTTTCACAGGACATGGAAAATGCATTTTCATTGGTCGTTAAAAGATAGGTCAGGTACCCGTGCCACAGATTCCCGGAAAATCCGTGATCCCTGGCAATGGTCACCAGACCGTTAATACAGCTGTAAATATCATCGACCAGCGCCTCCCGGTCGGTTTTTGGATCATCGTAGGCATTGGCCGCATGGGCCATTGTCTTAAAAATCGTATCGTCAAAATTTCTATATAAAATCAGTTCATGGATTCTTATTCGCACTGTTGCACCTTCTTATTCCATATGGATATAATTTCCAAGAATGCGGAAGTTTTCCGTCTCAGATTCAATACCGGTCAGGGCGTTGCGCACCTGCCGCTGGGCCAGACATCCGTCAAAGTCCACAAAAAAGCGGTACTGCCACTTCTTTCCGGGGATGGGACGGGACTCAATCCGGTTCATATTCAGGCCGTTAAAAATAAAATGGGAAAGGATATTATATAATGTACCGCTGGCATGGGGCAGTTCAAAGCATATACTGATCTGATTGGCTTCTTTTAAATATTCTCTCCGGTTCTCAATAATGATAAAACGGGTGGAATTATTTTTCAGATCATTGATCCCTGAGGCCAGAACTTCAAGTCCATGGACACGGGCAGCAGTTTCGCTGGCAATGGCCGCCTGGGAAAGATCCCTGTCATTTTTTACTTTCTGGGCAGCTACGGCAGTATTGGACAAGCTGATCTGCTGCCAGTTTTTACCGGATAAAAACTGCC
This sequence comes from Candidatus Scybalocola faecigallinarum, assembly GCA_018711005.1. Taxonomy (GTDB): domain Bacteria; phylum Bacillota; class Clostridia; order Lachnospirales; family Lachnospiraceae; genus Catenibacillus; species Catenibacillus faecigallinarum. Next base: position 50,575 of record DVIT01000026.1, on the reverse strand, counting down.
GGCACTGTAAAAGTCCCTGGGGATGAGAATAAACCGTCTTAATGTCGGATAAAGAAGCGCCGGGACACGCCAGAAGGGCATGGGAAACCCGGACTACATATTCCCCTGCAATATAGTTGTCATACTGGCTCATCAGGTCATAAACATCGGTAATAATCCCTGTGGAAGAATTTTCAATAGGCAGCACCCCATAGCGGGCCTCCCCGTGTTTAATGGCATCCATACATGCCTGAAAGGAGGGAACATTAAACGCATCCACATCCTCGCCAAAATATCCCAGCATAGCCTGATGGGCATAAGCTCCGGCTACGCCGCTGTAAGCCACTTTCGTCCCCGGGGCACAGGGTACCCTAAGGATCCCCGGTCCGGGAACACCGTCCACGCTTGTAAATCCGCTGTAGTCATCCGACTGTCCTGACAGGATCATATATTGACGCATCCGGCTGATGGTCATTAACTGGTTAAACAGGGCCTGGACGCCCTGAGCGTTAAAGTCTGAATGGGCCAGTGCCCGGACCTTTTGGATCTTCTCGGCTTCCCGGCCGGAATCCAGCACTGCTTTTCCGATCTTTCTTTTATATTGGGCCACATCTTCCGACACAGCCATGCGTTTTTCAAACAGGGCAACGATCTGCTCATCGATTGAGTCAATCTCATTGCGAAGCTGCAGCAATTTATCCATTATTGTAAGTCTCCTCAAGTAAATATCTTAATCGCTCTTTTTCCATAGACGGCAGGAATGCTGCGTCAATGGCATATTCATTCATTTTTCTGAAATCGTCCTTTGTCCAGCCAAAGGTCTCCGCCAAAAGCCTGTATTCTTTGGGAAGGGTCGTATTGCAAACGATCATATCGTCGGTTCCTACTACGACGCGCACGCCGGCATCATAATACCTTTTAATGGGATGGCTGGCCATATCCTTTACAACGCCGGTCTGAAGATTGCTGATGGGGCAGATTTCCAGGGCAATGTGCCGCTCCCGGATCAGTTCTACCAGATCCGGATCGTCAATGGCATGGAGGCCATGGCCAATGCGCAGGGCGCCGTTTTTAATGGCCAGGCGGATGCTGTAAGGCCCGGTCTTTTCTCCTGCATGGACGCAGAAAGGAATGCCTTCCTGGTTCAGCAGCTTAAACTGCTCCACATACATTTCTGTGGGATACTTTACCTCGTCGCCCACAAGATCCATACCGGCCACGCCCCGGCGCAAATGCTGGATCGTCTCCACAATAGTGGCAAAATTATCTTTTTCATCCGCTCCCCGGACGGTACACAAAATCAGGTTTGCCCGGATCCTGCGGCCTTCTTCTACGGCCCGGCGCATGCCGGAAAGTGCCGCCTCTACCACCTGGGACTGGCTCAGGCCTCTTAACGTATGATACTGAGGTGTCATGCGGATCTCCGCGTAAAGGATTCCCTGACGGTCCAGATCCGTTACCAGCTCATACATAGCCCGGCGGATGGCCTTCTTTTCCTGAAGGACCGTAAAGGCCAGATCAAAACGCTTCAGATATTCGGACAGATCTTCACATTGGTTGGGCACTCTCATATAATGTTCCAATGCTTTCACATCATACGTGGGCAGGTACGCCCCCTGTTCCAGGGCCAGCTCCAGCAAAGTCTGAGGCCTTATGGAGCCCTCAAGATGGATATGCAGTTCTATCATTTTAAAGTCCCCCTTATAAAGAACAGTTTATCATATCTTCACAGCTGCGGTCAAAGCATATTTTCCTTGCATTAATACTCGTCGCACACCTGGAAAATATAAAATTTTAAATAATACGACTCGTCGGCTGCCCATAAAATCGGATGATCCGGCGCCTGAGTGCGAAATTCCACCTGACGCAGCCGTTTGTGGGCGCTGCGGGCGGCCTGATGAAGGGTCTGTGTAAACAGCTCAAAGGACATAAAATGGGAACAGGAGCAGGTGGCCAGATAGCCGCCGTTCTTTACAAGCTTCATGCCCCGGATATTGATCTCCCGGTAGCCCTTGACCGCATTTTTAATGGAACTTCTGGACTTTGTAAATGCCGGAGGATCCAGGATCACAACATCGTAAGTATTGCCTTCCTTTTCCAGCTTTGGAAGCAGGTCAAAAACATCTGCGCACATAAATTCCACCCGGTCCTCCAGATGGTTCAAAACCGCGTTTTCCCGGGCCTGATCCACTGCCAGCTGGGAAGCATCCACGCCAAGAACATGGGCAGCGCCCCCGATGCCTGCGTTTAAAGCAAAGGAGCCGGTATGGGTAAAGCAATCCAGTACATGTGCATCTTTGCAAAGCTTCTGGATGGCCAGACGGTTATACTTTTGATCCAGGAAAAATCCGGTCTTTTGGCCATTTTCCACATCCACCATATATTTTACGCCGTTTTCCTCAATCGCCACCTTAGTATCAAAGGCCGGACCGATAAATCCTTTGGCCCGTTCCATGCCTTCGTTAAGGCGCACCTTGGCGTCTGAGCGCTCGTAGATTCCGCGGATCCGGATCCCGTCTCCGGCCAGTACCTCCTGCAAACACTCCAGGATCTCAGGTTTAAGCCGGTCAATGCCTAAAGCCAGGGATTCCACCACTAAAACATCGCTGAACTTATCGACAACAATACCCGGAAGGAAATCCGCCTCTCCAAAAATCAGGCGGCAGCTTCCCGTATCCGTCACTTTTTTCCGGTACTCCCAGGCACGGGTCACTCTTTCCTTTATAAAATCCCGGTCAATAACCCCGTCCGGGTCCCGGGTCAGCATACGCACCGTAATCTTTGAACGGGTATTAATAAAACCCTTGCCCATGGGAAATCCGTCAAAATCCCTTACAACAACAATATCCCCGTTTTCAAAATGCCCCATGACCGAGTCGATCTCATTATCATAAATCCACATCCCGCCGGATTTTAATGTTCTTCCTTCGCCTTTTTTCAATGTCACAACAGCAAAACTCATTCATCCATGCTCCTTTTATTCCCGCAGCCTGGCTGCCGCAGGGTATTTCGCTTAAAATGTCCGCAGACAAAAAATACTTTTTCTACAACAACTTTATCATTGTCCGGCACTTTTGGCAATAAAATTTTTCCATGGATACCTCCATTCAAATTCATGCATAAACAGGGCCATACCTGGCATAATATATTTATGAAGAAAGATTTTATTCTTTGTGGTCTTACAGGCTGGTGTATGGAAGTATTATGGACAGGACTGTGTTCCATGATGTCACGTGACCCCAAGCTAACCTGTAAGACTTCTATCTGGATGTTTCCGATTTATGGTATGGCCTCCTTTCTCAGCCCTATGTGCAGACACCTGAAAGGCAAAAATCTCATGCTCCGGGGAGGTGTGTATACATTGTGTATTTTTGCCGCAGAATTTACAACAGGATCAATCCTGAAAAAATATCAGGTATGTCCATGGGACTACTCCGGTCAAAAGACCAATATCAGGGGGCTGATCAAATTAAACTATGCGCCTTTATGGTTTGGCGCAGGCTTATTTTTTGAAAAGCTTCTGTCTCACCCGGAATAAAATAACAAGCGGCCCTTTGACAAAACACTGTAAAGTGTCTGCAAAGGGCCGCAGAATCGTCGGGCGCTGCAGCGCTTCGGATCTTTGGCCCGTGGGCTACAGCATTTTTTTTCTTTTAAAAATAATGATACATATAATGATCACCAGGATACAGAGGCCGATGATCATAGGATAGCCGTTATCCAGCTCCGGCATGTTCTCAAAGTTCATGCCGTACCAGCTTGTAATCAGCGTCAAAGGCAAAAATATGGTGGATATGATCGTCAAAAACTGCATATTGTTGTTCTGCTGGGCATCCACCTGGGACTGATAAGCATCCGTCACCTGTTTGGCATAATCAATCAGGTGCATGGTCCGTCCCATGAGACGGTCGGCCCGGTCCGTTAATGTGCCGAAATATTTTAGCTGCTTTTTGGCAAAAAACCGGTTTTCATTTTCCTCAAAGGCCTTTCCCACTTCCACCAGCTGCTCGTAGTAGCTGCGCAGGATCAGAAGCTGGCGCCGTATAGGCATCATCTGGCGCTGGTATTTCTGGTAGCTCTGGCTCTTTTCATGAAGGATATTATCCTCCATATCCATAATGCTCCGTTCAAAATCTTCCAGCACCCGGTTATCCTTACTCATAAACTCGCCAAAAAAATTGTAAAGAAAATGTTCCTTTGTCTCCCCCTGGTGCAGCTTTTTCTTCTGTACGCGCTTTAAGATCCTTTCGGCAAAGCCCTGGTCATCTACAATGACGATATAATTTTTATTTACAAATAAAAGCATCCGGTACCGGTCGCCTAAAACATCCAGCAGTCTAGGGATGGCCAGGGTACCATACAGACAGTCCTGCTGAGTTTCCAGCTTACAAAAGTATGCGTCATCCAGATTAATCTCGCCTTCATAATTGATCCCGGTTTTCTGCAGGATCTCACAGCATTCCTCCGATGATGCAATAAAGACCGCAGGAATCATATCCTGTGTCGCCTGTTCCACTGTAATCTGCTGCAGCTGCTCCCCAAAGGCATATACCATCATCTTAAACGCTCCCCCTATTCAAAGGTAAACAAATCCTCAATAACCTCATCCACCGTCTGGATCCGTTCTGCTTTCCAGGCATTGGCACCGCAAAACAAAAGGGCGTTGGACACATCTCCTCTGGCCGCATTTACAAGAGCGTCAGTAATGCAGTAGGGGATCTTTGAGGGCTGGCACTTTTCCAGACAGCCATGGCAGTGGATCGGTAAACGCTCCCCTCTTTCCACCCGGGCCATAAAGTCATTATAGATGGCCCGGCCAGGCATACCCACAGGGCTTTTTACAAGGCGTATATCCTCTTTAAACGCATGGATATAGGCCTGCTTATAGGCCATAGACGCATCGCACTCCCATGTGGTCACAAAACGGGTCGCTACCTGAACCGCATCGGCCCCAAGCTCCAGATAATGCCGCACCTTTTTGGCGCTGTCAATGCCGCCGGCAACAGCCACAGGAATCTTTTTCCCGTATTTTTTCCCATATTCTCCGGCTGTTTCTATAATATCCAGGATTTCTTTATCATAAGCATCCATATCAATATGTTCCAGACTTTCCGGGGAAAAACCCAGATGTCCCCCGGCCAAAGGTCCCTCGATCACAAGCAGATCCGGGATCCTTTTATACTTTTTATCCCACAAACGCAGGATCACTTTTGCCGCCTTCAATGAAGAAATAATGGGGGCGATCTTCGTCTTTGATCCGCGTACAAATTCCGGCAAAGACGCAGGAAGCCCGGCTCCGGAAATGATCATATCCACACCGGCTGCCACAGCTGCCCGCACATATTTTTCATAAAAACGGGTAGCCACCATAATGTTGGCGGCGATCATACCGGTGCGTCCCCGGTATTTTTCATCCTTTTGCTTTTGAGCCGCGATCTCTCTGGCTCTTTGGATATGCATTCCAATGGCTTTCAGATTCGTCTCCAGAGGGGATGTTTCCCATCCATCCTGATCAAATCCGATCTGAGCCGTGGAGATCACGCCTACGCCTCCGGAGCCGGCCACGCTTCCGGCCAGACCCGAAAGGCTGATGCCGACGCCCATGCCGCCCTGGATCAAGGGCAGGGACAGGGTGGTATCTCCAATCGTAAAACGGCTTTTAATATTTGCGAAATCTGTCATATCTTTCTCCCGCGATTTCTTCCCCCGATTTGCCATCATAGGATCTTAAGAAACGCACAATTCCTTTTTTCATTTTTCCGATAACCACATCACTGGTCTGGGGAGTAAGCAGTTCCTTCTCCCCTACGATTTTATCAATAATCCCAAGGCTTTTTAATTCCCTGGCCGTTATTTTCATAGCTGATGCCGCTTCCTTTGCCTTCTTGCTGTCTTTCCACAAGATCGATGCAAAGCCTTCCGGCGATAAAATAGAATACATGGAATTTTCCAGCATCCACACTTCATTAGCTACGGCAAGGGCAAGAGCGCCGCCGCTGCCGCCTTCACCGATAATAATGGACAATACCGGCACTGTCAGGGCAGACATTTCCAGAAGATTTCTGGCAATCGCCTCTCCCTGTCCCCGCTCCTCTGCGCCAATGCCGCAGTAGGCGCCGGATGTATCTACAAAACAAATGACCGGACGGTTAAATTTCTGTGCCTGCTCCATAAGGCGCAGTGCTTTCCTGTAGCCTTCCGGATAAGGCATTCCAAAATTCCGGAAAATATTTTCTTTTGTGTTCCGTCCTTTCTGCTGGCCGATCACTGTGACCGCTCTGCCGTCAATGGAGGCGATCCCTCCGACAACGGCGCCGTCATCCTTAAAGTGTCGGTCTCCGTGCAGTTCAAAAAAATCATCAAATATATTTTCAATATAAAACATGGCTGTAGGCCTGTTTTTTCCCCGGGCAATCTTTACCCGGTCCCATGGCGTGAGACTCATTATGCACGACCTCCTGTCACAGCCTCCGGCGTTTTCATATGCCATCTTAATAGCTTTTCCAGTACCTGCTTCTGGTCTTTCCGCTCAACGATCGCGTCGATCAGACCATGCTCCAAAAGAAATTCAGCCCGCTGAAAGCCCTTGGGCAGCTTTTGTCCAATGGTCTGCTCAATAACTCTCGGGCCTGCAAAACCCACTAAAGCTCCGGGTTCTGCCAAAATAATATCACCCAGCATAGCAAAGCTTGCCGTCACACCGCCGGTGGTCGGATCTGTCAGTACAGAAAAATACGGCAGCCCGGCATCGCCGTGGCGTTTAACGGCTGCGCTGGTTTTTGCCATCTGCATGAGAGAAAACATACCTTCCTGCATCCGGGCGCCGCCGGAGCAGCAGTACATAACAACCGGGAGCTTGTCCCGGGTGGCACGTTCCACCATACGGGTGATCTTTTCACCAACCACATGTCCCATACTTCCCATAAAAAAAGATGCGTCCATGACTCCAAAAGCCACAGGGATGCCCCCGATGGTCCCCTGGCCGGTGATCACTGCCTCTTTCAGGCCTGTTGCCTCCTGAGCCTTTTGGATCTTTTCCGGATAGCCTGGAAAGTCCAGGGGATTTCCTGTTTCAATGGCCTCATCCCAGGCCTTAAAGCTGCCTTCATCCAGGATCATCTTAAGACGCATGGGCGCACCCATGCGGAGGTTATGGCCGCAGTGGCTGCATACGAGAAGATCGTCCTCCAGATCTTTTGTATAGACAGCGTGGCCGCATTTTGGACATTTTGTCCATAAGCCTTCGGGAATCTCCACATTTTCCCGGTCGGATCCGGTGGTATCCATTTCTTTTTTTACTTCACTTGTGATATTAATATATGTGGTCTTTTTAAACATTCCCCTTAACATAACTCATCACCTGTCTTCCGTCTTTGTAAACATTTATGCCCCGTACCGGCACAGTGAAAAGGCAGCGCCAGCCTTCCGGACCGGCGCCCCTGTACAGGCCTTCGGGCGGCCTGGTTTATTCAGCAATAAAGCCTGTATCAAAATTACCCTTAATAAAATCCGGGTTGCTGACAATATCAAACTGGAAATCCAGATTGGTATCAATGCCCTGAATCACAAACTCTCCAAGAGCGCTGCGCATTTTATCAATGGCTTCCTCCCGATCCTTTCCATGAACGATCAGCTTTGCGATCATGGAATCATAGTTGGGCGGGATTGTATAGCCCTGATATACAGCCGTATCCACACGGATCCCGTTGCCGCCGGGGAAATGCACCTCTGTAATAGTTCCCGGTGACGGGCGGAAATTTTTTGACGGATTTTCCGCATTGATCCGGCACTCAATAGCATGACCGCGAACCTCCACATCTTCCTGTGTAAAGTCCAGCTTAAGGCCTGCGGCAATACGAATCTGTTCCTTGATCAGGTCAATGCCGGTAACCATCTCGGTAACCGGATGCTCAACCTGGATACGGGTATTCATTTCCATAAAGTAAAAGTTTTTATTGCCGTCCAGCAAAAACTCAATGGTTCCGGCATTTTCATACCCAACGGCTTTTGCTGCGGCGACAGCCGTAGCTCCCATGCGGGCTCTTAAGTCCGGGTCAATAGCGCAGGAAGGGGATTCTTCCAGCACCTTCTGGTGACGCCGCTGGATGGAGCAGTCACGCTCTCCCAGATGCACTACATTGCCAAACTTATCCGCCAGGATCTGGAATTCAATATGTCTGGGATGGACAATGTACTTTTCAATATACATGGTATCATCCCCAAAGGCATTCACTGACTCCATTTGAGCAGTATGGAAATTAGGGCCAAAGCTTGCCTCATCCTCAGCCACACGCATCCCCTTGCCGCCGCCGCCGCTGGATGCCTTGATCATTACAGGGAATCCGATCTTTTTAGCGATCTCAAGACCTGTAACTGCGTCATACACCGGCTCCTTTGTTCCCGGAACCACCGGAATACCGGCTTCCATCATGGTTTTTCTGGCTTCGGATTTATTGCCCATTTTATGGATCAGATCTGAAGACGGGCCGATAAAAGTAATATTGCACTGCTCGCACATTTCAACAAATTTTGTGTTTTCAGATAAAAAGCCGAAACCGGGGTGAATGGCATCGGCGCCGCTGATCACAGTAGCGCTGATAATGCTTTCCATGTTCAGATAGCTGTCTTTTGACGGGGCAGGTCCGATGCAGATAGCCTCATCTGCCAGCTGGGTATGCAAAGCATCCGCATCCGCTGTGGAATAAACAGCAACGGTCTCAATGCCCAGCTCCCTGCATGCCCGGATAATACGAACAGCGATCTCTCCCCGGTTGGCGATCAAAATCTTTTTCATTACTCTACCTCGCCGATCAGCCGACCATAAAGGTCAGCTCGCCCTCAGCGGCAAGGGCATCACCGTCATATGCACGGCCATAGCCAACGCCCATAGGACCTTTCTGCTTTGTGATTTCTACTTCCATACGAAGGATCGTACCCGGAACAATCTTTTTGCGGAAACGCGCCTTATTGATCCCGCCAAAAAAGACCAGTTTCCCCTGCATTCCATCCTGGGACAGAAGCACAATGGCGCCTACCTGAGCCATAGCTTCCATGATTAATACACCGGGCATCACCGGCTCCTGAGGGAAATGTCCCACAAAAAAGGGCTCATCATAAGTCACTGCTTTATAGCCAACCGCTTTTTTGCCTTCTTCAATGATCTCCGCTTTATCCACAAGTAAAAACGGATGTCTGTGAGGAAGGATTTGCATAATTTCTTTAACACAAAGTGTTTTCATATATTATCATATCCTCTTTTTTTATTTTACACGGAATAAAGACTGTCCATACTCTACGTTCTGAGCGTTTTCCACAAGAACTTCTTCAATCACGCCGTCCACATCGCTTTCAATCTCATTCATCAGCTTCATAGCCTCAACGATACCGACGATCTGACCTTTTTTTACAGTATCGCCCACTTTAACAAAGGGTTCTTCCTCCGGGCCTGATGCACTGTAAAATACGCCCACAATAGGGGATGTAATAAATACATCGTTTTCTTCCTCGGCCGAAGCTTCCCCGGCATCAGCAGCCGCCTGTACCGGTGCTGCCGGTGCCTCTGCCGGCGCTGCAGACTGCATCTGGGGCGCGGGAATGCCTACAGGAACAGTGATCACCTGATTTCCTTCAACTGCCTGGGCCTGTCCCTGGCTCTTTTCAATAGAAATCTTAAGACACCCTTCCTCCACTGTAAGAGTTGTGATTCCGGAAGCGTCTACTTTATCAATGAGCTGCATGATCTTATCTATATCCATAATACTTCATTCCTTTCATCCAGGTATCCCCGGGAGCCTGATCTGACCGGATCCAGGACAGATTTTTCAGGCTCTGTTCAGGGATTTACTTATATTTACGCACAAGTACAGTTGCATTATGTCCGCCAAATCCCAGGGAATTGGTCATAACAACGTCTACATCCGCTTCAATGCCGTGTCCCGGCACATAGTTCAAGTCACATTCCTCGTCAGGGACCAGCAGTCCTGCCGTAGGATGGATAAAGCCATCCTGGATGGACTTAACGCAGGCAATAAACTCCACTGCGCCGGCAGCGCCTAAAAGGTGGCCGATCATGGATTTAGTGGAGCTGATGGGCACGTTGTATGCCGCATCGCCCAACGCCAGCTTAATGGCACGTGTTTCAAACAGGTCATTGTGATGGGTGGCTGTACCGTGAGCATTAATATAGCTTACCTGCTCCGGAGACACACCGGCCTCTTTCATAGCGTCAGTCATAGCTCTTGCAGCGCCTTCCCCGTCCTCTGCGGGAGATGTAATATGGTAGGCATCACTGGTAGCACCATATCCGGTAATTTCCGCATAAATATGAGCGCCCCGGTTTAATGCATGTTCCAGGCTTTCCAAAACCACAACGCCGGCGCCTTCGCCCATAACAAAACCGCTTCTTTCTTTATCAAACGGAATGGAGGCTCTTAGAGGATCTGTTGCCGGCGTCAGAGCTGTCAGCGCAGCAAAACCGCCGATACCGATGGGGCAGATGGAGCTTTCCGTACCGCCAGCCAGCATAACATCTGCATCCCCGTACTGAATGGTACGGTATGCTTCACCAATGGAATGGGTTCCGGTAGAGCAGGCGGTTACAATGTTAATACTCTTGCCCTTAAGGCCGAACTGGATGGAAACATTTCCCGCAGCCATATTGGAAATGAGCATAGGTACCATCAGGGGACTGATACGAGACGGCCCCTTGGTCACCAGCTTATGTTCTTCACTTTCCATACGCTGAAGACTGCCCACGCCGCAGCCGATGGATACGCCCACACGATAGGGATCTTCCACGCTCATGTCAAGCCCTGAGTCCTCCATGGCCTCCTTTGCCGCAGCCACGGCAAACTGTGAAAAGGTTTCCATGCGCCGGGCAGCTTTAGGATCCATATAATCTTTGGCATTAAAATCCTTCACCTGGGCAGCCAGGGTCGCCTTATAATCGGTGGTGTCAAAGTAGGTGATGGGGCCAATGCCCACTTTGCCTGCTTTTAAAGACTCCCAGTATTCATTTACACTATTGCCGATAGGTGTAATGGCTCCCATACCGGTTACTACAACTCTTTTACTCATAAGTTCCTCCTTAGCCCATATACAGGCCGCCATCCACACTGATGGTCTGTCCGGTAATATAACGTGCTTCATCGGACACAAGGAATGCCACTGTATCAGCTACATCCTTTGTTGTTCCCAGGGTCTGTAACGGGATATTTTTTAAGATTGCCGCTTTTTGATCTTCTGTCAGGGCGTCTGTCATCTCTGTTGCAATAAATCCCGGAGCCACAGCATTCACCGTAATCCCCCGGCTGCCAAGCTCCTTGGCCGCAGACATGGTCAGTCCTATAACGCCGGCCTTGGATGCGGCATAGTTGGCCTGTCCGGCGTTCCCTGCACGGCCTACAACCGAAGAAATGTTGACGATACGGCCGCTGCGCTGTTTCAGCATGGGGCGGACTGCATGTTTGATACAGTTAAACGTCCCTTTCAGATTTATATTGATCACAGAATCAAAATCAGCCTCGCTCATGCCCATCATCAGCGTATCCTTTGTGATCCCTGCATTGTTTACAACAATATCCAGGCGCTTATAGGTCTTAACGATCCATGTGATCATTTCCTTTACTTTATCATGGTCAGCCACATTGCACTGATAGCAGGCGCCGCTGCCTCCGGCCCGGGTAATTTCCTCCAGCACTGCATTGGCTGATGCCTCAGAACCGTTATAATTAATGATCACCGTAGCGCCAAGGCCTGCCAGAGTCTTTGCGATCTCACGGCCGATGCCACGGCTCGCTCCGGTAACAAGAGCGATCTTTTCTGTCAGCATATGTTCTCCTTCCCGGCCTGTAAAAGGCCTCAGGGAGGTCCCTTTACAGGATGTCCTCCAGCTTCTTCAAATCTTCATATTTATCAATATTTACAGCCTTTACGCTTCGGTCAATACGTTTTAAAAATCCGCACAACGTCTTTCCGGGTCCGATTTCCACAAATGTATCTACGCCCCGGGCGATCATTTCCCGGACGCTCTGCTCCCACCGGACGGATGAAGAAACCTGGCGGATCAGAATACCGCTGATCTCAGAAGGATCCGTCACATACCGGGCCTCGGTGTTGCATACATATGGAATGTCCGAAGCTTTAAAATCCACATCCTCCAGAGCTTTGGCAAGACGGTGTCCGGCCTCAGCCAGCATGGATGAATGGAACGGTCCGCTAACCTTTAAAGGAGCCACACGCTTTGCTCCGGCTGCCTTAAGGGCTTCTCCGGCTGCTTCCACAGCCTTCTGCTCTCCGGAAATAACGATCTGTCCCGGACAGTTATAGTTGGCCAGCTCTACAAGTCCCGGTGTATCCCGGCATATTTTTTCCACAACTTCATTTTCAAGGCCGAGCACCGCAGACATAGCGCCCCCCACAGGAACGGCCTCCTGCATATATATGCCCCGCTTTCTTACAAGGACCATGGCCTGGGCTGCATCCAGCTTCCCGGCAGCAACTAATGCCGCATATTCTCCCAGGCTCAGCCCTGCTGTCACCTGAGGTCTCAGTCCCTTATCCTCTACAGCCTTTAATATGGCAAGCTCTGTCGTCAGCAGACAGATCTGGGTATACTCTGTGATCCCCAGCTTGTCATTTTCTTCAAAACACATTTCCTTTACAGGAAGCCCGGTGGCCTGCTGCGCCAGATCAAACATAGCGGCGCTTTCAGGGCACTGTTCATAAAAGTCCTTGCCCATGCCAATATACTGAGCGCCCTGGCCCGGGAAAATAAATGCTGTCTTAGCCATATATCCCACCTCATTTTTTATTTTGAGAATCAAAGTATTTTTCTTAAAAAAGAGTGGGCCAAAGCACTTACATGCTCCGCACCCACTAAGTTACGCCATAAGTATAAATCCTGTGCAGCCGGTGGATGCCTTATGCTCCTGTCATTCAAACAGAACAGAACGCTCCCGCATCACCTGTTTTGCCTCCTCGATGATCTCCTGGATCATCTGTGTACAGCTCTGCTGCTTATTCACAAGGCCTGCGATCTGACCTGCCATGACTGAACCGTTTTTCACATCGCCTTCTACAACGGCCTTACGAAGCCCGCCCAGTGTCAGATGTTCAAGTTCTTCAAAGCCTGCGCCTTCCTTTTCCAGCTTCAGATATTCGCGGGACATGGCGTTGCGAAGGATACGCACCGGATGACCTGTTGTACGTCCGGTCACCTGAGTATCAATATCCGATGCTTTTGCAACACGATCTTTATAATTCTGGTGGATATTGGTCTCTGTTGCCAGAAGAAAACGTGTTCCCATCTGAACACCGGCAGCACCCAGCATAAATGCTGCTGCCATACCTCTGCCGTCACCAATACCGCCGGCAGCGACTACCGGAATCTTCACAGCATCTGCCACCTGAGGCACAAGAACCATGGTGGTCAGCTCTCCAATATGTCCGCCGGACTCTGTGCCTTCTGCAACGATGGCATCTGCACCGCAGCGCTCCATACGCTTAGCCAAAGCTACGCTGGCCACTACCGGGATAACCTTAACTCCGGCTTCTTTCCACATGGACATGTACTTTTCAGGACTTCCGGCCCCGGTTGTTACAACCTTTACCCCCATGTCCACAACAGCCCTGGCAATAGCATCAGCATCAGGATTTAAAAGCATGATGTTTACGCCAAAAGGTTTATTGGTAAGTTCCTTACACTTTTTGATCTGTTCAATGACATGGTCTGCAGGCGCTCCGCCGGCACCGATCAATCCGAGGCCGCCGGCTTCAGAAACCGCTGCTGCCAGATGATAATCGGCTACCCATGCCATACCGCCCTGTATAATAGGATATTCAATCCCTAAAAGTTCCGTAATCCTGGTTTTCATGAATTATTCCTCGATACCGTGATCTTTCAGATAATTCATAACATCGCCTACAGTCTTAAGTGTTTCAAGATCTTCTGTAGGAATCTCAATGCCGTATTCTTCTTCCAGATTCATAACAAGTTCAAAAAGATCCAGGGAATCTGCGCCCAGATCGCCTTCAAATGTGGCGCTCTCAACAACCTCGCTGGGATCTACATTTAACTGATCTGCAATAAGTTCTCTCATCTTTTCTAACATAATCCTATAATCTCCTTTGATTTTCCATAATTATTTTGATATTCAAAGTATATCATCTTTTTCTGTGCTGTCAACTGTTTTTTTATGATCTTGAGACTGTCCCGGGCGGAAAACACAGCCTAAACCATATCCGCAGCATCGCTGTCAACAACGATATTATATACGATTCCGGGAAAAAGCTCAACTGTTATCACAAATTTATTTACGAAGTGTTAAAGATTTGTAAAAGTTTTCCTGTCCGCCGCCGGATGCCCAAAAAGCGCCGGTCTCCAGGTTGTCCCCGGTCCGGCGCCTTTTTGTTATTTACTTATCGTACTTCTTTGTCAATAGGCTCTACCTTTAATGCGATCATAGCGATCAGGCCGATCACGGCCAAAACACACATGGTCTGATATGCAGCCATGTAGCTGAAATTCGTTCCAATAATACCTACCACAGTAATACCAACACCGGTCATAATAGAGTTCAGGGGCTGGATCACACGGAAGGCATTCTGGAAGTCATAACGTCCCCAAATAGCAGATGTACAGGACACCATCATGTTGGATGAACCGCCCAGCATAATGGCAAGAATGGGCAGGGAAAGATAATGGAGCGCATGAACAGAGGTCAGGTTAAAAGCAACAGCAATCACAGCAAGAAGATTTACAAGGATTCCGGCTTTCTTTGTGCCTAATCGAGTGTCAATAAATCCTACAAACATGGAGCCTGGAATAGCAACAATACCGGCAATACCCAGCATGCTCAGGATCTCAGGCATCTGATAGCCCTGTTCCATAAACTTACCTACGAAGTTGGACATAATACCCATGGAAAGGAATCCGCCGATACCAACAGCAACCCAAAGGATCCACATACGGCCTGTACTCAGGCACTTTTTAACGGTCCACTTGGATATTTTTAAATACTGAAGGTTTGCTTCATGCTCTTTTTTAGCAGCTTCAAAATCGAAATCCTTATCATTATCCGGATATGCGCCTTTTTCTTCAGGAAAGTCTTTAACAAAAGCAAAAATGATCACACCGACGATAAGACTGATCACTGCAGTGAAAATGTAGTATGCGCTGATCCCCATATTCTGAACAAAGGAGCTGCATACCGCTGTGGTCGTTGCCGCAGAAAGCGGGAAGCCTGCAGTACAGATACCCATGGCCACACCGCGCTTTTTGGGGAACCAGCTGGCAATAACCTGAGAGCTTAAAAGCATGGCACAGGCCAAGGTTAATGTATAGCATGCCAGATAGCCGATGGCGTAAACAGCAACGCTGTTTGTCTGAGACCATACGATAGAGAATATACCTACAAGGATCATACAGACGCCCCATGTTTTGCTGGCTGTCTTAAGGGTCATGATCTTTCCAAGGACGATGGAACCAATAATACCTATAACGGTAGCAATAGTAGACATTGAATACAATGCATCTGTATTTAATCCCATCTCACCGAAAACACCGATCGTTACATTCAGGGAATCTGACGTCAATGCAGAGTAAACATAACAGGAGACAAACGCCAAAAGAACGATGATCCATCCTTTTGCCCCCAAATTAAATGCACTTGTTTTTTTCTTCATTTCATTTCCTCCTTCTGGCCATAGGTTCAGGCCATTTAGAGATCCCCGGAGGGGATTCCTTCATGATTAATTTTTCATTGGCAGTCTGCCGATACGCATACCCTCACTGTCAGAACTCATGTCAAGGCCGGATAGAGCCGGTCCCCGTATGGAGGACAGCTATGAAGATAGCGTATAAGCAGGCATCTGATCAGTACCTGCGCATAAATTTAGTATAAGTGGGCAAAAATCATATGTCAATCGTATTCATTGTTTATATTATGCAAAAACATTATGGCATTATGTTGTTTCTGTTATAGATATGACTATATAAGCAAAAGTTTTTTTTGTTTTTTTAGTAAAATTGCACTATCTCCTATATTCTCCCACTGAAACGGTAATGGAGAACTGCGAAAAACTCCCGAACGTAAAAATTCACACACAGGATCCGGCCGCTTCCGGCAGAAATTCCCTCCACATGGCGGATCCCGGCAGTTCTGGCCAGGGCAAGAGACCGATACATGTGATAGCCGCAGGTCACAATGACCGTTCTTTGATCTGTACCGCAGATTTTTATACTGTTACGGATATTTTCATAAGTGTCCGTGGACCGATCTTCCAAAAAAATCCGCTCTCTTTCAATACCCAGGTTTTCCAGCAGCCGGCACATGCACGCAGCCTCTGAAATACCCTCGCCCGGTCCCTGTCCGCCGGATACGATTACCTTTGTTCCGGGATTTAGCTTCAAATACCGGGCTCCGGTCTTTACCCGGCGGTACAGAGACTTTGAAGGGCGCTGTCCCTGGACCTGGGCTCCAAGAATGATCATAACCTCTGCCCCGTTCCCGGCTTTGTGCAGTGCAGCCCCTATGATCCGGCTTTCCACTGTCCAAAACACAATGAAAAACACAGCAGCAGTTCCTAAAAAGATCACCTCAGCAACCTGTCTGCCCTTAAAGGCCGGCAGCTGCTCCCATATGGCTCCGAGCCCGGACAGCCCCAGCCCCAAAGTCAGCCAAAACGGGGCAAATGTAGAGCGGGGCCCGGCATACAGAATGATCGTTGTATAATATAAAATGCACACGATCCCTAATATAAAAAATAACATTGATTCACCTCCAGGAAAATATGATGCCACGGATTTCTCCGCACTTCGCGGTCTTCGTTACCGCTGCGATCGGCGCTAAGCGAACGTCCACCGGACGTTCAGCGCCCCGAAATCCTATCAAATATATGGCTCAATCATAACATAAAATCCGGATTTTAGGGAATATTAATCCTCAGATAGACAGTGATCCTGCTGTAACGATTCAGCCATGGCTGAATCGTTACGGCAGGATTTCCGGAAATAAAGATTTCTCTTTATTTTTTCTGCAAAATGAATTATAATAGTTACATTAGAGCGGATTGCCGCAACGGCTCATCTGACTGAACGGTTACGGGTTACCGCCAAATAAAAAGAATGGAAGGTGTTTAAAGATGAAGAAATTTATTAAGGTGTTTGTTAAGACGATCGCCATTGCCGCTTCCATTGCAGGTATCGCATACGTCATCAAGCAGATTCTTGATAAAAAAGCCGAGAACGAAGATTTCGACGACGACTTTGATGATGATTTTGACGATGATTTTGATGACCTGGACGACGATGACGAGGACAGCCAGCGGGAATACATCAACATTCCATCTGGCGAGCAGGTAAAGGAAGCCTGCACCGATGCAGCCGCAGGCGTTAAGGACGCCGCAATGAGCGCAGCTGCCCACACAGCAGAGGCTGCCGGCAAAGTAGCTGAGGACGTTAAGGACGCCGCAAAAAAGGTTGCGGAGGATATGAAGGACGCCAAAGATGCTGTCAGTGATGCCGTAAAGGATATTAAGGATTGAACATGTGCTTAAGCGTTTTGTCCCGGTATTTATGTGCCGCAGACAAAGCTCTGCAATATATAAGACCTGTCCGCATGATCCCTGACAAATGCGGCAGGTCTTTATCTGTTATGTAAAGGAGTTAGGAATATGAGTGAAGAAAGCATGATGAATGAAGCAGCTGAAACCATGGAAACCTATGAAAAAGAGCTGGAACAGTCCCTTGTCCAGGTTAAAGAAGGGGATCTGGTCACAGGTACGGTTGCCGGTGTTGCCGACACAGAAGTGACTGTTGACTTAGGCATCTACAGCGAAGGGATTATAAAGCTTGCCGAACTGAGCAATGATCCCAAGTTCTCCATCAAAAAAGACATTGCCCCCGGAGATACTGTAAAGGCTGTAGTTTTATCTGAGGACGACGGAGAAGGCCATATCCTTTTATCCAAAAAGAAAGCTGATGACATTCTTGCATGGGACGGCCTTCAGGAAATGATGAACAACGGCACAGTCCTTACACAGAAGATCGGCGGTGTTGTTAAAGGCGGCGTTGTTACCTATGTCAACGGCATCCGGGGATTTATCCCTGCATCCCAGCTGGCTCTCGGCTATGTGGAAGATCTGAACACCTTCTTAAACCAGACTGTAGAGGCTAAGATCATTACTGTAGATCCGGAGAAAAAACGTCTTGTCCTTTCTGTAAAGGAAGTTGAAAGAGAAAAAGCTCAGCAGGAGCGTCAGGCTCAGATTGCCCGCATCCAGGTCGGCGACGTTATGGAAGGAAAAGTAGAGACCATTACCGGATACGGCGCATTTATCGATCTTGGCAACGGTATCTCCGGACTGGTACATATTTCCCAGATCAGCCAGAAGCGCATCCAGTCTGTCCATGAAGTATTAAAAGAAGGCGATGATGTTAAAGTTAAAGTCATCGCAGTAAAAGACGGAAAGCTCAGTCTGAGCATGAAGGCCCTCCAGGAAAATACCGAAGTTACCCAGAGCGCCAAAGAGGAAACTTTCCACTACAAAGAAGAAGGCAAGGCAACGACCGGACTTGGTTCTATCCTTGCCGGACTGAAGCTGGATCTGTAATCACGGATCAGTTTTCGCCCCATATAAAAACAGCGCGCAGCCGCCGGTTCATCTGACGGTTACGCGCTGTTTTTATATCATGGCCAGCGATGGCGCATCTAAAAGGCCTGTTAATCGATCACCTTAACCGATGTGATCACCGGCTGGTTCTCAGATGCCACTGTTCCGTTGTTATCCTCCACAGGTGTATCTGCACAGATCTGGTCCACAATGTCCATGCCGTCTGTAACAACGCCAAAGGCTGCATACTGGCCGTCCAGATAGGTGCTGTCCTGCTGAACAATAAAAAACTGGGAGCTGGCGCTGTCATAATCCTGGGAACGGGCCATGGAGATCACGCCCCGGGTATGGGACAGACTGTTTTCCACACCGTTTTCGGAAAATTCGCCTTTGATGGTTTCATCGGATCCGCCCATGCCGGTCCCGGTAGGATCACCGCCCTGGATCATAAATCCGTCAATAATACGGTGAAAGGTCAGACCATCATAAAAGCCTTCCTCAGCCAGCTTTAAGAAATTGGCTACAGTAATCGGCGCCACATCCCCATCCAGCTCTACGCTGATCACGCCATAATCCTGTACGTCAATCTCCACATGATGCTTGCCGCTGGCGCTGCCGGCAGCGCCTGTATCGCTGCTGCTGTCCCCGCCGCCGCTGCATGCCGTCAGGGCAGCTGCCATAACAAGTGCTGTCAAAAAGCATATCCATCTTTTTATTCCTTTTTTCATAAAAAATACTTCCTTTCCGATTTTTTCATCATGGCCAATCGCTGTTAAAATTTGTAAAACCCGGAGCGGTTCTTCTTTTGGGCCAGTGTGGCATATAAAAGCTCCTTGCGGTGGTTGGCCACAAGATTTTCCGGGAAATCCGCTTCCTTTAATACGTCCTTGGCAAAGGGGAAACGTCCCACATCTCCGGCAAAATGGGCATCGCTGGATACGATCACAGGAACGCCATAGCTTTTGCACAGCTTCAGCATCTCAAGGTCATTTTCCCGGGTATTTTTCCGGAAACCCTGAGGATTTAAAGAAGAATTATTGATCTCCAAAAGGGTATGATATTTTTTCGCCTCCAGGACAATGGCCTCGTAATCTAACGGGTAACGTCCGTCGTCCGGATGGCCGATAATGTTAATATACGGATTCCTTATGGCATTTAACACCGCCCGGGTATTTTCCTTAATGCTCCCCGGCGTTATACACGGAATATGAAGGCTTGCCACTGTAATATCCAGATTTGCCAAAGTTTCCTCCGGCAGATCCACATGACCGTCCGCATCCAAAATATTCAGTTCTGCCCCAAACAAAAGCTGGACGCCTTCCATGGTCCTGGGAAGCACCTTAAAATTCTGGAAATAATACAGCTGGCAGGTTCCCGGCATTTTAGGCGCATGTTCAGTAATGCCCAGCATATGCAATCCTGCCAGGGATGCGGCGCGGACCATTTCTTTAATGGTATTGTAGGCATGGCCGCTGGCCAGCGTATGGGTATGTAAGTCAAGTAAATAATTCATTGCTGCTCTCCTTTTTCTTTCTGCTGTCAAAATAAACAAACCGGTCAATAGCATCCAGTATATCTGCAAACGCATCCCGTCCGGCAAGCTCAATATACTGCTTTAAAATCTGTGTTTCCCGGTTCTTAAACGGCCCGTAAAAAATATCAAACAGGTTATGGCCCCGCATATAGATTTTAAAAGATTCAAAATGATCCTGCAAGTCTTTTATGGAATCCAAGCCATGACCAAGCACCTGCACCAAATGGCGGCCGCTGCTCAGGCGATAAAGGTATTCCTGCCATTTTTTAAATAAGATTTCCCAGAAAGCATCCTCGCTTTCCACGATTCCAAGCCGGGCCATAATCTTTGGATCAAGGAAATAATTTTCAAAGGAATAATACTTTAAGATCAGCACATTGCGCCGGGTCACCCGGGGCAGGCGGTCCACATCCTCCCGGTTCCGGTCCTCATAATATTTGCACAGCTGCCGGGCCAGCGCCTCCGGGTCCTTTCCGTCGCCGTCCCGGATCATTAAAAACTGGTCTTTTAAATAAAGCTTGTTCATGTATTTTAAATTGGCATAGGTTTTAATATTGGTACAGCTATTGGTGGTAATAATAGCGACCCGGGACAATGTCCCGTCGGCATTGCAGATCTCAGAATAGTATTTTTGCAAAAGCAGGGGCAGACGGCTCTTGTCCTGCCGTCCCTCTACAATAAATACAAAGCTTACGTTCATCAGATCATTGGCCGTATATCCCAGATCATCCAGGATCTGGTCCACATCTGCCCTCTGGCGGGCTACGGAAAAATACCCTTCATCCAAAACGATCTGGCGGATCTGACGGGATGTAAAGTTAAAGATCATATTGGGCGAATGGGTGGAAAAGATTACCTGATTTTTCTTGGATAAACGGTAAAGCACCTCTGCTGCAGACTTTTGCAGCTGTGGGTGGAGAAAGATTTCCGGATCCTCCATAAGGACAATACAGGCATTGCGGCTTTTCTCATCAATGTAGGCCTCCAAAAGGGACAAAATATAAATACTGCGCATACCTTCCCCCAGTTTTGCCACCGGAACGCTGTTTTGGCGCACCTTGTTTACGGCAATACCCTGAATACGGGTCAGGGCGCTGGAGTCCACGCCGGTACGGTACTCAATGCGGTCTGCATATCCGCCATTTTTTGCAAAATAATAATTCACCTTTTGCACAAACCGCTTCAGATTTGACGCATACATTTTATATTCTGTCAGCCGCATAGCCTCCATAACGTTTAGCTGACCTGCGTTTTTCTTTTCAATAAGGCCGATACACTGAAAGCACCGGCGGCACTGGTGCTGGCTGTTAAACATGCACTGGTTATCTCTGAGCCGCTGGAGATTCTCGTCATCCTGGAACATGAGTATATCTTCCTCTATTTCCTGGATATGTCTTAAGCTGTCAATAAAATAAACCTTTGGAAATACCAGAGGAATCTTTGGATTATTTTTCTTAAAGCCGTCATCATAGCGCAGGGCGCCTGTACTTGAAGCAATCAGGGTAAAACTTAACACATCTTCCTTTAGGGAAGGAAATGCCGCCGTAAATACCCGCTTCCACGCGTCGAAATTTTTATATTTGCATATGACCCCCCGGCTATGGAGTTCCTCATAATCCTGGGGATCAAACCTTAACCCGGCCCGGATGACAATAT
The DNA here is from genome assembly GCA_018711005.1 of Candidatus Scybalocola faecigallinarum. Lineage (GTDB taxonomy): Bacteria > Bacillota > Clostridia > Lachnospirales > Lachnospiraceae > Catenibacillus > Catenibacillus faecigallinarum. The sequence goes on along the minus strand of DVIT01000026.1, from coordinate 28,794 downwards.
TTTGTTCCGGGAACATAAAATCATCCCGGGACAGCTCATAGTCGCCGCCAAGCAGGCGCACTGCATCCAGCACTACGGTTTTTCCGGTATTATTTTTCCCCACAAGGATCAGCGCATTTTCAATATCATGGATTTCCATGTGGCGGATGGACTTAAAATTTTCAATTTCCAGATCCGTGATCCTCAACTCTTACCCCTCCTATCAGTGATCATCTGCACATGTCCCTTTTATATTAACCCTATCCCGTCCTAAAGTCAAATTCCCGAAAGCCAGCCATGCACGCAAGTAAGGATTGGCCCCGGAAGGTTTATGTGGTACAATTAAGCTATGCGTAAAAGAGGACGCATGGCTTAATTGACACAAAAGCTATGCATAAAAGCAGAAAGGATTTAAACGAAACCATGGATCTTTTAGATTTATGCCGTCAGATCACCTCCCCCTGCGTTAAGCGTCTTGTGGGAGATAAAAAGCTTCAAATGCGCCTTGTATGCCCGGAATATTCAAAATCCGCCCAGGAAGTAAAAACCTTTCCGGATCTGAAAAAGCACCGGATCTTTGCCCTGTGCTGGAACCTTTCCCAGGACCGGACCCTGTTGTCTGCCATGTACCCGGCAGACCAGCCCTTTTGCTATTCCCTGACACTGGAGGGGGATATAAAGACCCAGCTCCACACTCACGACTATATTGAACTGGCCTATGTGGTCCAGGGGGAATTTCGCCAGAAGATCCTTGGCAAAGACATTACCTTTTCCCAGGGAGATTTGTGTCTCATTGATAAAAACTGCTTTCATCAGGATTACATCGGCTCCACCCCGGCAGTCGTTCTTTTCCTTGGCATTGCCAATGACATGTTCAGCGAGATCATTAATGAAAATATTGCTTCCGGAAAGATCCTGTCTTTTTTAAATGCAGCCATCTTAAAGCAAAAGGATCTGCGTCAGTACCTTTGCTTCCACCCCGGGCCGTCTGCTGCCCCGGAGCTTGAAAAATGCCTGCTGGGACTGCTGAAAGAGCTTATGGACAATTCCGCCGGGACCCATTATATCCGCAAAGGCCTCCTTATGCGGATCTTTGGCATTTTAAGTACCCGCTATGAGTTTAATCTTTCCTCAGAGCAGCAAAAAGCCAGGAACTGGCTGATCTTTCAGGAGATCACCCAATATATCCGGCAGCACTATGACACCGTAACGATCCAGGAGCTGTCCAGGAACTTTCATTTCCAGGAAGATTACTTTAACCGGATCATCAAAAACAAGACCGGAATGACCTATTCCGCCTACGTAAAAAACATCCGGCTGGAACATGCCCAGCAGCTGCTTTTAAATACAGATATGAGCATTGAAGATGTGGCCAGCGCTGTGGGCTATGAAAACCGAAGCTTTTTCTACCGGATCTTTCAGGAAAAGCATCACATGACCCCATCGGCCTTCCGTAAACAGCACCAGCCCTGAGCGGCTCACAAAAGCAGAAAAAAGGGACTTGCCCCGCAAAATACTGTGGGGAAGTCCCTTTTACTATTGGTCTTATTTCATTTCTTTTAAGATCCGTGCAGCAATACCTTCGCTGTCTAAGCCGTATTTGTGGATCAGTTCCTTTGCAGGGCCGGATTCGCCAAATACATCGTTAATGCCGATGCGTGTCATACGTGTCGGGCATTTTTCGGAAAGCACTTCAGCAACAGCAGCGCCCAGGCCGCCGATAATGGAATGTTCTTCCACAGTGAAAACACGGCCGGTCTTTTGTGCTGCAGCGATGACCAGTTCTTCATCCAGCGGTTTGATGGTATGAATGTTGATCACCTGAGCGTCAATGCCTTCATTGGCCAGGATCTGAGCAGCGTCTAAAGCTTCAGATACGCAAAGGCCTGTAGCGATAATGCTGCAGTCGCTGCCCTCACGAAGGACAACGCCTTTGCCAATCTCAAATTTATAAGTTGCCTCGTCATTGATCACAGGCACTGCCAGACGTCCAAAGCGCATATACACAGGACCTTCCCAGGCATAGGCTGCTTCTACGGCAGCTTTTGCTTCCACATCATCACATGGATTGATCACAACCATGCCGGGGATAGCACGCATCAGGGCAATATCTTCGTTGCACTGATGGGTTGCGCCGTCCTCACCAACAGAAATTCCGGCATGTGTTGCGCCGATCTTTACATTCAGATGAGGATAACCGATGGAGTTGCGCACCTGCTCAAAGGCACGGCCTGCGGCAAACATAGCAAATGTGCTGACAAAAGGCACAAAGCCGCAGGTGGAAAGTCCGGCGGCGATGCCGGTCATATTAGCCTCTGCAATACCGCAGTCAATATGGCGTTCCGGAAAAACCTTTTTAAATACACCGGTTTTAGTCGCTGCTGCAAGGTCTGCATCCAGCACGATAAGATTTTCATGTTCAGCTCCCAGCTTTGCCAGGGCATTACCATAACTTTCACGAGTTGCGATACGTTTTACTTCTGACACAGCGCTTCACCTGCCTTTTCCAGTTCTTCCATTGCTACTGCATATTGCTCATCATTAGGCGCACTGCCATGCCAGCCTACCTGATTTTCCATAAAAGATACACCCTTGCCCTTAACTGTATGTGCGATAATAGCTGTCGGCATACCCTTAATTGTCTTTGCTTCTTCCATGGCACGGCGGATCTCGTCGAAATCATTGCCGTTAATATTGATCACATGGAAATTAAAGCTTTCAAACTTCTTATCAATAGGATACGGAGAGCATACATCGCTGATGGCTCCGTCGATCTGAAGATTGTTATTATCCACGATCACGCACAGGTTGTCCAGCTTGCGGAAGCCGGCAAACATAGCAGCTTCCCAGATCTGGCCTTCCTGGATCTCACCGTCGCCGCAAAGGGCATATACCCGGTAGTCTCTGCCGGAAAGCTTTGCGCCAAGAGCCATACCTACAGCACAGGAAAGGCCCTGTCCTAAAGAACCGGAGGACATATCCACGCCCGGGATGTGCTTCATATCCGGATGTCCCTGGAGATAAGATCCGGTATGGCGCAGTGTCTTTAAGTCCTCTACAGGGAAATATCCCCGGTGTGCCAGTGTAGAATAAAGGCCCGGCGCTGTATGTCCTTTGGAAAGGACAAAGCGGTCCCTGTCAGGATTTTTAGGATCTGCGGGATCAATGTTCATTTCTTCAAAATATAAAAATGTAAATATATCAGCCGCTGAAAGAGATCCGCCGGGATGGCCGGACTTAGCGCTGTGAACAGCGGTCACAATGCCCTTGCGCACCTCGACTGCGGTCTGCATGAGTTTTAAATTATCCATTCTTTACTCCTTATTCACCAAAAACTGCCTTGTAGTCTTTCTGGAACTTTTCAATACCCTGATCTGTCAGCGGATGTTTGGTCATCTGCTCAATAACATTGTAAGGAATGGTTGCAATGTCAGCTCCTGCAAGAGCGCAGTCCGTTACATGGATCGGATTGCGGATGGAAGCGGCGATGATCTCTGTCTCGTAGCCATAAATATCAAAGATTTCTGAAATGGTACGGATCAGATCAATACCCGGCTGGCTGATATCGTCCAGTCTTCCAAGAAACGGGGAAACATATGTGGCACCGGCTTCGGCAGCCAGCATTGCCTGGTTCGCAGTAAAGATCAGAGTAACATTGGTCTTAATGCCTTCAGCGGAAAGAACCTTAACAGCCTTAAGGCCTTCTACAGTCATAGGAATCTTAACAACCATGTTTGGATGGATCGCTGCGATCTCACGACCTTCCTTGATCATGCCTTCAGCATCTGTTGTGGTTGCCTTAACTTCGCCGCTGATGGGTCCGTCAACAATCGTCGTGATCTCTTTGATCACCTCATTAAAATCCCGGCCTTCCTTAGCGATAAGAGAAGGATTTGTTGTTACTCCGCAGATAACGCCCATATCGTTAGCTTTGCGGATGTCTTCTACCTTTGCTGTGTCAATAAAAAATTTCATAGTTCCCTACTTCCTTTCCTTGTTTATTGCCGATTTTTTCACGGCATCCAGGTATCCCCCTGCGGGCATAGCCCTGGTATTGGGACCATATCAGTGATTTTGTCCGTAATAAGCATTGGCTCCGTGTTTGCGGAAGTAATGCTTATCCTGAAGTGAACGGGGTGCAGGCATAACTCTCGGGTTGATCCATTCGCAGCGGGCAGCCATCTTTGCCACTTCTTCCAGAACAACAGCATTATGCACAGCTTCATGGGCATCCTTGCCCCAGGTAAATGGACCATGGTTTTTACATAATACCGCCGGGGTAGCTACATAATCCAGCCCCATCTCCTCAAAAGCGTCTGCAATAAGGATACCGGTATTCTTTTCATAAGCTTCCTCGATTTCTTCTTTGGTAAGATTCCTTACGCATGGAACCTCGCCGTAAAGATAGTCGGCATGGGTTGTCCCATAGCATGGGATCCCCCGTCCTGCCTGTGCCCAGCTTGTGGCCCAGGAAGAATGTGTATGAACAACACCGCCGATCTTAGGGAAGCGGTTATATAAAACAGCATGAGTCGCAGTATCCGATGAAGGATTATAGCGTCCCTCTACTTTATTGCCGTTAAGATCCACAACGACCATATCGTCCGGCGTCAGCTTGTCATACTCTACGCCGCTTGGCTTAATGACAAACAGTCCGCTTTCCCGGTCAATGCCGCTGACATTTCCCCAGGTAAATGTAACAAGGTCATATTTAGGCAAAAGCATGTTCATTTCATAAACTTCTTTTTTCAACGCTTCAAGCATCTTATCTTACTCCTCTCCATATGTACGCCGCCAATACAGCGGCGTACATGCATCCCCTAAGGGAATTACTGACGAATGTGCCGGGAAGCAGCTGCCTCTACAGCAATGCCTTCTTTGTAACGGGTAATAAAACGGTCAAAACCTTCCACGCCGTCTTTATTGGGTTCAAGGCTTTCTCCCTTATTATCACCAAATACCTTATCAGACAAATATGCCTCAAGGGTTTCATCTTCGCCTTTGTAAAGCATATAAGATGCCAGAAGGGCCATACCCCATGGTCCGCCTTCTCCGGCGGTTTCCATAACTGAAACCGGTGTGCCGATGGCATCTGCCAGGATCTGCTGGCCTACCCCTTTTGTTTTAAACAGACCGCCATGACCTAAAATAGAGTCAATGGCTACATGTTCTTCTTTAATAAGAATATCCATGCCGATCTTTAATGCGCCCAATGCTGTATACAGATGTGTGCGCATAAAGTTGGCCAGATTAAATCTGCTCTTAGGAGAACGAACAAACAGCGGACGGCCGTCTTCAATACCGGTAATATTTTCCCCGGAAAGATAACCATAGGATAATAAGCCGCCGCAGTCCGTATCACCTTCCATGGCCTTATTATACAATACACCAAACAGGCGGTTCATGTCCACATCTATTCCAAAACTTTCAGAAAATTCTCTAAACAATCCCACCCAGGCGTTAAGATCTGAGGTGCAGTTGTTGGCATGGACCATACCTACAAGGCTTCCGTCCGGTGTTGTCACCATGTCGATCTCAGGATGAACGTTTTTAAGCTCATGCTCTAAAACGACCATGGCAAATACAGAGGTTCCTGCAGATACATTACCTGTGCGTACAGCCACGCTGTTGGTAGCAGCCATACCGGTGCCTGCGTCGCCTTCCGGCGGACACATGGGGATACCTGCTTCAAGCTTGCCGCTTTCATCTAAAAGGGCAGCGCCTTCTTCTGTAAGCCATCCTGCGCTCTGTCCGGCTAAAAGGATCTTTGGCAGGATGTCCATCAGCTTCCACGGATAATTTTTCTCCGCTACAAGGGCATTAAACTGCTGCGCCATGTCCTGATTGTAATTTTTCTTTTCCACCTCAATAGGGAACATACCGGCAGCATCACCAATACCGATGACCTTTTCTCCGGTCAGCTTCCAGTGGATATATCCGGCTAATGTGGTGATGTATGCCACATCCTTCACATGCTCCTCGCCATTTAAAATAGCCTGATACAGATGGGCAATGCTCCACCGCTCCGGAATATTGTAATTAAATAACTTTGTTAATGCTCTGGCAGCCGGGCCTGTAGTGCTGTTGCGCCATGTACGGAAAGGCACCAGCAATTCTCCGTCCTTATTAAAGGCCATATAGCCGTGCATCATGGCACTGAAGCCGATGGCGCCGATCTTTGTCAGGCACACATCATATTTGGCCTTTACGTCCACAGTTAAAGCTTTGTAGCTTGCCCGAAGACCATTCCAAATATCTTCCAGAGAGTATGTCCAGTATCCGTTCTCCAGACGGTTCTCCCATTCAAAATCACCGGAAGCTACCGGTTTGTGAGACTCATCAATGAGAACAGCCTTGATACGGGTTGAACCCAGCTCAATTCCCAGGACCGTGCGGCCCTGTTCGATCATTTCCTTAACGGAACTCATGTTGATCCCCCCTATGATTACTTACCATAAACGACGCTGTTCCATTTCAGCTCGTTCTTAAACTGACGGATCTTTGTATCCTTGTCGATGTATACTGCTTCAATGCCCATAGCTTCAGCCCAGTCGCCCATCTGCTCAGCTGTAAGGTCATAAGAGAATGCTGTATGATGTGCGCCGCCGGCCAGGATCCATGCCTGTGCTCCTGTGTAAAGATCCGGTTCCGGTGTCCAGTAAGCAGTTGCAACAGGAAGCTTCGGCATATCTTTTTCTGTCTTTTTGCACTCTACATCATTAATGATAAGACGGAAACGGTTGCCAAGATCGATAAGGGATGTGGCAATACCATGGCCTACCTTGGATGTAAATACAAGACGGGCAGGATCTTCTCTGTCACCCATGCTTAAAGGCTGTGCCTTAATGCTGATGGGGCCGTCGGCAATAGACGGGCAAACTTCCAGCATATGCGCTTCAAGAATACCTTCTTTTCCGGGAACAAGATTGTATGTGTAGTCCTCCATAAAGGATGTACCCTTGGCATCCTTCATGCCGGCAGTCATGATCTTCATAAGACGTACCATAGCAGCGGTCTTCCAGTCGCCTTCACCGCCAAAGCCGTAGCCTTTTTCCATAAGTCTCTGGATAGCAAGACCAGGAAGCTGCTTTAAGCCGCCAAGATCACCGAAGTGAGTAACAATGGCCTGATAATTCTTTTCTTCCAGGAATCTTTCAAAACCGATCTCAATGCCGGCCTGAACAGCCACATGTCTGCGGAACTCTTTCTCATCCCGTCCCTCTAAAAGGATCCTGTATTTAGAATAATACTCCTCAACTAATGTGTCAATATCCGATTGAGACACTGCGTTGACATATTCAACGATCTCATTTACAGGATAAGCATCCACTTCCCAGCCAAACTTGATCTGAGCTTCTACCTTATCGCCTTCGGTAACGGCAACGTTGCGCATGTTATCGGCAATACGCATAACACGGATATGGCTGCTTTCTACGATACCTACAGCTGTGCGCATCCAGGAAGCGATCTTTTCCTGAACAGCAGCGTCTTCCCAGTAGCCTACGATCACCTTGCGGTCCATGTTCAGGCGGGAGAAAATATGTCCGTACTCTCTGTCGCCGTGAGCAGCCTGGTTTTCGTTCATGAAATCCATGTCAATGGAGTCATAAGGGATTTCACGGTTGAACTGTGTATGAAGGTGCAGTAAAGGCTTTCTGTATTCCTGAAGGCCAAGGATCCAGGATTTTGCAGGAGAAAATGTATGCATCCATGTGATTACACCGGCACAGTTTGCATCATTATTTGCCTCGTTTAATGTTTTGCGGATCACTTCATTTGTGATCATGGTCGGTTTCCAAACAACTTCATAAGGAAGGATGCCGGAAGCATTTAATGTATCTACGATCTTTTGGGAATGCTCAGCCACATGAGCAAGGCACTCATCTCCGTACAGATCCTGTGAACCGGTGCAGAACCAGAACTGATATTTTTTAACGTTTAACATAAAAATTTACCTCTCTTTCTTTTTATATATAAGATCTTTTACAGCGCCGCACCCCTTTGACGCGGATCCCGTGTCCGGGGAAGCGGTCCGTCATTTTAAGGTTTGCATCTTACGATGTTGGCAGGGCAAAAAGAATTTTGCCTTATGCCATTATCATACAGCCCGGGGATATTTTTTTCTATTCCTTAACGCTATTCCTTTAGGCAAAATGTAACCAAATCCGACTATTTTTCCAGGACCACAACACCGTGGGGACGTACAGTCACCGTGGCGCAGCCATTTTCCAGATCAAGGCTGCACTGATCAAAAATATTCCGCAGCTTGTCCGTCTCTCCCATGAGATCCAGACGGCTGAAGCGATCCAGTTTTTCCAGATCCACAGTGATCTTTGACGGTGTATCGGACAGGTTAAAAAGGGCCACAGTAAAGGAATCCCGTTCTCTGGAATCGGCAAGCCATATGGCGTGATCCTCATCCATTTCCACTTCCCCGTAATCATAATCCACATCCTGGAGCTTCAACAGGGATTCATTGGTCAAAAGCTCCAGCGTCCAGTCATCCAGCTTTGGCAGACATGCCCCGGCGATGAGGGGAGACTTGAAAATGCACCACAGGGCAAACATGGTCTGCTGCTCGTCCTTTGTAAACCGGGTCGTCCGCTCATCTAAAAAGCCCCGGCCGATCACGCCTACAGGAAGCATATCGCAGTCCGGCCAGCAGCCCGGCTCTTTTACATGCTGCCACCGCTCACAGTAAACAAACATGGACTTAAGCAGCGGCCAGCTGTCCCAGAAATCATCGCTGATCCGCCACATATTGGCCCATTTGCAGTAGTGTCCGGTCTGACCTAAAAGGGCAGGTCCGGGCGACAAGCTTAAGACCATAGGGCGTCCGCACTTTTCAATGGCCCGGCGGATCATTTCCACCTCATGCTTTCCCATATAAGGCCGGTCTTTATAGGCATGGGTATTGCAAATATCATCGCATTTTATAAAATCCACGCCCCAGGAGGCATACAGCTCAAAAATGGAATCATAGTAGGCCTGGCTTTCCGGGCAGTCCTTCACACCGTACATATCCGGGTTCCAGTCGCAAATAGATACAGGATCTGCAATCTCATTAGCCGTAGTCTCTGTCCCTAATACAGGCAGATGGCTGTGGGCAGCTGCTCTTGGAATCCCCCGCATCATATGGATGCCGAATTTCAGGCCAAGGCTGTGGACATAATCTGCCAGAGGCTTAAAGCCCTGGCCGTCCTTTGCGCTGGGGAACCGGTCCGGACAAGGCAGCAGCCGTCCGTATTCATCCATGGCGTGGTGGCCAAAGGGCACATACTGGTATTCTTTGCGGCGGCTTCCCGCATCATAAGCGTACCACTGAATATCCACCACCACGTATTCATAGCCAAAGGGAAGGAGCTTTTCGGCCATGCCCCGGGCATTTTCCCGGACCTCCTCCTCGGTTACGCCAGTATCATAATAGTCATAACTGTTCCACCCTCTTGGGGGTATTTCTAAAAATCGATCTTTATTCATTGTCATCCTCCCGGGAAATATACACCTCATCAAACAGCTCCATGGGTGCTTTCCCGCATCTGTTGCTAAATTCTACACGAACCACAGACTTTTGGAGATCCCCAGGGATCTTCATGTGCCAATGAGAAAACTCCCCGTCATCCTCATCCCAGATCAGAGCTTTTTGCGCCGGATAAGTGTACGTTGTCTCATCGCCTCTAAATTCCACATCAAAACCGGCCAAAACGCCTTTTTCCAGGGTCATATGAAGGACACTGGCATGATCCGGGATCTGCATTTCATAAGAAAACCATCCGCCGATTTCCGCCATACGTCCCCGATGCCCGGATTTTGTGGTCGAGTCTGTATGCTCCCCATGGATCCTTGACGCCAGCTCATACTGGTCATTGCCCAGAGGGATCACCTCGCTCTGGCTTTCCAGAAGCTTCCGGCGGCGGCCGGATGCCTGGCAGTAACGTTCCAGTTCCTCGCTCCCGGCCTTAAACAGCCGGTAATAAATGCCGTACCGCTCCTGATCCTTAAGGAAATGAGGGCTAAATACAACCTTCTTTTCATCGGCTCCGGTAAACTCAAACCGTCCCTTTCCATCCGGCGCCATGCGGCCCAGGCTTTCCTCAAACGCATCATTGCTGCCTTCTAAAAGCAGGCAGTCATCGGCATGGTCATCGGATTCCGGCACAGTCACATCCACACCGGTGGATGTGGTTTTCAGGTCATGGGTGCCAAGATCTGAGCTAAGGACAAAAGGACCATAGACAAAGGCTGCCGTATTGTCACTGTCCGGCAGGCTGTGAACGGTTAATGTGCGGCCAAATGAAAGCTTTATGGACATGCCCTCGCTCCAGCAGCCCTTAAAGATCAAATAGCCGTTTTCTTCCTTTACAGGCACCGGAGTTTCCCCCTGAACATTCCACGCAGCTGCCCATGCCGGGATACGCACAGCAATGGCTCTTTCCGCTCCGCCGCTCTTAAGGATCTTTACAACAACGTCATCGGAAGTCAGAAAGTCCGCACAAAGCTCAAGGTCCATGCCCCCTTCCTTCCACAGGATCCGGGCATTTTCAAACCGGTTCAGCCACAGCACATCCTCCCCGGCAAAGGCAATTCCTGCCCAGGGCTTTGAAAAATTCTCCATGCCGGTACCGGTACAGCACCAAAACTGATCTTCCGGCCGGGAATAGACCTTAAAATACCCTGTTGCCATCGGCTGGAAGTAAGTCGTCATACCGGTTTTATGGTTCTGGGAGGACAAAATGGCGTTGGTATAGGCCTGCTCGTCATAGTCGGCATATTTTTTCTCCCCGGTCACTGCAAATAAAAGCCGTGACAATTTCAGCATGTTATATGTATTGCAGGTCTCGCAGTTGCAGGCGGTCCGCTCTGCATCCAGCACATCCGGACGTCCGAAATGCTCCCACTCGCTGTTGCCGCCGGTAATATACGTATGGTGTCCGGTCACCATGTCCCAGAAGTTTTTCGCCGCTGTTATATAAAGGTTGTCGGTTTCATCAGAAACCACATACCGTTTCAGGGCGCCGATGATCTTTGGAATGGTCGTGTTGGCGTGAAGGCCGTTTAAAATGTCCCTGTTTTCTTCCATAGCTTTAAACAGAGGGATTTCATCAAACTGATGGGCGGCCTTAAAAAAGGTTTCATCCCCGGTAAGATCATAAAGATCGTACAGGCAGTCATTCATCCCCCCGTACTCCACAGCCAGGACAATAGCCTTTGTCTCCTCGCTCCATGCCAAAACCCTGCGGCTGATCCAGCCGCCAAGCTTTACGGCCACGTTGAGAGCTGCGGCATCATGAACATACCGGCACACACTGATCAGTCCGGAAAGGATCTTATGCATGGTGTACCATGGAACCCAGGCCGGCTGCTTTTGCTCTACCCGGTCAAAGATTTCTTCCGGGGAGGCAAACACATAGCCATCCCCTCTCTGGCACCGGGCCAGGCCTTCCACACATGCGCGGATCTTTTCCAGGAACTTTTCATCCCCGGTGCATGCCCATGCCTGGGACAGGGCAGTAAGATAATGACCCATGGTATGTCCTGCGATCTCGCTGCTTTCCCAGCCCTTATATCTGGGCGCCTCAGGCTCAAGCCCTGCTGTTTCATAAAATCCTGCCAAAAGCCGCTGCGGTTTAAGACGGAGCAAATAAGCACGCTCCAGCTCAAAGCTGTTTTGTATAAATGGATCTTCTACAATAATTTCTTCCGGTCCAAGCATCCGCTGTCTGATTCTTTTCATTTTCATAAACCTCCTGTGTCAGGCATGGCCTGGGCTGTCCATAACGCGGGAACACGGGGACAGGAACGCACCTTCATGGCGGCCCGCATTTCCACATAACAGCCGCACAGGCGGCACATGCCGTTTAAAAGATTTTCACACCTTTTACACTGCTCAAGGCGGCTTTCATAAACGTCATCGCTGACCTTATCCTCCTGAGGCAGTCCGGCAATATATTCATACAGATTTTTAAAGTATTCCCCCTCCGGCATGTCCCGGAGCAGGCATTTTTTGCAATATCTTTGAGTCATAATACACCCTGGCTTTATTTGTGTTTTTTACTGCAGCAAAAGGCCCGGGGCTGCCAGAGGCTTTTGTAATGAAGCCTGCCGGCAGCCTCCGGGCCTTAGGTTTTTACATGTAACCCTTCAGCGCGCTGAGCGGTTACTTATTTTACTGCAATATGGATCACGCTGGATGCGGGAATAGTAAAGGAAACACCGTCCTGTGTCTTTGCCACACCGTCAAAATCCTGCACATGGACAGTTTCCGGCGCTTCAAAAGTATTCATATCATGGATCTCGCCTGTAAGGATCTGCGCGCTGATCTGTGTTCCGGCAAATCTTCCAAGATCTGCTTCCACAGGATATGCTGTATCTGTGCTCAGGTTTGCCACTGTAATGTGCATTACGCCATCCTTATCCAGAGAAACAGACTCGGAAAGGTTAGGCACCTGATAAGTGTCATCCACACCGATCAGCTCTGTCTCAATGCTGCTGTCTAAAAGCATGCTGTCCTGATGATATTTGTACATATTAAATACATGATAGGTTGGGGTCTTGATCATCTTGTCCCCATCGGTTAAAAGCACGGCCTGAAGCACATTAACGATCTGAGCCAGGTTTGCCATCTTTACACGGTCGCTGTGCTTATTGAAAATATTCAGGGTAATGGCCGCTACTAAAGCATCTCTCATTGTATTCTGCTGATATAAGAAGCCTGGGTTTGTTCCAGGTTCAACAGTATACCATGTTCCCCACTCATCCACGATCATTCCGATCTTCTTATCCGGATCATACACATCCATAATAGCGCCGTGGCGGCGGATCAGCTCGTCCATAAACAAAGCCTTGGACATGGTCTTGTACCATACAGCATCGTCAAACTGTGTAGCGCTTCCTTTGATCTCCCAGCCTTCGGGATGTACATAATAATGAAGGGACAGGCCGTCCATAAAGCCGTGAAGCGCTTCAGGACTGTGGTTAAAGCAGGTCTTAAGCACTTCCTTTGTCCACTCATAATCGTCTACATTGGCGCCGCAGCAGATCTTTTCAATGTGGCTGCCAGCCTTGTAATCCCGCACATAGGTCTGATAACGGCGGTATTCATTGGCATAGAAATCCGGGTTCATATTGCCGCCGCAGCCCCAGTTTTCATTGCCCACACCAAAGTAGTCCACATGCCACGGTTCTTCATGGCCGTTTTTCGCTCTAAGGTCTGCCATAGGGGATACGCCTTCAAAAGTCATATACTCTACCCATTCAGACATTTCCTGAACCGTACCGCTGCCAAGGTTGCCGTTAATATAGGTCTTGCAGCCTAACTGGCGGCAAAGCTCAAAAAATTCATGAGTACCGAAGCTGTTGTCCTCAACAACACCGCCCCAGTGGGTATTGATCATCTTTTTCCGGTTTTCTTTTGGTCCGATACCATCCTTCCAATGGTACTCGTCAGCAAAGCAGCCGCCCGGCCAGCGCAGCACCGGCACGCGGATCTCCTTTAACGCCTCAACCACATCGGTACGCATACCGTTGACATTTTCAATGGGAGAATCTTCACCCACATACAGGCCGCCGTAAATACACCGGCCAAGATGCTCGGAAAAATGTCCGTAAATTTCACTGTTGATCTTACTTTGTATTTTATCCGGATGAATTGTTAATTTAGCCATACTCGTCATGTCTCCTTTTATTCTTCAATGGCACCAAGGCCGCTGCCCCAGACAGCGACACCGTTTTCACTGCACAGTGCAGTAAAAGTCATCACATATTTTTTACCATCCTCATCCCACTGCTTTAAGAATACGCCTTTGTATTCTTTATCATCAATGGTCAGAGTTACATTATAATCACCGCTTAAGGCCCATGTGCCCTCAGCAGCTCCGGTGATCGTTCCGTCAGATTTCAGAACGATTTCCTCGGATTCGTTCATTTCCACATTAATGTCCCGGCCATGGTTAATGTACTTATAGGTTCCGGTCACATCATCGGAGGTTACCGCAGCCAGGCTTTCTTCCGCATAACGGTATGGTGCGATCACCGGCCAGCCGTCCTCATTGAAAAACATCTGATGAACTCTCACCTGATGTTCTTCCCCGCTGTTTTCAAAACGGGTGTGGTAAATGATAAAATATTTTCCGGTTTCTTCCTGATACAGGCAGGAATTATGTCCCGGTGAAAGATAGCCTCTCCGGTCCTCGCCTTCCTCCCCTTCCTTCCATGTGAACTTATAGCTGCCCATAAGCTTTGTTCCGTAAAGGGCTGCTGTCGCATCACTAAAAGAGCTTCCCACAGGGCCTTCGCAGTCAGTCATCTCCTGGCCCAGGGAATCCACGTAAGGTCCGTCAGGATTTTCAGAACGGCACACACGGATATTGTAGCCGCCGTCAGAATCCAGTCCGCCAAAGGACAGGAACATATAGTAATAATCCGTATCCGGATTATAGATCACATAGGGCGCCTCAATACGCAGATGATTGCCGCCTAAAAGCTTGGTTCCGTAACCGTCCTCCAGCGGTTCTCCCGTCTGAGCATCCAGTTCTTTTACAAAGATACCACCGGAATAAGAACCGTAAATCATCCACAAACGTCCTTCCTTATCATAAAAGACCACCGGATCTACGGTATTGGGATCCACCGTTGCCTGGTACAGGTCGCCATTTTCATCAAGCTCATCTGCTCCCATACCGGACTTTAGCAAAAGTCCCTCGTTGGTATACGGGCCGGCTACAGCATCAGATGTGGCCATTCCCAGACAGGATACCGGCGTATCGCCCTGACAGTTGCAGTAATACATTTTAAATGTACCGTCATTAAGCTGCACCACATCCGGCGCCCAAAAGGTATTGCTGTGGGACCACTCAAATGCTTCCTCCATCTGAAAGTAAACATCCGGGATCACGTCATTCTCATTTTTAATCCCCTGGTTCACATATTCCCAGTTCATCAGGTCGCTGGTCTTGGCCACAGCCATATGGGAGCCGAAAATATAGTAATCCCCGTCCTCTCCCTGGATAATCGCCGGGTCATGAACAGAAACTTCCTGAAATTCTTTTTCCACCGGTGTATCTGCTGTGAGCTTTTCTGCCTGTCCGCAGCCGGACACAGACACACCCATTACTGCGATCATTGCCATAAGGCATTTCTTTTTGAGCATGGATGCCCTCCTTACCTGCAATGTGACCATTTCGCTCAGCCATGCCAGTGACGCATCTGAACAAAAATATCACATAGGACTGTAAGCGATCCGCACCTTGATCCCCTGGTTATAATTGCCGAAACCGCTTCCGAAAATTGTCAGGCCGCCGATATTTTCTGCATCATCCGGCACTTCAAACCGAAAACGTATGGTACTTTTATAATCCAGGTTAAACCGGTAAATATTCACATCGGAAATTTTCAGGCCATCCACAAAGGTTCCCTTGCGGTTGATTTCGATCATTTTTAAAAGGCCGTACTGATTCCAGTTAGGGAACCACCAGTCCGGTGTGAAAATTCCCTGGACATCCCCATAATCCCCGGGGCTTGTCCATGTGCCGATCTTTACGTCGTTAAGAATAAAAGATATATCTGAAGGCCAGTCGTTATTCACTCCGGGCGCCTCGGAGCTAAGCTCCAGAGAAAGTGTGATCTGGTCGATCTTAGTAGCGCTTGGCAGCAGATTGGGAATGATGTATTCAACATATCCCCTGGTAAACCATATGATTCCTGCATTGATCCGATCCGGATGTGCAAAGTATCTTGGGTCGTCCACTTCTCCTACCAGTGCGTTCACGGTTGCCAGACCGCAGGTAGGAAATACCTTATAGTCGGAATAATGTCCGATCTGCACCTCTGTGTTATAGATATTCTTTTCATTTTCAGTTTCCTGGGCTTCAATTTCCACGAGCACCTTATCCACAGCAACGCGGCAAAGCTTCTGGTTGCCATGGCCGCCATGTTCGGTTGTTACCTTAACAATACCGGCCTGCTCCAGCTTCTTTATATGGCTTGTCATCGCCCCGTTGGTGATCCCAAGGTTTGAAGCCAGCTCGTTCATGTTCATTTCGCCATTTTCCAGAAGAAGTTTTAAAACATTGATCCGCAGTTCCGAACCAAGCGCTTTAAACACTTCCAGTCCATCGTCCAAATTTTTAATATGCAGCATTTGATCCCCTTCTCTACTTTATGTCTGCTATACAGCCATTGTGCAGCCCCCATATGAGCGCGGCTGAATTGGTAACATATTTTAGTTTTTTCTGAACATTACTATACATGAATTTACCCCAATATGCAACACCGGAAGGGGTGATTCCGGTCAGGGCAACTGTCTTTTTATGATTTTCAAAATCACTGCATATGAACAAGCATCCGTGGACAAAATAGTCGCTGTCTTTGGACAGCTGACAGATTTGGGAGAGCTTTCTGGAATTGTCCGAAGGATCAAAAAAAATCATTTCCCATGCTCCCTCCGCCTGTTTTGACGGCACCGGTTCAAAAGATTCTCCGGCAAAAGGTTCCGGTCCCAGCACCGGCCATCCATCAGCAAAAAACATGGGCCGGATCATAAGATAATGCCGTTTATAGCTCTGCCGTCCGTCTTTCTCAATGTAACGATTGGCTTTCGCCCCATCACGGATATGATGGACAAAAAACCAGCGTTTTCGTACAGGATCAAAAAACGGTACCCCATGTCCCGGACCGCGGAAGCCATCCCACCGCCATCCGGGGATATCATTGCCATGGGCCGGAGCCGATGCGCTGAAACAATAGCTTCCGGCGAGCTTTACGCCCATAGACTGCTCCACAAGATCCTTTTCAAAAAGATCCGTATAAGGCCCTTCAGGATTTTTACTTCTTCCTACCCGTATATCATAGGTATCTCCCAGCCAGCCATAGGACTGGAACAGATAATAATATCCCGTTTCGGGAACAAACGTCACCGCTGCACCTTCCGGCCCGTCGATCGCAGGATAGGGATTCTTTCTGGAAATACATACGCCTAAGGCTTTCGGATCCGGATTCAGGCTCAGGCCGGTTTTTCCGTCCAGTTCCTTTATATAGATTCCTCCAAAAAACGAGCCGTAAACAAGCCAGCATTTTCCCTCTGCCCATAAGATATGAGGATCAATAGCATTGGGGCTGGACTCAGGAGTCCCCCACGTATCTGCCACCACGCCCCGGTTCTCAAAGGGGCCCAGAGGATTATCCGCAACAGCCAGCCAAATGCGCGATTCCCAGCTTCCAAAAGCTCTTGTAGCCGAATAATACATCCGGTATTCTCCCTGAACATATTCTGTAAAAGGGGCCCAGAAATTCACTGTTTTCGGGTAAGGACCATTATCCTGAGCCTGGGCAATGGCATTTTGGGAAAGAGCAGTTCCTTCATATCTGAAATGCACCAGATCCTGTGAGCTGCGCACAGGAATACCAATGGCGTCCGGCAATCCCAGAGCCGGTCCGTAAACATCTGTACAATAAGAATAATACTTATTTGTCACCGGGTCATACATCATGGACGGGTCGTGTGCGCCCGCCCCAGGATTCTGACGGATGTTATAATCATTAAGCAGCAATATTTCAGTCATTTTATCATGCCTCCCGCTGTATGACTCATCCTGCCCCCTGCATTTTTTATTAAAAGGAGAAGGATTCTTTTAAAAAAGGCAGTTACAAAATATTGATCTTATTTTGTAACTGCCTGTAAGACATCAGCCTTTGACTCCGGAAATCGCCATAGATTCAATAATATAGCGCTGGAATATAAAGAACAAAATCAGTGTCGGTAATATGGACAGCACAGACGCCGCCATGATCAGCGGATAATCACTGTTGACTGCATAGTAGGAGTTAAAGGAACGGATAACAACCTGTAAGGTGAACCATTCTTCATCCTGGATGAAAATGGTCGGTGCCAGATAGTCATTCCAGATTCCCATAAACCACAGGATCAGCTGAGTCATCAGCGCCCCCTTCATCAATGGGAGGAATATGCTGTAATACATTTTAAAATATCCGCATCCGTCGATCTTCGCCGCTTCCACCAGAGCTGTCGGAATACTGGACAGGTTCTGGCGCAGGAAGAAGATCATACTTACATTACCGAAAAGACCCGGAATGATCAGTGGCAGCAGGCTGTTTGTCCAGCCCATTTTTGTAAACATTACGTACTGAGGGATCATAACAACGGCGAAGGGGATCATCATTGTGGCCAACAGACCAAGGAAGATGCCGTCCTTACCTCTTACACGCAGTTTACTGAAAGAGAACGCTGCCAGGGAGGATGTGAATCCACCAACAAGTAACACAGGAAGCGCTACCATTAAGGTATTGCGCAAACCTCTTAAAAACTCCGGCCGCTGGAGAACCTCAGCATATTTGCCGAATCTCCACGGATCCGGGATCAGACTGAAATTCGCTGATAAGATCTGGTTCTTTGTCATAAATGAGCTTAAAACCATGTAGATCAGCGGGAATACCATGACTACTGCACCCAGTGCCAATGCGATAAAAACAATAACATCGATGGTTTTAGCCTTTTTGGACTTAACCTCCGCGGTTCTTTCTTCATTTTTTGCCATATTCCCACCTCCTTAATCTACTGTTTTAACCCATTTATCCTGGCCCTTAAAGTTAATGGCCGTAATGATAAAGATGATGATTGCCAACAGGAATGCCATTGCAGAACCATAACCCATCTGACGGTTATCAAAGGCCTGGTTGTATAAGTAGAATACAACAGTAGCAGCACTGTAATTAAGACCGCCGTTGGGAACCATAACGAGGACTTCAACAAATACCTGGAAGCCGCCGATCAGACCAGTGATCAGCAGGTAAAAAGTTACCGGGGACACAAGAGGCATTGTAATATGTCTGAATAATTTCCAGCCGCTTGCGCCGTCAATCTTGGCCGCCTCATAGTAATCTCTCGGGATACTCTGAAGGCCGGACAAGTAAAGTATGATGGATGTACCAAGGCCCTTCCATGTCATGAAAATGATCATAGAAACCTTCACCCAGACCTCATCGCCCAGCCAGTTAGGGCCGTGCTGTCCGCTGATTGCCTTGATAATGCTGTTTAAAAGACCATAGTCGTAGTTAAATACCCACATCCACAGGATAGCCACAGCAACCAGAGATGAAATAACAGGGATGTAGTACATGGTTCTTAAAATCTTGATTCCCGCAATCTTCCGGTTCATGCCTACGGCAATGACAAGACCAAGGATCATGCCCAGAGGAATACCGATCATGTAGATCACAGTATTTAAAAGCACTTTCCAGAAACGTCCATCCTGCAGCAGTTCAATGTAGTTTTGCAAACCTACAAAGTTATCCATCATGTTGTTAATACCGTTCCAGCGGGTTAAACTGGCAACAAAAGCAAACACAATGGGGAACGCCATAAAGATCAGGAAACCGATGAACGGAGGAGCTACGAATGTGAGGCCCCAGTAGTGTTCTCTGCGCTCGGACTTACTCATTTTCTTTTTTACCGGCTTTGCATCTGCTCCACTCATACTTTCTCACCTCCAACCGAAAATATCGTTAAATTATTCTGCTGCGCTCTCAGCCGTTGCAGCGGCATTAGCATCTGCATCTGCCCATGCCTGATCCAGAGAATCCTGCATATCCGGTAAAACATCGGCAATATAGTCATCTACAGTTACAGTACCGTTCTTTACATTATCAAGGCCTTCAAAGAACAGATCGATCCACTCAGAGTTTGGTGTATATGTAGCTTCCTGGAATCTTCCTTCGTAAATATCTGTACCGTTCATATAATTGAAGATAACATCCACATTGGACGGATAATTTACTGTACCGTCAGCAACTGCATCCTTAAATTCGCCTTCAGCCATGGATACAAGGTTAGGAATCTGGATAGATTCGCCGGTTGTGATACCGGAAACTTCTCTCTGTCCGTCAGCATCAGCACTCAGGTAGTTGATCAGTTCAACAGCTTCTGCTTTGTTTTCACTTGTTGCAGATACACAGTAGCCTACAGTGCCAAGCCATGTTACAGTCTTACCTGTCTCTAATGTAGGATATGCGCACAGATCCCAGTTATAAGGGAATGTTTCCTCATCCATAAATGCAGCTACGTCCCATGTACCGCATGCATAGAAAGCCTGCTGTCCGGCCAGCCATCTCTGATATACGCCTAAGGAAGCATCCTGCTCTACAGTAGGTGTTACCTTATGTACTAATGTCAGGTCAACATATTTCTGAAGAGCATCCTTGAATTCCGGTGTGTCGATGGTTACTGTACGGTAGTCATCAGATAAGAAGCTTGCGCCGTTGGACCATACAAACTGGTAAAGCATATAGATATTTGCCATACCGCAGCCCCACTGGTCGATCTCGCCATCGCCGTTTGTATCTTTTGTCAGCTGCTTGCATACATCAACAAATTCATCATAGGTATACGGATCGTTAGGATCTGGATATTCCAGCCCGGCTTCATCAAACATATCTTTGTTGTATGCGTAAGCGAATACGGAAGCGTCCTTCGGTAAAGCATACAGATCGCCGGATCCGGTACTTGTGCCGTCAAAGCGATAGCTGCTTAAAATATCCTGCATGAAGTCATCTGTACTTACACCCATTTCATCCAGGTATGGCTGGATATTTTCAATATATCCTGCTTCTGCAAAATCCTGAACGGATTCCGGACCTACATAGAAAACATCCGGAAGATCACCGGCTGTCATCATACCGGTCAGTGTAGTGTTATACTCAGACTGTGTTGTCACCTGAAGATCAATGTCGGCAATCGTATCGGAATGAGCTTCCTTGAACTGCTCGATCATATTCTTATAGATCTCCTGCTCCTGTTCATTCATGTAAAGAAATACAGTAAGTGTTTTCTTGCCATCGGCAGAAGCGGAACCGCCGCCCCCGCAGGCAGCCAGCGCTGTAGATGCTGTGACAACTGTTACAAGACCGAGAGCTGTTAATCTTTTAATCTTCATCTCCGTCTCCTCCTTCTTTTTTTGGGGATACAGTCAATGTGCTGTATCTTCATTTCATTTGACACGCTCATCATAGCACATTATTTTAAATAAAACAATAGTTTTTTAGTTTTTTTTAAAATTAGATGACGTTTTTGTGATTATACTCAATTTTTGGCCACTTTTTTTATGCATATTTCACATTATACTTTAGTTTTATCTTTATATTTTAGTTTTTTCTAAAATAAAATAAGCTTTCAAATCATCGGGATTATTTGAAAGCTTATTTTTCTGTGCGTATTAACTACAACAGCCCCGCCTGGCACATTCCGTATACCTGCAGCCGGATATGTTATTTAAGAATCTTTTCCCAGGATTCCTTTGCGGAAAATACCGGGAAGCCCTTTTCATCATAGGTTACCCGCATGATCATGGCATGACGGTTAGGATCGTAGAGAGGAT
This sequence comes from Candidatus Scybalocola faecigallinarum, assembly GCA_018711005.1. Classification (GTDB taxonomy): domain Bacteria; phylum Bacillota; class Clostridia; order Lachnospirales; family Lachnospiraceae; genus Catenibacillus; species Catenibacillus faecigallinarum. The sequence goes on along the minus strand of DVIT01000026.1, from coordinate 7,429 downwards.
CCCCAATGATCTCGTCATACTGGCGGGCATGGTAAACACAAAGATCTGTTACGCCGTCTTCTGCCTTAACAAAAGAGTTATGGCCCGGGCCGTAGATTCCAAGCGCCTCCTGTGTCTGGAATACAGGATTGCGCAGCTTTGTCCAGGACAATGGATCTAAAAGATCTGAATCCTCATCTGCATACAGCATGCCCATACAGTAATAAATACCTGTAGCGCTGGCAGAAAAGGTCATAAAGATCTTGCCGTCATGCTTTAATATGGCAGGACCTTCATTTACCCAGAAATCGATCCGCTCCCAGTCATAATCCGGCGTAGTAAGAAGCACCTGTACGGTGGACAGCTTGTTTGGAGCCGCAAGCTTTGCGATATACAAATTAGAGATCTTTTTCCCAACACCGGTCTTCTCAGCCCAGATATAAAACAACTCACCATTGTTTTCAAAAACAGTGGCATCCAGGGAAAAATCCTTAAACGAAAAATGGTCATCATCTGCAGCAAGCATGGGGCCCATTTCTTCCCATGAATCCTTCATCGGGTCATCTCCTGTACAACGAAGGACATAGGGACGAATCTCCCATACATCATCCTTATCACCAGCTGCATAGTAAATATACCAGCCGCCGTTAATATAATGAATCTCCGGTGCCCAGATATGGATGCTCTGGGGGCCTTCGCTATGTTTGTTCCACAAAGTGATTTCTTTGGCATCTCTAAGTCCAAGAATCGTATCCGCATGGCGCAGGACAATACGGTCATATGTCGGCACAGATGCCGTAAAATAGTAAGTGCCGTCGGCAGCGCGATAAACATAAGGGTCCGCTCTCTGCTCAATAAATGGCAAGTTATACTCAGTCTTTCTATAATTCGATTGATTCATAATCTTTCCCCTTTCATCTTTCATCTTCATAATTGTTGTTACTGCCTTGCTACAGATTACACCCTAAAAGCCATTCCGTCAACCTTTATTTTAGTTTTTAGTAAAATATTACAGTTTTATCTAAATATTTTTGTGAAATAATGCCCTCTAAAATCCATCGACTTTTTCCACGGCAGCGATTATAATGGAACTATAGCAATCCGTGTCTCATGCCCATTTGCCGGGCAACTCATTTTAATGAAAGAAGGTAGTTGAATGAACCTGTTTTCTTATGACAGTATGCTTTCCCGTTTTCTCTATCTTGTGGGCGATATTGTAACCCTCCATTTTCTGTGGCTTCTTTGCAGTCTCCCCATTGTGACCATGGGAGCCTCCACCACAGCATTGTATTACAGCTGCATGAAACGGATCCGTACAAACGAAGGGTATCCTACCCGGAACTTTTTTAAATCCTTTAAAGAAAACTTCCGTCAGTCCACACTGATCTGGCTGGGAATGGTGATCATCGGGCTGATCCTGTTTTTCGATCTTCGCATTGGTATGCAGGCCGACGGCATGATAGGAAATTTCATGATCGTCAGCTGCTCCATATTGATCATTCCTTTTGTCCTTGTAAGCCTTTATATTTTTCCGGTACAGGCAAAATTTGAAAACCGCATCCGGGACAACCTGAAAAATGCACTGCTTATGTCCCTGCAAAACTTTCATCTGTCCCTTCTGCTTATATTGATCGTGGGCACCTTTGTATGTCTGACCATCTTCTTCCGTCCTTTTATCGGACTGATGATCGTATGCGGCATCGGCCTTTTAGCCTACCTGACCGCAGGAATTTTTGTCTATATCTTCCGGAAGTATATCCCCGGAGAGCTGGATGATGACGCAGAACGATCCGGCATTAACCGGGAATTTCAATAATCCGCTGAAAAAAACGTACCCCCTGAAGGAAATGCATATCCTCCGGGGGTACGTTTTTTTATGTGGCATTATTTATTTTTTCATATTTAGTTTTCACATTTGCGGATCCGCAAAGCCATGTACTGGTTTCCAGGCATTTTCACCTTATTAAAGCCGCGCATCTTTCCAAGAGATGTAATGGTCATGTTCCATGTATCAATAATTTCCACTTCATAGTCTGCATCCTCCGGCAGGAGTACCATACGCTCCAGAGGCTGGCAGATACCAAGATAATGAATGGAAAAATCATAGCAGGCCCGCATGCCCTCACCGACACAGCCGCCGGCGCAGCCTACAACTTCGTCAAACATGCCTTCACCTTTAGTCAGGTAGCCGCCGGGCACATCCTTTAATATATCCAGTAAAAACTTCAGCCGGGCCGGGCTCTCACCCTTTAAGATGCCGCCGTGGGACCACCACAAAATATCTTCCGGGTCCATAAAGGTTTCGCCATGGCCGCAGTGGCCGCCCCGCATAAATGCTTCCCAGAACCGGCGCACCAATTCCTGGCCTGTAATATTGCCCCAGCCAAGGCCGATATTGCCTTCATAGCAGATCTCATCCCAGACAACCGGCTTTCCATACTTTTCAATGAAAGCGTCTGTATCCTCTGTTGTCCTATAGAAATCCACACGCTGAAGGGAGCAATGAGTCACCCAGTCTTTGGAAAAATCATAGTTTGGCCCGCCGTTATGGACAGACAACAGCTTGTGGAAAGGATCATGACTGGATACGATCTGGCCGTAACGCTCCCAGTCCTCAAGGGTTTTCATTTTAATAAAGTCAAATTCATTGGCCAGTGACCACCATACATTTCTGTAAGCGCCGTAGCGGGCTGTCACATATTTTAAATACCAATCGCAGGCATCCTTGCCCATCTGATTTAAGCCCCACTTATCATAGGGGTGCATAAGGATCATATCGGCCTCGATCCCCATGTCCATCAGCTGGGAGATCCTCAGGTCATACCGTTTAAAATGTTCCACATTGGGCCGGGTATAGTCAAAATCATAATCCGGTTCTTCCAGGCGCATTCCCGGAAATGCGAAACGGTTGCTTTTCTCCTTTTCCACCAGCTCCGGATCCAGTCCATCGCCGTGTCCCCGCTCAAAAGGATAGGTCAGCGGTTCCTTTGTATTAAATTCATAAAATTTAGGGAAAAAGCAAAAACGGATCTTATTAAAAGGGCTGGTCTTTAATGTTTCAAGCGTCTGTTCCTGCCGCTCCAACGGCTGGTTTGCCCATGCATAACATGTGGTTCCAATAGAATTATAGGGCGTTCCGTCCTTATAGGCCAGATGAACCTTGTCATGAACGACTACCGGCCCGTGATTGCCCCGGGATGGCGCCACAGCCTCAAAAGAGCCCTGAGCATCCTTAATTTCATCTGCAAAATTTCCCCCGATCACATAAGAATATGTACCTTCATAAGATGGCATGAATCTGGCCTTATATACGCCGTCTCCATCGTAAAAACCCCGTACCTGAACTTCTTCCTGATCGTTTTTAAATGTTACTGTCATTTCATAATCTCTGAAAGGGTTGCCGTCAGACTTTCCCTGACAGGAAACTTCAAATAATCCCCACTTTTCTACCTGCTGGCTCATTACATTTCCTCCTTATCCGGGCAAGTGCATGCACTTTGCCTTTTAAGTTTATCATACCATTTCTTCAGATTAATTTTAAGGCAAAATAAAGTAAAATTCACTTAATTTTTACTTAATTTTTCAAAAAATATTTTCCAGGCGTCCCACATATAATGACAAGGAACTGAATTTGCGGGATTAACTTCCCAGGTCTATTTTGCTATATTTAGTTCAGTGATCGTTCTGTGGAAACTTGCGAAGCCCACAGGCGGGGGAGAGCTTTCGAGTCTCTCCCTCTTTTTACATTATAGGAGATTTTATCATGGCAGGTTCAAAACAGTTTTTAACATTCACCCAACAGGTTGATTATCTGAAAAATGTAAAGGGGATTACCATCTCCAGCGATCAGTTCACAGAGGATATTTTGCAGCGCATCGGCTATTTTGCATTAATGGGCGGATATAAAGAATTATTCCGGGTTCCTTTTTCAAAAAAATATAAGCCTGGAACTTCTTTTGATGAAATTTGGAAAAGTATCACTCGCTACACATTGACACCATAAAAAAGAAGATGCCGCTCCTATGGTTCTTTCTCCAGTTTGGGTATTCTGTGGAAAGAATCATTTATAATACTAATCAGATATAAGTACAATAGGCTGCCCACTTATAGGGATTTTGCCTCCAATCGCAATTTTATCCTTGACGGTCATAGAATTTAGGTAAACTTCGGTCTAATTTGTGATTTTGCTGTTTTTGACTGTACAATTCAGTCTCCCAATACCCCCAAATAAAAGAAAACGTCGTATTTAACCGAAGTCGATAGGTAAATCCTACCCCCATATACGCAAAAATGCCATTTTTGACCGAACTGGGCTCAAAATCATCCCGATGTTGCGCCAAAGACCACTCCTATTCCAAAACAAAACACCCGAACTTGAGGAAGAACCGCTCCTATGAGCAACGCACCTTCCTTTTTTTCTTACTGTTCACGGGGTGAACAGTAGTCTCACTCCAATGTTACGGAGATCACTTCCAGGCCGCAAGGATTGTCAAAGACAAGCTTCAGCTCATACTCGCCGCCCGGGCCGTCCAGCGCCGCACATACTTCCCGGACGCCGGTGCCATCCGGCACCTGACATACGTCTCCTGCGTCAGGGCTGTCCGGGCTTAAGGAAACCGTCCCGGCCTTTTTATCCCCCAGCCAGATCTGGATCCGGCCGGTCCCGGAAACACGCAGCCGGGCGCGGCTCCATCCGTCATTGCTTTTAACGTAGCGGAACACGGCGGTGTCGCCGTCGCTGATATGGGTCAGCTTTTCCCCATACACTTCATCTGTGCCGATAAAAACGCTTCCCGTCAGCCCGCAGGCCTCATAGCCCATGATCGTCTCCCCAGGGGCAAAGGGCTGTCCGATCCCCTGGGAGGTCATTTTAACCTCGGGAATGGAACCGTCCGGAAGAATAGTGATCGGCTCAATGCACAGACGCCTGTGCTGCTGGCTTCCCCGGCTGCACCGGTGGTAAAACACGTACCACTGTCCGTCCACACATTCAATAGAACCGTGATTGTTCCAGCTTTCCGGGTCGCATCCGTCATTATCAATAATGATCCCCCGGTATGTAAACGGACCTAACGGGCAGGATGATGTGGCATAGCCAAGACTTGTAGGCTTGCCACGCTCCATGTTGGCATATACGTAGTAGTAAGTATCCCCGATCTTTCGCATGGACGAGCCTTCATGGAAATAATGGACTTCCTCAGTGACAAGATCATCCACCACCTTTTCCGGGTCAAAAGACTCCATATCCGGATTCAGGGGAACGCCATGGGAAAACAGCTGTCCCCAATAATAATAAACCTGCCCGTCATCGTCCATAAAAACGGCCGGATCAATACCGCCGCAGGGCAGCTGCACCGGATGTTTAAAAGGGCCTTCCGGCCGGTCGGAAACCGCCACGCCTTCGCTGTCATCCGGCATACAAAAATATAAATAATACGTCCCATCCTTTTCAATACAGTCCGGCGCAAATAAAAGGGGCGGTTTTTTTGTCTGTGCTTCCTTTTCAAATTCCGCCTTCATATCCTTTCCTCCGGCAGCTGCGTCGGCAAGCATTTTTTGGATAAAGGGCGTCGGCCTGCTCCAGTCAATGCCCGGATATTTCGGCGCATCCGGGTCATTAAACCAGGGAATGTCCTGGCCCTTAAGGGAAATATCATGGATGGTCCATTCCTTCATATCCTTTGTGGATACAACATAATACTTATCACTGCAATAAACGTCCTCCCGTTCATCACAGCTCCCGTAAATATACAGCCGCCCGTCCGGCATTACATGGCCCTCACTGTCCGGGATATGATATTTCAGGGGCAATATGGGATTTCTTTGATTTATAAATTTTTCCATTGCTTCTCTCCTCGTATTTCCATTTCACACAAGATTGGATTCATCTGTGATCACTTCTATGCCCTCTGCGGCTTCTTCGTCCAGCTTTATACCTCTGTCTGTCCTTGTGACACACACATGGATGGGGCCGCTGGCCGAATCGTAAGTACATTCCAGCCGGCTGACCGACGGGGGCAGATACGGTTTTATGAGAACCTTTTTAAATCCCGGCGCCAGAGGGCGTATACCGGCCATGTCGTTATAATACCACTCAACAATATGGCCCATCATATCATGGCAGTGGCTGCGGGGATTTTCCTCCCAGTATTCTCCCAGGGTCGTTTCCCCGGCAAGGACAAAGGCATAGTAGCTTGGATGTTCTTCTTTAAGGATCATCCGGCATAAAAGCTCATTCATGCCGCAAGCCGCCATGGTCTGGATAATATAAGGCTGGGCCACCTCTCCGGTCTTTAAGCATCCCGCCTCCTCCAGGGTTTTTCTGAAGCTTTCCACAACGTCTGCCTTTTTACTTTCCGGAACCATTCCCCAATACAAAGGCATTGCCTGGGCCGCCTGGGTCATAACAAATGCGTCCTTCTTGTCCCATACCCGGTAGCCGTATTTTCCGGAATCCGGATCGCGGCCAAGAAGCCGGTCGTTATAATTTTTGCAAACCAGATCCCTGTACACGGAAAATGCCGCCGCATCCTCCTCATAGCCCAGAATCCCGGCAAACATGGCCATCAGCTTGGCATCGGCAAACAAAAAGGCAGTCTCCACATTTTCCCGGGCATATTCTCCCGCAGGATTGCCCCAGTCCCCAAGGCCGTGGTTAATAAAGCCTTCCTCAGTGACCATGGTCTTTAAAAATTCAAGATAACGTTTTCCTGCCTCATAGTTATCCCGGATGATCTTTTCGTCCCCGTAAAACATATAGTGCCAGTACGTCCCCATAATAATGGCGCTGCCCCAGCCGATTACATTATAAAAATCCCCAAGGCCGGGAACCGGAAGCACGTTTGGAATGTAGCACGGCGCCTGGGAAGGGATCAGCCCGTCTCCCGGGTAATATTTTCCACCATCAATCGTATTAAACCAGTCCCCGGCAGTATGCTGGGCCAGACGGGTATCCTTTAAAAACTTTTCCCAATGGGCCTTTACCTGCTTCATATACATAATGGCGGGAGCCATTAAATGGTTTTCCTCCTGCCATGCAAACCGCTCAATGGTCGGACAGTCTGTATGAACACTGACCATATTGGCCTCCACAGCCTTTTCCACAAGATCATAGATCTGCATGAGCCGTTCATCATCACAGTAAAAGGAGCCTGCCCCTTCCTTTGCCGAGGAAATGGCGTGGAGACGGATATTTTTCAGCTGCTCTGGCTCACAGTCAAAGGCAGCGTACCGTCCCCCGAAATAGGTAAAGGTCATGGCAAAATGCTCCCACTGGCCGCTTGTCCCGGGGATATAGGTTTCTTTAACATCGATCATCTGCTCTGACGATTAAAAATAATTATTAAAAAACCTCCCTTTTTTCAGGGATTTGCGAGATAATAAAAATAGGAAAAATAGTTTTTCTTCGCAAGCCCAAAAGAAGGGAGGTTTTTCCAGCAAAAACAAAAGA